>JBMFTY010000001.1:0-122420 GCA_049966795.1 Thermoplasmata archaeon
ACTATAGGAAAAGCTATTATCTGTGCTTACAGTATTTGAATTGAGATGGAGATTGACGTGAGAACCCTGGACAAGGACCTTTCGTTCAAGGTGAGGATGCAGGCATATCTCTACATCGACGCATCCGTGATGATGCAGCGGGGCAAGGGGGACAGATGGAAGCTTGAGGAATACATGGAAAAGAGAGTTAAGGCCATTGAAGACCTTCTCAGGATGAAGAGGCCTTTTGTCATAACGGACGGGGGGGAGAAAATTCTGGAGGTGAAATGATGAGCTTCATTTCCGTTTCAGAAGTCATGTCCAGGAGTCCGATCGCAGTACTATCGTCCTTGACGGTGAGGGAAGCGGCAGAAGTGATGAAGGAGAAGGGTGTCAGCTCCCTCCTCATCCAAGAAGGGGGAGAGTATATAGGCATCGTGACAGAGAGGGATATAGTTACTAAGGTTGCCTCCGAGGGCCTAGACCCTGCTGGGGTGAAGGTGAGAGAGATCATGTCCTCCCCCCTGATTTATGTGGATGCAGACAGCCCCCTCGAAATTGCGGCGGAGATTATGTGGAAGAGGAAGATAAGGAGGCTTCCGGTCAGGAGAGGAGGGAAGGTTGTTGGCCTCCTAACAGAAAACGACATCGTGAGGATAAGCCCTGGTCTAATAGAGATAACGAGGGGCATAATGGGGGACAGGAACGAGGGCATAGTTAAGGGGATCCATGGGATATGCGATTCCTGTCACGAGTTCTCCGAGAACCTCATATACAGGGCCGGCAGTTACTACTGCGAGAGATGCTATTCCAAAACGAAATTTCTGTAAACATATATTACGTTGAAATCATCCAGTTGGGATGGGGAGAGCAAAGGAACTGATTCTGTCGAGAGGAACGCTGGAGCTCCCAGCTTTTTTGCCAGTTGCAACGAGGGGTTTCGTGAAGGCAGTACCGATGCACATCGTTAATTCTCTAGGCGTGAAGG
Organism: Thermoplasmata archaeon; assembly: GCA_049966795.1. Lineage (GTDB taxonomy): Archaea > Thermoplasmatota > Thermoplasmata > Thermoplasmatales. Next base: position 968 of record JBMFTY010000001.1, read on the forward strand.
CGCTGATATCGAACTCAGTCCATCTTGTCATATCTCCGGGGATGGACACGATAGAAAAGGCAGGAGGAATCAACGGCTACACAGGCTTCTCTGGAAGCTATTTCACAGATTCTGGCGGATTTCAGATCATCAAGAAGGACCTGGTCAAGGTGGATGACAGGGGGATCACGTTCCACGACAGGAAGTCTGGCGAGAGGGTCGTTGTCACCCCGGATTTCAGTTCAGAAATACAAGCCAAGATAGGATCGGACGTGGCAATGATGCTTGATGACTGCCCCTCATATGGGGATGACGAGAAGAGGATAAGGAAATCTATCAGAAGGACGTACGAATGGGGAAAGGTCTTCTCTGAAAGGAAAATCCAAGGGCAGAAGAAATTCGGCATAATCCAAGGGGGCTTCATCACGGAATTAAGGAGAGAAAGCGCCAGGCTCATGACAAACTTGGACTTTGACGGCTATGCTATAGGGGGGCTAAAGATAGGGGAACCGAAGGAACTCACCGACATGATGGTTAGGGAAACGATCCCTCTGATTCCAGGGGAGTATCCAATATATCTCATGGGCGTAGGCGACCCTCAGTCCATATACCAATACTCCTCCATGGGGGTAGATTTATTTGATTCCACGTATCCAACGAGAAACGCAAGGCACGGCTTTGCCTTAACAACAAACGGCCCAATCAATCTCAAGAATGCAAAATACAGGGATTATCTTGGCCCGATTGACGACAGGTGCACCTGTGAGGCCTGCAAGAACTACAGCAGGGCTGAGCTAAGGGAGATGCACAGAAATGAGGATCCCTCTTTTCAGTACCTTGTTACGGTGCACAACCTAACCTTCATGATGGAGTTTATGGAGCACATAAGAAACGGGGATGAAGATGCGAAGCTCATAGCGAAGAATTTCAGTAAAATCAATAACTCAGTAGAACATGCTGTCCAGGATGGGTAGGTGGCAGAGTGGCTATGCACGGGACTGCAGATCCCGACTATTGGGGTTCGAATCCCCACCTACCCTTGTCGATTTCTGTCCTGACCTGTCACCTTGAGTAGGCATTTCAGATCATTGTTCCTTTGTGAACATGCTTGTCGACAGCACCGCGAATCCGTTTAGAGACCATCCGAGAAGGGTTGTGATAAGTCGACCGGCCGTTTTAATCCAGAGCCAGGGACGATGAAGACCCTTGACACAAAATTATTGAATTTTCCTCATTTCATTCTTGCAGTTTTTGATATTCATTCCGGAAATTACAAAAATTAATATATTGATTTTCAGATTATTACAGGTGCCCTCTCATAAGTACGACAACCTTGTCCATAGGGCCAGGATAAGAAGAAAGGTGAGAGGCATGGTTGTTATTGCTGTTGTTTTGGTAGTGTCGTTGGTTATTGTGGAAGGCGCTATTCACCTTCAGGTGCACGAGAGGACAGTATCCGTAGACCTTACTTATTTCACAGACACGCTCATTCAAAACGGTACCGCGATACTTGTCCCAGCCTTCAGCTACTACGTTATCACAGTGAATCTTCACCACGACTCAGCAATCCAGGGTTCCTTCCGTTCATCGCTTCCCGTGATAATGTATATATTCGCGCTGAACGAGTACGATAGCTTCGCCACAGGCCAGATATTTGGGTACATCTTCTCCACTGGGATCACGAACGGTACGCAGTTCACAGCTTCTGCCATTCCCGGGACATATTACATTGTATTTTCGAATCCCCTGGGAAACGTCTCGGTAAACGTGGTCCTCACTAGTGCATTCGTCGCCAGCTATTCGCTGTAGGACGTTACCTCTCCTCTATTGGAATGTACTTATTTCCCACAGGTCCCGAGTAGTATTCCAGCGGCCTGAAGAGCTTGTTGTTGTTCCAGTATTCGAGGACATGGGCCCCCCATCCTGCCATCCTGGATGAGACGAAGATGGGGGTGAAGAGTTCACTTTCGATGCCAAGCACCCTGTACAGAGGGCCGGAGAAGAAGTCAATGTTCGGCCAGATCCCCTTGGTCTTGCCGAGCTTGTCTATCATAAGCTTCTCTGCCCTTAGCGCTATTTTTAGAAGGGTTTCCACCTCTTCCGTGGGCTCCCTAGTAAGGCTTTCATCGAGATACCTTCTGACGATCTTGGCCCTTGGATCATAAACCTTGTATATCCTGTGACCGAAACCCATGATTCTCTTCTTTCCCTCAAGGGCCTCCTCTATATATTTCTCTGTGTTATCGGGATCCCCGATAGCATACATCATCTTGAGGGCAGCCTCGTCAGCGCCCCCGTGCAGCGGCCCTCTCAGCGTTCCAATGCCCGTTGTAACCGCTGAATAAATATCTGCAAGGGTTGAGGCTGTTACGAGGACAGAGAAGGTGGATGCGTTGGTACTATGCTCGGCATGAAGGATGAACATCAGGTCTATCAATTTCGCATCAAAGTCATTCGGCCGCTTTCCCGTCAGGGTATAAAGGAAATTGGAGGGTATTGAAAGATTCTTGTCTGGACTAATAAGGGGAAGACCCTTCCTGAATCGTCCGGTTGCCGCGGCAATCAGCGGTAGCTTGGCCAGAAGGGTGAGAATCTTGTCAATGGTTGCATCCCTCTCCCTGTTCATAGGTTCGCCGTCGTACATGCTCAGCATGGATGCTGCTGTCCTCATCACATCCATTGGATGCGTCCTGCCGGCCATGAATTTTATCGTGTCAATCACCTCCGGTGGCAGGCTCATCTTCTCCGCAAGCTTTGACCCGAATGAATCCAATTCCTGCCTCGTTGGCAGCTTCCCGTAGATGAGAAGGTACGTCACCTCCTCAAAGTTTGATCTATCGGCCAGATCCTCAATGGCATAGCCTCTGTACCAAAGTTTTCCGTTCAGGCCATCAACCAAGGAAATGGAGCTTTCATCAACATAAACTCCTTCTAATCCATAATTGATCGTGGGTTTCTCCGTCATAATGATCATCATATAGAGACGTTACAATTATTTAATGCTATTTTTCAAGTCAAGGAGTGTTAGTCAAAGTTCAGAGTGCTTAAGACGAACATGAAATATAGGAACCAACCGCCGCAGCGGAATGCAAAGTGTGAAACTCATTGAACTCCTCCAAACTCACACGGCAACTCGCAACATAATTGTGGTCCTGAAGAAGAGTCTCAGCGGCGAAACTGCAAAGAAATTATTAATTAGACCAACGGATAACAGCTGACGGATGAATTCCTTGAGGAGCAGCGGGTCTGTTGCCACAAGAATGCATAAGTACTGGTATTACGGGCTCACCTTAGCCTTGCTTATGGCGCTGCTTTCATCCATCGCCATCCTGAACGGCTACTATCACTTCTATTCACTGGAATCCTATCACAGATCAAAGATATACATTCCATTCAGCGACGTGCTTGCAGGATACCTCGGAATTTTCGTCAGCATTTTCCTCCTTCCCATCCCGGACTATGTGCTTCTTCCATTCTACGGATATCTTTGTTCAATCGGTCTTTTTAATCCTGCCATCGTCCTGTTGGCGAGCGTAGCTGGTGCGGTTATTCCGGTAGAATTTCTCCTCGGATTTTACGCCGGCTCGCGCCTTCTCAGGAGAATCCTATCTCATCTCAGGGTCCCGCAGGAAAGCCTTTCTGTGGCAACGGATTGGATGAGCCACCACGGGAACTTTTCAATATTCCTTTCAACATTCGTACCTTTCTTCTACAGTGTAGCATCTTTTTCCGCAGGCACCCTGAAGATGAGGTTTTCTTCCTTCATGACGGCAAGCACCATAGGTTTCCTGTTGAGATACGTTGGTCTGGAGTTCATAGGGTATTACAGCCTTTTCATTTTCACATCGCAGTACGATTACAGGTACAGATACGTGTTTGCCGGGATCCTCGTTTCCTCTCTCGCCTACGTCTTTGTCTATAAGTTAGAGGACAACCGTCTCACTAGGTCCACAGTTCCGATTTGAAGAATGTAAAGCGATGAACGGTGTATCTCTAGGAACCGCAACGTTATTTAAATATCTCACCCGATTATATCCTTTCATGAAGAGAGGATTCAACACGCGGGCGGTCCAGGAGGGGGAGTTCAGGGACAGGAGAGTGGGGAACGTCACCACCCCCATATTCGAAACGTCAACATTCTTCAACCCAAATCCTGAACCACAGGCTTACATCGACCATACAAGAAACGAGCCTTTTATGTATACGCGATGGGGAAATCCTACACTGCAGTCCCTGGAAGCTAAATATGCCTCGCTGGATTCAGTGGACAGTGCTCTCTCATTCTCATCTGGAATGGGTGCAATAACCACTGTCATGCTCTCTTTCCTCAGGAAGGGTGACAGGATCTTGGCAATCAGGGAGCTCTACGGAGAGACGTTCCTCTTCTTCTCAAGATTCCTACCGACAATGGGGGTAGAGGTGGATTTTGTGGGCTTGGACAAGCTGAATTCCGGGGAGATTGATATCAGAGGTTATGCTGCGGTATACGCGGAATCCATAGTAAATCCTACCCTCGGAGTATCTGACATTCGCCTGCTGGGCAGGATGTGTCAGGAAGAGGGTGTGCCCCTTGTGATCGACGCCACCTTCGCCTCTCCCTATAACCAGAACCCCTTTCTCATGGGGGCAGATTTCGTCCTCCACAGCGGCACGAAATACATTGGAGGTCATAGCGATATCGTCCTCGGTTTGGCAGGATTCGGCAGGGAAAGCATGAAGGAAGTGTGGACAAGGAGGAGGATGCTTGGCACATCCCCGGATCCCCTGCAGGCTTACCTCGGCCTGAGGGGATTGAAAACTCTGGGACTGAGGATGGAGGCTCACAACAGGAATGCGCTCGCTGTTGCGAGGTTCCTTGAGGGGAACAGCAAGGTGAAACGGGTATACTATCCCGGTCTGGAGAGTTCCCCTTACAACCCCATAGCGAAGAGGAACATGAAAGCTTTCGGAGGCGTGGTTTCATTTGTTCCCAAAGGCGATCTGGAAACTGCAAGGAGGATCGCGAGAAACGTGAAGGTATTCTCCTATGCCCCGAGTCTGGGAGGAGTGGAATCCCTCCTGACCATTCCCCTTGAAACCGCACACTCTAACCTGAAGCCCGAGGAAAGGAAAAGTGCGGGGATAGAGGATTCCCTGATCAGGTTGTCGGTTGGCATAGAGGATGAAGAAGACCTTATAGGAGACCTGGAGGAAGCGCTCGAGAGAGCTTAGCAAGCTCACTCAAGCCTAAACTGCCTTCCAATTTCATCGAGGATTGCTTTCTCTCTTTCAACCGAAACTGAAATCGTGCACCGCTTCGCGCTTTCGTATCCGTTGTTCCCGAGCCTATCCATATCTCCTGAAAGCGCCTTAAGCATCATTTCAGCAGCAGCTTCATGGTCACCGGAAGGAAACACGTAGCCGTTTGAGTCATTGATCACAAGTTCGCTGACTCCAGCCCCGCTGCTTACGACGACGGGTTTCCTGTGAATCCAGCCCTCAAGTACTGTTATACCGAATCCTTCCATCCTTGACGGCAAAAGGACAAGAGAGGAAAGGGAATAAGCCGCCTTGAGTTCTTCCTTTGATGCATGTCCCATGAAGTAGACCCTGTCGGAGATGCCCAGTTCCCTGGATAGACGCTCAAGCTCCCTTCTCCAGGCCGCTCCCTTTCCATATCCCAGACCGCCGTTCTGCGAAGAAGAAAAGCTGCCGTTGCCTATCAGCAAGAGTTTTGTCTTCATCTTCCTGGAGAGAATGGCGAATGCCTTTATACCAACATCCTGCGCTTTAATTCTGTCCATCCTTGCAACTATGAGTATAAGCTTCTCATCTTCCCTAAGCTTTATCCTCTCCCTGATTCTCTGGATTTCCTCCTCACCTGGCTCAGGGCGCCACTCGTCCGGATCCACGTAGGGGTAGAGCTGAAATGCCTTTCCCCTGAAATCAGAATTCACAAGACCCTCAAGATCCCGTCTTGTGCTTACCACAACCGCGTCGAAACTTTCCATCCCTTTTATGATTATCCTCTTCGAGAAATCGCTCAGTATGTCAGGAACCAGGGGGACATGCCACCTGAGAACTGCCGGAGCAGGCGGACCCACGAAGGTACCGGTGAGGAGCAGCTGGAAGTCCTGGACATAATAAATATCAACATCCTTTAGGTATGAGAACATCCTCCTTGCATTTGCCCAATTGTACTGCGCATATGCCCTGAAGCCTTCTTGGGTAAATTTCCCCTCACTTATCCCGTGAATCTCGTTCCAGAGCTTCTCCTTGAATGAGGTGTATTCCCTCAGAACACTCTCCTCTATCTCCACATGCGAAACAAGTATGCCGTCAACGATGACATTCGGCGGGAAGTTCACTCCCAGGGCCACCCAGATCACGCTTTTCAGGAAACCATCAGACATCATCCTCCTCACCGAGGGATAAATCATGTTCGTCACCCCTCCAGGGGTGAATTCGTAGTCTATTCCCTCTTCCAAGTTCCTTATGTCAAGAGGGTCGGAAAGAGACCCGTATTTCTCCAGAAGATCCCCGTAGTTGGCTTTAAATCTAATTATGGGGGTCTGGCTGTTCACGCAAACTCTCATCCCTTCATCAACTAGAGAATTTATAAAACTGTATCGCATTCCATGCATTCTCATTCCCATCCGCACAACGAAAGACATTTATAAGCGGCACTGAAGTGTGAACAATGATAACGAAGGCATTCTGGAGTTATATTAGGACTGCAATGGGAGAAAAGGGCGCTGAAGAAACTTTCAGGAAGGGGGAAGAGGTCTGGGAATACATTCGCAGAGCTATTGAAGGGGGAAGGTACTGGCAGATAACAAAGGATGAGGTAAAGGCTCTCTATTCACTTGTTGCTGCCAGAAGACCCGGATTGGTCATTGAGACGGGCATGGGACCCGGGGTCTCAACAACGGCAATATTGTCAGCTCTGCCTCCTAATGGGAGGATGATAAGCATAGACCCAGGAATTCCATACGGAAGGGGTGACAGGGAGGTGGGCTTCGTTATTCCAACTCACCTCAGAAGGCAGCTGGTCTACGTTAAAGGAACATCCTCCGAGAAGCTTGAGGAAGTGTTGAGGTCAGCGGGGAGGGTGGACGTGTTCTTCCACGATTCCGATCATTCCTTCAAGAACGTTTCCTTTGAGTTGAATGCAGTTTTTCCTTATCTTGGTGAGGATTTTCTGATTGTGGTGGACAATTACGACTGGTCCGAAGCCGCAGAAGTGTTCTCGAGGGAGAGAGGTCTGAGGCTGAGGCACGTTGCTGACGACATGGCCATAATAACACAATGGGATCAAGGTCGATGAGACCCAATATCACTTGCGAATTCAGCTACGGATCCGTCCAGAAGCGATGCCCAGGCAACTTCCGGCAGTATGGAAGCCCTTATTTTTGCGATCTTCGCAGATGGATATCCTTTGAACATTATTTCACTCCTGGAATCCACAAGAATCAGGTTCTCTGCCTTTCCCCTGAATCTTGATCGTCTGATCCCCTGAAGCATTTCGCCCCACTCTCCATCCCCTATCTCTCCGAGCGCTCTCCTTACGATTGTTTCTCCGGCTATTCTCACGAAGTTCCAGGAAAACGCCCTTCCTGAGAAAATAAGGAGTGTGAATGAAGATCCACTTATCTTGGAAATGCCGTCAAGGATGACCTTTCTATTCCTATCCTTGGAGAAACTGCTCACGCTGCCTGCCATGAACTCGCAGATAGCCGCATCGAGGCTGTCTCCATCCGTGGGAAAAGGGGAGAGGTACCAGTAGGTCTTCATTATCCCGGACCTGAGATTCACGAATTTCTCCCTCGTTGCATATCCTAGCACGGCGATGCCCTTAAGGGAATCAACTATCCTGCAGACCTTCTGAACGTCATCATGTTCCATCTCAACTATTGTCCCCGCGGACCTGACGTGAGAATCAGTTCTAGAGGATGCATAGATCCTGGTGATTCCTATGGGCCTCAGAGCCTCGAGCATCTCCCCCTGTACTGTCCTGATCCCGGGCTGCGCCTGGAACCCGTGGAAAGAGTTATCGTAGGCTATCTTCAGCAGGCAGTACAAGGTCTCTGTACCTCTTCGCAAGCTTGTCTGGAACCAGGGTCTGAGGGAAACTTCCCTGATCCTTGAGGAGGGAGATCGCCCTTCGCAGTGGTATGCCGTATCCGTATGAAACAACGTATCTTCCGATCATTTTCCCGACGGGTATACCGTCAAGAAGGACATCTTCCCCGACCACCCGGCCCAGAAGGAGACTCTTGGCAACCCCGACCGTCGGTCTTCCCGTGTTAGCGCCAGCAACCGTGGCAATTCCCCTTCTCAGGGGGTGGAGAAGGCCATTCCCATCTATGACATTCAATCTTTCCCTTGAAAGAAGGCTTTCCACTATTTCCCCCTCCCTTAGGTATAGGTAGTTCGGTATGTATGGAGCCTTGACTTTCTTGACCGTCACCTCGTATCTGATTTCTGTTCCAATGTCAGCCCCTATCCCTACACCCACCCTTCCGAGATAGGCGACGTCAATGGCCCTCAAAAGTTGCGCGTCAATACCACTTTCCTCGATATCCATTTTCCCGACCTGCTCGTTGTACCTCTTGAGGGGGAACGTTGACCTGAAATCTCGATACCTAACCTTCTCGAAATTCTCGATCTTCCCGTTCACCACGGAAATTCCATCCCTCCTCAGCCTCCTTATCTTTTCCGCCACGCCTAACGGATGCGTGTATCCGCCAATGGTTCCATCTGACATGACAACCCTGTAGCATGGCAGAACATCAGGCTGGTCATTCTCAGAAAGCATCTCCCCGACTGCCCTCGATGCCATTATGTCCCCCAGCTGGAGGGCCAGATCGCCGTAGGTGGAAACATACCCCTCGGGTATCTGGGCGAGAAGATCGTAGAACTCTTTGTAGATGTCAGGTCTTTCTATCATCCAGACCTACTTCCATCTCCATTAGTTCCTCCCCGGCTATGACATCCGGGAAGACGGACCTGGCTTCGTTCACGATCGGTGAAATGTCATTGTAGCGCGGGCTGAAATGCATCAGCAGAAGTTTCCTGGAATGGGAGTCCCTCGCCTGCATAGCTGCGTCTAGGCCAGTTGAATGGCCGTAGGATTCAACTTTTTCCCTGTTTGAGGAATCTCCAGTAGCCTCATGTATCAGTATCGTGGAATCCCGGAAGAGCTCAAGCAGAGAGGAATCCCTTCTGGTGTCGCCTGAATAGGATATCTTCCTCCCCCTCCTTATCCCACCGGAAATCTCCTCTATCCCTATCCTCCTCCCGTTGAAATCGGCAAAACCATCCTTCCTTATTCTCTCAAGCAAGCGCCTGGGGACCTTGACCTCTTTTATCTTGTCCTCGTCGAACCTCAGGACATCCTTCTCAATAAGGGCGAAAGACAGAGCGGGAACCGTGTGGTTTGCCCTCGCAACCCGAACCACATAATCCCCGAAGTCCAGGGTCTCTCCCCCCTCAAGGTCTCTGATGGTTATGTCAAAGTTTAGGGAGTAATAGCCAATGGAAAGAAGGTTGCTGAGTATGCTAGAGGAACCTACAGGTCCATATATCTCCAGCCCTTCGGTCCTGCCGTAGAAACTCATTGTCTGGACCAATCCGGGAAGCCCAAGGTAATGGTCCCCGTGATAATGCGTGATGAATACCCTCCTTATCTTCATCATGGACAGCGAACTTTTCATTAGCGAGGTCTGCGCGCTCTCCCCGCAGTCAAAGAGGACAGCCTCATCATCCACCCTTATCGCAATTGCCGCCGTGTTTCTCTGGGGCGTCGGCCAGGAACCACCCGTTCCAAGAAGGTAGAGCCTTATTGATGAGATCATGAGGACCTTTCCGATATCTTTTCCTGAACTACCCTGAACTCCTCCAGCGTGCTCCTCGTTCTTGGCCTCGGTGGAAGGAAGTAGCAATCGCAGGATGCCGTATCCGAGAGGAATATATCGAAAAGCCCAATCTTTTCCGAGAGCTGCTCTATCTCAAGTTTGTCGAACCCTATGAGGGGCCTGAATACTGGTACTGAAATCTTCTCTTCTATTGTGTTGAGATTCTCCAACGTCTGGCTTGCAACCTGGCCAAGGTCTTCTCCCGTGATGATTCCCCTAGCACCGATCTCTTTCGCATATTTTTCCCCTTCAGCATACATAGCCCTCTTGCAGAATATGCACGTCCATCTCTCCTCCCCGTTCCTCCTTAATTCCATCACAGTTTTGCCTATCATCTTCCTGTGATCAACGATCTTCATCTCAATTGGATAAGGGGAATACTGCTCCAGGAATTCCTTGTTTCTTATGACCTTCTCTAGCAGACGTGAGCTCTGGAAATAGTGAATAAGGCTCAGTTCCATACCCCTTTTCATCATCATGTATGCTGCAACAGGCGAATCTATTCCGCCGGAGATCAGGGCTACCCCCTTACCCTGTGATCTTACTGGCATTCCGCCAGGGCCCTCGATCACCCTGTCGTATATGTACGTGAATCTTGAACCTATGTCAACCCCAATGTTCACATCGAAACCCTTGAGGTCCACCGTTGCACTATCATTTTTCTTGAGGACAAGCTCCCCGAGATGAGCGGAAAATTCCTGCGAGGTATATGGAAAGTTCTTGTTTCGCCTGTTGACTGTAACGCGGAATTTTCCTCTTATGGCGAGCTTCGATATCTCCCTTTCTATGTCTTCCACGGTGGAATTCACACGAACTGCCGGGGAGAATGAGGATATCCCAAAGACCTTTGAAAGGATGTGTTCCACATTCCCTTCAGATTCAACTATAAGCCTCGACTCCTCAATGCTCACCTCACCGCGTACTGAGCGCTCGTTCATCTTCGCCATAATGTTTCTTCTCAGCAGCTCCTCGAAATAACCCCTGTTGTCCCCCTTGGTACCTATCTCTGAGTACCTGACCAGCGTGAACACATTGCTCAAGGTTGAACTCTCTAATCAACTTTTCTTAGCTTACGCATTTTGAGGGCACCTATTTAAATAATTAAAAAGGAATTATTTATAATAATGATCCATATTGACTTTCATGGATTATCTTGACCAGCTTCTTCACATAACCATAGAGTTGTTCGTGGTTGTGGACCCGTTCGCAGCAATGATCATGTACATATCATTTGCCAAGGAAGAGAGGGAGAGGGACAGGAAGCGTCTCATGAACGACGCAACGCTTGCCAGTTTCCTGATACTTATATTCTTCGCATTCGCCGGTCATTATATCCTTGTTTATTTCGGCATTTCGATAGCGGCGCTTGAGATAGCCGGTGGAATACTCATATTGCTTACAAGCGTGGAAATGGTCACCGAAGGTGATAAGCCGGCAGGGAAAAGGGGAAAGAGCGAAAATGGAGGTCCAAGGGACCTTGGGATAGTTCCCCTTGGCACCCCTCTGCTTGCCGGTCCAGGGGCAATATCCCTCGTGATACTTCTTATGCATGACTATGACCCAATTCTAGTCGTTGCAGGTATCGTGATCGTATCTGCAGTAACATTCCTTCTCTTCCTCTCAAGTTTCCTGATATACGGCGTGATAAAGGAGAAGGGCGCACGAGCCCTGACAAGGGTTTTCGGTATCCTGGTCGCGGGATTCGCCATACAGTACATCCTGACGGGGGCATTGCTATTCTTCAACCTGAAGTGAGGCAACAACGCATATATAGTCGCATCCGATAGTTGGCGCAATGACTGATCCACCCTATCTGTCTTTCGTCATTTGTATAAACAAGCTTCAGGAGGAATCCAACACGACCCCCCTTTCGGAGAGGGCACAGGAATGAGAATCGTAAGGGAAAACATTGAGAATTTGCAGCTCGTAATTGATGCAATGAAGGAAGGACCGGTGGTTATACCAACTGACACGCTCTATGCCCTCTCTGCCCCCATCAGGAGTAAGAAACTGTTTGAGGAAGTTTACAGGCTCAAGAACAAGCCGATGGAGAGCGCCAGTCCCATTGGTTTCTACGGCCTGAGGGATATGGAGAAATACTGCAACATGGACGAAGGTGCGAGAAAAATAGCAAGAAAGCTGATGCCAGGTCCCCTCACTCTTATCCTTGAGGCCAAGGTTAAGGGTCACTGGGTCGTCAGCGGGAAGATCGCAGCGAGGGTGCCGGACAGACTCTTTGTCAGGGAGGTCATAAGGCGCGTCGGTCCGATCACGCTTGTCGGGGCGAACATAAGGGGGTACAGGTCTTCGACAGACATCGAAGAAATATTGAAGCAATTCGGTGACAGCATCACGCTTTACGTAAAGGCAGATGCAATGGGAGGTATACCCTCAACCATATTTGACTACACATCAGGGAAGATGCTGAGGGAAGGTGAGGTCACGCTCAGGCAGATAAGGGAGGCCCAGAATGGAGATTGATGATTACGTTCAGGCGGGAAAGGTAGCTTCAGCAGCCAGGAATGAAGGGTATAAGATGATAGAGGAAGGCGTGGATCTCAGGAAGACTGCGGACTACCTTGAGGACTACATAAGGAGCCAGGGGGCGGAGATAGGTTTTCCCGTGAATCTCTCAATAAATAACGAGGCAGCTCATTTCACTCCCTCGCCTGAAACGGATTTAAAGTTTAAGCAGGGGGACCTGGTGAAGCTGGACCTTGGGGCGGAGGTGAACGGATGCATTGCCGATACGGCGGTAACAAAAGAGGTCAGCACTAACGCCTGGTCCCAGCTTATAAAGGCATCGGAAGAGGCAGTCCAGAATGCGATAAGGAAGGTCAAGGTTGGCGCGCTCACATCGGAAATAGGGAGGGAGATAGAGGCTACGATAAAAAGATACGGCTTCAATCCAGTGTACAACCTCACGGGTCACACTTTGGAAAAGTATGTACTTCACGCAGGCATATCTTTCCCCAACTACGACGACGGCTCAAGGGTACGCCTTTACCCGGGGATGGCGTTTGCGATTGAGCCATTTGCGACCACGGGCCGCGGAAGGGTAAAGGGTCTTGAATTCGGGAACATAATGCTCTGCATCAAGGACGAAACGGAGGAATGGTCCAAGGTCATAAAGAAGGCCTCAAGGGGGCTTCCTTTCTCAGTCAGGGACGTGGCAAGGCTCTACAGCGACTACAACGCGATAATAAAAGAGGCACAGAGGAAGAAATATTTCTATTTTTACCCCGTGCTGAAGGAGGACAGGGGGGAAATGGTATCGCAGACCGAGCACACAATATACCTCAGGGAGGACGGCCCTGTTGTAACAACCTTGTAACCTCTCTGTCCACGGATTCGTAAAGCTGGTTGAGTGTAACATTGCTGTCTATGTAGGTGACGTTCCTAGCAACATTGTTGAGCTCAAGGTACAGTTTCTGCACTGCCTCAAGGTAATCCCTCCTCTCGAACCTTGAAGTCCCGCCCCTTTCCATCACCCTATTCAGGGCAAGGTCCACGTCACACAGAAGAACGAAGACATGGGTGGGCAGCATGGGCAGAAGCTTAGACGTTCGCGTGAAGAAATCGAAGTAGCCTTCAATGCTCTGGAATCTCTTCCAGAGATGATAGCCCTGATACGCAAAGCTCGAATAGAGGGACCTGTCTGAAACGATGTTGATCCCCTCTGGCACCCTCCTCAGCATATCTGCCCTGTCTGCCATGAACAGGAAGAAATCCGAAACTGGGTCCCATTCCCTTGACCTTATTATTGTTCCTATCTCGCCCGAGGAAGGCTCCTGAATCATGAGAAAGTTGAACCTTTCCGCTACGTGCCTTGCCACGTACGTCTTCCCTGTCCCGTCTATGCCTTCTATCGCAAGGTAAATCCTAGAAGAAGGAATCAATGCTCCTCTGCACTCCCTGCCTGCGTGCTTCCCTGACCCTGGAAAGCGCCGAAATCACCCTCTCACGGGAGAAATCATGCGTATCAACAAGAATCTCAACAACCCTCTGCTCCCTGAACTCCGGAACCTTTATCTGTTCCTCATCCCTCACATCAGGGTTGATGAAAATTTCCCTTATCTCCTCGTAGTTCTCGATCTTTATCGAAGGTATCTTCTCTATGGAACCGTACCTCTTGACGAGCTGGTATGCCTTCTTGGGTCCTATCCCCCTTATCCCGTCGTTGAAATCAGTCCCTACGAGAATTCCTATGTCCACCAGCTGCTCCCTCGTTATGCTGAGCTTCCTGAGGACTTCGTCCGTTTCAATCATCTCAGGCTTGACCTCAACAACCCTTCCCGTCTTGCCGTATCTCCTTTTCCCTGTGATTGTCAGGTTCCTTATGAGCCTCGGGGAACCGAAGAGAAGGGAGTCGTAATCCTGCGAAACGGCTGAGTAAACCATGCCTGTCTTGCAGAGGTGGGAAGCCTCGGCCTCCCCTTCCGAAGGTGCCTCAATGACAGGGATTCCCATAGCGGCAAGAAGCTCCTTCGATTCCGAAACCATCTCGGCTGTGAGCCTAGAGGTCCTTGAAGCGTAGCTCTTTGCCTTCTCGTAGTCGCCCATGGCGAGGGAGAGCCTGTATTCTTCCTCCGCCTTTTCCTTCAGAGCTATCCTCTCCTTTATCGTCTTTTCCTTCAGGGCGGGAGGCTTACCGTCAAATACATACACTGGAATCACTCCGTTTTCCAGGAGATTCACATTCCTATAGAACAGGCCTGAGAGGTGGGATGTGATGCTCCCTTTCCTGTCCTTCAGGGGGGACCCGTCATACTCCCTTATGTTGCTTAGGAATTGATATATGACGTTGAAAGCATCTACCGCCACCATTCTCCCCTTCAAGCTCTTGATATCTATCTCCCTGCTCTCGACGAGCGAGGAAATGTCTACACCCATTGTGAACTATTAAGAGAAATGGAGTATATAACCTATTCAATCCCTTTCTCCGTTATCCTGAACCTACACCTTATGCCCTCCGGCAGGCTCCTGTGTTTTACTACCACAAGCTCCCTTATCCCCCCTCCCATCTTCTCTATCTTGAATATGGCTTTCGCCATATGCGAGAGCGCGCTTCCTCCCACCGGCCTAACCTCGTTCGTTGTCTTTTCTGAGTAAACCTGGTTCACCATAAGAACTGGTATATCCAGAAAAGCGGCAACGTTGGAAAGCATTTCGACCTGCGTCAGCAGAGTGTTAGACGTTTTCTTCCGAAGCTCAGTCCTTATCTCCCTCTCCACCCGATAGTGCGCTGTTATCGTGTCAATTATGATTAAAACCACATCCTTCATTGATTGGGCAAGGTTCAGTATCCTGGGAACGGATTCCAGCTGTTCCTCATAGCTTCGGATCCTGAAAAATTTTACATTAGCCGGAACAGTCCCAGGTCCGGTCATCTGTGCCATCCTGTCAGCGGAGACACCCTCAGTATCAAGATAAATGACCTTCCCTAGACTTGAATTCCTTAGGGCCGTGAAGAGGGCTAGATTTGTCTTTCCGCAACCGGGTTCCCCGTATATCTCGGATATGATCCCGCTTTCAAATCCACCCTGAAGGAAGTCGTCAAGAACGGTTGAACCAGTGGAAACCTTGCCGCTCATATCAGTTCCCTGAGGACGCGGGCGAGCTCTCCAAGGTCGTTCCCCTTTATTACGAGGTCGACCCCGCTGACTTCCTTCTCTGAGTTGAAAAGGATGGAGTAGTCGGAGCTTCTGAACATGTCAACATCCCATTCAGAATCGCCGACGGAAATCTTGAAGCCTTCATATCTCTGCAGAATTTTTCCCTTGTCCCTGGGGTTCACGATGGCCTTTCCTCCTATCAACGTATCGCCGTTGAAAATCAACGCATTCGAGTATACCTCATCCAAGGGGAAAAAGGTTCTTACCTTTGACACTATGACATCCACCCCTCCTGATACTGCAATCCTCTTTCCAGGGAAAACGGAGAGGAATTTCGACAGCTCCTGAAAATTCGGGTTGGGGTCCACGCTCTTCGCTATTTCGTGCATCTCCTCCTTCTTTATCACCCCCTTCTTTCTGAGCCAGAGGCCTACATCCCTGTCTATGAACTCCTGATAACTTATCTCTCCCCGCAGGAAGGCGTTGAGGGAGTTTTCGTTGTTCACCCCGAAGTACCTGTGGATGGTGCTCCAGCTGCTTTTCTGTCTGAGGAGGACCCCGTCCACATCAAACGCTATAACAGAACTTTGCATTGCATCAAAATGCATTCTCCATATAAGAATATAGGTGGAGACGGCGAACCGCATTTCCCGTGCCCTCGCGGAACACAGTACGCGTGCGGAACGCGGACGGGCTTAACCTTCGGGTTCGGAATGAGACCGGGTGTTTCCCCGTCGCTATGGCCGTCAACCGCCCCTTTATTCACAATCATTATTAATCATTTTCCATCGGTTTTCCTGCCTGAAAACTGCAAAGTGGGTAAATAGGACATCGCGATACTTGAAGGAACTGGAATGAAAAGACTAGGCCTGATCGTGAATCCAGTTGCAGGCATGGGAGGTCCCATCGGTCTCAAGGGTACTGATGGACCGGATGTGCTAGAAAGTGCGATGAAGATGGGTGCGAAGCAATCATCTCCTGAAAAGGCTCTCAGGGCACTCAACAGGCTGAGGGAAATTGCAGGGGAGATGGAGATCGTAACCTGTTCCAGTGACATGGGCCAAAAAATTTCGGCGGAAGCGGGGCTAAATTACAAGGTTTTATGCACAGTCCCCGACGTTACCTCGAGGTCTGACACAATTCGCTGTGCGAAAAATATGAGGGAGGCGGGTGTTGATCTCCTGCTGTTTGTTGGTGGGGACGGCACGGCCAGAGACATATGCGAGGCCGTGGGGGAGAGCGTCACGGTTCTGGGAGTCCCGGCGGGGGTTAAGATGTACTCATCCTGCTTCGCAATCACCCCAGAGGCGGCAGGTGATCTAGCCCGTCTGTACCTGAAATCCAGAGTTTCTGAGACGCATTTGGCGGAGGTGCTTGACGTGGATGAGGAGATGTTCAGGAAAGGAACTCTCTCCACCAGACTTTACTGTTACCTGAGGGTGCCTTACGAGAGATCCTACTTACAGGGTTCTAAGGTTCCGACGCGGGGGGAAGGGGAAGTTGCCCAGCAGGAGGCCATAGCAGAGCAGGTTGTGGACAGCCTCCAGGAAGGCCACTGCTACATAGTGGGTCCAGGCACAACGGCGAAATCAATAGTGAGGATGCTTGGAATTGAATCCAATGTGCTCGGAATTGATATGATATGCAAAGATGGAGGAAAAGTGAAGTGCGTGGGAAAGGACATGAACGAGCAGGCAATACTGGATGCAATCTCTAAGCTGGGCAGGGAAAGGATTCATCTTATCATAACCCCTCTCGGGGGCCAGGGATTTATCCTTGGTCGTGGAAATCAGCAGTTGAGTCCAAGGGTGATGGAGAATATAAGAAGAGAAAACATCATGATCGTCGCAACGCCTGAGAAAATAAGAACTCTGTCGTCAAAACACCTCCTCATAGATACTGGTTCATTGCAGCTGGACAGAAGCCTAGAAGGTTACTACAGGGTTATCACCGGCTACCGCATGTTTTTCCTGCTGAGGGCAAAGAGCAGGCCATACGATTCCTGAATCCCCCTGGCGCGGGCGAAAAATCATTTTGGTTCACGTGCCATTGCGTTTTTGGGATGAATAGGCAGATTTGGCATCTGCATCCCTTGCACGTTACTTTCATTCCTGATGAGCCCCTGCCGAAAGCATCGGCGAGGAAGAACAATTATATGCCATCCTGATTACGTCATGGATATATGAGGCTCAGCTATTATGCTGGCACCATAATGGTGGACGATCCGGAAAGGATCCCGGATTACCTGATTCTTGACAGAAGGAGTAATTCCTACAGGACGGAGGGGTATCTCTACGCAAGGTTGAAGGCAGATTTTCCCGAGGCCGAAGACCTCGTCTTCTCCAGCACCGGGATGAAGCTTAGCCACAAGGAAAATCTAAGATCTTATCAGAAGAAGGCGGTGGACGTGTGGGCCTCAAACTCCTATTCAGGGGTCGTGGTGCTTCCAACTGCAGCCGGCAAGACGCACATAGGCATAGAAGCTATTTCACGCCTTTCTACGACCACCCTTGTTGTTGCACCAACAATAGAACTGGTTCAGCAATGGAGGGAAAAGCTACAGAATGTTTTTGGCATTGCAGTTGGTCAAATAGGTGGAGGGGAGAGGGATATCAAGGACCTTTCCGTCGCCACTTATGACAGCGCCTATCTGATGGCTGAGACCTTGGGGAACAGGTTCAAGTTCCTGCTCGTGGATGAGGTGCATCACCTCGCTGCAGAGAGGTTTGTTGAGATAGCAAGGATGTTCGCGTCTCCATACCGTCTTGGCCTCACGGCAACGTACGAAAGGACAGACATGCTTCATGAGAGGCTGAAGGAGTTCATGGGTGGCAAGATATTTGAGCTGGGTTACGAGGAGCTAACGGAATATCTGGCGGATTATGAGATCATCAGAATACCTGTGGAACTTGAGCAGGATGAGGAGGAGGAATACGAGCGAAACAGGAGAATATTCCTCTCGTATCTCAGGAAGCACAGAATGAGGATGAGGGGGCCTTGGGACTTCGAGCGTTTCATCCTCTCCTCGTGGAATCCCGAAGGGAGGGAAGCGCTAATAGCTTGGAGAAAGGCAAGGAGCATAGCGTTCAGCTCAAGGGCTAAGGTTGACACGGTTCGCTACGTCCTCTCCAGACACAGGGGTCAGAAGGCGATAATATTCTCGGAGGATACTGAAACTGCCTATCTGATCTCCAAGGAATTTCTTGTTCCGTGCATCACCTATCTCACTCCTGGACCAGAGAGAAAAGAATATCTCCAGATGTTCAGGAAAGGAGAAGTCAGTGCGATAGCAACCTCCAGGGTTCTGGATGAAGGGGTGGACGTGCCGGATGCATCTGTTGGAATTGTTCTCAGCGGCTCCGGCTCAACGAGGCAGTTCAGGCAGAGGCTTGGAAGGCTTCTCCGTCCGTCCGAGGGCAAGAAGGCCACGCTCTACGAAATAGTTGCCACAGGGACGAGTGAGTTTGCAACCTCAAGGAGGAGGAGAAAGGGTGTTCCCGATACAGCTGATGGCAGTTAGGAGGAGCAACAAGGGAATACTCAGACCGGTATTTCTGGGAGAGGAGAACAGTGACTATTGTTCTTCAGTAATAACGCTCTTCTCACGAAGCATCGGTAAGACACGGGGGGAGATAGAGGATGAGCTGAAGAACCTAGAGCTGAAGGTGCAGAATCCAAAGATTCTCAAAGGCCTTGCGCTTGTGATGTTCAGGCTCTCAAAGTTCGTAAGGGCGTCGCAACTTGATTCCGAGAGAGTGAGGAAGACAGTGTTCTCTATAGCCAGGAATCCAGCAGTGAGTCCCGAGGAAAGAAGGAGCGTGATTGAGAGGGCAGCGATGCTTCTGGTCACGGAGCCGCAGGAGATAGAAGGGGCCCTATATGGAGACATGGAGAGAAACCTTATCCTTGCTTCTCCCGCAAGCCTGACCGCGGACAAGCTCTCAAAGATGTTCAACATGGAGCAGATAGAAACAGTCATGATGAAGGCCCTCTGGGTCGAAGTCTCCACGGAAGGGCGCAAGAATGAGCTGGTCAGGAGCCTGAGATCCAAGGGCCTGATGTACAGTGAAAGGAGCGAGGGAAGCAAACACAAACTAAAGGTAGACGGTCCGGTTTCAATATTTGAGAAGAGCGAAAGATATGGCGTCAGGCTTGCCCTTTTCATCAGGGATGTTGTAAGGAGGGACGACTGGGAGATCACAGCTCTCGTCTCGCTAAAAGACGGAAAGAGGAAAAGGGAGTTCATCTATCACATAGATGATTCCATATCTGATATCATCGACAGGGATGAAGGGCGGGAAGAAAAGCCCCCGGACTTTGTGAATCCCTATCCGAAGGAAATAGAAGTGGATGGAAGCGTGGTCACACCTGACTTCTCCATCGATCTGGACGGAGAGGTGTATATCTTCATATCGACGCAGAAGCAATATGAAAGCGATGCCTCCCTTGTCAGAAAAGCGGTGAGCTCAGGATACAGGGCGGAGACCTTTTGTCTGATAGCGGATGGGGAAAAGTGTCCGCGGGGGGCAATCTGCTTTAAGGACAGGATTGACTGGTGGAGGATAAGGGAATATCTGGGTGAGAAATACAGGACGAGAGGGGAATCAGGGAGCACCTCCGCAATAGGCGACAGGAATCTCAACCTCTCCGATTCAAAGCTAAACAGCC
The DNA here is from genome assembly GCA_049966795.1 of Thermoplasmata archaeon. Taxonomy (GTDB): domain Archaea; phylum Thermoplasmatota; class Thermoplasmata; order Thermoplasmatales. The sequence goes on from JBMFTY010000001.1 coordinate 21,126, forward strand.
GGGTGGTTTCCCACCTTAATGCGTTGTATCCAGATGGGCAAGCCATGGTTGAGTACCTTGAATTCATGGGGCTTCCGCTGGAAGCGACCCTCAATCTCGCGGGCTTCACCACAGCGTGGAAAGGTCTCAGACTTGTTGTCACCGGGAAGATGAAGGATCAGCGGTGACTCTCTAAGTCTGTGCTTTCAAAGAAAGCTAGGCAATTCTTTCCGAGCTGAAAGATAACATTAAGGCCAGGCACGGATAGCTGCGGCAGAACAGATGAATGAGGAAAAGCGGATCAAACCACTAGGCCAAAACACAAAACAAAAGCTGCACGGAAATAAAATCGAGAGCTCAGAGTAATTTTGGAAACAAAAATTCGTTTGTTTCCTGTGTTAACTGAAGTTCCCTTGAACCGATATGGAAAGGAGGCATGAGGGTCGTTGGATTATGGAGGTCGCATCGGACCTTCTTCCTTTTGGTTAAAGATAATGAAGGGGAAGTCGTGTATCAATGGCTTCTGCGCCGTTCTACTCTCATCTCTTCTTTATTTTTATTTTGGCTACGATCACTCCATTGTCCTCTTTCATTTCCAGTATTTCATTTCCCGTCTTTGCAGCCCAGGCTTGAGTGTCCTTTCTCATTGCCTTATCCTTATCGGTGAACCAGAGCTCTATAACATCGCCCGTTTTGCAGTGCCTGTAAGCGTTTGAAAGATATGTTATCGATGCACAGGTTGCTACCCTACTATCCACCACCCTCAACGTTTGCGCTTACATCACCTCCAGGGAGCCTTTGATTCCCTATTTATTATAATATTATTAGAGAAAAGGTGTATCGCGTATGACTTAGTACCATACCTGTGAGGCACGAATGCATGCGTATACAAACAAAAAGGCTCCAATGATAATTAAACAGTAAACTATCATTCAATATTCCTGTGGACTATTTGGTCATTGCCAATAAAATACCCTCACCTGTAAGTGGCAATTGCTTAATCAACATGAAAAATCACGAATCACGGCAAGACCGGAAAATAGGAAGCTTACGCGCGGACAGGTTGAGGTAACCGTGGAGGTTGAAAGGCAGAAATGTTTCATAGATGAAACTCTCTTCAGCAAGTGTTGTTCCATCGAATGTCTCTCTCTTGGGCCGGATAGAACAATTCATAAGGTGGTCTGCAAGGAAGGCCAGGAGGAGTGCGTTAGAAAGCTTCTCGCGGGCAAAGACCTGAAATTCAAAAGGGCCGGGAAAAATGTATTCTGGGTGGAGTCAGACAGTTGCGTTTCCTGCGCCTTTTTTGCAAGGTCTTTCTCAAATGTTATGGGGTCCATACTTCAGGACAAGAACAAGCTTCAGTACAAGGTGCTGTTACCCTCAATCAGGGGGCTGAAGGACCTCAAGGAGGGAATGGAAAACGCAGGACTGAAGTACGAGATAGCAGAAATAAGGTCATACATGCATCAGGAGCTCACGGATAGGGAGCGTGAAGTGCTGCGGAAGGCACTCCAATATGGATATTTCAAGGAGTCCTCAAGAACTTCCCTCACGAGCCTGGCCGAAATCATCGGAATATCACCATCATCCCTCTCAGCCATACTGAGGAGGAGTCTCAGAAAGGTCGTAAATTTCTATTTCGATCACAAACCCTGATTGCCGTCCCGGAGTTCCGGGGATAACTGCGCAACATCCCAAAAAAAGGATCATTAATTGGAGGTGTCCCGTCTCCGAAAATAGGCGTTGCGAGCGCTTACCCGCGGGACAGATGAGTCTAGGCCGTCTGAAGGATTTCACGTTGGAACGCAACTCTTCACGTTAAAAGAATGGTAAATGCGGGGGGCTGGAGAGATCGCCTGACCTTGTGATCTGCGGGTGCGAAAGGAAAAAAGGGGAGCCTTTTGGCGAAGGTGGAGCAATCCGAGACGTAGCTCCTTTTCCCATCAGCGTTCACCGGGCCAGTACCCTTCAGGGAATCCCTTGAATAATGGCATCCATCTCCCCACATTTCCTTCGAATTTTTCGGAAATGTGCAATTTGAAAGGGACTCAGTCCCACTCAGGAAAAGGGTACCCCTAATTTCATCTCAAAACCAATACTTAGAAAGCTACGAGAATAGCTCCCTCATTTACAGCGGAAATTTTGTGGTGATTGCTGAAAAAAATACCTTACAGGTAAGGTACGTCGCTTTTGTAGAAATACGCAATTTCAAGGCGTGACCTACAATGAGTAAGAAGATGGCGATAACGGTATTCACAGGAGCGGTGGATAGGCTGACAGGTATGGCGGTACTTGTCGGAGGTGCTGCTGCTTCGGATATAGATGTTGATATATTCCTTCAGCTGTGGGGTGTCTATGCGATGAGGAAGGACGTGATTGAAAAGAACATGGAGTTCAGCGAGCATGATGATCTGAAGACTGAGGTGGTCGGGGGCCTAACCAGGATAAAAGCGCCTTCCTGGATCGATATGCTAAGAGAGGCGAAGAAGGCGGGGAACGTGAAAATCCATGCCTGCTCCCTCGCACTGCAGATTTGGAACAAATCAAAGGAAGACCTCGTCGATGTTGTGGACGATGTAATGGGGGCCGCTGAATTTCTCGATCTCTCTGCAAAGGCGAACATAACCTACTTCATATAGAGGTGTTAAAGTTGGTGCTAAATGAAAAGGACCTGGCTAGTGTGAAGTCTGCCAAGCTGGTTGATGCCAGAGGGACAGCCTGTCCCGGTCCATTGCTAGCTGCGAAAAAGGCAATGAGCGAAGTTCCTCCGGGAGGGATACTGGAAGTCTGGTCCTCCGACCCTGGGACGAACAGGGACCTTCCGTTCTGGGCAAAGAAAATGGGGCACGAGTATCTTGGAACTATAACGGAAGCGGGATACTGGAAGATATTCGTCAAGAAAGGAAAGTAAGCATGAACGGAGAGCCAAGGATCCTGGTATTCTCCACGAATCTGATCTCAGACCCGGGGATAGACCTGGCCGGCCTTCTCAAGATGCACTATCCCTCCACAGTACACATCATCAGCGTCCCCTGTTCCAGCATGGTCAAGCCGGAGTGGATCCTTCATGCGCTGGAGAAGGGGTATGACGGCGTGTTCATAGCCGCTGATGGAACTGACTGCCCCTGCATATCAGACTGTACGGAAAGAACATCAAGGAATGTGGGAAGGGCGCAGGAGATGATGAAGGAAAGGGGCATAGACCCCGCCAGGGTCAAGATGGCCGCTATTTGCTCTGTCTGCTCTGAGGCGTTTGTGAATCACGTGAAATATTTTAAGGAATCCCTCGTAAGCATAGCCAGCCAGATGGTAGGGGTGAAAGCATAGGAAACAAGGAAGAATACGACACGCTTGTGATCGGTGCCGGTATATCAGGGATGGAGACGGCCCTCAATCTTGGGGACATGGGCTTCAGGGTGCTTCTAGTTGAGAAAACCCCAAGCATCGGCGGCACGATGATCCTCCTCAGCAAGGTGTTTCCAACCCTTGACTGCGCATCATGCATTTCCACTCCGAAGATGGCATCAGTCATGCATCATCCGATGATAACAACCCTAACATACACGAACGTGGAAGAGGTGAAGAGAGAAGGAAACAGATTCTCCGTCAGGATTAAGAAGAATCCAAGGTACGTGAAGGAGGATGTGTGCACGGGCTGCGGCCAATGTGAGAGCAGCTGCCCCGTTGTTGTTCCAGACCAGTATGCATACGGCCTGGTAGGGAGAAAGGCTGCCTACATTCCGTTTTCCACTGCCTCCCCCAGGGTCGCTCTCATAGACCTCAAAAACTGCGTTCTTTGCGGTATGTGCGAGAGAATATGTCCGGCGGATGCGATAGACTTTACGCAGCAGCCTGTGGAAAGGGAAGTGAGGGTGAGGACCATAGTTATTGCAACGGGCTTCAACCTGTTTCCCGCGGAGAGGATGTCGAACTACGGTTATGGAAAGTTCGAAAACGTCATAACTTCAATGCAGATGGAGAGGCTTCTTTCACCAACCAGGCCGTTCAACAATGTGTTGAGGCCATCGGACGGCAAGGTTCCCTCAAAGATCGCTTACGTACTATGCACGGGCTCAAGGGACAGAACGGTTGGGAACAGCATATGTTCGCAGGTATGCTGCATGTATTCTATCAAGCAGGCGCAGCTTCTCATGGGTGCGTTGCCCCTGGTCGAGGTGACGATCTTCTACATAGACATCAGGGCATTCGGCAAGGGCTATGAGGAGTTTTATCAGCAGTCGAAGGAGATGGGGATACGTTTTGTCAAGGGTAAGGTATCAAAAATTGACAAGAAGGAAGACGGCAACCTCGTCCTGAGATATGAGGACATAGGCGATTACGGGAAGCTGAAGGAGGAGGAATTTGACATGGTTGTCTTGTCAGTTGGCCTACTCCCATCCTATGAGATCCTGTCGAAATTCAATGGTCTCAAGGTGGAGCAGGACGAGGCGCTTTTCATCAGGTCCCAGGATATCTTGAACGTCACGGAAACGAGCATTCCTGGGGTGTTCGTGACTGGAACGGCATTTGGTCCCAAGGACATCCCAGATTCCGTCACTTCAGCAGGTGATGCGGCTGCTGGGGCAGCTGCGTTCATGAGGGAACAGGAGGTGGCTGCGAACGCCAAATGAAAAGATAGGGGTGTATATCTGCCATTGCGGAGGCAACATATCTGATTACGTTGACGTGAAGAAGGTAAAGGAGAAGCTTGAAGGGACGCCAGGTGTCGCGCTCATCAAGACCATGATGTTCACCTGTTCTGATTCCTCACAGCAGGAGATAATCTCGGATATAAAGGAAAAGGGGCTGGATGCCGTTGTTATTGCATCGTGCTCCCCAAAACTGCACCAGTTCACGTTCAGAAATGTTGCAAAGAGGGCGGGTCTAAATCAATATAAGTACGTGCAGGCAAACATCAGGGAACAGGTGTCCTGGGCGCATTCAAATGACCCGAAAGGGGCAACGGAGAAAGCTATATCTGTGATAAGAGGCGCTATAAGCAGGGCTAGGGAGGCCGAAGCGCTGGAACCGATAGGTATTCAGAGCAGCAGGTCTGTACTCATAATAGGAGGAGGTGTCAGCGGGCTCCGATCTGCCCTTGAATTTTCAAAAATAGGGGTGAACGTATACCTCATCGAGAAGTCCCCGTTTCTGGGAGGAAGGCTGATGCAGTGGGCACAGCTGTTTCCATCGGGGGAAAGTGGGAGAAATGTGGCGGGAAAATTGGTTGAGGATGTTACGAGAAGGGAGAATATCACGGTGATGACAAACGCACAGCTGATTGAGAAAGCGGGGTGCGTAGGAAACTTCTCCGTCAAGATAAAGATATGGCCACGGGGAGTGGTGAAAAGAAGCGACAAGTTCCAGGAGGCAATCCAGAAATGTCCCGTGGAATACGAGGACGAGTATGAATTCGGAATCGGGAAGAGAAAGGCGATCTTCCTTCGGGAAGGCTCATATCCTGGACTGCCGGCAATAGATTTTGAAAAATGCACTCGATGCGGGGAGTGCGCGAAAATATGTGGAGATGCCGTAGACCTGCAGCAGAGGGAAGAGGTTATAGAGCTGAACGTTGGTGCGATCGTGGTCGCAACCGGTTTTGATCCCTATACTCCCAAATCCGGGGAATTCGGCTACGGGAAATTCAAGCGTGTCATAACACTTCCCATGCTTGAACGGTATCTGTCACATAGCACAGGGAAGGGGAGGTTGATTATAGATGGAAGGGAGATAAAGAGCGCAGCGTTCATCTACTGTGTGGGCAGCAGGCAGCACAGGGAGGAGGGGAAGGATGTGAACGAATACTGTTCAAGGTACTGCTGCACGTCCTCCATCTTCGTATCCCTCCACCTGAAGAAGGATTATCCGCATCTCAACATATACCATCTTTTCAGGGATATCAGAACCTACGGGAAGAACGAGCTTTATTACGAAGATGCGTCGCGGAGGGGGGTGGTCTTCGTGAAATACGATGAGGACGACCCGCCAACAGTCACCTCGGATGGGGATTCCCTCATGGTTTCCGTGACGGACCTCCTCACTGACAGGGAGAGATTGGAGATTCCAGTGGATCTTGTCGTGCTCGTAACTGGTATGGTTCCCAGGGAAAATGGATCCCTCACGCAGATACTCAAGATCCCGACCGGGAGGGATAGGTTTTTCAACGAGGTGCATCCTAAGCTCAAGCCTGTGGAGACGACGATAGCAGGCATATACCTCGCGGGTACAAGTCAAGGGCCGAAGAACACTCAGGAATCAATTTCTTCAGCGCTATCTGCAGTTTCCAAGGCATCATCCCTCCTGATGAAGGGGAAAATCGAGCTAGAGCCAAACGTTGCTCATGTGAATGAAGAAATTTGCGAGTGGTGCGGGAAGTGTGCGGAAGCATGTCCATATGACGCAATCAGGAAGGTCCAAATCAACGGAAAGGAGGTTGCTACAATCGAAGAGGGAATCTGCAAAGGATGTGGTGCCTGTGTTCCCTACTGCCCGGTCAATGCCATACAGGTTTTGGGCTACTCTGATAAGGAGATAATGGCTGAGATAGATGCTATGGCCGCCAAGGAGGTTGAGTAACGATGCAAAAGAAAGTCCTAACAGTTGATTCGCTCAAGAACAAGATCGAGGTTCCCAAGGAACTTCTGGAAAAGGTCCGTTCCGACAATCAGATAAAAGCATCTATACTAAAAGCCCTGAAGGATGGACCTAAGACCATACCTGAGATAGCTCAGGCTACAGGTCTTTCTTCCCCAACGGTAACGTGGTGGCTTATGACCCTCAGGAAGTACGGTTCCATAATCGAGGAGGAAGGTGGAATGGAGGATTATTACAGGTACAAACTGAAAGGGGGAAAATGAATGGTAACTGTCAAGCCTGATCTTCTGGATGAGATGAAGAAGCTGGGGGCGTTCGACGTATCTGCCTGCTACAGTTGCGGCACTTGCACGGCAGTTTGTCCTCTGTCAACCAACGGTCACGAATTTCCAAGGAAGATGATAAGGTATGCGATGATAGGGGACGAGAATAAGCTTCTTGCCAGCACGGAGCCCTGGCTCTGCTATTACTGCGGGGAGTGCACAAGGACATGCCCTCGTGGCGCGGATCCTGCAGGATTCATGATGGCTGCAAGAAGGTATCTCACAACAAGATATGATGTCACTGGCTTTTCCAGGAGGTTTTACAGGTCGAAAAGCTTGGAGATTCTTTCCGGAGTCCTCCTCTTTTTCCTGACGGTGTTTCTTGTCTACATGTTCCACGGTCCGGTGGTCACATCGTACGTGGATCTGGTATCCTTTGCCCCCTTGCGCATAGTGGACCTTGGAGATATTGCGGTGATGATACTCTTAGGTGGTCTCCTCCTCACAAACCTCTACAGGATGTTCAGGTTCACGGTTGCATCATCCCCAAACGGTAAGATTCGCATCTCCTCATACCTGAAGGAATTGATAAAGACAGTGCCGGTGCATTTTCTAACACAGAGGAGAACCCTTTCATGTGAGAAGGGAGACAGGGATTGGATAATGCACGTGCTTACAGTCTATGGCTACGCCTCGTTCTTCGTTCTTGGTGTGTTCCTGCTTGATCTATGGCAAACAAATGTTATGTACCCAATATACAACCCTGTAAGGCTCATAAGCTACATCGCCACGGTCATGCTGGGTTTAGGCGTTGGCTATGCCATCTACGGTCGCATAAAGAAGAGCTCAACGATGAGAGAGAAAAGTCACTCAACGGACTGGTACTTCCTAACGCTTCTGTTCCTAGTCGTTGTGACTGGAGTTGCGGTAACGGTCTTCAAATACACGAACCAGCCAATCGCCACCTATGTCTCGTATACGATTCACCTGGGATTCATAGTCCCGCTACTCGTTCTGGAGGTTCCTTTCGCTAAATGGTCCCATCTGGCTTACAGGCCATTTGCAGTGTATTTCGCAAGGCTGCAGGATTTGCTGAAGGGGGCTGAGAAACCGTCCCCGTAGATCATCATGATTTCGAAGGAAATCTGCAATGTCTCAGGTGCCAAAGTTCAGGGAACAACAGCAGTTAAAGAGCGCTGCGGCATCAGAGGCGATTAAGAGCTGGGTACCACAGTCTTACTCAGCCTCTTAAATTCCCGTGGCCTATTCGGAAGAGTACTTCGTCAACCTCTCCACGATGAGTTCCAGATTCACTTCTCCGGTCCTGAAGAAGGCCCCCACATTGCGCTTCTTTCCCGAAATAAGAATCATTGATACATCCTGGCTGCGGAATATCATCTCGTTCACGTGCTCAAATGGTATCCCGCAGTACATTGAATATATTGAAAAGATATTCGAAAGCAGAGAGAAGAGAGAGCCACTCAACCTTGCGGTGGAATCAGCCTGAACCGAGTTCAATTGTTCACTCTTGAAAGACAGGAGTTTTCCAGAATAATCGAATTCCCCGACTGCCAGCACACCCTTCATTTTGTAAATTTCCTCGATTTTCATAGTTACCACTTTCGTATGAATCATGAAAACAGCAGTTCAAAAATCTTGTCCCTAATGGCAATCAAACCGCGTCTGAGAAACTGAGAAAGTTTAACAAGGCGCGATATCTAGTCTCCCAGTTCCTTCAATTTCTTATTGCTGAACAGATTTTCCTTCAATTCCTTATCAAGCTGCGGATCTTTCCTTCTGAGGTATTCAAGTATCATGGCGAAGTGTTCCTTCTCGTCATCTCTATTATGCATCATTATGTATTTCAACTCCTTGTCCTTTGTCACATCGGCACGTTCGTCATAGAACATTATTGCCTCAATCTCCTCAATAAGAGACTGTCTCGCTCTGCTGAGGTCCTTAACATCTTCGCTTATATTTTCGTCAGACTCATATCTTGGCATAGTTAATGATATCTGAATTCCGGTTTAAAGGTTGTCCCAGTCAAATTCAGCGATCCCTTTCCCAAAAGGGGAAAAATTATGTCTAATTATAGATTGCAATAATGGCCGATGTTCATCAAGATGTTCTTCACTTGTTAATCTTCAGATCGTACCATCAAACTCTTTAAGATGCCATATAGTTCCAGTAATTTCCCTCGATTTTACGGTGTAGCTGCTTCTAGTTTTTGAACAATAGATGGAAATTATTTACCAGGAAGCCTATTTGTAACTATTCTTCGCCGGATACAAAGAAGAAACAAGGACCTACCTCGTTTTGAAGGAAGCGTTGTTATTCACACTGGGTTATAGAACGACGCTCCAGATTCTCGGATGACTTTGATGGATGGGCTTGTCCGGATTTGAACCGGAGTCTTCGACTCCCGAAGCCGAAAGGATGGACCAATCTACCCCACAAGCCCCAACGTTCTGCATTTCAAAGCATTTAAAAACATTTGCTTAATCCCTTCCCATGGAAAAAGAAGTCATGAGCAACACGGATTCGATCATGTTCAACATTTCCGGAGAGATAGTCATGTCAAGCGATCCCGGGAAGACCATAAGAAAGTGGAGGGAGGAATTCAATATAACGCAAAAGGAACTTTCGGAGAAGATGCATGTGAACACATCCGTCATCAGCGACTATGAGACGGGAAGAAGAAAATCTCCAGGCTCCCATTTCCTCAAGAGTCTCGTAAATGCGATGCTCGAAATTGATGATGAGAGGGGAAGCCCAGTCAGGCTAAAGTATTCGCTCGGTACGGACAAGGACGTGATAGTTGACATAAAGGAATTCTTCTACGATGTTGACATCGCGAAATTCACAAGGCTGATAAAGGGGGTCCAGGTGAGCAAAATCGATGTCAAGAGGAGCATAAGGGGCTACACCATACTTGATTCCCTGAACGCGATTCTAAAGCTAACGTCATTCGACTATTTCAAGGTATACGGCTGGACTACGGAGCGAGCACTGTTTTTCACGAACGTTGAATTTGGAAGGTCCCCAATGATCGCTGTCAGGGTTCACCCGATAAAGCCTGCTGTGGTAGTGTACATCCAGCCAAAGAGGGTTGACCCTCTTGCTATTAAGCTGGCGGAAATAGAGGGGATACCTCTGATTACCACTGACCTCTCCCCCTCGGAGATAAAAGAAAAGCTGAGGGAGGTCTAGGTCAGAAGCCTGTTCAGATACCAGTCCAACGTGAATGGTACCAGGTCAGAATAGGTCTGGCCAGTTCCTATGAACAGTATTGGCTTCTTCGTCTCGGCGAGAAGGGAGATGATGCTTCCCCCCTTCGCATCCGCATCTATCTTTGTAACTATGTACCCATCCACGCCCACAGCCTCGTCAAACAACTTGGCCTGATTAAGCGCGTCCGTTCCGGCAAGGGCGTCTATGGTGAGGATCGTGAAATCGGGAGAGGAAATCCTCTTTATCTTCTTCATCTCCTCAAGCAGATTCCTGTTCGTCTGCATCCTTCCCGCGGTATCTATCAGCACAACTGCCTTCTGGAATCTTGAGGCATGCTTCACCGCGTCAAAGGCCACCGCCGCAGGATCGCCGCCAGCCTGATGCTTGATGACCTTCACCCCAACCTTCTCTCCAAGGAGGGCAATCTGCTCTATCGCACCCGCCCTGAAGGTATCCGAGGCAGCTATGACCACGTAATCCCCGCGTGCTTTGAACATGTCTGCCAATTTCGCCACCGATGTGGTTTTTCCCGTACCGTTCATGCCGACGAAGAGGATCACGAAGGGGGACTTCCCTTCAGCCATTTCCATGATGTTGACCGGGGGAACATTTGCAATCTGCATTATTGTTTCCCTTACCGCCTCCCTCAGCACGGCGTTCCTGTCCCCTCTGAGCTTCACGCTCCCTTCCCTTATCTTCGAGAGGAGGGTGCTGGATATCCTGTCCGCAACCGGAAGAACAACATCGGCCTGAAGGAGGGAAATCTTCAGGTTGGAGGAGATCTCTTCGGGCCTCTTCGTGGATGCAACCGCGGCGAACAGATCATCCGTTTCTACCTGTTGCTCATTTCTCTTGACCAAACCGAGCAATTCCTTCAGCTTCTCGAACATCTGCTCACTTCTTGTAGAGCGTGTTGATGTACTCTTCCAGCTGAGAATAACGCCTCTGGAGGTCGTTCTCAAGGTCGCTGTTCCTCTCTATCGCCCTCGTAACGTCATTCCTCCTTTCTTCGATGATCTTGAGAGCGTCTTCCACGGTAGCTTTCTTGTAAGCTCCAGACCCGAGGCTCACCAGAACTCTTTCCCTGTTCTTGATCTCAGCCTCCACGTACAGCCCTCTCCCTATGGGTATGAGAGAGTCCCCCTCAACCTTTCCGATGTTCCTGAGGAAATCGCTCGTGACTATGAGGTCCTGGAGCAGCTGGGAAAGCGACTGGTTCCTCTGCTCTATCTCCTCAATCTGCTCTCTGATTACCTCCATGCTGTACGCAACCTCGTTGATTCTCGATTCCTGCGACAAATCAGTTCCCTCCGAATTTCTTCTTGGATGTGACCAGGGATTCTATACCCGGCATGGGTTCCCCTGCAAGGAAGCTTATCAGTGCTCCTCCACCCGTCGAAATGTGCTGTATCTCCTTTTCCGTGATGCCCATCCTCTCAAGAGCGGCGAGGGTGTGTCCACCTCCCGCGACCTTGTACCCCTTGGATCTCGCCACGGCAGCGAATATTTCCTCAGTCCCAGAGGCAAAATCCTTGAGTTCAAATACGCCCATGGGACCGTTCAGTATGATTCCCTCTGAATCCCTAATCACCGAAATGTATTCAGCTATTGTATCAACACCTATGTCCATCGCCGGTATATCCTTCCTGAAGTCAGCCAGGGTGTAGTGCTTCGGTTTCCCATTCTCGTTGCCGATGAAATCCACCGGTGTCATCACCTTTTCCCCGTACTTGTCAAGTATCTCCCGGGCCCTGTTAACGGAGGTCTTGTAATCCCCTATCTCCTTTGCGAGCACCTCCTCATTCTTCTTGCCAAGATCAGCTCCTTTGGCCATAAGGAATATGTGGCCTACAAGCCCACCTGTCACCACCCTATCCAGTCTGTCCTCTTTAAGCATCCTCCCTATTATCTTTATGGAATCGTCCGCCTTTGATCCTCCAAATATCCCGACCCTGTTGCTCCCCTTGATCTCGTAGAATCTCTCAATCCCGGCAACCTCGGATTCCATCAGCTTCCCGGCAATGTTTGGCATAAGCCTGCTGAATCCAACAAGGGTCACGTTGCTTCTGTGTGCGGCGGCAAATGCATCGTTCACGAAGAAATCCGAATGAGCTGCGAGGTTCCTGACGATGTGCGTCTTCTCAATCACATCCATCTTTTCCTCCGCAAGCACCACCTCCTCCGAATAGAACCTCGTGTTTTCCAGCATGAGAATATCACCTGGCTTTGCGGAATCTATCTCCTGAAGAACGTTTTCCTCGAAAAGTCCGGGGATGAACCTGACCTTCCTCTTGGTAAGGTTGGAAAGGTGTGCGGAGTGGGTCTTGAGGCTCACGAAATCATCCTTTCCGGGCCTGCTCTGGTGAGCTAGGATGACAACCTTTGATTGCGAAAGCGCATCTATGGTTGCCAGATGCGCCCTGAACCTGGCATCATCCAGGATGTTTCCCGTCTTCGGATCAATGGGTGAATTTATGTCCAGCCTCAGAAGAACTGTCTTGCCTGTCAGGTTGAAGTCGTTTATCGTGAAGAAAGGCAGAGGGTTCATGTTTCCTTATTTTTTAGTGGCTTAAATCAGTTTCTGACAGTCTTGGCTTTCCATCAACCAGTACAGTTCTTATGAGATCATCTCCGAATCTGTACCCAATGTTCCTGTAGCTTCCCCTAGTCACGATAATGTTGGCCCTTTTCCCCTCATGAATGCTTCCCGTTTCCGAGGATAGGGAGAGGGTGTAACTGGAGTTTATCGTTGCCATGTTCAGGAGATTCTCAAGCGTGAGGGGAGTGAACTGTCTTGCGATAGAAATGACGAAGGGGAGGGATGTGATGTAGGTGTTGGGGGACGAATCTGAACCAATGGCAACAGTGATCCCCCTTGCCTTCAACGCATTGAATATGTCCAGCTTTTTGCCAAGCAGCATCGCCGTATATGGGAGAAGCGTAACTGCAGTTCCAATTTCCCCTGTTTCCATCTCTCTCGTCTCAACCATGTGGTCAAAGGATGCGATCTTCAGTCCCTTGAGGCGGGAAACGCCCCCAAGGTTCTTCAGTTCGTTGAGATGAACCCTTCCAGGGATACCCAGGGAGTTGGAAAAGGCTATCGCCTGGTAGGCGAAGTCTGGCGTGAAAGCACCTTCATCCACAAAGACGTCCACATAATCTATCCTTCTCCTGAATTCTTCTATCATCTCCTTAAAATCTGAAAGGAACGCATTTTCGGATACGCCGCGAGGAGGAACGTGGGCAAGGAGCGTTTTCCTTATCGTTATTCCAAGTTCCTTCTCAAGCGCCTCCATCACGCGGATGCTCTTCTCCTCTGTCTCCAGATCCAAACCGTAACCGGTCTTGCATTCAAGGACGGCTGTCCCATTCCTTATCACGCTGACCATCCTCTCCCTTGACTGGGCCAGCAGGTCTTCAAAGTCACACCGCTTCGTTGCAGCTACGGTGCTGTAAATCCCGCCCCCTGATTTGAGCACCCCTTCGTACCCCACCCTCTTCCTTAGGTCTATTTCATCCTCCCTGCTGCCGCAGAACACAATATGGGTGTGGGGGTCGGTGAACGCCGGTATTGCCCAATCCCCAGCTTCCTCTCCGTCCGAGCTTGGCCTTATCCTCCGGATCTTCCCCTCAGCAATTTCTATATCCTGAGCTAGACGTATCTCCAGGGTGTCAAGTGATTTTCCGGTTACTTTTTCAAGGTTGGGTGGGGTTGCAATGTTGACGTTCTTGATCAGCATTACTTCAGATACAGGTCCCTGTAGCAGGAGTCGGCCGCAATGGCACCATCAGAGGCAGCAACAATTATCTGGGCAAAGGACCCGGCCACGTCACCGGCTGCATATACCCTTTCGACGTTCGTTCTCATGTTCCTGTCCACCTTGATGTAACCGCGCTCGTTTAGCTCGACCCCTATGGATTTCGCCAGTTCGGACTGAGGGGAGAGACCAACGTATATGAATATCCCATCGAATTCCTCCTGGTATTCCTTTCCAGTTGCCCTGTCCTTGTACCTCACGCTCTTTGCCGATTTCTCGTCTCCCGTGATCTCCGTGACCTGGACGTTCTGCTTGTATTCTATTCCCATGGACTTTATCTGCTTCACGTACGCATCCTCGCACATGTACTTGGGCATGAACTCGAATATCTTGACCTCCGATACTATATTCTTGAGGGATATAGCTGCGATGGCCCCCGAATTTCCCCCACCTATGACAAGGACCTTCCTGTTCTTGAAAAGCCAGCCGTCGCAGGTGCTGCAGTACGAGACCCCTTTTCCGAAGTACTTGCTCTCACCAGGGATTCCGAGATGCTTGTGTTTTGTACCCGTGGCAAACAGTATCGCCCTTGATGTGAAGCTTCCCTTCTCCGTTTCAATCTCGAACCTCTCCCCCTTTTTTATTGATAGAACCCTCGTGTTTTCAAGTATCTTGGTGTAATTCCTCGCGTGTTCCACGAATGATTTCGCCAGTTCAGTACCCGGGATAGCTGTGAACCCAAGGTAGTTCTCGACCAGGGGTGCTTCAAGCGTGAGCCCTCCGGCAACAGATCCGTCTATCACAATGTTTGATAGGCCTGCCCTGGAGGCGTATATGGCTGCGGAAAGTCCCGCAGCCCCTGCCCCTATTATCAGGAGATCAAAGTCTCGTTTCTCAACCTCCTGCTTCTCCTCTCCGATGACAAGCTGCACTGGATCGCCCCTCACATGGGTGGCATTCCGCCCATGCCCTCAGGCCCTCCTCCCATCCCGGGACCTCCGGGCTGTCCGCCCTGCTGCCCCTCGCTCTTTGACTTCTTTGAGGAGATCACGTCGTCGATCCTGAGGATCATCGTCGCCACTTCCGTCGCACTCTCTATCGCATGCGATTTCACCCTTGTCGGCTCTATGACATTCTTCTTCAGCAGATCACCGACGCTTCCTGAAAGGGCATCAACACCGATGCTCCTGTTCCCCTTCTGGTGCTCAGACCTAAGTTTCAGGAGGGAGTCTATGGGATCCATCCCCGCGTTTTCGGCGAGGGTCCTGGGTATTATCTCGAGGGCATTCGAGAACATCTCTATTGCGAGCTGCTCCCTGCCGCCAACGCTCGGAGCATATTTCCTGAGCTGATATGCGAGCTCAGCCTCAACTGCCCCTCCTCCAACCACGAATGACTGATCCTCTATGGCCACTCCGACCACTTTGAGGGCGTCGTGCAACGCTCTTTCCACCTCGTCAATAGTGTGCTGCGTACCTCCTCTTATTAGCACTGAGACGGACTTGGGATACTTGCAGCCAGTGATGAAAGTTAGCCTGTCATCCCCTATCTTCCTCTCCTCCGTCTTTTCCGCAGAGCCAAGATCCTTCGATGATAGATCATCCAGGTTTGTCACAATCCTGGCTCCCGTTGCCCTGGCTATCTTCTCCATATCGCTCTTCTTAACCCTTCTTACGGCATAAATCCCCTCCTTCGCAAGGAAGTGCTGCGCAAGGTCGTCTATGCCTTTCTGGCTTATCAAAACGTTTGCGCCCGCCTTCTTCACCTTGTCTACCATGGATCTCAGCGTATCCTCCTCCTGGTCGAGGAATGCCTGTATCTTGCTGGGATCAGTTATCTGCACCTTCGCGTCTATCTCCGTCTTCTTTATCTCGAGACCTGAATCGAGAAGGGCTATTTTGCAGCCCTTCACCTCTGTAGGCATCCTCGGATGTACCTTCTCCTTGTCTATAACTATCCCGTCTATTAACTCGGTATCTGTAATCCCCCCACCGATCTTCTTCTGCACGAGGATGTTGTCCACGTCGACAACCCTTCTGCCATCCCTCTCTTCCACGATGCTCTTCACGGCCCTTACCGCTATATCGGCGAGGAAATCAGTCACCCCACCGACATTCTTCCCAGTCATCGCTGTCTTGGCAATGTTCTTGAGTAGCTCATCGTCCACCTTCTTCTCAGATATGCTCGAAAGGATCTCAAGGCTCTTGTTTGCAGCCATCTTATAACCGTTAGCTATTATCGTGGGATGGACGTTCTGGTCCAGCAGGACTTCTGCCTGCTTCAGCAGCTCTCCGGCCAGGACAACCGCCGTCGTAGTCCCATCCCCCACCTCCTGATCCTGACCCTTCGCTATCTCCACTATCATCTTTGCAGTAGGATGATCAACATCCATCTGCTTCATGATTGTGGCACCGTCGTTTGAGATTGTTATATCTCCGAGGGAATCCACCAGCATCTTGTCCATTCCCTTGGGTCCCAGAGCCGACTTGACAGTATCAGCAATGGCCTTTGCGGCTTCTATGTTGTTTCTCTGCGCGTCCTTTCCCGATTCCCTTGTTGAACCTTCCTTCAAAACTAGGATTGGGATCTGTCCTGAAAGCATCCAAATTCACCCTAAAACGGTAATTCGTCCTTCTATATAAATATTAAATATCAGGCCCTTCACGAGCACCTAAAATTCGAGCGAAATCCATCGCTATTATCGCGGGATTGTGCCATTGCTCCATTAGTGTTTAATATTTCTAAGAACTGATGGGGCGATGAGGAAATATCCCTGTAAGAAGGAGATAAGCGAGGATTTTGTCGAGAAAAAGATGAATGAGATATTTGGAAATACCACGAGAGAGGGTAAAATGCTGGTCTCTTCATATTCATCTCTGAAGGTGAAGGTACAGGTTACGGGAAGGAAGGAGCTCTCCGTGGAGACGGAAACATCACCTTCCCCAGACCAGGAGACCATAGTGAAGCTCTACAACAAATTCATTGAGGACGTGACAGGTTACTCCGCCAAGGAAAGGAAGAATATGGTGTCCAAGATATGAACCTCTCCAAGATATTCGAGGTGAAGAGGGTATGCGTGATCGGTGCATCAAGGGAACCTGGGAAGGTGGGAAACGTTATTCTGAGGAATCTCAAGAGGAATTTCAAGGGGGATATATTCGCAGTGCACCCGAGCGCGGAGGAGATAGAGGGGGTGAGGTGCTACAGGAGCATAGATTCAATCCCTGGAAAGATTGACCTCGCAGTCATTTCCCTTCCTGCAGGCAAGACGATGGATGTAATAAAGTCCCTTGCCTCAAGTGGCTGCAGTTTCTGCATCCCGATAGCAGGGGGGTTCGGAGAGCAGGGGGAATCGGGGAAGAGCATGGAGGAGGAGATGAGGAGTATTGCCCGTGAGTCAGGGATGAGGATAATCGGTCCAAACACGGTAGGCGTTATAATTCCAAGAATAGGTTTGAATACCGCTCTCACGACGGAAGAGAAGAGCGAATTCCCCGTAGACGGGAAGGTGGGCTTCATCTCCCAGAGCGGAGCTCTCGGCCTTCTGACGATGGACGAATTCACGGACCTAGGCGTGGGTTTCTCAGCATTCTTCTCTCTCGGGAACGAGGCGGATGTTGATGAAACGGACGCGATCGAAGCCCTGGGCTCCTACGACAGGACTGGATCCATAGCCCTCTATCTTGAGAGAATATCGAGGGTTGAGCAGTTTCTCTCCAAGTGCAGGGAGGTGTCCAGGCATAAGGGCATTGTGGCTATGAAAGGCGGCAGGACGGAGTCGGGCAACAGGGCGACGTCCCTTCACACGGGTTCCCTTATGAAAACGAGCTTCTCGCTCACGAGCATATTCAGGCAGCATGGCATAGTAGAGGCAAGCAATGAGGTGGAACTCATAGACTTCGCATCTGCCCTGGCTCTCTCCAGACCGGTCTTCGGCAAAAGGATCGCGGTGGTAACCTCTGCGGGAGGGGTCGGGGTGATAGCGACGGATCTATTGGAGAGGGCCGGTTTTTCCGTAAAAAAGCCCTCAGAAAAATTAGCAGGGAAAATCATGAAGGACATTTCCCCCATAGGCTCTCCGTTCAATCCGATTGACATGACTGCGGAGGCGACGGATTCCCAATATGAGGCAGTCATCAATGACATCAGCGATTCTGGAGAGTATGATGCAATTCTTGCTTTCGTGCTATTTCAGACGTTTGGCGTAACGGAAAGAATAGTTGATTTCCTAGGGAAATATGTGAGGGAAGGGAAACTGCCAATAGTCGTTGGTACCATCGGGGGACTGTTTTCGAGGGAAATGACGAGGAAGCTCCTCGCCTCAGGTGTCCCCACTTATCCAAGCGTCCAGAGAGGCATATCTTCTCTTGCCGCACTGGCGGAAAGAGGGAAGTACCTCAGGAGGTTCGCCAATGCTGACTGAACTCGAGTTCAAGGAGAAACTTGAGATGGAGGGTTTCAACCTCCCCAGAAGGTTCATCCTGGAATCCAGGGAGGATTTTAGAGGCAGCTTTCCTGCAGTGGTGAAGGTGAGCTCGGAGAGGATTACGCACAAGACAGAGGCGGGTGCCGTAATCACGGACGTGAGAAGCGTGGAGGAATTGGGAGCTGCAATTTCAAGGCTGAAAACCAGGTTTCCGGGGGAAGTGATATATGCTGAAGAAATGGTGCCCAAAGGTATAGAGGTCATGATAGGCCTTACTTCGGACAGTCTCTTCGGCAAAATCATGCTTTTCGGTCTGGGCGGCTTCTATGCGGAGCTTCTGAGGGATGTGACGTTCAAGAGGGTTCCTATAGATATTTACGATGCTGAGGACATGATAGATGAGCTGAAATTCTCAGAGGTATTCAGGGGTTACAGGAAACTTTCTGCAAACAGAAACGTGGTAACGAATCTCCTTCTGAAGGTCTCGGATTTCGGCTCCAGGACTGAGTTCAGCCAGATAGATTTCAATCCCGTCTTCCTCTATGAGGATTCTTACGTGATAGTTGACGCCAAGATATTTCCTTGATCCGGGCAGAGAAAAGATTAAGCTACGTTGTGATTAGCAGTTATGGAATACACTCCGGATGAGATCGTAAAGGTAGTCGATCAGAAGGACATTCGGTATTTCTATTTTCAATTCACGGACATAAGGGGAACACCTAAATCGGTGATGATACCTAGGAACAGGCTGGAGAAGGTTCTTGAGGAGGGAGTGCTCTTCGACGGCTCCTCGGTGCTGGGGTATGCGACAATAGAGGAAAGCGACATGAGGGCATTCCCGGACTACTCCTCGTTCGAAATCCTTCCCTGGGCTGTGGACGGGGGAAAGGCCGCCAGGTTCGTCTGCTCTATTATGACCCCTGAGGGCAAGCCATTCATGGGAGATCCAAGGTACATACTCCAGAGGCAGCTGGAGAAGATACGCAGGAAGGGGATGGAGTTCTTCGTGGGGCCGGAGTTTGAGTTCTTCCTTCTGGAGGAGAAGAATGGAAAGTATCAGCCGCACGATTCCGCCGGCTATTTCACATTCGGCCCCCTGGACAGGGGGGAGCTCGTTAAGAAGGAGATAATGAACTATCTTGAAACTCTAGGATACATGCCGGAGGCAGCTCATCATGAGGTCTCCCCGGGGCAGCATGAGATAGATCTTCGATACGCTCCGGCTCTCAGCATGGCAGACAGAATAATAACGATGAGGACCGCAATTAAAACCGTTGCCGCAAAATTCGGGCTCTACGCAACATTCATGCCGAAGCCGTTCTTCGGCATCAACGGCACGGGAATGCACATACACCAGAGCATCATGACCCCCTCTGAGGACAAGAATTTCTTCTGGGACTCCGAGGACAAGAACGGTATGTCTGAGACTGCTTACCACTATCTTGCAGGGATACTGAAACACAGCGTTGAAATTTCCCCGATTATCGCATCCTGGGTCAACTCCTACAAGAGGCTTATACCCGGGTTCGAGGCCCCGGTGTACATAGCGTGGGGGAGGAGAAACAGGTCAGCAATGATCAGACTGCCCGCGGGTGACGGGATCAAGAAGAGGCTTGAGTTCAGGGCACCGGATTCCGCCGGAAATCCCTATCTGCAGTTTGCGGTTATATTGGGAGCTGGCCTCGACGGCATAGAGAAGAAGATGGAATGCCCGGAGCCTGTGGAAGAAGATATTTTCAAGCTCACACCTAAGCAGAGGCAGGAGATGGCTATAGATGCGCTCCCTGAATCACTTGGGGAAGCGCTTCACCATCTCAGGAACAGCGCGTTCATGAGGGAGATCCTGGGGGATCACATCTACAGGAATTTCCTCTACATCAAGCAGAAGGAATGGGATGATTTCCGATCTTTTGTGACGGACTGGGAAATAAACAACCTCCTTCCCATCCTGTGAAATTGATAAGCATTATCTATCAAGCGCAAATCAGGTCTTAGGGCTCGTGGTCTAGCGGCTATGACGTCGCCCTTACAAGGCGGAGACCGCCGGTTCGAATCCGGCCGGGCCCATCTGAAATTTCAGGGAAAGTTCTCAGAGAGAGGAAGAGCGAAAGCTTAAAAATCGCCCCGAGAGTTCCCCGGGGTCTATAATGTCTTCCCTGCTCCTCCAATCCAAAATAAAACCAAACGTGTATGGGTCAGGAAATATGAGAAATATTATAATTAAAATGTAAAAGAAGTAAACTTAAGTCCCCCACCCCTTTGGCCTGTTTATTTCCCGGTGGGTTGTGTTGCCTTGGCCGCCTTCTTTCCGATCGGGAACAGAGGGAGCGGAGGACGTGATCCGGCATTCACCCATCTGTCGTTTATCACGACTGCACCCGCCAGATAAGTTGTGAATATCACATCTATGATACCCGTTATTCCCGCCGGATATACAGCCCCAGGCATGGTCCCAAATATGGTGGTGGATGATTCAGTCATGCTCAGCAGTGGCAGCGCCCAAAGTATGAATGTTATCAGAAGGAAGAAGAGCATCAGGTTGTGCATCAGGGTCATCTTGAAGCTTCCGACCCAGTACACAAAAGTCATAAAGACAAATGCCAGAGCCATCATTCCTACTAAGTGAGCGTGCTCAACATCCGTTACCCAGCCAAGTTTAAGGCAGAAACTGACAACGGCGAATGTCAGGAAGAATCCGGAGTACGTTCCAAACGCCGTGGCTCCGAATGTGTTGCCATTGTTGTACTCCCAGTTCGCGGCAACCAACAGCAATAACCCGCTGAAAACGAGCGCTGGTGCCATCAGGGTCAGATGTTCGCCCCATTTGAAGACTCCAAGGGCGTAAAGGGAGAGGATCATAAGGCCAAATCCATAAGCAAAAATCCCTAACGCTGTTGGGTCTCCTTTCTTCATTTCTTCACTCATTTAATTGCACCTCCTGGCTTGGCTTTCATCTTGAGGACGCTAATAAGTAGGGGGCCTTATCTGTGAGGGTACCCCATTAATTCCAAAAAGATGAAAAACGGCCTTCACATAAGAAAAAATACACCTGGTTATAAGGCCGGTACTCGACTCGTTCTGGGGATTTCGGATATCCTGAGTCCCGTGGCGCGAATCATTGTCTTCACCAGGAAGCATAAAATAATTTATGCAAGGTCAACATGCACAGGGAATGAGTGTTACTGGCAATAGGGTGCTCGGGTACCTGTCGATGGCGCTGCTAGCTGGATCAGTTGTGTTCTACCTAGGATGGTCGATAGCGTACGGGGACTGGAACGACATTGGCCTTTACTCCCTGTCCATAATACTCATCCTCTTCGGCATACTTGGCATAGTTCTTTCAAGGATAAGATTGAGGGAGGAAAGCCTGGGAACGGGCTGATCTCCCTATCTCAGTATTTTTTGGAGATGACCGTCTTCTTCCCGGGGGAACCGCACACGATGCACTTCCCATCCCCATCAAGGGACCCGAGGATGGATTTTCCGGTCGATTCTATCCTGTCCGCACAATCCTTGCTTCCGCACCAGTATATGACATTGGGCATCGTTCCACCGGCGTCCTTCAGGTCCATTATTTCCACCATGTAGCTTTTCATCTTCTCCTCCGCCCTCCTCGCTAGAATCTCCCTTATCTGGGAAAATGCGGCATGGACTGCCCTGGTAAGGGATGGGAGCCTTACCTTTCTCTTACCTCCCGTCCTCAGGCTTATAGTTACGGACCTTGAATTAAGCTCTTCCCTGCCGATGTCCAGTCTCACGGGGACGCCCTTCTCCTCCCAGTCGTTGAACTTCCAACCCGGCGTGTATTGCTCCCTGTCATCCAGCTCTGCCCTTATGCCCTTTGACCTGAGGATCTCAAGGATGCCCCTCGCATATTCCAGCACGCCCTCTCCCGGGATTGGCACGATTATCACCTGTATAGGCGCTACGGAAGGAGGGAGAATAAGGCCCTTTTTGTCCCCATGCACTCCTACTATTGCTGCGACCAACCTCTCTGATATGCCGAACGTTGTCTGGTGCACGAGCTTCCTCTCCCCATTTTCGTTAGTGTAGGCGATCTCGTAAGCCTTTGAGAAGTTGTCCTTGTATTGATGTATAGTTGCAATTTGCAGGCTTCTGCCCGAGGGAAGGAATGTGTCGACGCCTATGGAATAGTAGGCTCCAGGAAATTTGTCCCAGTCAGGCCTCCTTTCCATTATGTAAGGGATGGCAATGCTGTCCGCGATGCCCTTCCATATCTCAATATCGTCCATCACCTGCCTTTCGGAATCCTCAAAATCTTCGTGGCAGGTATGACCCTCTATGAAGTGTATCTCCCTCACCCTGATGAAAGTTCTGGTCTGCTTCGTCTCGTAGCGAAATGTGTTAACTATCTGGTATACCCTCAGGGGGAGGTCGGAATGGCTTCTTATCCAGAGGGAAAATATCGGGTACATCGCAGTTTCGCTCGTAGGCCTGAGAACAAGCTTCTCCTCGAGCTCAGAGGAACCCCCCCTTGTGACCCAGTAAACCTCGTTGGAGAAGCCCTTTATGTGCTCCGCCTCCTTGTCAAACTGGCTCTTCGGGATCAGTGTCGGGAAGTTTACTTCTTTGTAACCTTTGTTCTGGAATTTCTCCCTTATGACTGAGTCAATGTTCTGCATCAGGGCCCACCCGTACGGAGGCCAAATGTTAAGTCCCTTCACGGGGTACCGCTTGTCCGTCAGGCCTGTCTTCTCAATTATGCTGTTGTACCATGCGGAGAAGTCGTCCTCGATTTCCTCTTCCATCCCACCTTTATGGAGGTTTCATATTAAATCATGTCTCATTTCCCCTGGGAATGAATAAACATTTTATCGTATTGAGAATAACTGCCCATGGAACTCACAAACTCTGAGAAGAGGCTCATAAAGTATCTGAGGGATAAGGGTTACGTTAACGTTGATTCTCTCTTTCCGGAGTTTGACAGGAACGAGCTGGCAAGCTCCATTTCGTGGCTAAAGGAGAAGAAGCTCGTTTCAGTCGTGGAAAAGCCCAGGTCCTATTACAGCCTGGGAGAGGAAGGAAGAAAGGTGCTTGAGTCGGGGCTGCCGGAGGAGATACTCATCTCCCTCTACGAATCCGGAATTCGAGACATAGGGGAGCTTGAAACCAGGATGAAGGGGGACCTTAGGTACGCAATCGCGGAATTTCTAAAGTCGGGAGGTGTCGTTGACGGAGGGAAGCTGTATTCTCCGAACCTGGATGAACTCAAAGCGAGAGCCCAGAGAATAAAGAGGGCCCTCGAGAACGTTCGTTCGGGAAATGTGAGCGAGGATGATGTTAACCTCCTGAGAAAGAGAAAGGGATTTCTGAGCGAGAGAATAAGGATGGAGAGGATGATCAAGCTCACGGCCCTGGCCGAACAGCTGTCTCCCCCCGACCTCGAGGAGACGGAAGAGCTGACACAAATCACACCTGAGCTCGTGGAAAATTACAGGCCTGGTATGAATTTCAGGCCATACGACCCTACGCTTTATGCTCCGAGATATCTTCCGTCAAAGGTCCACCCTCTTTCGGAATTCATATTTGAGGTTCGGAGGGTCATGCTGGATATGGGATTCAAGGAACTCAGGGGCCACATAGTGGAGACTGCCTTCTGGAACATGGACATCCTCTTCATCCCGCAGGACCACCCCGCAAGGGATATGCAGGATACCTTCTATCTGGAAGGGAAGGGAGCACTCGATCCCCTTCTTTCTGAGAAGGTTAAGAAGGTTCACGAAAAGGGAATCAGGGGATCAAGGGGGTGGCAGTATCGCTGGTCCGAGGATGAAGCCTCGAGGCTCCTGCTGAGGACACATACAACAGTAAACACCATAAGATATATAGTGCAGCATCCAGATGAGGAGTGCAGAATATTCTCCGTCGAGAAGATATTCAGGAGGGAGGCAACAGACTCAAAACATCTAGCGGAGTTCTCCCAGGTGGAGGGGGTCATATCAGGAAGGGGGGTGACGTTCGGCGTGCTCATTGACACACTGGAGACGTTTTACGAAAGAATTGGCGTGAAGGACATCAGGGTCAAGCCCAGTTATTTCCCCTACACAGAGCCTTCGCTGGAGGTGTACGGAAGTTTCAAGGGGAAGGAGATGGAGCTTGGCGGTGCCGGGATGTTCAGGCCAGAGGTGTTGAGGCCCTGGGGGATAAAGTACAATGTTGCGGCCTGGGGGCTGGGTCTTGAGCGCCTCCTGATGGTGGTCCTCGGGCTGGATGACATAAGGGATATCTACCGCAATGATCTCTCATTCCTCAAAGAGAGGAGGATGATCGGGGTCTGATCACACCAGGCTGTCCAGCTCTTTCTGTATTCCGTTGTTCTCCCTTTTGATCTCGTACCTCTCCGAGATGATCCTGCTGAGCACCCTGAGGGCAAGCGCGGGATAACTTGCCACCGGAACGTACGCGTCATCATCCGGCGGTATCTTTATCCCCTTTACCTCCGTCTTGGCGAGGAGTTTCTTCCTCTCTTTTTTGTCGAGCCTCTTTGCCTTCACGTTTCCAGTTATCCCCGCCTTCTCAAGCTCGCTTTCGAAGACGGGCCTCTCGAGGAGGGTATATAGGATGTAGAGCACCTCTTCCCCCCTCTTGTCCAGCGGGTCATTGGCGACCTGCTCCCCAACAACCTCATATATGGACCTCTCATCCTTCCTGACGGGGTAGTATATCTTTGAAGGCTTCACATACTTCTCCCTCAGAAGGTTAAGGTCTGTCATGGCCCACAGATAGCCGGTTAATGCCAGCCTGTGGATCTTGGTCTCCTCATCCATGTTTATTTCTTTGTATATGTCCGAAATTGACTTCCCGTCCCCGCCCAGGATGTCAAGTATCCTGTCCTTGAGGATCATTCCCTTGAAGTTGTTCGGTGGCATCAGAGGTCAACCATTCTCGATCGAAGCTTCTTCTGAATGTTCGGAAGTGAGGTGTATTCCATCTCTGGCTCTGGAAGCCTGTGCGGCTCAAAAGGACCGTTTCTCCGCATGTAATCAGTTACCTGTACGGCGAGCTGCCTTGCTCCATCAAAGGCCTTGTCTCCAAGAAGGTCAGCAGGTCCTATCAGCCTTCCCTCTGCAAGCTGGAAACCCAAGCCGATCACCCTCGGAGGGCCATCAAATCTTGAAGGCGTTGCATCCTGCACCGAAACTGGCATGAGCGGCCCGTTATGGCTGCCCCTCATCCATCCGGATACTAGGTGAGGAAATGAGAATGCCTCGAGAATCTCGCCCATTGCAGGTAGACCGGCCTGCGCTCTGACAAGAGCAACCGGATCATCCTTGCCAACGTACTTTCCAGCAATTTCGTGAAGTATATCTGTGCTCACCACCGCAACAGGCTCCTTCTCGTCGCTGGCTGGAAAAACTCTCTTTATTATGTACCTGCTCTTCGAGCCGATGAGCGCAAGGATGTCGTACATCTCCCCCGGTGTTCTCAGGAACACTTTCTTGTGCTCAATCACGTCCCACACTTCGAATACGAAGCCGTCGTGCATCGCAGGATCGATCACAAGTCCCGGGGTGTTGAACGGATCAGCGAACATCTTGAATATCGGGAGGTTGAAGGCTCCCGGCTCCGTCTTGTCCATCATGAAGGCTGCAACGGGCTCGCTCTTCCTCTCCTCGAACTCCATCTCCGCCACACCTGGTCCCATGCCCTTCAGGTTTCCCGAGAAGGAATCCTTCAGCAGGTCCTGTCCCGCGCCGTAAAGCTTGAGTTTCTTGGCTACCTCTGTCGCCTTTATGAAGGCGTCCCACGCCAGCTTGTGGATTACCTCCGAATTCACTCCATGCTTGTGCGTCATAATTAGCTGGAGGTCGTCGCCAACTGATGTAACGTGATAATCAATTATTTGGCCATCGTTCTTGGCCTGTTCAAGGACTAACTTAGCCTCGTCCTTGAGTTGCGGGTGAACCCTGGAGTGTCCCGCTAGACCGCCGACATCTGCCTTAATCAAGCTAACAGTAACTTTCATTAACTAACCACCCTAGCGGCACTATATCGTTATACACTTACAAATAGTTTCTGAAACCACCTGAATGAACTGTATGCCATAGGCTATATTTTCTCCAGAGCTATTCACGTTCCCTTGGATAAGAGGTGAATGAATCGAAAAGTTCCCTTATGGCCTCCTCCCTGGATATCTCCCCCTTCACCACCCTTCTGGCAAGCTTCTCTATGAAGCCGTCCCTTCCTCTGATGGCTGCGTCCGCCTCCCTCCTTATCCTCTCCTTCTCCTTTTTTACTAGGTCCTCCTGAGCCACCCCTGCTTCCATGGCTTTCCTCAGGGCATCTGCAAGTTCCTGCAGCCCTTGGCCGTTGAGGCAGGATACACGGAACAGCTCATGTTTTTTCGCCTTGTCAGGGATGCTCAGAACTTCCATGAGCTCCTTTTCCGCGATGAGGGCTTCAGGTTTGTCCGCCTTGTTAAGCACGACGAAGTCTCCTATCTCCATCTGTCCTGCCTTTATCGCCTGTATCTCATCACCCAGTCCGGGGGAGAGGACCATGAGCACTATGTCTGCATAGTAAAGTATGTCCGTCTCGTCCTGTCCCGTTCCAACAGACTCCACTATGATCGTCTTGAAACCGAGGAACGAGAGCAGGTCTATTGAATCGCCTATCGCGAGGCTCAGGCCACCCGTTGAGCCTCGGGTTGCCATGCTCCTGACGTAAACCCTATCTTCCTCCAGCCTGAGCCTGTTCCCCAGAAGCGATCCCCCGCTGAACGGGCTCGTCGCATCGATCATAATTATGGCCATCCTCCTATCGCTAGGAATGAGGGACGACAGCCTAGAAATCAGAGAGCTCTTGCCCACACCTGGAGGACCGGTGACTCCTATCACAAATGCCTTCTTTGCTCCCCTGATAATTTTCATTAGCTCTTCGTACCCTGCGCTCCTGTTCTCAACTACAGTGAGAAGTCTCCCGATATCCCTCCTGTTGCCATTCAGCGCGGACGAGACGAGCTCCGATATCATCTGCATCCAAATGCGATTCGTTCAAACGTAATCTATTTTTCTTTGATCCCTCTTCTCAGCGCCCTCAGCGGAAGGAGGACGCAGTTCAGCCTGCCGGCCGTTATCTTTATGGGGAAATCGTTCACATACTTCTCCTCGTCCTCACCTGCAACCTCCCTCACATCCTTTCCTACGGCGTTTTCGCAGAAGGTATCAGTGGAGACAACCGATAAAATGCATCCCTCGCCCTCCCAGGTCATGTCGGAAATCTTCCCGTTATCCAGCTTCACATACAAAATTATTCTATCCCCGCACGTGGTGGATGCCTCGTCTATCTTGATGTCGAACTTCTCCATCTTGCCGTACTTGACCGGGTTCTCGTAGCGGTCCATTATTTCATCTGTGTACATCTATGCCACCGAGTGCCTCAAGAAATGCGTTCACGTCCTCCTCGTCGTTGTAAATGTAAAACGAAGCCCTGGCAGTTCCCGTCAGCCCGAGCGTCCTGGCAAGGGGTTCTGCACAATGGTGCCCGGATCTCACGTAAACGTTTGACCCGTCGAGGAACGTCGCTATGTCATGGGAATGATAGAGGTTATCGACCCTTACATTCTCCCTTTCCAGGCCGTACTTGACCTTCCGTGCTCCCTTCACGTTGAAAGCGATGACCCCTCCCCTCTTGTCAGGGTCCCTAGGGCCGTAGTACACCACGTTCTTCGTTTCTTCCATCCCCTTCAGGGCAAGTGAGGTGAGATGCTTTTCATGCGATCTCACGTTGCTCATCCCTACCGCCTTCAGGTAGTCTATTGCGGCAGCTAGACCCACCGCGCCTTCCACATTCGGAGTTCCGGCCTCAAATTTCAGCGGCGGGTCCTCAAACACGACGCTGTGGAAATCCACATCCTTTATCATCTCCCCTCCCCTGTTGAAAGGTTCCATGCTGTCAAGAAGGTCGTACTTCCCGTAAAGGACCCCTATGCCCATAGGACCCAGCATCTTGTGGCCCGAGAAAGCAACAAAATCGTAGTACTCACTCACCCGGAAAGGCATGTGAGGAACGGATTGCGCCGCGTCAACAATGAATATAGAACCGTTCTCCTTTGCGATCTTCCCGAGCTCCTCCACTGGATTTATCGTCCCCAGGACATTCGACTCATGCGTCACGGAAACGATCTTCGTGTCCTTCGTCATCTTCCCTTTGTATTCTTCCACATCAAGAAGACCTTCGTCGGTGAAACCAACGTAATCAAGCTTTATCCCCCTCTTCTCCAGCCGCATCCATGGAAGTATGTTGCTGTGATGCTCCATCGAAGTAATCAATATTCTATCCCCGCTCCTAAGGGTCCCTTCCAACGAATATGAGAGGAGATTCAGGCTCTCAGTTGTATTCCTCGTGAAGACGATTTCCTCGCTCTTGGAGCCGATGAATTCCGCTACCTTCTTCCTGGAACCCTCGTAAGCTTCAGTGGCCTCATCTCCCAGCCTGTAGACAGACCTGTGAACATTTGCATTCAAGTTTTCGTAATAATTGACGATAGCCTCTATCACCTGTCTCGGCTTCTGTGTGGTTGCTGTGGAATCTAGATAAACGATTCTCCTTCCGTTCACCCTCTTCCTTAGTATGGGAAAATCATCTTTTATTCTGTTCGAGGCTATCACTGCCTACCACTTCTTCCACTATTTCAAGGTATTTCCTCGAAATGTCCTCTGGAAGAGGATAAATTACAGGACTAATAAATCCTTCTATTATCGCCTTTTTCGCCTGCACCGGGTCAAGGCCCCTGCTCATCAAGTAAAACATCTCATCCTCAGATATGTTGGATACGGTTTCACCATGTTTCGCCCTGACCTCGCCGTTGTAGATTTCCAGCACGGGAAGGGCATTCCCGACCGCTTCCCTGGAAAGGAGTAGCAGGTTCGCAAGCAGATAGGACTGAACACCCTCCGCCCTCTCCCCTATTCTTATGAATCCCCGGAATATGAGGGACGATTTGTCTCCCAGAATTCCCTTGAAGACCGTGTCGTTCCTCCCGTTTGGAACCCTGTGGTCAGTGAATACCTCGAGATCAAGGTGTTCGCTTCCCTTGCCGATCGCCGCTCCGTAGTATCTTGATTCCACGTGCTCCCCCTCCTGTATCACGCGAATCCTGCTTATGCTCTTTCTCCCGGGCAGGGTGAGATGGTGGATGTTAAGGGTTGAATATCTTTCCATCACTATCGTCCTTTCCAGATAGCTGAGGTCGGTGCTCGCGTTGTCCTCCAGAAGATAGAGGTGAAGTGTGGAATTCTCTCCCAGTCTTATCACCGTTCCGTGAGAAACGTTAATATTTCCAGTCATCACGAAGTTTTCAAGGAGCTTCACTGAGGAGTTGCTTCCGATCTTTATCAGGTTCCTTGCATTGAAGTCCTGTTCTCCCGTATGGAGGATGCTGAACATTCTATCGTCGTTGAACTTTGCCGGTATACCCAGGTAGAAACCGTCGTTGAAGTACCCCTGATTTATAGCGCTGAGCTTATCATACTCCTCCGTGAAAAGTTCCTCCTCCTTCGCGGTCCCGTTGCGCATAGCATCCTCAACTGGTAGGAAAGTCATCGCGCCTACGCCGAAGAGCCTGCACGGAGAGCCATTGTGCGTAGTTATGCTCCTCTGCATTCCCGCACAACCCATTTTCCTGGTTCTAAGCAGCGGACCTATTTCCTCCTCTTTGATCGGAGTGTAGCTTTTCACAGATGGAGAATCGTGTTGCATCACGATCGGGATCTGCTCAGCCTTCCTCCTCTTTTCAGAGATGATTTCCTGAAGGTTCACCCTACAGCACCGTACTTCCCCATTTCAAGCTTTATGAGTTTGTTGAACTCTATCGAATACTCGAGAGGTATCTCCTTTAGGACATCATCCAGGAAGCCAAGAACTATGAGGGAGCGGGCATCCTCCTCCCTTATGCCCCTGCTCATCAGGTAATCCACCTGCTCCTCGGAGATCTTTCCAACAGATGCCTCATGAGAGAATGCCGCACTTTGCTCAAGGATCTCGTTGTGAGGATATGTATTGCTCTTTGAAGTGTCGTCAAGAATAAGGGCATCGCACTGAACTGATGCCTTCGAGTTATAGGCCCCGTTGTTTATCCTTAGTTGCCCCCTGTAGACGGACATCCCTCCCTTGCCCGAGATGCTCTTTGCAACCACCTTTGAGCTGGTGTTAGGAGCGGCATGTATGACCTTTGCCCCGTTATCCTTCCAGACAGGACCTATCGCAAGAGCCACATTCAGGTTTGACGTGCTTGCGTATTCACCCCTCAGAATCGAGGACGGGTATGTCATGGTTATCTTGGATCCAAGAGACCCCTGGACCCACTCCATCCTGGCATTTTCTTCGACCCACGCCCTCTTAGTTGGGCCGTTTATTATGTTGTCTGACCAGTTCTGGACCGAGGTGTACCTGACCTTTGCACCCGACTTAACGTAAACTTCAACAATGGCCGCATGCAGGGAATACTGGCTGTAGGTAGGAGCAGTGCACCCTTCAATGTAATGCACCGACGCCCCAGGCTCAGCGATTATGAGTGTCCTCTCGAACTGTCCCTCAAGCGCCCCGTTCATCCTGAAATACGCCTGGACAGGAAGATCAAGATGCACCCCTCTGGGCACGTAAAGGAAGGACCCCCCCGACCAGACCGCAGTGTTAAGCGCCGCAAATTTATTATCTGAAGGAGGGACGATCTTCCCAAAGTGCTCCCTCACTATCTCAGGGTACCTCTGGACCGCGCTGTCCATGTCCATGAAAACTACTCCCTTTTCCTCCCACTGCCTCTTTAATCTCGAATACACGCCTTCAGACTGAAGCTGCGCGACCGTTCCCGAGAGATATTTCCTTTCCATTTCAGGCACACCAAGCTTGTCGAAAGTCTCTTTTATTTCCTTGGGGACCTCATCCCAGCTGTTTGCCTTTCTGTCCTCCGGTTTTATGTAATATGTGAGCTCATCAAAATTCAGCTCAGAGAGGTCAGGACCCCAGGTAGGGACAGGCTTTGAGAGGAATATTTCCAGGGCTTTCAAACGGATGTTGCGCAT
Organism: Thermoplasmata archaeon; assembly: GCA_049966795.1. Lineage (GTDB taxonomy): Archaea > Thermoplasmatota > Thermoplasmata > Thermoplasmatales. Next base: position 52,420 of record JBMFTY010000001.1, read on the forward strand.
CCATTCAGGTTCCTTCTTCTCCTTCGAGATCTCCTCTACAACCTTCCTGCTGAGACCCTTTTCCGTCTGAAATGCGGGCTTCAGGTTCGTGACGAAATCGTACTTGATCTCGTTCACCTTCTTCACATCTTCTACATCGTTTTCATTCAATTTTTGCATCTATTTCACCGTCCTTGTAATACTCATATCCCCTCTCCTCTATCATCTTGGCCAGGTCCCCTCCCCCGCTTTCCGCAATTTTCCCTCCAATCAGGACGTGCACAAAATCAGGTTTTATGTGCTCCAGAATTCTCTGATAGTGCGTTATTATTATCACACCGGCCCCGTTGTCCCTGGCGCGGCTAATGGCCTTCGATACAACCCTCAGGGCATCCACATCGAGTCCGGAGTCAATCTCGTCCAGAATTATGAACTTGGGTTTCAGAATGAGCATCTGGAGGGCCTCCATCCTCTTCTTCTCCCCGCCGGAAAGGCCGTCGTTGAGGCCCCTGTCTATGAAACTGTTGTCCAATCCGAAATAAGCGAGAAGCTCTTTTACCTCATCGACGAACTTCCTATATTCAAGCCTCTCGTTTGGGTGAAGCGAGGTGTACGCGGTCCTGAGGTAATTTATGAATCTCAGTCCCTGGACGGAGACGGGTTCCTGGAAGGCCACGAAAAGACCCTCCCTCGCCCTTTCATAGATCTGAAGATCCAGGATGCTCTTTCCATTGAGCAGGATGTCCCCTCCATTGACCTTGTACTTCTGATTACCCATAACAGTCTGGGCCAGTGTGCTCTTTCCGGTTCCATTTGGACCCATCAACGCATGTATCTCCCCAGACCTTACTGTGAGGCTCACATCTTTTATTATTTCCTTTTGACCCACAGAAACATTTAGATTCTTTATCTCCAGAATATCCGAGGACATTAGTTTACCGATGCGTCTATGCTATTTAAACATTTTTTCCTGTTTAAATTGATAAAAGTTATATACGGCCGCACACTTAGTTGAAATAGAATGGACGAGATAAGCACCCTTGGTTATAGCAAGCAGAGGATACTCGAAGAGCTCCTTGCGGGTCCGAAGGGAATACACGAGCTGTCCAGGAAGCTGAACATAAGGAATAATGCGGTAAGGGAGCACCTGAGTGCGCTTGAAAGCAGGGGGTATGTGGAATCTCGTTTCGTGAAGACCGGGGTCGGAAGGCCCAGAAAGATCTATCACGTTTCGGCAGAGGGAATGAATCTATTTCCGAAGAAATACGATTTTCTCCTCAAGATCCTTCTAGATGAGCTCACGAAGGAAAACGGAATTGAATGGGTCAGGGAATTCCTCAAGAGGGCCGGACAGAGAATCGCGAATGAAAACCCCGGGAATGCGAATGGCGTTTCAGCACTGTTGAACTTCTACAACAGCCTCGGGTGCATGGCAACCGCCTTCGAGAGGGATGGTGCTCTGGTGATAAAAAGGAACAACTGCATATATTACTCCCTTGCACTTGACAAGGAGAAGCTGCTTTGCAGCACTTTCGAAGATGCCCTCATCAAGTCAATGCTCCCATCGTACAAGCTTGTGAAGAAGGATACGGTCACCGCGAACAAGTTCGACTGCGAAATGGTGCTCTCGAAGACACCATAAAGGTTTATTTTCATATTCTCATAACGTTGAAATGCTCACCGTCATAGAAACGTTCTATTCACTGGAAGGGGAGGGTCCATACATCGGTATACCAACATTTTTCATAAGGCTCTCGGGCTGCAACCTGAGATGCACGTGGACTCCTGCAGAAGATGTTCCCATATTGACAGGCGATTTGACATGGAAGGAGGCAGGGAAGATAAGGAGGGGCGACATCCTTCTGGGCTTCGCCGGTGGAAGATACATCGCCTCAAGGGTTATAAATACCATTAGGACGAGGTCGGAAACAGTGAGGGTCACTACGGAATCCGGGAAGAGCATCGTCGTCACCCCTGAACACCCATTCTATGTTTCCGGCTCAAGGACGATCAGGGCCGACAGGTCAGTGGGAAGGATGATCAGAGTCCTGAATAGGGACTCCGTAGCGGCCGGGGGGAAACTGTCAGAGGATAAGGAAAGGGTTGTGGGGGTTGAATATACTGGTATCAGAACGATAAACCACTTCGAGACGGAGACTCACAACTACATTTCAGAATCGTTCATCTCCCACAACTGCGACACGAAGTACTCCTATTCTGGCGGCGAAAAGAGAACGGTGGACAGCCTAGTGGACGAGGCCAAGCAGTACGGAACCAGGTACATATCAATAACAGGTGGCGAACCTCTGCTCCAGCAAGACGTTTATCCATTGATGCATAAGCTTCTTGACAATGATTTCTTCGTCATTCTTGAGACCAGCGGTTCAATATCGGTGGAGGACGTTCCGACTGAGGACAACATGATAATTTCGATGGATATCAAAACACCCTCGTCAAACATGGTGGAGCATAACCTCTATGAGAACATAGAGCTCCTCGGGAAGAAGGACTATTTGAAGTTCGTGATAGCAGATGAAAAGGATTTCATCTTCTCCAAATCGATAATTGAGAAATACCCTTTCGAGGGAGAGATAATCTTTCAGCCAGAGGGTGGCAAGAATCTCACATGGTTGGCAGAAAAAGTATTAAAGGAAAGATTAAATATCAGAGTATTGCCCCAGCTTCATAAGTTTATTTGGGGGGATAAGCGAGGAGTATGATATCTCAGGAGTACACGGACGAAGATGGTGAGATCGCCACAAAGATGGCCAGAAGGGCCATAGAAGAATATATCGACATAAAGCTCGTGATAAAGAACAGTTACGGGGGGAAGTTTGTGGAAAAGAGGGGTGTATTCACTACCCTCACAACCGTCTCGGGGGAGCTCAGGGGGTGCATAGGTTTTCCTGAACCGGTATATCCGCTGGGTGAAGCCATAATAAGAAGCGCTATAGCCGCGGCTGTCAACGATCCGAGGTTCCCGCCGGTAACGAAAGCGGAGATGGACAGCATAGTCGTTGAAGTATCGCTCCTCACGAAACCATCTCTGCTGAACGTGAAGAAAAGGGAGGAGATCCCAAAGTCCATTGTAATCGGAAGGGACGGACTGATAGCGGAGAGGGGCGGTTATTCAGGGCTGCTCCTTCCTCAGGTGGCGGTCGACGAGAAGATGAGCGCGGTTGAATTTCTGAACTCCGTCTGCTGGAAGGCAGGTATGGAACCCGATTGCTGGAAGGATCCGGAGACATCAATCTTCACATTTGGGGCGGAAATATTCTATGAGGTGGAGCCAAGGGGTCCAGTGTTCAGGAAAATCATGAAAGTGGAGAAATAATGGAAGCGTTTCGTGGACTGTTTTACGTGGACAGGGAATTCAGGGAAAGGTATGTCCTCGTGGAAGATGGAGTGATAAGGAAGATATCCGTGGATTCGGAAGGTTCGCGTGTCACCCCTGTTCCCGGTTTCATTCTGCCTGGCGGGGTAGATATGCATGTTCACTTCAGAGATCCGGGAGAGGAAGAGAAGGAGGATTTCAGGAGTGGATCAATTTCCGCTGCACTTGGAGGGACCACTACCGTTTTTGACATGCCAAACAATAAGATCCCGGTGAAGGATGAGAGAACGTTCAGAGCAAAGAGGGGGATCGTTTCAGGGAAAAGCTTCGTCGATTTCGGGCTTTATCAGCTTGCCTCGGAGAGCATAGTTGAATCAGCGACGGGTGAAAAGATATTCCTGGGAAAATCCACCGGCGGGATAATAACCGATGTTTCCAAATGCAGTTGGTCAGGGAAGGTGAAGGTTGTCCACGCGGAACTTCAGGAATGCCTTGATTCCAACGCAACCACTTCGAGAAACTTGGTGGAGCACGACAGGTCGCGGCCAATTGAGTGTGAGCTTTCCGCCATAGAAAAGGTTGCAGAATATTTAAGAGAGAATGTTCACATAGCCCACGTCACAAGCTCGAGGGGTCTGAGCCTGGCAAGGGCATTCAGGTTCAGCACAGAGGTCACGCCTCACCACCTCCTCCTGAACAACACAATGGATCTTGGACCATTCGGGAAGGTGAACCCGCCGCTCAGGAAGAAACCGGTACAGGAGGAGTTGCTGAACAGTCTGAATCTCGGAAACGTGGATGTAATCTCCTCGGATCATGCTCCTCACACCAGGGAGGACAAATCGGTCTTCCAGGACTCTCCATCAGGGGTTCCAGGGGTTGAAACGAGGGTCCCCCTCGTATTGAACCTCTTTAGGAAGGGTCTGATATCAGGCATAGACAGGGCAGTATCTCTCCTCATGGAGAATCCCGCAAGGATATGCAGGGTCAACAAGGGCTACATAGCGGTAGGATACGATGCGGATTTCATCTCGGTGGACTTTGACAAATCCAAGAAAATCAAGGGCGAGGAACTGCATTCAAAGGCAGGATGGTCGCCATTCGACGGATATGAGGGCATCTTCCCCCAAGAGGTATACCTGCGGGGAGAATTGCTGGCACAGGAAGGGGAGATTGTGGGATCTCAGAGGGGTGTGTTCCTCGATGGGAAGGCAAAGTGAGGCAAGGATCGCGGAGCAAAGGATAAGGGAGCTCTTTCACCTGGCCCTTGAGGATGAAAAGGCCAGTGAGCACAGTAGGGCGGAGAGGAAGTTCGAGCTGATTTCCCTCTATTCTCAGAAATACAAAGCGAAACTGGCTCCAGAAGCAAGGATATGGATATGCAAGAAATGCAAGAAAGGAATATATTCAGGAGGCGGCCACGTCAGGATAAATAAATCTCACGTGACCATAAGCTGCAGGAGCTGCGGGTACATAAGGCGTATTCCTATCTCTCGTCGATTGTTTCGGCCGTGAACAGGACATTGTACCCGCCGAGAGTGGCGTGTACCCTGTCTATCAGAGAAATCGCATCCGCAACAGTAGCATGGTCCCCCCATTCGTAAACAAGGTCCCTGCTACCGGTTATCGGACTGAAGCCAAGAGACTGCAGCCTCGCGATGATCTCTGACGGCCTCTCCCCTTCCGTGTTGAAGATTATTGAGAGGTAAGTCCTCTTGACCATGCCCTTGAATCACCATATGTTATTTAGTTTTATCCTGGTAACCAAAACTGAAATGTGCGGACATAAGCTTCACCACGAAAAGATTTTTCTCGCAATCAGATAAAGAATAACTTTTTCCATGTTTTCAACAGAAAGGAAAAATATCTTGATAATCGAGGGGAGGAGGGCGGACGTTTTCAGGCCCGGACGATCAACCTTGTGAGGGACGAATGGACCCTGATCCTCTCCAATATCTCCGCATCTAGATACTGTCTGGCCAAATCGTACAGCTCATAGGATGGCAGCGCAAAAACTTTCGGAACCTCAATTTCAGCAAGCAGGGAAAAGAAACGGTCGTAAAGTGAATCCCTTGAGTCTGAGAATATCCTGGCGCCCCTGCCATACGGAGGGTCTGTTACCACGGCTGAAAATTCGGGGAGGGTTTTCATCAGTGAGAAATCCCCATGAATAACCTTTGCAGAAAGCCCAAAGTGGTCAAGGTTCCTCCTGCATCCTTCAACCATCCTTCTGTCCCTGTCTATCCCTATTCCCCGAATTCCCATTCTTTGCCCTTCGATCAGGAATGTCCCGGTGCCAACAAATGGGTCTACGAAGACCTGATCCTCCCTCAGGGATGCGATATTTATCATCCCTCTTGCAAGAAGAGGGGAGATTGAGGAGGGATGATTGAACGGCCTGCTTCCGTATCTTTCATCCAGAAGGGCCTTCTCCTTCCTTTCAAATATCACCTCTGTGAGCATGGGGCTATCGTAATTGTAAATGAAGAAAAGCACGTCAGGCTTGCTCAAGTTCACCCTTCCCCTTACCCTCTTGGCAAAGAATGCAATCATGGAATCCCTCCCAGTTTCCTTCCTTTCCCTTATGGAAAATGTTTTCCCCCCGATGTCAGCGCTGTCACCTTCTATCACCCTTGCCAGCCTTCTCGAAAAGGTGATCCTGCTTGCAATTTCACGGGGATGTTCAGTTTCAAAGATCACATAGTTCTTTTTCACCTGATCTACGATACCTCCGTAAGCCTTTAGAAGACCAGCTATTTCGCTCATTGAGAGGTTCCTCCACTCCCCTAGAAACTCGGAGAGGATCTTCATCCCTGGTGCATCAACAACGTGCTATTTAATTGAGTTATCTTTATCTACTCGCCGATCTATCTTCCAAGGATGCCGACATACAAGGAGAGCGGCGTAGATTTCGATTCCGTAGGCGCATTCAGGGATGCAATAATCAGGAATTTAACGTACAGGGGAGGAAAATACCGCAGGGCCATCAGCATAGGGCATTACTCCGGACTCGTGTCCTTCGGAGACCGTTATATCGCTGTCCACACGGACAACGTCGGCACGAAGACAATCCTGGCCCTTCGCTACAGGTATTTCGAGGAAATAGGGAACGACCTGGTCGGCATGAATGTGAACGATATAATATGCATAGGGGCAGAGCCTATGGCGATGGTTGATTACATAGCAGGCTCAGTCCAGGACGGTGCGATAGGGGAAAGCATAGGAAGAAGCATAGATAGAGCTTCCAGGGATGCAAATGTTGCATTCGTTGGTGGCGAGACCGCATCCGTTCCGGACCTGATCCAAGGGATTGATATCTCAGGGACAGTGGTTGGGCTGGTCAGAAAGGACAGGCTCTTGAAGGGAAGCGGTATCAGACCCGGGGACAGAATTATTGGTCTTCCATCAAGCGGATTTCATTCCAACGGGTTTTCCCTCTTGAGGAAAATATACGAGGGAAGAGAGGACGACCTTGAATTCGTGGTGGAAGGAACCCATTTTTGGAGAAGGCTGCTCGCAGGAACCAGGATATACTCAAAGAGCGTATTTCCATTGATCGGTAACATTGAGATACACGGAATATCGCATATCACTGGAGGCGGAGTAAGGAACATTTCGAGGCTCAAGGGGATGCTGTACGAGATGGAATTCCCAGAAATACCTTATATCTTCAGGAAGGTAATCGAAGATGGCAGCATTCCAATCAGGGACGCATTCCAGACATTCAACATGGGTATAGGTATGATTATAATCCTTCCGAAAAAGGAGGTGAGGAACGCGATGGATGAGCTTGATAAATTGGCCCCACAGGAAATTGGAGAAGTGAAGAGGGGGAATGGAGTGCATCTCAGGAATTACGATCTGAAGTATGAGGGATATTACTGACCTATCCGTTGTTCCGGGCCGCTCTCACTGGTTTGAAGGGTGCCAAAAGTTCTTCAGTCAAGATATTTCGTGGGGGCATCACTTTTCCCTGGTCTTAGGCTTACTTTAGAAACCAGATTTCGTGCGGAAAGCCTCTCCCGTTCAATAGGTTCACCAAATTTTATATGTATGTATTTGCTACCCTAAATGAATTAAAGGGTGATAAAATGATAGGAAAATACGCGCCAGATTTTCAAGCGAGAGCGTTCGTCAACGGAAAGATTGAGGACTTCCGTCTCTCGAAGCTGAGAGGGAAATGGGTGATCCTTTTCTTCTATCCAGCGGATTTCACATTTGTGTGTCCCACTGAGATCGAAGGATTTGCCGAAAAGTACGAGGAGTTCAAGAAGGCAGGAGCGGAAATAGTTGCAGTCAGCAGAGACACCGTATACGTGCACAAGGCCTGGGTGGAAAACGACGAAAGGGTTTCAAAGGCAAAGTACCCGATGGTGGAAGATCGTAAGGGGGAAATATCGAGGGATTATGGCGTTCTCAACGAGACAACTGGAAATGCATTCAGGGGCCTATTCATAATAAATCCCGAAGGCATCATAAAGTACATGGTTGTCACGGACGACAACGTGGGAAGAAGCACTGAGGAAACTTTCAGAGTGCTCGCTGCTTTGCAGTCAGGAGGTTTATGCCCGGTTGACTGGGAGCCAGGACAGGCAACGCTGAAGGTCTGAGCCCTATTTCAGTATTTTAAAATCTTCAAAATTTTGTTCTTCCACATATATTTTTTTCATATCGGTGACAAGAGCATCAGGAATCTCCGATGTACAGTAGGCTATCAACGCTTCCACCTTATCCGGATCCCCCTGAATCATCGCCTCAACAGACCCATCGCTGAGATTTCTCACCCAGCCTTTCAGATTGAGTGACTTGGCCTTCCTTCTGGTCCTCTCCCTGAACCCCACGCCCTGGACTATACCGTAGAACCTGACATTGCACTGCATTGTTCGGTCATAATCTTCCGATTCATATATTTGGTGAAGCTAGGTCAAATAAATTTTAAATATTTCAAGTGTATTTGAAATTATGAATAGAACGTCAGTGGCCGCAATAGCCGTAGTGGTATTAGTTATCATAATTTCCTCGGTGGCCTTCGCTCTTCACGAGAATCGGTCCCCCTCATCTCAGGACAAGATTACCGTGACATACATCCTCGATGGGCAGAACGTCACGGAGACAATCAAGCTGCCTGTCAAGAGGGTCGTTTCCATGGATCCGTCAAACACACAGATGATGTTTGCAATAGGGGCAGGGAATCTGGTGGTAGCCGATACGAGCTATGACTGGTGGCCTTCGAATGCAACCAAGCTTCCAAAGGTGGAGATGGACAACGGAACGGCATCCGTGGAGGAAGTTATCTCTATGAACCCAGACCTTGTTCTGGCATACGGCGGGATTCAGCCTCCGCAGATAATCGATCAGCTGGAAAATAATTCCATACCTGTTCTTGTCTTCCAGCCTCAAGACATCCAGCAGATATACCAGGACATGCTCGTCCTTGGGAACGTGACAGGGCACGAAAGCGGGGCCGTGAAAGAGGTCAACTCCATGAAGCAGGAGATACAGAGCATCCAGCAGAAGGTATCCCCATATCCGAGGGTCTCAGTGCTTTACATGCTATGGTCGAATCCCATCTATACTGCCGGGCCAGGGAGCTTCATAAATAATATCCTTGAGGTTGCGGGAGCAGTAAACATAGCCGAGAATCTGTCATCCCCCTATCCGGAAATCAGCATGGAGCAGATCATATACTCTAACCCTCAGGCTATAATAGTGGACAACGATACGCCCATTTCAAACATGTCCTATTTCACGACCGGAGCCCAGGCTCCGCTTTGGCAGAACATAACAGCTATACAGACAGGCAGGGTTCTCTTCTTTAACGCAACTGAATCAAACTGGATGAATGAGCCAGGCCCATTGACCGTATATGCTGTGAGAACTGTCGCTGAATTCCTCTATCCCCAGGCATTCCAATGAGGGCCAGGTACTATCTTTTCACAGTTTTTCTGGTACTTTTAACATTGGCCAATGTGATCATCTCCCTCTACATAGGGCCCGTCCACATATCCATCCCGGCAATCCTCGAGAACATGTTCAAATTCCTCGCAAGAAGGGACCCGAACTGGACGATTTCCACCATAATTTTCTACGTCCGCCTCCCAAGAATAATTCTGGCGGTCCTCATAGGCATGATCCTTGGGATATCAGGGCTGGTAACCCAGACGATTTTCAAGAACCCCCTCGGGGACCCTTACCTCACAGGGGTATCGAGCGGCGCGGCCCTGGGGGCTGCAATCGGCTTCCTTGTTTCACCATTCCTGGTCCCATTCCTGGCCTTTTTCTTTGCAATGCTTGCTGTCGGAATCTCGTTCCTCATATCCAGGTCTGGTGGAGAGGTGAGGGCTGAGATGCTCATCCTTGCCGGGGTATCTGTGAGTTTCTTGTTTTCCGCCGTTGCCTCGTATCTGATATACCTTAAGGTCTATAACCTTCGAGGGGTTCTGTTCTGGCTACTCGGAGGGCTCTACGGAGCAACCTGGACCGACGATTACTACCTCTTCATAGCTCTCCTTGTGGCAATGCCAGTTTTTCTCTACATGAAAAGGGAGCTTGACATCATGCTGATGGGAGACGAACAGGCGAAGAGCCTGGGCGTTGACACCGGAAGGGTAAAGACAGTCGCGCTCCTCCTTTCCAGCCTTGTGACAAGCCTGGCCGTGTCATTTGTTGGGATCATAGGATTCATAGGTCTCGTCTCCCCCCATATAGGGCGAAAGATCGTGGGGGAATCCCATAGCATCCTTGCCATTGTTGCACCTCTCATAGGGGCAAACCTTCTTCTAGTCAGCGACACCATAGCGAGGAGCAGCCCTCAGGGTGAGATACCTGTGGGGATCATAACAGCCTTCATAGGATCCCCGGTCCTCATCTATCTTCTATTCAGGAGGAGGGGTATGTGATCGAGATTCGAAATTTAACGGTGATGTACGGAAGGAAGATTGCCGTGGAAAATGTGAACCTGAGGATTGAAGACGGGGAACGCATCATTCTCATGGGACCAAACGGATCTGGGAAGACAACGATTCTGAAAGCAATTCTTGACCTGGTGCCCTACGAGGGGGAGGTCAGGATGGACGGGGTTGAGGTTCGCCTTCTCAAGAGGAGGGAACTGGCGAGGAATGTTGCATACGTTCCCCAGATATTCTCCACTCCCTACACCTTCTCCGTGAAGGAGTTTGTCTCGATGGGGCTATACAGCGTGCTTAGGGACTGGCTTTCCGCTGACGGAGTGGTCGAGGAAGCGATAGAGAAGGTCGGTCTCTGGGATCTGAGGGAAAAGAGTGTCAACACGCTTTCCGGAGGGGAACTTCAGAAAGCCGTGATCGCGAGGGCTCTGGTCCAGGATGCCAGGTACATTCTCATGGATGAGCCAACCGCACACCTTGATATAAAGGCGGTCAAGGAGATACTGGATATTGTCGAGAGCATGCGTGACAAGGGCCTCATACTGGTATCCCACGATCTGAATCCCTTGAACAGGATTCACGGAACATTGGCCCTCCTCAGGAATGGGAGGCTGGAATTCGCCGGAAAGAAAGGTGACCCAAAACTCCCCGGGAAACTCGAAGAAGTCTTCGGAATAAAGGTGGCGGAGTTCAACGATGCCCTTCAGTTCGAGCTATCCTAGATTCAGCCCTGTGAAAGATATCCTTGTCCTTACGGGATCCCCGTACTTCTTCAGTATGTCCATGGTCTCCTCGTCGTAGAGGGCTATGATGCTTTCGCCTATCAGGGAAACCGAAGCCATCTTTCCCTCGAGATCATCAAGGATTGTCTGAGCCTTGGGAGATATCAACCCTGACTCTTCAGAGAACTTTCTGCCAAGCACGAAGGCGTTTTCCATCGTCGGTCTTCTCAGAAAAGAGGCCATGGCCCTGTTTCCGTTCCTGGTTATCTCGTCCAGGTTTGACTGCGATTTTATTATCTCCCCTGTTGGCACTTTTTTCTTGAATGGCAGAATTATCAGTTCTCTCTGTGTGTGGAGTATTCTCTCCGTGACTGAATACGGGAACGTTCCCCCCTTGATCCTCACGTGGAACCCACCCGAGATCTGAGACTGCACGTCTCCCAGCCCGGTGCCACGCTCTATCTCGATTTCATGGGCAATCCTGTATACTTCCCCGATTCGTGCATTGTCTCCCAGAATTACAGCGCTTGTGGTGAGTGCGGCCCCTGCGCTCAGGCCGAAACCGCTCGAGGGCGGAAGCTGGGAGGTCGAGAATATCCTCCCCGTAAACCCGAGCTTTCTCGCGACCTCTTCCTGGATCGAGTTATCTATGGGGATCCCATTGAACCTTATGTCCATCGAGTCGCTTGCTTCAGCTTTGGTTACCATACCGGCCTCTACACAAATCGCAACCCCCCTTGAACCCTTCTTTAGGACGTCCCTCTCCTTGTTGGGAACGAACATGAGGGTAGCGCTGCCTGGGGAAAACGCGCTACGAGAGAAACTCAACGATTCTCTTTGCGACTTCAAGTTTATCACCTTCAATCTCCTTCTCCCCGCTGTCATTTAGCACGATGACTTTCGTACTTCCCTCCTTCACGTCCCGGAGGTCGTTAGCAACGATAGCATCTAGGGAATATTCATTCATCCTCTTCCTCGCCCGTTTTTTGAGTTCCTTCCTGGAAATGCCGTACTCTGCCTTGAAACCAACGATTTTTCCCTTGAATTTATCCCTAAGCATCTTCAGGAATTTCGGTGCGGGTTCAAGATCAAGGGAAATCGAGGATTCAGATGGTATCTTTCCTTCTGCTTTCTTCGTAGTGAAGTCTGACAGGGCTGCAGGAACGAAGACGATATCGTTCCTCGCTATTTCCTCTATCTCTGAAATCAGAGAACTTACGTTGCTGAACTTTTTATATTTCAGGAATGGGGGAACCCTGGCCCTGACCATCCCAAGGTAAAGGGAAAGGTCTGCACCCATGTAGTAGCAGGCCGTGGCAAGTGCTATAGAGGTCTCGCCTGAAGACATGTTCGTAATTATTCTCACGTCATCCATGAATTCGAAACTGGCCCCTCCCACCACACATACTTTCCTGCCTGAGAGCTTTCCGTTAAGCTTCCTGATAACTTCCGCAACAATCGTTTCCTGATCAGCTATCTTGGCCTTGCCCTCCTCAATCACGGGATCAACGAAAGACACTCCATACGACTTCAGGACCTCGATATTCCTCATTATTATGGGATTGGAATACATGTTCCGGTGCATTGCGGGAGCCACGACCACGGGAATGGTGCCCAAGGAATTGGTGAAAACAGATGTAACAGGAGTATCATCTATCCCGTGAGCCATCTTTGATATGGTGTTCGCGGTTGCTGGGGCAATGAGAAGGAGGTCGGAATTATCCACCAGGTTAACATGCTCAATGCCACCCGTCAGCTTCTCAACAACCACGTTTCCGGATGCATATTCGAGGGCATACGGATTTACTATGAGCTTTGCGGACTCTGTCATCACAGGGAAGACCTTGGCCCCGTTCCTCCTGAGTTCATGGATTAGTTTCACGGTTTCCACTGCCGAAATGGAGCCAGTTACCCCTAGCACGATATTCCTTCCATCGAGGAATGTCGTCTTGAGTTTAAGGTTCTCCCCTCTCTTTTTCACCCTTCCACATATTATTTACGATAAATAATTTAATGGAGGTTGCCTTTTCAGATCATGAAAATTTTCGACACGCTCACATCCTCGCTGAAAACTATTGAAGCCATCAGGGGCAGAAGGATAAACATGTTCGTGTGCGGTCCCACTGTTTATGACAAGCCGCACATGGGCCATGCGAGGACCTACATTTTTTACGATGTGCTAGCGAGATACCTGAGATACAGGGGTTTCCGCGTATTCTACCTCATGAATATCACGGACATAGAGGACCATATAATCCAGAGGTCCAGGGAAACTGGAAGGGGATGGGAAGAGATAACCGCAAATTACTCTGCGGAATTCTTCAAGATAATGGCAGAGCTCAAGAACAGCTCTGTGAACTACTATGCGTTTGCCACAGATTTCATGGAGGAGATAAAGTCGCAGATTTCCCGGCTTATGGAAAAGGGGTATGCGTACGAAACTGCAGACGGGGTCTACTTCAGGGTCAGCAAATTCAAAGGTTACGGGAAGCTTTCGCATCAGAACATAGATTCCCTTCAGGCGGGGGCAAGGGTGGAGGTTAACGAGAACAAGGAAGACCCGCTGGATTTTGCCCTCTGGAAAAAAAGAAAGGAGAGGGAGCCGTACTGGCAGAGCCCTTGGGGTGAAGGAAGACCGGGTTGGCACATAGAAGATACCGCAATAACGGAATCCATCTTTGGGCCTACGTACGACATCCATGGAGGAGCAAAGGACCTCATATTCCCCCATCACGAATCTGAGATTGCCCAGATGGAATCAATATCAGGCAGGGAACCCATGGTAAGGTTCTGGGTACACACTGGCCATCTCAACGTGGACAACATAAAGATGAGCAAGAGCCTAAAGAATTTCATTACCGTGGAAGATGCGCTCAAGAGCTACTGGCCCGAGGCATTAAGAATAATGATGCTTTCGATGCACTACAGCGCAGGGGTGAATTTTGACCTGAAGGCCGCGACCGATGCGCAGGCCAACGCGGAGAGGATATCAATGGCGGCTCATCGCGTGATGAGCTCAGAGGCAAGGAGAACGGACCGGGGGGATGAGGTGCTGCAGAGAATATTCTCCACACTTGAAAATGACATGAATACGCCCGAGATGATGAGGGAAATAATAGCCTACGTGAGGGATTTCCTTGGGAATGAGAGGATCAGCGAGGAAGAGAGGGGGGAGGCCAAGTACATTCTCTCGGAGATAGAGAGGGTCACAGGCATAGTGAGGATGAACCAGCTGCCTACCAGTCCCCTTGATATCCTGCTGAGGATGAGAAACGACCTCAGGAAAAAAGGGAATTTCAAGGATGCCGACAAAATCAGGGATGAGCTGGGATCGTCCGGTATAAGGATAGAGGATTCCGCGGAGGGGAGCTATGCATGGTGGTGAACATCGATGCCATAGTTGCAATTGATTTCATAAACGTGTTCGTGACAGGAAGGATGGGTGCCAGAAAGTTCGAGAAGGCCGTTTCAGCAACAAGAAGGCTTATAGATAGTACGGGAAAGTTTACGATTCTCGCGCAGGATTCTCACTCTAACGAGGACCCAGAAATTCCTATATGGGGCCCCCACGCAATGGAAGGCACGGACGAAAGCGAAACAGTCCCAGCCCTAAGGGGGGCGGGCATGATTATGAAGAAAAGAACGTATGACGCGTTCTTCAATACGGAGCTTGAGAGCATCCTGAGAAGCAGGGGGTTCAGGGACATAGCATTCTGCGGCGTTGTTACGGACATATGCGTCGTGCATACGGTGGCTTCCGCATTTTTCAGGGGATTCAGGCCAGTGGTTGTGAGAGAATGCACTGACACCTTTTCCGACGACGTTAAAAACAAAACGCTTGATTACATGGCAAAGAACTACGGAGCAAAGGTAATATCCATTGCAGATATCATTGGGCAATGAGGAACATCGCCTCCTATGAGGATATTGCAAACCTTAGGACAACGGACATTTATTTCATCCGGGCCAAGTCTGTTCTGGAAGCGGTAAATTTCAACCCTGAAGTGGTGATGGAAGTCACATCCTCATCAAGGGAGATGCCGTGGATAGCGCTGTCGGGCCTTGATGATGCGGTGGAGATCCTCAAGGGAAAGAAAGTTGATGCCTATTCCCTTCCAGAGGGAACCATATTCCCGCCCAGAGACGTGAAAGGTATTCCGATACCCGTGCTGAAAATATCAGGGAAATACCTTGAGTTCGGGATGTATGAAACTCCAATTCTGGGCTCCCTTTCCCAGGCCTCCGGAATAGCTACAAAAGCCTCGTATTTCAAAAAGAGGATCGGGGATCTCCCTCTGATATCCTTCGGAATAAGGAGGATGCATCCCTCGCTTGCGCCCCTTGTTGACAGGAATGCCTACATTGGGGGGTGTGACAAGGTCTCGAGCATCATCGGGGCGGAGAGAATAGGAAGGAAGCCTGAAGGTACCATGCCACATTCCCTCCTCCTCCTTCTCGGAGAGGAGAGGGGGTGGAAGATGTACGATCAGGTCGTGGAAAGGGGTATGATGAGGATAGCGCTGGTTGATACCTACGGGGACGAGAAGGAGGCATCCATAAGGGCAGCAAAAACAGTAAACGGCCTAAACGCAGTCAGGCTCGATACACCATCCTCAAGGAGGGGGAATTTTGCCGACATAGTGAGGGAAGTCAGATGGGAACTCGACAGAAGGGGGTACAAGAACGTGGGGATAATCGTGTCAGGAGGGATAAAGGAGGAAGATATTGAGGCCCTCAAGGAAGCGGGTGCGACAGGATTCGGAATAGGTACCGCAATTTCCAGCGCATCCGCAATAGATTTCGCGATGGACATAGTTCAGATAGAGGGCGAGGATAAGACGAAGAAGGGGAAGTTTTCTGGTAATAAGAACGTTTTCCGCTGCCCCGAATGTCATGCGTTTCTGGTCAGCAGTGAAAGCGAGGCAGCCTGTCCGAAGGACGGCAGGGAGATGGACAACCTGATGACCAAGATCATTGACCACGGGAACGTGCTTTACAGCGAGAATCTGGAGAGTACCAGGAATTACGTACTGGAGCAACTAGGGTGGTACGAATTATCCTGATAACTGGATTTGGACCTTTTTCCACGTACAAGAGAAACCCTTCCGGCGAGATTGCGGAATTGCTTGACGGAACCTACTTTAAGGGGGAAGAGGTCAGGGGGTTGAAACTTGAGGTCAAGCACTCCGAAATAAGGGCGAAATACCTGAAGGAAATAGAAAGGGATTATTCCCTGATAATAAATACAGGCCTGGCCCCAGGGGCAAGGTCCGTGAACGTGGAAAAGGTTGCGCTCAACTGGCAGAGCGACACGAGGGACGAAGAGGGGATCTCCCCATCCCCAGGAAGGATAGTTGAAGAGGGACCGGATGCAATATTCTCCAGGATAAATGTGGAGGAAACGGTACATTCTCTCAGATCCGCGGGAATACCATCAGAAATCTCATACTTCGCAGGCACGTTCCTCTGCAACAAGATATTCTTTCACACGCTGTATTTCACGAAATCAGCTGCAGGCTTCATTCACTTTCCTTTAACCCCGGAAGCCTCAGTGGATGGAAAATTTCCGACCATGGAAATAGAGCATATGATAAAGGCGGTCGAAACAGCAATCCTGAAGAATCTTTAATCTACTGTCCTCCCCTTTTCTCTCTGGCCTTGAGCCTCAGCTCATGACTGCCGCACTTCCTGCAGGTTGTTGCCCTGATGGGGTTTGAAGCGTAGCAGTTCATGCATATCTTCTTGTTGAATATTCTATCCATTGCTTCCTTGAAGGGCATTCAACCGTTATGTTCATTCCGTATAAATTTCTATTCATGCCTTCACTCGGATCAAGCCACCGGAGGGAATCGAACCCCCGACCTGCTGATTACAAATCAGCTGCTCTTCCGACTGAGCTACGGTGGCGGATGAAGGGAAAATTATTGGCGTATTTTATCCTTTCCAGTGAATCTCAAAAGATCTGGATCCGGAGACATCCTTTCCGCCAGCGACCTTTACTTCGCAGCAAATGGGAGCTCAATGGCATCGTAACCTGCTGGAAGAGCGAGTGGAAGGCAGTGTTTGTGAAACGTTCCAGTTAAATCGCCTTCATTCACGGTTAGTGGATCGCTCTGTGTCCTGGGATTCATGAAGGGAAAGTGCAATGCCCGAAAATATCTTCGGATGAAAGAACGTGGATTTTGGTGGAAGGATTCTTCCAGATGAAACAACGCTTAGAAATTTATCCTTGCTCCATCTGGGCATAAGTATTGCAGCGGTCGCACCTCCCCTGTTAACTTCCCTGATCGCTTCCGTCTCAAAGGGCGTATATTCCACCAAATTTTCCATGGAAACAATGTTGTGAGACTCTCCAGAGAGTATGAGATGGGAGTAATCCGGGGGCGTGTCTGGATACAACCCCAGCGACCTTACAAGGTCACGCGTTTCAGGAAGGGGCTCCATCTCCCTGAAGGATCCGTCGTACAGGATCATCCTTCCATCTCTTCCATCCTCCTGTATTTCGACGGTGCTGAATTCCGAATTTATCATTCCAAGGAGCTCCTTTCCCCCGCCCCTTATTATCCTGTGTATCCCGGATATTCTCAAACCAGGGGCATCAAGGGATGTTATGTAGGAAAGCAAAGGTATCCTCCCGAGACCCATTCTCTCCCTGTACCTGTTCACCTCAATGAGTGCCTTCACCCTGTGGTGTCCGTCCGCAATTATTCCCCTCACGTCTCTCAGAGCTTCTGAAATTCTGGAGATGGCAGTGCCCTGCTTCACGGGATAGAGGGTGTTCACCACGCCGGCGGAATCCACAAAGGAAAGCAGCGGCTCTTCCTTTTCCACAAGCGTTGAAATAAATTCTTCCACGTTCCCAGGGGCAACGATGAAAACCGGTTCTACCTGTGCCCCAGTGGCTGCCAGGAAATCCCTGCGTTTTATCACGTACTCTCTCATTGTACCCTCATGCGGGATCAGATCATTTTCGCTATCAAGTTCCAGCGAACATATCAGCCCTGTCCTTGAAACATTTTCACCGTCAAGAACAAAATCCTGTTTGAGGATCAGCATCATGTCCACCCCAACTTTCTTCAGCTTTCCTTCCTTTCTTAATCTCCCTAGCTGCCGCGATGGATTGGAGTTGAACATAATGGATGCCACATTATCCTCCCTCGAGGAAAGGCGAAGGGCCTCCTCTTTCCCTATCATGTCCATGGGGGGTGCTACGAAATCCGCTATGTTCCCGTGATACAAGTACGGTGAAAAGCCGCTGATCCTCAATCCTTCACCCCCTTGAATTCCCGATGCTGATGTACCGAAGGCATCGCTGTTCTCACACTATCTTTGGGAAATTGAATTCCTGCGGTTCCCAGTCTTCCAGTTTTTTGTGATTGTATAGGTCATAAGCCGCCAGGTCCAGGAGTCCATGGCCTGAGTTGTTGAACACGATCACCTCTTCCTTCCCTTCCCTCTTGCATCTCAGGGCCTCGTCGATCACAAATCTTATCTCGTGGGCGGATTCAGGGGCGGGAATGATTCCCTCAGTTTTTGCGAATATCGTTCCAGCCTCAAATACGGCATTCTGCGTATAGGCATATGATTCCATGTAGCCTCTCTTGATGAGGTAAGATATTATGGGAGACATACCGTGGTATCTGAGCCCACCCGCATGAATTGGCGGGTTTCTGTAATCGCTTCCTAGAGTGAGCATCTTCAGGAGGGGCGTGAGGTGACCGGTATCGCCATAATCGTACGTGTACACACCCTTCGTGGTATGAGGAACTGCTGAAGACTCACAGGCCACGAATCTTGCATCCAGCTTTCCCCTGAGTTTCTTCCCCATGAATGGAAGAGAGAACCCACCAAAATTGGAACCGCCTCCAATGTTTCCCACGATAACATCGGGGGTCTCATCCACGATCTCCAGCTGCTTTTCAACCTCCTGACCTATGACAGTCTGGTGAAGAAGCACGTGGTTGAGAACGGACCCCAGGGAGTATTTCGTGTTTTCGTGCGTAAGAGCATCCTCTATCGCCTCCGATATCGCGATGCCGAGGGATCCAGGATTGTCAGGATCCTCTTTCAGCAGCCTTCTGCCGAATTCGGTATTTTCACTGGGAGAGGAATAGCATGTGGCCCCCCAGGTTTCCATCATTATCTTTCGTCCCGGCTTCTGCCTGTAGCTTGCGGAGACCATGTAGACCCTTGCCCTGAGGCCAAAGTAGGCCGCAGCCATTGAAAGCGCTGATCCCCATTGCCCGGCACCTGTCTCCGTAACGAGGGTTTCCACCCCTTCCACCGAATTGTAGAATGCCTGAGCCAGGGCGGTATTAGGCTTATGGCTCCCCGCAGGATTCACCCCTTCCCATTTGTAGTAGATCCTTGCCGGAGTTTTCAGGAACTTCTCGAGACCGTATGCCCTGAATAACGGGGTTGGCCTTGGAAGCCATCTGTATGCCTCCTGAACCTCCTCAGGGATGTCGATGAACCTCTCCTGCGATGCCTCCTGGCGAACAAGTTCCCTTGCGAATATTCTTGTAAGCTTCTCAGGATTCACAGGTTCATGAGTTTCGGGGTCGAGCGGAGGCGGAAGTGGTTCCGGCAGATCTGCCTGGATGTTGTACCATCTCTTCGGGATGTCCTCCTGGTCGAGGAATATGGCTCTATCCTTGTTCTTCACATGGACGAAACAAAATCTTGCTCATTAATGTTTCTATCTGGACATTGATGATATATCTAATACTATAGCGTCTAAGAAGCAACAGATTTAATTCTTTCAGTAACCAGAGTAAAACAGTCAGTATGAAACAACATCAGACAAATACAGACTTTGCGGGAATGCTGCACATTGCCAAAAATTCAATAAGTTAAGGGTTAAATAAGCCTTCAAGCTGATTGGTTATGAAGATTTCTTTCGTAAATGGTAGAATATACAAGCATTTCAACCCACCTGAGACCTGTGATGCAATAACTGTGGAAAACGGCAGGGTCATTTATGCTGGAGAAAGCGCGAGGGCGAGATTATTGGGCCATAGGATCATCGATCTTCATGGGAAAACCGTAATCCCGGGGATTATAGATGCGCACATGCATCTTGACGAACTCGGAACATACCTGAACATTCTGGACCTGAGGGGAACAAGGTCAATCAGGGAAATGAGAGAAAGGCTCAGGGATTTTGCGGCGACACATGAGGGTCCCATAATGGGGCACGGCTGGGATCAGGAAATGTTCGAGGAGAAGAGATGGCCAGTGAAAGAGGACATAGATGATATAGTGAACGACAGGCCTGTTCTTCTTTCAAGGGTGTGCCTTCATGCTGCTCTTGTCAACAGCTTCTTCATAAATGCTGCAGGATATAGAAGCACTTCAGGGATCGTGAAGGAGGAGGAGTTTGAAGCATTCAGGACTAAGTTCAACTCCCTCGTTCCTTCTGAATTGAAGAGGAAGTTCATCAGCGACGCTTTAAAGGAACTAGCCAGGAACGGAATAACTTCCGTGGGTTTCGTGTCCTGCAGCAAGGAATCATTCAACATTCTAAAAGACATGGACAAAAACGGGGAAATAGCGATAAGGGTGAATGTGTATATGAACGCAGAAGACCTTGAGAGCGCTTTGAAACAAAGCAATACGGATCATCTTAGGGTGAAGGGGGTCAAGCTGTTTGTGGACGGTTCCCTAGGCGCAAGGACAGCTCTTCTGAGTAGGGATTACGATGACGAAGCCACCAGGGGCGAGCAGGTGTTCTCATGGGACTTCCTGAGGGGGAAGATTGATCTTGCTGTTAGAAACGGTCTACAGGTTGCGATGCATGCGATAGGTGACGGGGCCATGGACATTGCGATCTCCCTGCTAAGGGATCATCCCCGCCAAAGGATTGAGCACTGCTCCGTGGTTAGGGACGACCAGCTTGTCAAGCTCAAAGGTTTCAATGCCGTGGTTCAGCCACATTTCCTCATAACAGACTTCTGGATAAAGGAGAGGTTGGGGGAAGAAAGGGCCAGATGGGCTTACAGGTTTAGGGATCTATCGAAGGTTGCCAATGTTGCCTTCTCAACAGATTCGCCCGTGGAACCAATTGATCCATTCCAGACAATCTATGCAGCAGTGACCAGAGGCTTCAATGAGGGGATTTTCCTCTCCAAATTTGAAGACCAGAAGTTCTCCGTCACAGAGGCGCTGCGCTATTACACTGAAGGGGCTGCAATAGCGCTGGGAGAGAAATACTGCGGGAGAATTGATGAGGGCTACTTCGCAGATTTTGCCATTCTCCCAAGAGATCCCCTTTCGATTGATCCCAAAGAATTGCTCTCTGTGAAGCCTGATTCCGTTTACGTGTCTGGAGTAAGGATATTCTGATGTAATCCCGAATAATTCAAATTGTGAATTTGGAAAAGGCGTCAGGGAAGTGCGACTCCCCTCTCAAAAGCAATGCTATAGATAACGCCAGGGGGGAGATTTGAACTCCCGAGCTCTTTCGAGCAATAGATCTCGAATCTATCGCCTTGGCCGGACTAGGCTACCCTGGCAGCTGGCTTCTCGTAAAACGATTAAGGGGATATAACTATTTACAGGAATAAGGGGAAGAAATCCATGGCTAATGGATGAAGTAAATCGCAGCCACATTGGATGGGTCACGAGAAAGATATTTAGGCGGTATTGGCATCAAAAGAATATGGTGAGGCTCTCGAAGGGTTCGGTGCTAGTGGTTATAGATGTGCAGGAAGCGTGGTCGGATGAGCGCATGGGGCACAGGAATAATGAGAAAGCTGAAAAGAGAATTGGGGCCTTGATAAAAATCTTCAGGGAAAGGAGGATGGGCCTCATACATGTGAGGCACCACTCACTCGATCAAAACTCACCCTTCAATCCAGGAAAGAAATCCTTCGAATTTAAGAAGGAGGCTAAGCCTCTTGAAGGGGAAGTCGTAATCACGAAGAGGGTCAACAGCGCTTTCATCGGAACAGACTTGGAGAAGAGGCTGAGGGAGATGGGATGCAGTCAGGTCTTTTACGTCGGGCTCACGACGGACCACTGCGTAAGCACCACAGCGAGAATGTCTGTAAATCTCGGGTTCAGGAGCTACGTGATAGATGATGCCTGCGCTACCTTTGACAGGAGGTACACTTCAGGGAGAATGATACCGGCGGAGGAGGTCCACAGGGTAAATCTTGCTTCGATAAACGGGGAATTCGCAGACGTGATAAACTCGGGGGAAATAGAGTTGTGAGTCCCTTCCTCCAATTGCATTTGGCCTTTTCCAATCTTCCTTCGGCGTGGAGGGAGCAACCGGATCGGAGCAATTTGTATACAGCTAAGCTCCGAGCGTTCATAGAGTGGCCTCATGGGCAAAACCATAAAATAGTGCCTCAAAATCGAATCTGATGAATCCGGTCCTCACGATCGACACCTTGAAGATAAAGAGGAATGCGCTCAAGCTTAAAGAAATGTTATCGAGAAAAGGTGTTGACGTGGTCGGAGTTACGAAAGTCGTCCAGGGTGATGTGAGGATAGCGCAATCTCTGTTGGAAGCCGGCCTGAGCTGGCTTGGTGAATCTAGAATAGAGAACATAGCGAATATGAGAAAGAAGGGGATAGAGGCAAGCATTCTGCAGATAAGGTCTCCCCAGTTGTCAGAGTCCATTCGTTCGGTCAGGTACGCCGACGCTGCCCTTGTCAGTGATTCCACAATTGCAAGGGCTCTCTCTTCAAGCGCCAAAAGAATTGGGAAGAGGTTCGGAGTGATAGTGATGATCGAACTCGGGGACTTGAGAGAGGGCATAATGCCTGAGACTGCAGTTAGTTTTGCGAAGGAGATGAGAGATAACGGCGTGGAATTCCTTGGGATAGGTACCAATCTAGGATGCTACGGCGGTGTGATACCAACAAGGGAGAAGCTGGAGAATCTTTTGTCAGTGAGGGATGAACTGGTCGACAGGGGATTCGATGTTCCCGTCGTTTCAGGAGGAGCTACAGATACAATCAAGCTCTTCGAGGATGGGGGCATAAGTGGGATAAACCAGCTCAGGATAGGCGAGGCGATCATGTTCGGGAACGACACGACAAGAAACAGGGAAATACCTTATCTGGAGAGAGACACGATGATCCTCAGGGCGGAGGTCATTGAGTGCAGGAGGAAGAGATCCCTGCCGTACGGGGAGATAGGTAGGGATGCCTTCGGCAACATTCCGAAGATTGAGGACAGGGGTGAGAGACTCAGGGCAATAGTGGCCCTTGGAAAGCAGGACATAGAGATAGGGAGCCTGAAGGCCGTGGACCCCGGAATAGAGATCCTGGGAGGGAGCGGGGATCATCTGATCCTAGATATTGAGGAGAGCGAGAACAGGTATGGACCAGGTTCAACGGTGGAGTTCATCCCGGGGTACCAGAGCGTTCTTAGATTGATGCTCTCCCCATCCATCAGGAAACATTACGTGTAACTTTCGCAACGGCCTTGCATTTTCGGGAAAATTACAGCAATGAACTGAAAAAAGATGAGCTTTTTATAGGCTCGGATTCTCCCGGAAATGGATTCGATGGACTGGCGGGGATTTGAACCCCGGACCTCCTGCTTGCAAAGCAGGCGATCTTCCGCTGATCTACCAGCCCTCTTGTCTTGACCTGATCTTCTTCTCCTTTGAAATCTTTATTTCATTAAGAGTCTGCTCATCTATGCTGCCACTGAATTCCTGGGGTTCCATCATGCTCTCCGCAGGCACGAACTTGCAGATGAATACCTCCTGGCCCGCGTGGTATATCCTTTCCCCACTCTCAAGTATGGCCTCGCTTCTTATGGGGATAAGCAGGGGGGAATCAAAGTGGTAAAGGCCGGCGATGTATGCTTTCTCCGCCGAGCTGGATAGGTGCACCCATCTTCTGTCGGAAGGGAGTATCCCGTTTTCCTTCAGGATATCGAACTCCTCCCTGTTCGTCGGATAGTAGAGAATTTCAGGAATCCCGTCCGATGGAAGGTCAGTCAGGTCCACGTCAATGGTGTGCCCGTAGGTAGCCCTTAAATACCTCTTGTTGTCAGAAAGCTGGTACCTCCCCTTTCCGTCCGTCAGGACAATCGCAAATATGTGGGATGGTCCAACGAAGTGAAGCCTCCTGTTGTAGAACCTTATCTCCTGGACCATCTCGTCTATGTTCACATAGCCGTGCTCATTTATCTCAAGATGGTACTTCTCAGGCTTGTGGCGAAGTATCTTTGTTATCGTCCTCCCCAGCATATCCACCTCTTCCTCGGACAAGATGAATTTACCTTCCTCGCCGCACTGGGGGCAGGATGTTCCCCTGTAGTACCCATGGACGGCGCATTTCCTTATCTGGTTGCTGGGCACCAACTGGCATCGTAAAATGAATTATAATCTTTTACATAGCCCGTGGCTCAAAAGATATATAACACAGGGGGATTGGACGGGGGAAGATGGACGAATACAACCTGCTCCTCCTCATAACAATACCAGTGCTCTTTGTTCTTAGCCTGAAGATAAAGGCGTTCAGCAGAGCCGGAGCTATAGCATCTGCAGCCATTGGAGCTATAATAATAATGGGTGGGGGGTGGCTTTATTTCGTCATGCTCTTCCTCTTCTTGGGTCTCTCTTACATCTCTACTCTTGCGGGTTTCGAAAGGAAGAGCAGAAGAAAATTGCAGGAGGGAATAAAAGGAGAGAGGGGGGCAAGCAGCGTCCTTGCCGCAGGTCTTATCCCTGCGGCATCTTCCCTTATGATCCTCTGGGGCGTCAATGCAACGGATGTCTTCTTCCTTTACATGGTGGCCCTTGGAGTCATACTTGCCGATACGGCCGCTTCGGAAATAGGCTCCCTCGATGATAACACCTACATGATTCTGACACTTCGACCGGTGGAAACAGGCGTCAACGGTGGAATTTCAATTCTGGGAACAGCTGTCTCCTTCTTTTTTCCCCTTCTCTTCTCTCTCATAGGATTCACCATATACGGCATTTCCAACTTTGTTGCGCTCTCATCCCTTTCCTTGTTCATTGTTCTCACGACTGTGCTTTCATTCGCGGGTTCCATGTTCGATTCAGTCCTGGGTGAAACCCTAGAAAACAGGGGGCACATCTCCAAGTACGGTGTCAATTTTCTCTCCGCGCTTTTCTCATTTCTGGTAGGTTTGGCGATAGTCTTCAGATAACTTATTCTAAGGAGTTTGATATACAAGGGAATGAAGATTTTGCTAGTGATTGCAGATGGCCTCGGAGACAGGCCTGCGCAGTCCCTAGGAGGGCACACCCCCCTCGAGGCTGCAAATACGCGGAATCTTGACGAGCTTTCCAGGGAAGGTATGGTGGGTCTCATTGATCCGATCAGACCTGGCATAATTCCAGGCTCGGATACCTCGCATCTAAACTACCTCGGCTACGATCCTGAGAAGTACTACTCAGGGCGGGGACCATTTGAAGCTCTTGGAACGGGATTGAAATTGAAGGGCGGTGATGTCGCATTCAGAGCAAACTTCGCAACGGTAGACGAGCGGGGCATCGTTGTGGACAGAAGGGCGGGAAGGATCAGGGAACGCACAGACGAACTTGCGGAGTCGTTAAACATGAGGATCGAGGACGTGGACATCTTATTCAAGGAGGGGACAGAGCACAGGGCTGCGCTTGTTCTCAGGGGTCCGGGAATTAATATGAATGTGACGGACAACGATCCCCATTCGGATAACCTTCCCCCCAATGAGATCAGGGCAACGGACAGCAGTGGGGAGAAGACTGCCAGAATACTGAGGGAGTTCTTTTCCAGGTCACTTGAAATTCTTAATAATCATCCGGTGAACAAGAATCGGAAGACGCGCGGTCTCAGGGTAGCAAACGCGATCCTGTTCAGGGGTGGGGGCGTGGTACCAGCTCTTCCAGACTTCAAGGAGAAGTTCAAGATCGCCGGTGGATTCGTTGCGGCCGTCGCCTTGGTCTCGGGAATATGCCGTCTGGCGGGACTGAGGGACTTCACACCGAAGGGCGTGACAGGTTCCCTCGACACAAATGTATCCGGAAAGATTCAGGCTGCACTGGACGCACTCAAGGAGGTTGATTTTGTTCTCGTGAACATAAAAGGGACGGATATCGCGGGACATGACGGCGACGCAAAGGCAAAGAGGGATTTCATAGAGAAAATAGACGGCGCCCTTGGCAGGGTTCTGTCTGAGAGGGATAATTTCGTCTTCTGCTTTACAGGTGATCACTCAACCCCGGCAAGTTCCAGGGAGCACACATCGGACCCGGTGCCGATACTGATCAGGTTCCCCGGTTGCAGGAGGGACGGGATAAATCATCTGGACGAAACCACATCGAGGAACGGCTCCCTCAGGCTCAGGGGTGAAAACCTGATGGATGTGCTGCTGAGCTACGCCAACCTCTCTCAGAAGTATGGCGCCTAGGATAGCGTGCTGTCAAGGAGCTTCCTGACTTCCTCGTCAGCGTTTTCTATCCTGAGGAGCATTTCCCTGGCCCTTTCCTTGTCTCCCATGTCGAGGTATATCCTGGCGGCAGTCAGGAGGGCGTTTCGGTCCCGGTGGTCTATCTTTAGCGAAACCTCGCATGCCTCTAGTGCCTCGTTCTTCTTTCCAAGAGAATAGAGCACCTCCGCCCTCAGATCCCAGAACAAATTGTTCCTCTGTTCCATCTTGATCGCGATATCCACGGATGCAAGAGCCTCCATATCCCGTGCCATGGAATGGAGAAGGCGGGCCTTATCGTAATAATAAAGGGGTTTTTTCAGTATTGTTATGGCCTTGTTAATGTACGTTAGCGCAAGCTCCTTGTCAGAATTGAAGCTCGATTCAAACAGTCTCCTGTACGTCTCCGGATTGGCGGGGTACTCCTCGACAAGAGCCCTTCTCCATTCTGATGAATCCTTCCCTTGCTTTTCAAGTATATCTATCAGGAGGATCATAGCATCGATATTCCTCTTGATCTCCAGTGATTTCCTTGCGTGCTTCTCAGCTTCCTCCAGATATCCGTCCTGCTCCAGCTCCATTGCTGCCATATACTCATCGATGCTCTTGGCGACTGAAGGAAGGGTCCTGTCGTCGCTCATCAAAGAATATTCATTTCCATCGATTTAACCTTTTTTCCATAGAGATCCCCTGCAGCATCTTTTTGGAAGTGCCTGGACGAATGCTGCTCGAAGGGAACAAAGGTAATTATAGGGTAGCAGATAAACCAGCATGCGAATTCAGCTGATAGGTCTAGGCTCCATAGGAAAAAATCTGCTCAGGCTTCTTATGGAGAAGGATAAGGTAATAAGGGAAACGGTGGGAGAGGGAGTCCAGGTCGTTTCTGTGAGCGATTCCACAGGAACCGTGATAACGGAAGGCCTGTCTCTGACGGAGGTACTGAAGGCAAAGGAAGGGGGGGGTCTCAGCACGCTTTCTTCTTTCGAAAGAAGCACGGCCAGGCAGGCAATCAGAAGCGTTGATTCCGATGTCGTGGTGGAAGTCACACAGAGCACAAGGGACGGCAGGCCGGGGATTGATCATGTCCTTGAGGCGTTCGACAGGGGGAAGGACGTTGTTACGGCAAACAAGAGCATTATGATATCAGATGTTGATGTTATGAAAATTGCAAGGGAAAGAGGCAGGATTGTAAGATATGAGGCCACAGTATGCGGAGGCCTTCCCGTCTTCAATCTTATGGATTATTCTATCAAAACTGCAGCAATAAGGTCTGTGGAAGGCGTTTTCAATGCGACATCAAGTTTTGTCATCTCCAAGATGGAACAGGGAATGGATATATCAGAAGGCATTTCAGAAGCGGTCAAGATAGGCTTGGCGGAGCACAACCCTTCCGACGACCTTAGGGGTATAGATTCAGCGAGAAAGGGTCTCATCCTTCATAGAAGAATCTTCGGGTCAAATCTCACTCTTGAGGATACGGAGATCAATGTGGAAGAGGAGAACATTGGTCCGGGCATGAGGCAGGTGACCGAGGTCGAAAAGAAAGGGGTTACGGTCTCCCTGAAAACCAGAGGGGAGAAGGGATACATTTCATTTGTCAAGGGCCCATCCATGATAATTCGCTTCAACACTGACACCTTTGACAACCTCACGCTATTCACGGAACACGACGGCCCCCTGGAATCTTCCGCTGCCGTACTGAACGATATCATCCTCACCGGGCTGTCGCGCAGAGGGAGGCCGTAGGTATCCAAGCATAAGATCCCTGTTCTCTGATTTCTATTGAAATAAATCCCCAGAATCCATGCGCAAGCGTGAACGAACGTGGTCCAGGGAAGCGTGCAAGGGCATTTTTGTTTCAAGTGGAGTGCTCAAATGGTCCCCGACAGGTAGGATCAATAATTGCCCATCTCGTCGACCCGCATTATTTCCCTCATCACGGAAGTGGCATACCCACCCGGAGGGAGGGAAAAGCTCGCGGTTGAATCATGACACTCCATCTCAAGAATCCTGAGGTACAGATCCCTCCTCTCCCCCTTTGAGCTAAGGCCGAAGGGGAGCCTGAAGTCCAGTGGGGTCACACCCTCCTCTTTCATAACTCTCCCCTCGATCTCGCCCATCATCCCTGAAGCCATTTCAGATTCATGCCCCACAACCAGACCAGTCGGCGAGCCAGACCCCCTTTCAAACTCTTCCCTGAGCTTCTCAAGATTCAAGCTGTTCACCCTTATCAGCTGGCCTTGAAGCCTGAATATATCCCCTATTTCAACGGTTTTGCTGGCCCGAATTCTCTCGCTCAGTATCCTGTTGAACAGATACCCCTGGTATGCATGGATAAACATTGAAACCAGGTTTGAGGGAAGTTGCTTTATCGCACCCATGAAGTCGCTGCGGTTCTCCTTCAGGTATCTCAGCACCCTTATTTCCAGGTCGAGGGAATCCGGGAACTCCTGGAGGGCGAGTTCAACGTTCATAGTCTCGTAGAATTCTTTCCTCACGGAGGAAAATCTGTCTTCACCTGGAAACCCGACGAAAATCCTGACGGCCTCCTCATAATTCCTCTTCACTATCTCCCTGCCTACGAGGTGTGTGACCGGCCTGAGGGGTCCGAATCTCTGGGGCCCGTAGAAGTTGGGAACTGTACCCGATTGCCTCAACCTTATGCAGTTTGCCGAGAAGGCATCTGCATCGCACTCCCTGACAACTATCACGAATTTGTTGAACGAATGAGAGCCTAGTGCGAGGGGTCTTTCAACGTAGAAATGCTCAAGCACCTCAACGTCCATCAACCTTATGTCCCTGAAACTGACGCCCGGTATAGAGAAGTACTGAATCTTTACGCTTCTTCTATCCTTTGTTCCCGAGAAATATACCCTGTTTGGGGAAACATGATAGATCCTTGCCAAGAATTTAACGAGCCTGTTGTGTTCCCAGTTCTTGGCCTTCAACTTCAGTACAAGCACATTCCCGTGATCGCTCCGTTCAATCCCCTCGTAGCATTCCTCAACAATGAAATCCTCCGGCAGGCTCCTCAATTTCCCTCCGGAAGGGGGAAGGTCGTAATAGAATCCCTCTATTCCAATCTCGGAGAATTTCATCGTCTCCCGCCCGCTATGTTAATTAACTAATTTAGTCTATCTCATGGAATGTGGGAAGGCCTCAAGGGTAACAGGAGGAGAAACGGAATATATGGAACGCTCATCGGAATAGTTGTCGGCTCCATTCTGCTCTATCTTTCTTTCTATATAACGTTCCTGTACCTGCTCATACCTATAATAATACTCGTGATCTTTCACTACACAAAGCTCTGGAGATTCTCTGACAGGGCATTCTACGGTTTCATCACGATATTGATCGCGTTCTTCATAGCAATAGCCGGTATCTCTTCATCAATAACAGGCGCCCCCCACGAATCAACTCTTGTTGTTTCCCAGGCATCATCCAATTACGATGTTCACTTCTCTTACGCAAAAGTCAACGGCAGTTACCTTTTCAACTTCTCTCTGCCTCTCGAAAACGTTACAAACAATTCAAAGGTCGCACTGGTGGACCTGTTCACAAATAAGACCGTCATGGCACAGAACATAACGCTGCTTGCAAACGATACCTCCCACTTCTACTCCTGGGACGCAGGGCCTCTCGTGCCGAGAGCATATGTGGTTGTTCTGACATTCGGCCTGCTCCAGGGGAACAAGACCGTGGTCAAACAGGCCGAATTCCTTGGGCCTGTGCTCGTTTCCCTGGCAGCTGTGATCCTTTCGCTATCAGCCAGTCTTATACTGACATACCTTCTTGTCACATTCCTATTCTTCCTGGCGTTTGCATTCTTTGCCAGAGCGATAACGACGTCAAGGCAGAGAAGGGAAAAGCAGCAGGGAGGAGCTCCCCCATCTGGCGAAGTGAATGAAGTGCAGAAGAAGGATTAGGCAATCAATCTAAGTTCTTCTATCTTCCTGAGGACCTCCCTTGCATGTTCCTTCGGGCTCACCTTTGGAAACACGAATGCTATTTTTCCGTCCCTTCCCACGATGAAGGTTACGCGTTTTGCCGAAGATTCGCCGAGAACCCCGTATCTTTTGGCTATTTCCTTCGAATCGTCTGGCACAAGCGGGAAAGGGAGGGAATACCTTTCGGCGAATTTCTTATGGGAATTCTGGGAATCAACGCTTATGCCGAATACCTCTATCCCCTTCGACCTGAACTCGGGATAGGTATCCCTGAACTCACAGGCTTCCGTAGTGCATCCCGGAGTGAAATCCTTAGGGTAAAAATAAACAACCACAACGTTCCCCCTGTAGTCCGAAAGCTTTCTTCTGTCTCCAGTCCCAGGTATCTCAAAATCAGGGGCGGCATCCCCTTCCTTTAAAGTCACCATGCTTATTTAATCGCGCCAAAATTAAAAACTTTTCTTAACCCTGATCGTGAGAGCAAAGTTGGCTGCTGGGGAGTATTGTAATTTTCGGCTAACATCCCTTTCCTGAGAGATGGATATCTCCTTCCAACACTTCTGTGCGATCGAAGGTTTTTCAGGGGATTCACGAAAGTGCAAAGGTCAACTGAACATGGCTGAAACAACCTTTTCAGCAAATGAAAGAAGTGTCCAGAGGACGGAGCTTCACATAACCCTAGAATGCGGAGATAATCGCAGGGAGCAAAACAAGATATTTGATAGGGCCTTAGATCATTACTTGACTCCTCCGTCAATCGGAATCATCGCTCCGGTAGTTGCACCGAATATTGAGTCCTTGATTAGAGCTACGGCAACGTTTGCAACGTGTTCCGGCAGCACTTCGACATGAAGCAGGTTCCCCTTCTTGTAATCCTCCACTGACACACCCTTTGCCTTTGCCCTGTTCTCCAGCACCCCGTCTTCCCAGATCCTGGATTCGCGGAATACTTTGTCCGGATTGAGAACATTGCTCCTTATGCCGTATTTCCCTCCCTCTATGGCAACGTACCTTGAGAGCTGGGCGGCAAATGCCTTTGAGGATCCGTAGGCCATCATCCCTTCCCCAGGGTGAGTCACGTTCTTGGTCGCGTTGAAAATGAAAACGCCGCCGATGCCCTGAGCCTTCATTATCCTGAACGCCTCTCTCGTGACCAGGAAGGTCCCTATGGAGTTCACGTCGATATGCTTCTTCAGTACCTCGAGAGTTGTTTCGTCCAATGGATAAGGCCTCAGGTAACCGGCGTTGTTGAACACCACGTCTATTCCGCCGTAGTTCCTGACCACGTCCCTGAATGCCTGCTGGACTGCCTCCTCGTTCGATATGTCCATCACCAGGCCAGCCCCCTCACCACTGATCTCCTTAGCGACTTCGACAACCTTTCCGTCTATGTCGCAGCCAACGGCCGCCATCCCCTCCTCTGCAAACCTTCCCAATGTCACCTTTCCGATTCCGGAGGCGGCACCGGTTACCATTGCTATATATCCTTCCAGCGGCCTGCTGACGGTCTTCCGAAGCTTGGCTTCCTGCGGAGGCCAGTACTCCATTTCGAAGCATTCCCTCTCGGAAATGAAAGCGTTCTTCCCTATGGAGAAAGCGGCATACGCCACCCTCAGGGAATGGACCGCCAGGTCCATGATAATTCTGGATTCTTCAGCCTTTACTGCGGCAGTGACAATCCCGTACCCCCTGACCACCAGGATATTTGGGTAGGGATCATGCATCTCGTACTTCTTGCCTATGTATTTCCGGTACTTGCCCTCATAGTTCTCTCTGTATTCCTCTATCGCCTGCTGGGCCTTGTCCAGCGATTCTATGAAGAGAAAGTCCTTCTTCGTCCTGACTAGCATGTCGGGCGTTGCGGGCCCCAGGTTCTGGAAACCTTCAGTATGCTCTGCGAGGGAGTATCCAACTGCCTCAGGAGAGCTGTTCCAAGTGATTATCTTCCTCTTGTGCTTGGACAGCATACCCCTGAGTTTCGGCAGATATGCTAGGAATTCATCCTCCCTTTCCTTTGTCATTTGAGCCTCCTCTATTCCAGGCCAGCGATGAGAAATGTAGCTTTCCGCTTTCCTCACCAGGTCAAGATGTTTTCTGTAGCTTTCATCTGCAGAGTTCCCCCATGTCAGGAGGCCATGGTTCCGGAGAATGACACCTTCATAATCGCCAAGCTCCCTTCCTCTGGAGGCGTTTAAGAATGTCTTTGCAAGCTTGAACCCAGGATGCACGTATGGAATAACGAGGACTCTGCCGTCAAATATATCCTCGATTCTTTCGTCGCTGAGATCTGTATTTGTTATCGCCACAATGTTGTCCGCATGTGAGTGATCCACGTACCTGAAGGGTATGAATGCGTGCAGGAAAGTCTCTACCGAAGGCTGCTGCTGGCTAGGGTCCAGCATATTCGATCTGAAGAAGAGGACCATGTCCTCGTCGTCCATCTCGCTCAAACCCTGTGCTTCAATGAGTCCCTCAAGGTCAAGGGCTGTGAACCCTTCAATCCCTATCGTGGACAGGTCGGAGCCTGAACTTTTAATGAACAGCGCTTTCACCTCCCTTCCTGTGCCCGAAATCACGGTGGCTTTCACGCTCGTGTTCCCACCTCCATGAAGAACCAAGCTGTTGTCCTGACCGAGGAGGTGGGACGTCCTTATCCTCTCTTCCAGGGCTGACCTGGATTCGTCCGACATTGAATAGAGCATCCCATCTTGATTTCCAGGTTGTAGAATATGTTTATCCATACCTTGAAGAACAAAAGGATTTATTGGGACTAAAAATATGGATGTAATGGATGAGTTCTCCAATAGGGACAAGGACGTCTTTCTCATAAATTGCGCAAGAATGATAGACAGGGGGGCCCTGATGTCTAGGTACAGCAGGACCCGGGAACTGGACATAAGATCACTCTGGGACAAGGAGTTCAAGGGTAATGAATCGAGGGGAGAGGCGTTCTACGAGCGAGTATTCCTGGAGTACGGAGATGAATCAGTTGCGGAGCTCGTTACAGCGCAGTTGGGTGTTCAGAATGTGAGCAACGTTGCATCGAAAATAATGGAGGAGGGAAGGATAGGTCTCTCCTATCTTGAGAAAAGCTCGAGATACGTTCCGTACAGGGAAAAGAAGGGAGGAAAGTATCTTTACCTTGATTCCGAACTTGCAGGGATACCGCAGAAATTCCGTTCCGAATACGAGCAGCTTTCCAATTCACTCTTCGATCTTTACGTTGAAGCGTTTGACAAGGTTACTGCCTTTCTAAGGGAAAACTTCCCCATTGAGAAGACCGTTTTCAGGCTTCCTGACGGAACCGAACTCCCCTACGGGTCTGCTGATGCGCCGGAGGAATCGATGAGAAAAGCGTATGAATCAGCAGTCCGTAGCAGGGCTCTTGACGAGGCCAGGTTCATCCTTCCATCCTCCACGCTCACTAACCTTGGCATAAGCGGGAACGCGAGAGGTTTCGCAAGGATGCTGGAGAGGCTGAGGACAAGCGGACTGAGGGAGACGGATTCGCTGTACGGGAAGATCATTGAGGAGCTTAGAGCGGTGTTCCCGAAGCTCATAGACAGCGTGGAATCTCCCCATGGCGTTGAAAACATACGTTACCAGGCCTTGGTTAAACGCCTCGTACCAATAAGGGTGGGCGACGGCTTTGACGTTTCAGATCAGGTGGAACTTGTGAGTTATGAGGATGAATCTTCCGCGATCAACAGGATGCTTGCTGCCTATCTCTTCGAGAGAACTGACGGAGAATTTCTTGGGCTGTTGAAATCCCTCTTAAAAGTTCCTAGCGAAGATAAGAGGAAGGCCATAGAGGAGATTGCATCGCTGAGAAGGAACAGGAGGCACAAGCTTGACAGGAGCTTCGAGCACACCTCCTACACCTTCCAGGTCGCCACAAATTTTGGCGCATTCAGGGACCTTCAGCGCCATAGGATAATGACACTTCAGAGAAAGGCGATATCTACGAAGTACGGTTTCGAGATACCTCCCATCATAAGGAAGATTGATGACCTCCTGACGGGATACAAGAGGATTATGGATCAGGCGGATGCCCTGTACAGGGCACTGGAGAGAAACGCGGGAATGTGCTCGCAGTACGTTGTCCCCTTTGCCTTCAGGTACCCTGTGATCGTCACACTGAATCTCAGGGAGCTTGTCTACCTCACGGAGCTCAGGTCCACACCTCAGGCCCACTTCGATCTCAGGAGCATCTCCAGAAAGATGGTTGAAAAGGTGACTGCCGTCCACCCCACCCTTTCCCCCCTCTTCAAATTCGTGAATATGAGGGAAGAAGAGCTGGGCAGGCTGTCCGCAGAGCTCAGGAAGGAGCTGAAGAGAAGCAGCCTGGGCTAGTGCTTCGACGAGGCGCTCACCTGCGCCTCTGATTTGTTTTCCCTCAGCACATCGAGCGCTTCCTTCACCGTTGCGTTCTCGTGGACGATAGCCCTTATCGCCTTTATCATCGCCACTGGATAGTCGCTCTGCCAGATGTTCCTGCCCATGTCCACACCTATCGCCCCTTCCTGAATGGCGTTAAACACAAGGTTCAGCACGTCCTCATCTGAATTGAGTTTGGGCCCTCCGGCTACGACGACAGGGACAGGGGTACCCTCCGCAACTTTGTGGAAATTCTCGCAGTAGTATGTCTTTATGATGTGTGCCCCTATCTCGGCCGCGACCCTGGAGGCAAGAGAAAGGTATCTCGCATCCCTCTTTTCCAGCTCCTTTCCAACTGCGGTGATGGCCATAACTGGCATCCCATATTCCTCTCCCTCATCTACGAGCCTTGAGAGGTTCACCAGAGACTGTTTTTCATGAGCCGTTCCCACGAAAATAGAAAGTGCAACGGCCGAAACATTGAGCCTTACTGCGTCCTTCATCGAGGCCGTAATCTCTTCATCGCTGAGGTCATCCTTCAGTATGCTGACCCCCCCAGAGACACGGAGCAATATAGGGACGTTCCATTTTGGGTCGATGGATGTCCTCAGAACGCCTCTCGTCACGGCCACTGTGTCCGCATAAGGTACCAGAGGCTCTATGGTCTTCCTTGGGACCTCAAGCCTCCTCGTGGGACCCATGAAATAACCGTGGTCACAGGCAAGCATGACGGTCCTTCCGGTGGATGGATTAATCATTCTGTTGAATCTGTTGCTCATTCCCCAGTCCATTTTCTTCCCCTTCCTCCCGGTGAATGAAATCCAGAGCTAATAATGTTTTTGTTTAGTGCCTGAAGGATAATCCGAGCTCATTCTCCGCCGCAAGACTTGATGACAGCTATCAAGAAACCAAATCCCACAAATGTTTTTACCCCCATGAGGTTAAGAGAGACATGCCAGAACTGCGCGTTGATGATCTTTACAGAATGCACTTCATCGGCAACCTGAATGTCACCGGAAGCAGGGTATTCTTCGAAGTCTTCACTCCCTCTGAAAAGAAGAATGGGTACGATTCCCAGATAATGGAGCTGAGGGGGAAGCATGTCGTGAGGTTCACGAGAGGGAGCGAGGACAGAAATTCGGCCTTCGACCTCAGGGGAGATTTCATGGCCTACCTTACAAAGGAGGGGGAAAAGACGGCGGTTGTGACGAAGAATTTGGCAACGGGAGAGGAGAGAAAGCTTTGGGAAACGGAGATGAAGATAAAGGAGATGGTCTGGGACAGAAGATCATCCGGACTTTACCTTATTGCCAAGGACAAGGTTAAGGAGGAGGATTACAAGGTATTCGAAAGGTATCCGATATACTTCAACGGACAGGGTTTCTACCCCTTCTCTGGATACAAGCTTCTCCATCTGGGTCTTAGCGGCCGCGTAAGGAAATTGAAGGAAGGGGAGGACGAGATCAGCGGTTTGGCGGTGAATCCAAGGGAGGATGTGATTGCCCTGATAGTCAAGCCGGAAGGCTGGGATGTCTACGACTCGAAGATCCAGATAATGAGCGCAGCCTCTGGAGAAGTGAAGGACGTGGAAGGGGTGGTGGGAGGGGTGGATAATGTGGCTTACGACGAGGAAGGCAACCTATACTTCCTGTTTTCCAGGCATGAGAGGAGCGTGTTTGAAAGTAAGAAGTTGTTCAGATACGGGGATTCCGGCCTTGAAAACGTATCCAGGGATTTTGACATATCAATAGGGAACTCCTTGAACTCAGATTCCAGAATGGGCGTCCGCAGGTCTTTGAAGGCAACAAGTAACGGGGTGTATTTCATCGCAACCATATCCGGCAGGGCGGGGATATACAGGATAAGGAAGAAGAAGCTTGAAAAAGTCGTTTCTGGCGATTTTTCCGTGGACACCTTTGATCTTATGAACGAGGATGTGTTCTTCGTTTCGCAGTCAATCTCTTCCCCTCCAGAACTGTATATATTTGATGGAAAGGTAAGGAAGGCTACTTCGCTTAACTCATATATAGCGAAAAGGATCACTGCTAAGCCGCTGAATTTCAGGATGCGCGCCAGTGACGGCAAAGCAATCGAAGGATGGTACCTGAAGGGGAGGAAGAGGGGGGCAATCCTCGAGATACATGGGGGACCGAGGACAGCCTACGGGGAGGCGTTCATGTTCGAATTCCACCTCCTGAACTCCCAGGGATTCAACGTGATATTTTCCAACCCGAGGGGAAGCGATAGCTACGGAGATGATTTCGCCCTTGAGATAAAGGGGAACTACGGCGACAGGGATTTCAAGGACATCATGGAGGTAGCGGACTATGCTGTCAAGAAGCTTGGAGTTGACGGGGAAAGAATCGGCGTCATCGGAGGGTCCTACGGCGGCTTCATGGTGAACTGGATCATCGGGCATACTGCCCGCTTCAAGGCGGCGGTCACGGACAGATCCATAAGCGATCAGATATCATTCTACTTCTCCAGCGACATCGGTCCGAGGTTCAACTCAGATCAGATGGGTGGAGATCCATATTCCAACCTTGAACACTACTGGGACAAATCCCCCCTGAAATACATGAGGAACGTGAAGACCCCCTTGCTGATCGTTCATTCTGAGGAGGACTACAGGTGCCCCATATGGCAGGCATACGAGATGTTCACGCAGCTGAAGAGGCAGGGATCAAGGGTAAGAATGATCGAATTCAAGGGGGAGAACCATGATCTTTCGAGGGAGGGGAAACCAAAGAACAGGGTGAGAAGGCTGACCGAGATAGTCAACTGGTTCTCGGGGAACCTGTAGTGCTCATCTCGGATAAGTCACGTAGTATGGTCCTCGCTCAAAGTTTATGAGCTTCGCTGGGATCTTCTGTATCTTTCCCTTATCCTTGAGGTAGAAAAGGATACCCATGCAGGCCCTGCCCGCGTCAGCCACTCCGCTTATTATATCCTTTCTCTTGTTCGTAATGTCCCCTCCGGCAAATATACCTGGATACGTTGTCATATTGTACTGATTCACAATTATGTCCCCGGAAGGGGTCATCTCTATCTTATTCCTTATGTCCTCTGGGATGAAGGTGAGGTCTCCTCTCTGGCCTGTGGCCTCAATTACTGTGTCAACATTAATGGAAAATTCCCTGTCCTTCATGGGTTCTGGCTC
Source organism: Thermoplasmata archaeon (assembly GCA_049966795.1). GTDB lineage: Archaea > Thermoplasmatota > Thermoplasmata > Thermoplasmatales. The sequence goes on from JBMFTY010000001.1 coordinate 90,247, forward strand.
CCTCCTTCCCTTGCCCGTGTCCACCATCCTGTTCTTCCAGTATTTTATCCCCCTTACCCTCCCATTTTCACCGACGTATTCGAATGGGGTGACCTCCCAGACAAACTCTATCTTCTCCTCCTCCGCTTCCTCTAGCTCCTCGTTCGCATTGCTGGATGGATACCCAGGTCTGTCAGTGGCCGATCTCCTGTACATCACGACCACGCGCTTTGCCCCGAGCCTCAGTGAGACCCTTGCAGCATCGAAAGCGGTGAAACCACCTCCTATGACGGCAACAGTATCCCCGACATCCACCTTCTCCCCCCTGTTAACCTTTCCCAGAAATTCGAGGGCATGGAAAACACCCTGGAGATCCTCCCCTTTGGTTCTTGTTTTTGAGGGGGACCAGTTACCGACTGCTATGTACACGGCATCGTACTTCTTCATTAGCTCCTCGAAGCTTACATCCCTTCCCACCTTGGTGTTGTAGAAGACCCTGGCACCGTAGGAGAAGATGTGGTCCGCCTCCTTCCTCACAACGTCCCTCGAGAGCCTGAAACTTGGAATTCCATGGACCATCATACCTCCGGGCCTGTCGGTCGCCTCAAACACGTCCACCTTTATTCCGTTTATCGACAGATAGAACGCGGCCGAGAGGCCCGATGGTCCACCTCCGATTACGGCCACGCCTGGGTGGCCTCCAAGATCGTTCCGCTCGATCCTTAGGGTTTCAGCATAATCGTCAACGTTCTCGGACACGAATCTCTTTATGTGCCTGGTGGCTATCGGCCCATTGTTGTCATCCAGAACGCAGTGATCCTCGCAGGGATGAGGGCACACATTGCCACATACCCCCACAAACGGGAGCTTTTCAAAATTTATCTTAAGGGCCTCCTCCAGGTTCCCGTTCGCAACAGCTATCTGGTATCCCGGAATGTCTATCCTGGCAGGGCATCCCTCGACGCACAAACCGCAACCTATGCATCTTGAGGCCTCAGCAACAACCTCCTCTATGCTGTAAGGTACCAAGGTCCTCATATCCAAACTCTTAACTCTCTCCTCTGGGTCCGTATGTTTAACGGGGACCCTGTTGTAGTTCACATATTTCAAATAGGTCCACCAATCGGTAAGTACATCCGGCGTAATAAGAATTTTCCATTTTCGGCCGGATAGTGAAGCGGCGCTGCAGGGAAAGGCGCAAGGACAAATCCCGCCTAAATATGTGGCTGCCAAGTTCCGGACAAAAGTTAGCCCCGAATGAGGTTAAAACCTCACCGATCTGCACCGTCAGGAACGGAAGGTTCAACTGAAAACCCTCCGTCCCAACCTTGAGCATTCAGGAAAAGAGAATTCTCACCCTTTCGCTGTTGTCCCATTTGCAGGGAATTCGACACCCCTGCTCAAATGCACCCGGAGGATCAGAAAGAATAGCAACCTCTGGGCCATATCGGGAGGCAGAGCTCACCTGCGGCTTGCGCGCAATCTTTCCAGGCTGTAGGAGGCCCTTTGGAACTGGGGATCAATTTCAAGGCATCTGTTGTACATCCTTTCAGCAAGCTTGTATCTCCCGGCGCTCTCAAATATCTGCCCCTTTACGAAGAATATATCTGCCTTGGGCTCGCTGCTTCTGGATATCGCGTTGAGGTCGTCGAGGGCCATCTTAGGATACCCCATCATTGCTAATGTGATCGCCCTGTTGAAATAGGAATCCACTGCCTTCCTCTTCACCACCTTTTTCAGTATGCTTATCGACTTTGTATATATATCAACGGCCTCCGGATACTGGGCATCCTCAACCAGCTTGTTGCCGAGTTCGTAGTATTTCCTGGATATTTTCCTGGCGATGTCCCTCCTCTCCCGTTTCGGAATGGCACCTGTAAGACTGTCTTCTCTAGTTATTTTCTCTATTAGCCTTTCCAGCTCAATCTCTTCCCTGTCCCTTTCCAGTTCCCTCTCCAGCCGCTCCGGATTTATGGCTGTGACAAGCCTGTTCTGGTCTTCATCTTTCATTGGCGAATTATTGGAAACTTCGTATTAAAACATTTTGTACTAAACCCCAAAGAAGACGTGCCGGGAAACCTATATCCCCTCTCTCTTGAACTCTATCTTCCCGTCGCCGAATGTCAGGGAATAGATGTCGTTCACCTCGAATTTTATTCCCAGGGATTCGTATTCCTCGTCCGTCAGGCGAAGCACAATCTTCTGAGACGGCTTGGCCTGTATTCCCATCCCCTGCGAAATGCTCTTCATCAGTTCATTTATGAAATCGGGACCAAACGAGAGGGTCTGAACGCTACCCTCCTTCTCCTGTTCAAATTCATCAAGACACACCTCCCTTCCCCTTGTCCTGGTCTCTTGGTCATAATATGAGGAGATGTTTGTCACGATCACCTTTCTGCTGTACATAATTGGATAATGGAACTTCTTATATCTAGTTGTAGGTTTCCCTTCATGTCTGCCTGAATCCCAGGAGCACACGCGCCTGGGTTGCCCTCAGGTCATCGAAGCTCATTGCAATGTCCCTCACAAGATCATCCCTCCCGGCATTGTGAAGTGCAACCGTTGCATTTCGTGCGAGGCCTGCACTTGTTGCCCTTGCGATTGCGGTCTTCCCGAATCTTTCCCGGAACTCTTCCTGGCCCATGTATGCGAGATCCTCCAGTTTCATCATCAAACCCTCGTCATTTCGGATAATTTCGCACCCCTTCGCATCTGGCCTGTTCCAAGGGCATACATCGTTGCAGATGTCACAGCCGAACACCATGTTCCCCATTCTCATTGCTATTAGAGGTGGTATAACCTCTCTGCTCTCTATCGTGTGGTATGATATGCAGAGGTTGGAGTCCACGGTCCTGTCGCTCCTGATCGCATGAGTTGGGCAGCTGTCTATGCATCGTGTGCATCTGCCGCACATGTCGGGCTGGGGAAAGGATGGGCCCTCAATGGCCAGATCGGTGACAGCCACGCCAATAAAGGTGAACGAACCAAGGGTTTTGTTTACGAGCATTGAACTCTTCCCTATCCATCCCAGTCCCCCCGTTGCCGCTATACCTCGCTCAGAAATGGGTCCTGTGTCCACGTAGATCCTGAAATTATCCCTGTATAAGCCCCTCTGTTCCAGGTATCGAGATATCTCCTCCCTCAGGAGAATATGATAGTCCCTGGATAGCGAATAAGAGGCCATCTTTCCGAACTCGGGCTGTGGCGTTGGACCCCGTTGGTATCTGAACAGGAAGATCAGTATGGATTTTGCTCCGCTCATCAGGAGAGAAGGGTCCTCCAGTTTCATCATCCTCTCTCCTCTGGAGAGGTAGGACATCCCAGCGTTGAGACGTTGGGAAAGCCAGTCTCTCAATCTCCCGGTATCCTGAATGCGAACCCTGACTGCGGATACTGCGGACCAGCTGCAGGGTGGATCGAGGTCAAGCATCATGCGTGTGAATAATATTTAAATGCTATTAAAGCTAAGCTGCTTGAGCATGGGACGGGGGAAGGCGGAAATCGGTGAATTGCGGGGGATAATCAGGAAGCACAGGGACGGAATGCTGAAATCCAATGTCATAGGGTCTGATTTCTCATTCCTGAATGAAAGGGGGGAGAACATGATATTCAAGATAGAGCCGATGGTCTACTACCACTTTCTCTCCCCTGAGGAGAATGCGAGGCTCTCTCTTACCTTCCCGATGAACGATTTTCTCACATCAGGCACCTTCCCGGGGATCGCGATGGTCGACTTTGAAAGGCCGAGGGACAGCGGAAAGGATTACTGGAGATACGTGGACTCTCTTCTAGGCCTTCTGGAAATTAAGGGAATAAAGGTCGCATCAGGCCATACCGGAAACTACGGAAACCTAAGGTCGGGGGTAGCCGGGTCGATGGCGCTCATAGGTTTCAGGAAGCCCTTGTTCAGCTATGCCAGAATCAGGAAGGGAGACGCTTTCTTCGTGGTAGGCCGCATAGGGCTGGAGACCAGATACTTCTACGAGAAGAAGATGTACGGGAGATCGGAAGTTCCAATAGAAGAGCTCTCTGTGGAGAAATACGTAGTCTCCCTGCTGAAGGAATCGAAGACTGTGCATTACATTCACGACCTCTCCGAGGGTGGGCTGATAAGGGCCCTCCAGGAGGTCGCATTCCTCAACAATGAGGGATTTGAAATCAATTACTCAAGCGTCAGGCACCTCATTGGAGACGTGAACAAAGGTTCCAAGCTCAGCAGGCTCTCGTCAAGCTCCTCCGGTTCCATTCTGGTATCCATCGGAGTGGAACACAGGGAACGTTTTGAAAATATTGCCAGAAGGAATTCCTGGCCATACGCCGAGGTTAAAAGGGGCGGGAAGAACGTCAGGCTAGACGGAAAGATCGTGTCCGCCGAAGACAGGTTCTCAAACCTCGTTAACTAGGATACGCATAAATATTGATTTTCATTTGTCACCCCAATGGAGTTGAACGGTTTCAAGATTATCCTGGCAAGCGATGGACTCTTTAAGCTTGATGGAGGCGCAATGTTCGGCGTAGTTCCGAAACCAGTGTGGGAGAAGTTCTTCAAGCCTGATGAGAGGAACAGGATCACGCTTGCCACGAACGTCCTCGTTGTAAGGTACGGTAAAAATACGGCACTGGTGGATCTGGGAATGGGGGATAAGTTCAGCGAGAAGCAGCTCTCCATCTACGACATCAGAAGGGAGAGAAACCTCCTCGATGACCTCAGGAGCAAGGGTGTAAGAAGGGAGGATGTGACGCACATCATCGTGACGCACGGCCACCTCGACCACACGGGCTGGGCCACCCTGTATCAGAACGGAGAATTGGTTCCGGCATTCCCGAATGCCCGTTATTACATGCAGAGGGACACAATGGAGGAGATACGCAACCCGAACGAGAAAACGAAGCCAAATTACAACTACCTCAACTTTGAAAATCTTGATGACCGCATAGAACTTGTGAACGGTGACGAGGAGGTATTCCCCGGAGTGGAGCTGGTCAAATCCGGCGGTCACACGAAGGGACACCAGATCGTGCTCCTGCGAATAGGGAATGAAACGTTCTGCCACTTCGGCGACCTCATACCCACCTCGGCCCACGTGAAGCCCTCGTACCTGATGGCCTACGACCTCTATCCCATGGATTCATTCGAGAGGAAAAAGGAACTACTAGGCAGGGCAATGGACGGTGGCTGGACTTTGATATTCGAGCACGATCCGGTTATGCCCGTGGCCAGGCTGACAGACCTCGAGAAATACAGTCTCACGAAGGTCTATCTTTAGAAATCCGGAAGCCCGTTTCTGAGTATCTCTCTTGAGACTATGACTCTCTGTATCTCGTTTGTTCCCTCGTAGATTTGGGTTATTTTCGCTTCCCTGAACCTTCTCTCCACAGGGTACTCGCGCGTAAATCCGAAGTGGCCTACGATCTCTAACGCGTTTTCAGTTATGCTCACCGCAGAATCGCCGGCCTGCAACTTGGAAAGGGAACTCATCAGCGTTGCGTCCACCCCGCGGTTCACAAGGTCCACAGCTTCATAGAACTTCCTGATGGATGAATGCAGCTGATTAACGATGTCGGCGAGCGTAAACCTGTATCTTTCTTTCAGATCAACGTTCCTCTCACGGACGAATCTGAGGACATCGCTCACCGCTCCCTCTGAAATCCCTATCGCCTGGGACGATATTCCTATCCTCCCAACATCCAGCGTTTCCATCTCTATCCTGAACCCCTCGTCCACCCTCCCAAGAACCTGGTTCTCGTCCACCTCCACATTTTCCAGGAGGACCTCGGTCGTGCTCGTCCCCCTAATTCCCATCTTTGAGAATTCCCTGCCCACAGAAAGACCATCAGCCTCACGGTCCACAATGAACAGTGTTATCCCCGAATGCCTCCTCGCATTGTTAGTGACTGCGGAGACAACGAAAAACTCCGCCTGAAGGCCGTTGGTGATGAACGTCTTGGTTCCATTGAGAACGAATTTTCCGTTCTTTCTTGTGGCTGTTGTCCGTATTCCCGCAGCGTCAGAACCCGCACCGGGCTCAGTTATCGCAAGGGCCCCTATCGCCCCGCGTGCAATTCTTTTCAGGTATCTCCTCTTGAGAAATTCGCTGCCATACTTCATTATAGGCTCCCCGAAGAGGGAGACTGTAACGTCGGGTATGAGAGACGTTGAAGCGCATTCCCTGGATATTATCCTTATGGACTCCATAAGAGAGCCGAGAGTGAAACCCAGTCCACCGTACTCTTTTGGAATGTAAAATGCGAATAGACCAATGTCGGCGAGACCCTTTATCAGCCCCTCTGGGTAACTGGCCCCCTCGTCGATTTCACCTGCTTCCTCCCTTATCCTGGAGGTAGAGAATTTCGATACCTCCTCTATCTTTCGCCTTTCCGTAGAATTAAGCTGCATTACAATCTTAAATAAGTGTGCACACATTAATCTTAGCCATTGCAGCTTTCAGACAAAAGTCTTATATTTGTCTTAATTATTAATATTGTAATGAGCCAAAATCAGGCCTACGAGTTAACTCCTGACGTGGCCGACAGCTTCAAGAACAGACTGCTGGGGAACGGCAAGAGCAGGAACACGGTAAAGATGTACTCCTACATAGCGAGACAGTTCCTGGAGTTCGTAAATTACGACAGGGAAAGGATAAATCTTGAGAATATAGAGAGGTTCAAGGAATACCTGACGATAGAGAAGGGGTACTCCAAAAGTTCCGTATACCTGTACGTGAGGGCGCTGCAGTCCCTCCTGAATTATCTTGAGATAGACAGCATAGGTCACCTCAAGGCGCCCAAGAGGCCCCACAAGGTTCCGAACTACCTTACCGGAGAGGAAGTAAGGAGCATTCTTAGCAGTTGCAACGACGTCAGAGAGAGGCTCATGGTCAAGCTTCTCGTATACACGGGAATCAGGGTATCTGAACTGTGCTCCCTCAGGCTCAACGATATCGACCTGAATGGAAGAACAATCAAGATAAGGAGCGGAAAGGGAGATAAGGACAGGCTGGTTGTGTTCAGCGAAGAGGTAGTTCCAGACCTGAGGTCCTACATGTCCTATTCCCGTTCCGTCAGGAAAGGCGAATTTCTCTTTCCAACTTCAAGGAGCAGGAAAATCTCGCCGGTGACGGTCGAGAGGATAATAAGATCAGTAGTCGCGAGATCGGGGGTTCAGAAGAAGGTTACTCCGCACACCTTCAGGCATACATTTGCCACCTCCCTCCTCAGGAATGGAGCGGACCTGAGGATCATCCAGGTCCTTCTGGGGCACTCAAGCATAAGCACGACACAGATATACACACACCTGGATGACAACGCCCTGAAGATGGGTTATTCCAAGTTCATACCCCGATATTAGCCGATCTTCACCTTCCTGAATGTTGACATTTTTCTTTTCAAGGCTCATCTTGAACTAAAGGATTAATGGGAATTGACGACATGCCACCTAGGTGTTGGCAGCTCGGAGACTTCAGCCACGCAATGCCTGCAGGCATGAATAACGATTTAAATCGGGCGTTTCATCCTTCATAGCGACTTTACCAGTATGAGCCGTGCATACGGTTGCACTGTTGTGGGATTTCCCCGATAGAACGGCTTCCTGAGTTCTCCATAAGATTATTAATGCTCCAAGGATTGACGAACAAAGGCTAGGTGCTGCTATGGACAAAAAGGCTATGGTTGCGATAGAGGCGGTGAAGTACATTGGTGACGGGGACGTCGTCGGTCTCGGGTCTGGCACCACAGCATCACAGTTCATAAGGGAACTGGGGAAGAGTCAGATGAGAGACAAGATAGTCGGGGTACCGACATCGATTGCATCCGAGAACCTCGCAAGGGAGGTTGGATTGAAGACTGTCGATATAGATGATATTGACTGGATCGATATAACGGTTGACGGCGCCGACGAGGTGGACAGGGACATGAACATCCTCAAGGGAGGTGGAGGACAGCTCACGAGGGAAAAGATTGTCTGGAAGAAGTCGAAGAAATATTTGATAATAATAACGGATGACAAGCTAGTCGCAAGGATACCCGAGAAGAGGGGTATACCCGTGGAGATCCTTCACTTCGGAAGGGGAACCACAATGCGCAACCTAGAGGCAGTGGGGCTCAGTTGCAAACTGAGGGAAGGTTTCGTTACCGATAACGGGAACGCTGTCTGCGACTGCTTCCCCCAGGATAAGGACGATCTGGTCGAACTGCATGGGAAAATCAAGGCAGTGACCGGCGTGATCGAAACAGGGCTTTTTCTAGGGGGCAAGAAGACGATTCTGGTCTCAACGGGAAGCGAGATCAGGGTTCTTGAGTCCTGAAAGAGGCAGCAGGGATTAAAGAACGAGCTCCTGTATCTGCCCGAGCACGTTCTGCATATCCGATATCTTTTTCCTCTGCTCCTCTTCCAGTTCCTTTATTATCTCATTGAACGGCTTGGCAAGCCTGTAGCCATGGACGGGCCTTCCCTTCCCCTCCTTCTTGATGTCTCTTTTCATAATCCAACCGTGCTCCTTCAGTATCCTCATGGCTATGGACACTTCCGGCTGTCTCAAATTTGCATTCTTCTCTATCTCAACGGACGTTGTTTCCTGCCTGTTTCTCATATATACCAGGGCCTTCGAAACGTTTCTTGGAACACCCATCTGTATCAGCAGGCCTGCTAACTTCTCATCCTCCGGTGTGAATCCTTCAGGCATACCATGCTCCATAAAAATTCAATATTTATATTTTATCAAATTTATTTAGCCAGCTTATAGGATCTGTTCGCTCCATCTTCTTTCAGGTGTAAAGGCCCAGAAAAACTGGATTCAGGCGAAAATTTTTGATGAAAGGAATCGCTTGTATTCAACGGTGCCATATTTCTCTTTTTTGAGGAAAAGTGTTTAGGTGGTATGTTTACATGGGTAAGTCATTTAGTCTGATAACTTCCCTTCCTACAATGGGGCCAGAGGCACCATGTCCATTCAAAAAAAAGCTTAAGTAAAAGGTATTGTAGTTAGAAGACACAGTGGTTAAGATGGCTGCAGAAAATGATGAGACAGTGGAAAAGAGGTTCGAGGAGATCCCCCCCGAAACGCTTGCCAGGTTCAACAATGATGAGCTAAGGGCAAGGGTATTCATAGATAAATACGCCATCAGGGACGAGAACGGCAACCTGGTGGAGAAGGTTCCAGAGGAGATGTGGAGGCGGGTCGCCAGGGAGATTGCCTCGGTTGAGAGCTCATCCAAGGTGCCCGAATGGGAAAGTAAATTTTACTGGTTGCTTGAAAACTTCAGAATGGTCCCGGGCGGGAGGATCCTGTTTGGCGCCGGACAGGAGAAATACAAGAGAAGGGTTACGCTGAACAACTGCTATGTGATCCCGATAAGAGACGATTCCCTTGAATCGATATTTGAGTGGACAAAGGAGGCCGCTAGAACATACTCCCTGGGAGGGGGAGTGGGTACGGACATATCGATACTGCGGCCAAGGGGAGCGCCTGTGAACAATGCAGCTCTAAGGTCTACAGGCAGCGTGTCCTTCATGAACATAATGTCCGAAACCACGGGCACCATTGGGCAAGCTGGGAGGCGCGGTGCCCTGATGATAACCATAAGGGTTGATCATCCCGACATACTTGATTTCATACGTGTCAAGAGAGACCTAAACAGGGTCAGGTATGCCAATATTTCAGTGAGGATAACGGACGAGTTCATGAGGAAGGTTGAAAACGACGAGGACTTCACACTCTACTACGAAAGCGAAAAGGTGAAGAGAATAGAAAGGAAGGTAAAGGCAAGGGAGCTCTGGAACGAACTGATAGACTCAGCAAGGAACTGGGCAGAACCAGGCCTCATCTTTTGGGACACCATGAAGAGGGAGAGCACTTCAGAATACAACGGGATGGAGATACTGACAACCAATCCCTGCTCCGAGATACCTCTCGAAGCTTACGGCGCCTGCAACCTTGGGAACGTAAACCTTTCCGAATTTGTGAACAACCCGTTTGAAAGCCCTGAGATCAAATGGGATGAGTTGGAGAAGGCAGTCAGATACACGGTCAGGTTCCTCGATGACGTTGTTGATTACAACCTGTACAAGCACCCGCTGAAGCAGCAGACCGAGGAAGCCGCAAAGAGCAGGAGGATAGGCGTCGGGTTCACGGGACTGGCAGACATGCTGATAAAGATGAAGGTAAAGTACGACACGAAGGAGTCAATAGATTTCGTTGACAGGCTGTTCAGGAGGATCATGAACATAATATACGACGAGAGCACGAACATCGCAGCCGAAAAGGGAACGTTCCCGGGTTTTGACCTCGAGAAACATATGAGATCACCCTTCATGAGCAGGCTTGACCCAGAGGTGCTGGAGAAGGTGAAGAAGTTCGGTCTCAGGAATGTCGCGTTGATAACGATTCCTCCTGTGGGTAGCGGTTCCGCGCTTGCCGGGACTTCTAGTGGGATAGAACCTGTGTTTGCCTTCTCATACACGAGGAGGAGCGAGTCCCTTTCAAAGCAGACGTTCAAGGTCTACCATCCCCTCGTAAGGGAATACATGGAACTGTACGGGATCAAGGATGAATCAGATCTCCCTGAGTATTTTGTGGAGGCACACAAGATTGATCCAATGTTCAGAGTCCAGCTGCAGGCGACTATCCAGAGATACATAGATCACTCGATATCCTCCACGGTCAATCTTCCGTCTTCCACAACTGCGGACGAGGTGGGCAGAATATACTTCGCCGCATGGAAGGCAGGGTGCAAGGGTATAACAGTCTACAGGGAGGGTTCCAGGGAGGGCATCCTTCTCACGAATGAGGAGGTGAGAAAGAAGGAGAAAAGGGAGTTCGAGAGGTCAATGATGCTCTCAGGGAGGACCATAGTTTTCCCGCTCCTCGAGACTGGGAAGCTGTACACGACAATCAATTTCGACTCTGAGGGTAATCCGGTCGAGGTATTCGTGAACGTCGGGAAATCAGGGTCGGAAGAGAAGGCATATTCCGAAGCCATAGGGAGACTGATATCCCTCTATCTTCAGCAGGGAGGAGACATATCCAAGGTCATCAAGGCCCTCACAGGAATAAAGGGAAAAACCACTACATTCTTGAACGGTACCAAGATCACGTCCGTACCGGATGGGGTTGCGAAGGCCATAGAACTCGCCATGAAGGGCGGGCAACCGCAGTCCACCCTGACCGGGGAGTTTCTTGTTTCCGACCTCAAGCCTAAGGAGAAGAAAGAATCTTCCTTTTCCACGTGCCCCAAATGCGGTAATGAAACGCTTGTATTCGAGAACGGATGCCTAACCTGCAAGACCTGCGGCTACTCAAAGTGCGAATGACTGGCTCTGCAGATCCCTGATCCAGGGAAGTGTTACAGAAATAGGAGCAAGAAAGCTCTGACCTTCAGGGAGGAGATGAATTGCGAGAGAGTTTATGTAACATATTGTAAGAATTCATATGAGAATATTGCATGATGAGGCAGGATGGAAAGGAGGTCTGAAGGCAGAAGGGCAGACAGGGTGATACTCACAGTAGTGCTATCTGCAGTGGTAGCGGTATCCTCTGTTATCTTCCTCATTCTTCTTTCATTCGTTCTCTTTCTGATTCAGTATTCCACCGTGTTCAGCAAGGTAGACGGTCTCTCTTTGAGGTTCTTCATATATGGCGGCATCATCATCTCTGCCATTCTGCTTACGATCTCCATTCTCAGCCTTTTCAAGAACGTAAAAATGTTGAGTGCAGGATACGAAACCCCTGGTGGCGAGCTGCGCAAAGACGATTTGACGGATGCGCTCAAATACCTGGACGAGGGCGAACGCGAAATTCTGCAGATCCTGATGGACGCAGGGGGTTCAATGCTTCAGAGGGATATTGCAAGGTCAGGTAACTATTCAAAGGCCACGGTAACGAGGATACTGGATCGTTTGGAATCCAAGGGCATCGTGGAGAGGCTTCGCCATGGGACAACAAATAAGATCGTTCTGAAAAAGGTTTCACGGAGGGTGTGAAACATGTTTCAGGATGGGATTAAATTGCTTTTCATTGATTAAGAGGAAGGTGATAAAATGAGGAACAACTTGATGAAGATCTTCTGGGTCTTCATAGGGATAATAGTGTTCATGGTGGTGCTGTCCGTAGCTCTCAGCGCCGTGTTTGTACCCAGGTACGCATCCGGCTACTATTATCCGGGGTACGGGATGATGGGATACGGCTGGGGCATTGGATGGGTATGGATGAGCCTTATGATGATTGTCCCTGCAATTCTTCTGATCTTCTTCATTGTGTGGATCGTCGAGGTTGCAACGGGGCATGAGTGGCATTCCCACGCAGACGTGAAGGAAAAAACAGCGATGGACATTCTTGACGAAAGGCTTGCCAGCGGGTCCATAACTAGCGAGGAATACGAGAAGATCAAGGAAGCACTGGTGAGAAAATAATTTTCTTAATTTTATTTTTTTGAATTTCTGGCAATGCGATCGATTTAAATATCAACATGTTTTGTCGAAAGAGCAAAAGCCTCACGTCTTTGGCGATAGTGCCAGTGATGTCTCTGGAATTGAGAGGGCATCAAGACGCAACGGCTTTGCGAAAGTGGTATAGATGGCAACACCAAACCATTCGAGACATGGCTCTATGGGATACTATCCCAGGAAAAGGGCAAGCTCCCTGATACCCCACGTCAGGTCCTGGCCTGAAATAAAGGATGGTCCCAGGCTTCAGGGCTTTATTGGGTTCAAGGCAGGGATGACGCATGCCCTGTTTGTGGATTACAGGAAGAGTAGCACCACTGCCGGATCGGAAGTTGCGTCTTCCGTGACCGTTATAGAGGTGCCTCCCATAAAGGTAGCGGGCATAAGGCTGTATGGAAATGGCCCCTATGGGGAGTATGTGGTATCTGAAACATACGACCCCTCATCAATAAATGACCTCAGCAAGATTATTCCCCTGTCCAAGGAGTACAAGGGGAAGGAGATCAGCGATGAAGGGGTCACGGATGTAAGGGTCATCGCGATGATCCAGAACAGCAAAGTGAAGGCGATCTCTAAGAAGAGACCGGACCTGACAGAGATAAGGGTGGGAGGCGGGTCTATCAAGGAGAGGATCGAATACGCTAAATCGATCCTGGGCAAAGAGGTGCCTTTCAGTTCATTCTCCTCTCCCGGAAAGTTCGTGGACGTGATTGCAGTCACGAAGGGGAAAGGATTTCAGGGTCACGTGAAAAGGTGGGGGGTGAAGCTCCTCCCCAGGAAGAACAGGAAGCACAGAAGGATGATAGGAACACTAGGCCCCTGGCATCCTGACTGGGTCAGGAACACTGTCCCGCAGGCGGGGCAGACAGGCTTCCATCAGAGGACAGAGTTCAATAAGAGGGTCCTCTTCTACGGGAAGCCTCAGGAGAATCAGATCACGCCGAAGGGCGGGTTCCTGAATTATGGTGAGGTTTCGAACGATTACATTCTTGTCCACGGCAGTGTTCCGGGGTCCCCGAAGAGGATTGTCAAGCTCAGGGACCCAGTGAGGCAGGTCGTCAAGGATGTTGAGAAGGTTACGCTCAGCTATGTGTCCATAGAGAGCAAGCAGGGGGTCTGAAGATGGCGAACATTCTCTCTCTGGAAGGGAAGGTCCTGAGAACAATGGATCTGCCTGAAGCCTTCAGGTATCCCGTGAGGAGCGACGTGATCAGGAGGTTCGTCAATGCCTATCTTTCTAATGGAAGAACGCCGTACGGCAGCTATTATTTCGCAGGTAACAGGAGGGTAGGTCACAATCTTGGGCCGAATCACGGAATATCAAGGTATCCAAGGGTGCAGGGGACGAGCAGGGGAGTACTGCTGAGCAATGCCAGGGGGGGTCGCTCTGCCTTCCATCCCGTGGCTGAGAAGAACTGGCACATCAAGGTAAACAAGAGGGAGAGGATCATCGCGAAGCTCTCAGCGCTCTCCTCAACAAGCGATCCAGAGAGGGTGATGAGAAGGGGTCACAGGTTTACTGCGGAGTCCCTGCCGGTGATTCTCGAGGACGGATTTGAGGAGATAGAGAGGACAGCCCAGGTGATTGATGTCCTCAAGAAAGTTGGGGTTTACGATGATATATTAAGGTCCAAGGAAGGTACCAAGATAAGGGCCGGAAGGGGGAAGAGCAGGGGGAGGAAATACGTTACCCCGAAGAGCATACTGTTCATAGTGAGGAACAAGGAGCACATTTCCAAAGCCCTGGGAAACCTTCCTGGCGTGGACATCGCAAGGCCGAGTGAGGTGAATGCGTACCTCCTGGCTCCGGGAGGGCATCCGGGAAGGCTGCTCGTCATCACGGAAGGCGCACTGGAAGAGATCAGGAGGTGGAGGATATGACGACGCCCTACGACATCATCATCAAGCCATTCGTTACGGAGAAGTCAATGCTGCAGATAGAGAAGAACAACACGATCTGGTTCATAGTCAACGAAAGCGCTACAAGGAGTGAGGTGAAGAAGGCGATTGAGGAGATTTCAGGGATGAAGGTGAGCAACGTGAACATATTAAGGGACAAAGAGGGAAAGAAGGCAATCGTAAAAATTTCCAAGGATTTTTCTGCGGAGGAGCTTGCCACCAAGCTCGGGATATTCTGAGGTGATCCTATGGGAAAGAGATTGTTAGTCCAGAGAAGGGGCCGCGGGGGGCTGATGTACAAGAGCCCGAGTCACAGGCATTACGGTGAGATCCGGTACCCAAGCTCAGAGAAGTGGGAAGGAAGGGTAGAGAAGCTCGTGAGGGATCCTGGTCATTATGCTCCGGTTGCGGTGGTGAGGCTCAGCGACGAGAGCGTGGTGAATTTCATAGCACATAACGGAATGTTCATCGGCCAGAAGGTGAGGGGAGGAACGGACGTGGACCCTGTGGAAGGGAACACGATGCCCCTCGGTCTTATTCCTGATGGAGCCCTCATTTACAACGTTGAGGTAAGGCCGGGTTCGGGGGGGGACCTCTCAAGAACTCCCGGAACTTACTGCACGGTTGTCTCCCACGGAGAGATGGTAACCATAAAGTTGCCCTCTGGAAAACTGATGGACATCAGTCCCTCCTGCCTGGCCACAATAGGGGTGGTGGGCGGGGGAGGGAGAAACACCAAGCCGTTCCTCAAGGCAGGGAAGAAGATACACGCTTACCAAAGCAGATCAAAGAGGCCATTCAGCGTGAGGGGTGTTGCGATGAACGCGGTCAACCATCCCCACGGAGGGGGCAATCACCAGCACGTTGGAAGGCCGTCGACGGTTGGGAGGAACACGCCGCCAGGAAGGAAGGTTGGCAGGCTCTCCCCGAGGAAGAAGGTGAAGAAGAATGCCTGAAGATAAGAGACCGAGGTCGCAGAAGGCCATAAAGAGATCTAAGAGAAAAGCAACAAAGGCTATAATAGAGCGCGGAAAGGAGATACTTTTCAGGGGAAAGACCCTGGAACAGCTGCTTGAGATGGATATGCCGGAGCTTCTGAAGATAATGCCGGCAAGGGCCAGGAGGTCACTGAAACGCGGATACAACATCGAGCAACAGCGCCTTCACAAGAAGCTGCTGGAAAACGACTCGGTGAGGACCAGGGTGAGGGACATGGTAATCCTCCCGCAGTACGTTGGCAAGACTGTTTCAGTTCACAACGGGAACGGCTACCAGACATTCACGATAAAGGAGGACATGATAGGTCATTACCTCGGGGAGTTCTCCCAGACAAGGAAGGAGGTCAAGCACTCGGGACCCGGTGTCGGGGCCACAAGGGGGTCAAAGTTCCTGCCGTTGAAGTGAGGTTTTCAAGATGAAGTATGTATTGGAAGTTGAAAAGAAGAAAAGCGCAAGGGCGACATCCGTTAACGCTCCTATATCGCCAAGGGATGCCCTCGAGATCGTAAGGACAATAAAGGGGATGAAGCTCGACAGGGCAAAGGAATACCTGGAGAACGTAATATCCAAGAAGAGCGCGGTCCCTTACAGGAAGTACATGGATTCAGTTTCACACAGGAGGGGTGTCGGTCCGGGGAGATACCCGGAGAAGGCAGCCAAGTACGTTCTCGATACGATTAAGAGTGCGGAAAGCAACGCAGAATTCAAGCAGCTTGATTCCGAGAAGCTCGTCGTCAGGAACGCGGTTGCGCAGCCCGCTCCCCCCATAAAATACTACACTTTCAAGGCATACGGTTCCAGCGGGAAGTTCTACAGGGAAAGGGTTCATATCCAGATAATACTGGAGGAGATGGAATGAAGGAACTCAAGTTTCTGCAGGAGAACATCAGGAGGCAGCTCATAAAGGAGTACCTTGTGCACGAGATATGGGACGCAGGTTTCGGCGGTGTTGAAATACAGAGGACACCCCAGAATACGATAGTCCTCCTGAGGGTCGAGAGGCCTGGTCTGGTGATAGGGAGGAGGGGATCGAAGATAAAGAACATGGAAGTCACGCTTGAAAAGAAGTTCAACCTTTCAAGCCCCCTGATCAAGGTTGAAGGTATGCAGGAGCCCGGACTGAGCGCGCAGATAATGGCCCAGAAGCTTGCAAGATCGATAGAGAAGGGGTGGCACTTCAGGAGGGCAGGGCACAGCATACTGAAGAGGATAATGGATGCCGGAGCGAGAGGGGGACAAGTCCGAATGGGCGGAAAGCTCACTGGTGAAAGGGCCAGGAGCGTAAAATACACGGCCGGAAAGGTAATATCGTCGGGAAACCCGTCAGAGTTCATAGACAAGGGGTACGCCATCGCTGTCACTAAACCCGGAATTATCGGGATTTCCGTGAAGATTCTGAGGAACGATGTAAAGTTGCCGGACGATGTGCACGTGGTCAAGGTTAAGATGGAGGAGGTGAGCAACGTTGGAGGAGCTGAAGGCGAAGGAGATAAGAAAGATGAGTAGGGAGGACCTCAGGAAGAAGTATTCGGAGATGAAGGAAGAGCTGATGAGGGAAAGGGGGATATCCGCGATGGGAGGCGCTCCTCCAAGCCCGGGAAAGATAGAATCGCTCAAGAGGCAGATTGCAAGAATAGAAACCGTCTTAAGGGAGACTAGAAGATGAGGGACGACAAGATTTTCAAGGAACTTACGCCGCTGGACGAGATCGCAAGGGAGAGCCAGGTCATCAGGATAGAAACGGATAAGAGGAGGTACGGAAAGTTTGTGACCATAGTTTCAGGGTTTGATCCTCATTCCGAGGACATCAAGGAGCTGGCCAAGACACTCAAGAAGAAGACGGCCACGGGTGGAACGGTGAAAGGAGAGAAGATAGAGCTTCAGGGAGACCAAAGGGAGAGGGTCAGGAAGGTGCTTGAGGAAATGGGCTTCAAAGTGGAGGTGGAGAAATGAATCCATATCTTACAGACATGCTCGGAGCGGATGTAGCAGTATTGAAACACACCGACAGAACCCTGATCGGTCTCCGCGGGGAATGCATCGACGAGAGGAAGAATATCCTCGTTCTATCCACGGAGAGGGGGAAGAAGATCGTGCCGAAGACAAGAGGTATCATAGAGGTTGAAGGGAAGCAGGTTTCTCTGGAGCGGATAAGGGCGAGGCCGGAGGAGAAGATGAAGAAGTCAAGGAGGTGGCGCAGGTGAGAAACATCGGTATTGAGGTTAAGGAACCGGAGGAGCAGTGCACAGACAAGAAATGTCCGTTTCATGGAGAGATAAACGTGAAATCGCCCATAATAGAGGGAAAGGTCGTATCCGTCTCAATGAGAAACACTGTCACGATCCTCAGGCAGTATCTCAGGAAGAACGAGAAGTATGAAAGGTATGAGAAAAGAAGAAGGAAGTACCACGCTCACCTCCCTCCGTGCATTCACGTGGCAGTCGGAGATAGCGTGAGAATAGCGTATGCGAAACCACTTGCGAAATCAGTTTCATTCGTGGTCATAGAGAAGGTGGTGTAGGGAAATGAAGGGGCTTGCCGGTAAACAGATAAGGGGGCTCCCGCTCGGAGCTAAACTTGAATGCGCTGACAATTCGGGGGCAAAGGTGCTATCGCTGATAAACGTGAAGGCATACCACAACACGAAGAGGAGGGTGCCGGCAGCGTCGGTCGGTGACATGATAATAGCATCGGTGAAGAAAGGCTCCCCAGAGATGAGGAGGAAGGTTGTCTACGCAGTCGTTATAAGGCAGAGGAAGACCTTCAGAAGGCAGGATGGGCTGATGGTTGAATTCGAGGACAACGCAGCCGTCCTGGTCCAGGACAACGGGGAGACACGCGGAACCGAGATAAAGGGACCTGTCGCAAAGGAGGCGGCAGAGAGATGGCCCAGGGTCGCCGCCCTGGCCAGCTCAATTGTATGAGGTGTTGAGATGAGGGAAGTGGTTGTTCATCTGTCAAAGGATCTGGTTTCCAGGTATGGAATCAAGAGATTCCCGGTAAGAAAGGGGGATATGGTGAGGATAATAAAGGGCGATTCGGAGAAGGACGAGAAGCTCAACATCCGCGGCAAGGAGGGGAAGGTCGTAAAGGTTCTGAAGGATGAGAATAAGGTGATCGTTGAAAATGTTAATATATCGAAAGCGGACGGCAAGATGAAGCCGAAGAAGCTTGATGCCTCCGCACTGGTCATAACGAAGGTGATCCTGGAGGACAAGAGGCGGAAGGAGAGGCTTGCCAGACTGGCATCGATGAGGAACAAGGTCATCGAGGAGGAAACTCCTGCGGAGCAGCCTCAGCCCAGCGCCCAGGTGGAACAGGGAAGCGAGGAAGAAACAGGGGAGGTGAACAAGGGTGAGTAAGCACGTGAAGCGACTGGCCTCTCCGACTACCTGGAAACAGCCCAGAAAGGTATTCAAGTGGTCCGTCAGGGCCAGGGCTGGTCCTCATCCCATGGAAGAGAGCGTACCCCTGATGGTTGTGGTTCGTGATGTCCTGAGGCTTTCAGATACGTCAAAGGAGGCAAGGAACATCATCGCCAGGGGAAAGGTAACAGTCGACGGGAGGATCGTCAAGGACTACCAGAGACCTGTAGGGTTCATGGACATCGTTGCGATACAGGAGGCGGGAATATACAAGAGAGTTCTTCTCAACAACAAGGGGGTGATGGTCCTGACGGACATATCCCCGGAGGATGCCAAGTGGAAACTGGTAAAGGTAACAGGGAAGAAGATATCGAAGGGCGGGAGGGTCCAGATTTCAACCCATGATGGCCGAGTTATTATGACGGAGAACAGGGCAATAAACAGGGGAGATACACTCAAGATTTCGGTTCCGGATCAGAGGGTTCTCGAAGTATACCCGCTTTCAAAGGACACAGCTGTATACGTGATCGGAGGTTCTCACAGGGGGACGGTCACAAACATAAAGGAGATAAACGTCACCAGGAGCTACCAGGAAAACACGGTCGAGAGCACTGATAACTTCATAACAACGGTGTCGAATGTCTTCGTCCTGGGGAAATCGAGGGGGGAGATAGTTGCGCCAGGAGGTGGATGAGATGGATATGAAAGACGTGGTCATAGACAAGGTCACCGTAAACATAGGCGTCGGGGAGGCAGGGGAGAAGCTGGAGAAGGCAAAAAGCGTGCTCAAGCTCCTTACAGATTCAAATCCGACCGTGACCCACGCGAAGAGGTCCAACAGGGAGTTCGGAATCAGGAAGGGGCAGGAGATAGGGGTCATGGTCACGCTCCGCGGAGAGAAGATGGATAAATTCCTCAGGTCTGCCCTCTGGGTGAAGAACGGCAGGTCCCTCAGCTACTCATTCTCAAACCAGGGAAGCTACAGTTTCGGCATCTCAGACTACACGGACTTCAAGGGTATGAAATACAACCCGGAGATCGGAATCTTTGGCATGGATGTAGTTGTCACGTTCAAGAGGAGAGGAGGTTATAGGGTATCAAGGAGAAGGCTGCAGCCAAGGAAACTGCCAAAGAAGTTCAGGGTGACCCGGGAGGAGATGATGGAATTCATGAAGAAGAACTACGGAGTGGAGATAGTGGAGGTGTCCTGATGGTCCAGAACAAGCTCACTCCCAAAAAGAAGTACGGAAGGAAGGACGGTTGCGACAGGTGTGGGAGGAAAAGGGGTCTCATAAGGAGGTATGGGTTGCATCTATGCAGGCAATGCTTCAGGGAGATTGCCCCCGAATTAGGCTTCAAGAAATTTTCGTGAGGTGCTCGTATGGGAGATACTTTGAATGAAGCTATGGTTGCAATAAGGAATGCGTCGAGGCTGGGAAGGGAGGAGGTCGAGGTGAAGGCTTCGAACCTCGTAGGCAGGGTACTCAAGATTTTCCAGAAATACGGTTACATTGAGGAGTTTGAGTATGAGGAAAATGGAAAGGGCGGAGTGTTCAGGGTGAAGATATCGAAAACGATCAACAACTGCGGCGTCATAAAGCCAAGGTTCTCCATCAGGAGGGAGGAGATGGAAAAGTGGGAGTCTAGGTACCTTCCAGCCCAGGATATAGGTATCCTTGTGATAACCACGACCGCGGGAGTGATAAGCAACAGCGAGGCTAAGAAGAAGGGCATAGGGGGGAGGGCTCTTGCCTTCGTCTACTAGCGCTCCCAAAAAGGAAGTTGTTCTGGAAATACCCCAGGGAGTGAGCGTGAAGCAGAATGGTTTCCAGCTTGAGATCAGTGGTAAAAAGGGAAAGATTATCAAGAGTTTCAAGAATGAGTTCGCGAGAATCGAAGTGAAGGAAGGAAAGGTGCGCATTTACCTCCTGAGGGAAAAGAGATCGGACCTCGCGGTTCTTGGAACCTGGAAAAGCATCCTGGAAAGCGCTTTCACGGGAGTCACCAGGGGTTTCATTTACACGATGAAGATAGTGTACGCACACTTCCCTGTTAAGGTCACGGTGAAGGGAACTCAGGTCCTCCTTGACAACTTCCTGGGAGAGAAGAGCCCGAGGGTGATCGATGTTCCCTCGGAGGTGAAGGTGGCTGTGAAGGGAGATACCGTGACGGTCGAGGGAAGCGATCTAGAGGTAATAGGAAACGCGGCCGCCAAGATCGAGAGAATGAGCAAGATAAAGGGCTTCGATCCGAGGGTCTTCCAGGATGGCATTTATATCGTGAGGAAGGGTGATGTAGTTGAAGCCTGAACTGGACAGCGAGGCGCTTAGGCTACTGAAGGAGAGAAACAGGATGAACAGGAAAAGACCGGAATTTCACAGGCAGGAGTGGTTCAGGTACAAGAGGCTTGGTTCTGCCTGGAGGAAGCCAAGGGGTAAGCATTCAAAGCTTAGGGAGAAACGGGGCTACAGGCACGCTTTCGTTGAATCGGGGTACAGGGGACCAAGGCTCGTGAGAAGCCTTCATCCTTCAGGGTTCTCCGAAGTTTATGTGACGAACATCAAGGACCTGGAGAATGTCGATCCAAGGAAGCAGGCGGTCAGAATTAGCTCTTCAGTAGGAAGGAGGAAAAGGCTGGAAATTCAGGAAAAGGCCAAGCAAGTGGGAATTAGGGTTCTCAACGAGGTGAGATGATGTCTACGCTGCTGGCTCAGAAAAGGATGGCTGCAAGCATTCTCAAGGTAGGGATGTCAAGGGTATGGATGGATACGAAGAGCATAGACGAGATTTCCGAAGCCGTCACCAGGGACGACGTGAGGAAGCTGATAAAGAGGAATGTGATTCAGAAGAGGCCCGTCAAGGGAAATTCAAGGGGAAGGATCAGGGTTGCGAAGATGCAGAGGAAGAAGGGAAGGAGGAAGGGCCAGGGGTCAAGGAAAGGGACAAGGAACGCCCGGGAGCCGAGAAAGAGGAGATGGGTCAAGACGGTGAGGGGAATGAGGAATGTGTTGAGGGAGCTCCGGGACTCAGGAAAAATATCAAGGGAAGACTACAGGGCCTATTACAAGAGAATAAAGGGTGGAACTTTCAGGAGCAGGGCAGACATGCTTCTCCACATGAAGGAAGCCGGTGCCCTGAAGGAGGGATGAGATGAATTCCAGGTACATCATGCCACTCAAGAGAAGGCGTCTCCTGAAGACAGACTACTCGAAGAGGCTGGCCCTGGTGAAGAGCGGCATCCCCCGTGCTGTAATAAGGAGGTCGCTTAAGCATATGAGGGTCGACATCGCGGAGTACGGGGAGAGCGGTGACAGAATTGTAACTCACGGATGCACCGTAGAGCTCAAGAAGTTCGGATGGAAGAGCCCGACTGGAAACACTCCCTCGTCCTACCTCGCGGGGTATCTCACCGGCCTGAGGGCAAGGAAGAAGGGCGTGGAGAAGGTTGTAGTGGATCTTGGGAGGCAGAAGGTTGTCAAGGGCTCAAAGCTCATGGCGTGCGTGAAGGGGATGATCGATGCCGGTCTCGAAGTGCCGGCGAATGAGGAGCTCTTTCCGGATGAGTCCAGAATTCAGGGAAAGCATCTAAAAACAGTTGGGGAAAGCGAGGTTGAACGTGTGAAGAAGGTAATGGAGGAATCACTGTGACTAAGGAAGCGATTGAGTGGGTGCCGAGAACGCGGCTCGGGAAGATGGTGAAGGAAGGGAAGCTTAAGTCGATATCTGAGGTACTTGCGATGCATGTCCCCATAAGGGAACCGGGGATAGTGGACGCCCTCCTCCCGAATCTGGAGGATGAGGTCATAGAGATAAAGATGGTGCAGAAGATGTCCGACTCAGGCAGAAAGGTCAAGTTTGCGGCCACCGTTGTGGTCGGGAACAGGGACGGCTACGTTGGCATGGGGCATGCCAAGGCAAGGGAGACGGGGGATGCGATAGAAAAGGCGATAGAGAATGCAAAGGTGAACATCATAGAGATAAAGAGGGGATGCGGCTCCTGGGAGTGCGGATGTGGGAGGAGTCATACGGTCCCATTCGCAGTCATGGGGAAATCAGGGTCGGTCAGGGTGTACCTGAAGCCAGCCCCCCAGGGGGTGGGCCTTGCGATAGGTGACATTCCCAAAAAGGTGCTTTCCATCGCAGGGATACAGGACACGTGGGGCTTCTCCGAGGGCCATACTAAAAGCACGGTCAACTTCGCCTACGCAACTTTCAACGCCCTGAAGGAAACTGTCAAGTTCAAGATGAACAGCAAGCTTGTTCTGAGTACCCCAATATACAAGGGAGGTGTGATGAGTGTTAGCGGCAGTCAAGATCAGGGGAAGCAATAAGACTGATGTGGACATAAAAAGGGCATTCAAGGAGCTCAGGCTCAACAGGAACAACCATCTGGTCATCGTGGACCAGTCCCAGCTGGGCCAGCTGAGGAAGGCCAAGGATTACATAACGTGGGGGGAAATTGACATTGAACACCTGACGAAGCTGCTTGAAAAGAAGGGCAGGATGACCGGGGACAGGCCGATAGACGATACTGTTTTAAAGGAACTTGGATTCGCATCCCTCGAGGATATGGCATCGAAGATAATGGACGGGAGCGTCAGGATAAAGGACATCCCGGGACTGAAACCTGTGTTCAGGATGAACCCTCCCAGGCATGGGTACGAATCCACAAAGAGGCCTTACTCCCAGCATGGCGACCTCGGATACAGGGGAAAGGCCATAAATGACCTAATAGACAGGATGCTGGAAGGTGGTGACATTGGTAAAGGAGAGAACTAAGAAGTACAGGGGAACACTCTACGGGAGGGGAAAGAAGGCTGGTAGGGGAAAGGGAAAGAGAGGGGGCAGCGGCATGGCTGGGCTCGGGAAGCACAGGTGGATATGGATGGTGAAGTACCAGCCCGATCATTACGGTTCACACGGCTTCGTGAGGCATGCACAGCACCGCGAAGAGAGGGCGATCAACGTCGGTGAGCTTGACAGGTCCTACGGCACCCTTATTCAGAAGGGCGCAGCGAACGTGGAGAACGACAAGGTCCACGTGGACCTTGGGGAGATCGGGTATTCAGTCCTCCTGGGTGGAGGCCAAGTTGGGAGGCCATTCCACATAAAGGTTGCTAGGGCCACGGAGCGTGCCGTCGAAAAAGTGAGGAATGCGGGGGGAGAGGTAGAAACAGATGGAGATAAAGAGGAATAGGTTAACTGCTTTTCCCCTTATCCTTCTGTTTGCGCTGAACGTCTACATCCTCTACAGGTATTCCCATTATGCCCTTGGACCCACGATAATTGAGAGCATATTCTTTGCACCATTATACTACCTGACCTACCTCCTCGTCTCGTACAAGGGGGAGGGTTCCCGCCTCTACGGCTGGAAGAATCTCGTGGAAAGGCTTCCCGCAGTTAAGAAGCCGGGAAGGCACGTGAGGTTCAAGGAGAAGTTCCTGTGGACCGCTATAATACTCATAATATACTTCATCCTCTCGAACATCTACATCTACGGTCTTGAGAAATCCCAGATCGTGGACGTGTTCGCATCCTTCAGATCAATATTTGCAGGGCAGGCCGGCTCGATTCTAGACCTCGGGATAGGTCCCATAGTTACGGCCAGCATAGTGATGCAGCTGTTCGTGGGGGCGAAGATTATCAACATAGACCTCACGAAGTCCGAGGACAAGGCTCTCTATCAGGGAGCGCAGAAGCTCCTCGTGATCGTGATGATCTTCATCGAGGCCATCCCTCAGGTTTTCGGTTACCTTCCTCCTGATCCCGCGGTGGTAGCGTCATTCAACGCTGCAATTCCGGGCTACGGCCTCATGCTTGCAAGGATAATAATAGTCCTCCAGGTCTTCATGGGTTCGTACCTCCTCTTCCTCATGGATGAGGTGGTTTCGAAGTGGGGCATAGGGTCCGGGGTATCCCTCTTCATTGCGGCCGGGGTCTCGCAGGCACTTGTTCTCGGAACGCTGAACTGGGTTCCGATCACATCGGGCCAGGCCCTTTCAATTCTGAACCCTCCGACCGGAGCTTTGCCCAAGACCTTCTATCTCCTTCATCAGTTCAGTTCCTCTCAGCTCTTTTCCGGTGGCCTTGAGAGGATCATCTTCTCCCCGCCCAATCCCCTCATAGCCCTCGTTGGTACAATCTTCATATTCTTCCTTGTGGTCTGGGCTCAGTCCGTGAAGGTGGAGCTGCCGCTTGCCCATGAAAGAGCAAGGGGAGCCAGGGGAAGGTATCCCATACAGTTAATGTACGCATCAAACATACCCGTCATCCTGGCTGCAGCCGTGCTTGCCAACCTCTCAATGTGGTCCCTCCTATTCTGGACCAATCCCACGCTTGCGAAGGTGCCCGTACTTGGTCATGACTTCTTTTTCGGAGCGTATCCTACCACATCGCTTGCCCAGACGCTCAACATACAGCAGACCACCCCCATAGGAGGGCTCGCCTGGTATCTTGCAAATCCAAACGGGATCGCAAACTGGCTGTTTCCGATGTTGCAGCCATCTGCATACCAGCAGGAGCTGATCAACCACACACCGTGGCAGATGGGCATCCATGTCCTGGCGTATGTGGCATTCATGGTAGGAGCATCGATAATGTTTGCGAAGTTCTGGATCGAGACGACGAACATGAATTCAGAGGGGGTTGCAAGGCAGATACAGAGCTCAGGCATGCAGATACCTGGTTTCAGAAGGGACCCGAGGGTGCTGAAGCGTGTCCTTGATAAGTACATTCCTGCGATAACCATATTCAGCGGCGCCGCCGTAGGTGCCCTCGCCGCATCCGCGGATCTCATAGGAACTGTGGGGAACGCCTCTGGTACGGGCGTTCTCCTTACGGTGGGCATCGTGATTCAATTGTATCAGGCGATGGGCAAGGAGCAGTTAACGGAGATGTATCCCTTCATGAGAGACTTCTTCGGGGGGATGTGATTTGAGGGTCGTTATAGGGGGGATACCAGGCGTTGGGAAAACCACCGTTCTCAACGGGCTAAAGCTCGCTGGAATAAGGGTCGAGAATTACGGGGACATAATGCTGTCAGAAGCGAGGGACAGGGGCCTTGTGTCCACGAGGGACGAGATAAGAAAGCTTTCGGTGCAGCTTCAGAAGGAAATACAGGTCATGGCTGCAAGAAAACTGTCGTCTCTGAGCAGTGTGGTGATAGACACCCACTTCTCGGTTATGACCAACTCAGGCTATCTACCGGGTCTTCCTTACAGCATACTGAGCATTCTAAGCCCCGACCTTCTGATATCGATAGAGGCGGACCCGCTCGAGGTTTTCGAGAGGAGGAGAAAGGACAGCGAGAGGAACAGGGACCGCGACACCCTTGAAAAGATAAGGCAGCACCTTGAGGCAAATAGGTCGTACGGCTTCTCCTATTCAGCCCTGACAGGTGCACCACTCCTGATTGTGGTGAACGAGGATGGGAAGGCCGAGGAGGCCACCAGGAGAATTGCGGAGATAATATCGAAGGGTGGTGGATTATGAGTCAGAGGCCTGCGCCACAGAGACCCCAGCAGACCAGGGAGGAACAACAGGCGATGCAGGCTACGATGAGGACTCAGATGCTCTACCTTCTTGTCATGTTTCTTCTTCTCTTCGTTTACACAGTTCCAGCACTCAGGGACATATTCGCGCTGCCGATGAAATACATCCTCCAGCCCGTGATAGGCTTCAATTTCTCGCAGCCCATGTTCACGATCCTAGCAGCAGCCCTGATAACCGGCGTGGTAAACACGGTAGCCAGACACTTCTTCACGGACTACTTCGGCATGGCCGAGATGCAGTTCAGGAACAAGAAACTGTCCGAAAGGTACAGGGAGGCAATCAGGACACGGAACAAGCAGGAGATGGATGCAATCAGGCTGGAACAGTCAAGATCCATGCAGCAGTCGATGAAATACACGAGCCAGCAGATGAAGCCGACATTCGCAACTCTTATACTCACCGTCTTCATCTTCGCCTGGCTCATCGGCTTCATGGCACAGGCTGCAAAAGACCCTACGATCGTTCTCAACTCCCCATTCGGCAGGGGGAGCCTGATGCACCTTTACTTCGGGTTTTACGCCTGGATCGGCCTCTACTCTCTGTTTTCCATAGTGTTCACGTATCCGCTGCAGTATAGCCTGAAAATGCTCTACCTGAGAAGAAGTGTGAAGAATGAGGATAACTATATCGGGTCCTCCGGGTAGCGGGAAGACCACCGTTGCGGAGAAGGTGAGCAGCAGGCTGTCCATGGAGCTTGTAGTGGGGGGAAAGATATTCAGAGAGTGGGCAGAAAGGATGGAGGTGAGCCTCTCCGAGTTCGGGAGCATGGCGGAGGAGCAGGACAGGATAGACAGGTCAATGGACGATTACCTCCTCACTATCCTTAGGGAAAAGGAGGATGTAATCGTAGAGTCCAGGCTCGCTGGATGGCTCTGTTACCTGAATGCAATACCCGCGTTCAAGGTGTTCATTGATGCCAGCGAGGAAGCGAGGATCGCAAGGATCATAGGATCGCTGGATCTGAGGCCAGGAGAGAAGAGCGACGATGTGAGGGCAGCAACAAGGGAGAGGGAAAGAAGCGAGGCTGAAAGGTACAGGAAGTACTACGGGATAGATTACGGAGATACATCCATATACGACCTTGTTGTAGACTCAACGGAGAAGAATGCGGACGAGGTTGCGGAGGTGATTGTGGCTGCCGTGGGTGTTTGGGAAAAGTCCAGAAGAGAGGAGCATTGAGGAAAGGCTCTCCTACGGGTTCGTTGTCATAGACAAGCCTAGGGGTCCCACTTCCCACCAGGTCTCCTCCTGGGTCAAGGAGATAACCGGGGTTTCCAGGGCAGGACACGTTGGAACCCTGGATCCCAATGCGACCGGCGTTCTGCCGGTTGGCCTGGAAAAGGCAACCCGCCTCGCAGACTTCCTCCACGAACAGGGGAAAGAGTACGTTGCAATAATGATTCTCCACAAGGAGGTCAGCAGGTCAGCGCTGGAGGATATGATGAGGGAGTTCACGGGCGAGATTTACCAGTTCCCCCCGCTGAGATCCGCGGTTGCCAGAAGCCTGAGGAAGAGGAGAGTTCACTCCCTGAAGCTTTTGGAGATGAAAGGGAGGTACGCCTTGTTCAGGGCAGACGTGGAATCCGGAGTTTACATAAGGACGCTATGCCGTGATATCGGGGACGCCCTTCTCGTCGGCGCCAACCTCCTTGAGCTTAGAAGGATAAGGAGCGGCCCACTGGGGGAGTCGTCGATGGTCACGCTGCAGAAGCTCAAGGACGCGTTCACCCTGTATAGAGAAGGAGACAGCTCTCTTCTCTCGTCAATCATAATTGATCCTGAAGTGGTCACAAAGGATTACAGCAGGGTTGTCATCAAGGAGAGTGCCATAGACGCCATGGCACACGGAGCCACAGTCTTCAGGAACGGAATAATCGAGGACGAAAGGGAAGGAAGCACCGTGAGGATAATGAGCCCGAGGGGGGAGCTGCTTGGCATGGGAGTCAGGGAAGGGCAGAACGTGAAGCCCGTTGTCGTCCTAGTTGACAGGGGGGTATACCCCAAGGGATGGAAGCACAGAGGCTAAAGGAAAAAAAATTAACCAATCAGATATTGCAAGAAGGTGTACAGCTTCCTGGGTCCTGTATTAATTGCGCTTACCGTGGGATACCTGGCCACGGTAATAGCGAGGGCCACAGGAACGGTGTACATCCCCTACCTTCTCCTGCTCGGTATACTCGTCGGTCCCGTGCTGTACCTCATAAAGCCAAATGAAGCTGCATTGCTCTTCTACAACTACGTCGGACCGATAGGGGCCGCATTCATAATACTGAATGAATCTAGCAAGATCAACAGGTTTGTCCTGAGAAGGGTGATAAGACCCCTTTCGATGCTCCTCACCTTCGTCCTCTTCGTCACAGGAGTTGCAACAGGGATCGTTGTCGTCCTCGTGATCAAAGCACCGATATGGGTTGGCTTCGTTATAGGGGCGATCATCTCATCAACAGATCCCGCTTCTGTGATCACATCTCTAAGGAAAAGCAAGGTACCGGAGGTCCCATCCACGCTCCTCGTCACGGAATCCGTATTCAACGATCCCTTCTCCTACCTTTTTCTAATAATAATCATACTGATCTTCTTCCCCTCAAACATAGGGTACGTTCAGTCCTCGCCCCTTAAATTCGGGAACATAGCGCTCTATGTTCTCTTCACCCAGGGTATCCTTCCCGTTTCAATCTCTGCATCGCTCTTCGGCCTCCTTTACTTTCTCAGGGTCAAGCTTCCGAGGGCCTTCAAAGATTATTACACCGCGATGTTCCTCCTCTTCGGTTTGTCTTCGTACACGCTTGCCCTCGTTACGGGTGGATCAGGATACATGTCTGCTGCAATTTTCGGGGTTCTCTCAGGAAATTTCATGCCAAGGGATCCGGAGTTCGAGAATTATTCGATATTCATGGACAATATATCGTCCTTCGCTTCAATCCTCATCTTCGTCTTTCTGGGTGCGTCAATTGACCTGTCGATTCTTGGCTCCTACGTGCTTCCCGGGATAATGATAGCCCTCATCCTCATATTCCTGGTGAGGCCGCTTGCGGTAATGATAGCGGGGACCATAAATCTGAAGGTGGACCCAGGAGATCTTCTCTTTATCGGCCTTGAGGGCACAAGGGGGGTTTTTCCCGCAATTCTTTCACCCACAATCTTGATAATAGGCATAGAGACGGGGGACCCGTTGCTCACGTTCTGGGGAAAGGCCATCGAAGCCATAATTCTGGTGATAATATTCACCTCGCTTACCGTCCAGCCTCTCCTGATGCGGCGTCTTTATACATCGCTGCACAGAGCGTAAGAATCAGATGTTTTCAAACTCCTCGCTAATATCTATGATGACCTGCTCCATCAGCTTGTCTATATTCCTCGCTGAAAATTCTCTGATGCCACCCATTTCGCTCTTCACCTTTGCGATGAACTTCGGGCCGTCCTTGAAAATGTCAAAGTGGACGAGCAGCTCTTCCATGTGGGGCGATAGACAAAGGCCTATATATTCTTAACTAAGCGCCCATCAGGAATACCCGTGTTAAAATGAGGTCATCCGAAGTAGCCAAGGTCCTCCCTCTTCTCTTCCTGCGGTACCTCGATCATCTTGTTCGTTATCTCCTCAATCTCCTTTATCCTCTCGTCAAAGAGGGAGACATCCGCATTCAATCTCAGATAGTCCACAACAACCTTTGTAACCTGTTTTGCTGATTTTGGGTCGGTGAAATAGCCCGAGGTTTCACCCATGAGGCATACACCAGGAAGATTGAAGAGCTCGTATCCCAGTCCAAGGATGAGCCCCGCGCCGCCAACTATTCCTCCTCCCGGTTCATTCTTTGAAAATATCACCCCCAGCTTCTCCACCTCTGCCCTCATCTCCTTCGATGTATAGGCCCCAAGTACTCTCGGGATCTCCATAAGCTTCCCTATCTGATAACCACCAAGTGTGACGATCTTCCTGACGTCAAGCTTCGTGCTAAGCTCCAGAACCTTGTAGCATATCTCATACTGGCCCTGCGACGTCAGTCCCTGGAAATCGCCCGTGAATATTATGAGGTCCCCCTCCCTCCTCTTCTTGTAGTAGAGTTCGTTTCTTACAAGCCTTGCAGATGCCTCCTCATTTATCAGCACCTGAGGGGGAAGGTGAGTCGAGAAAACATCCGCAAGCTTCCTCGCCTTCAGGTTTTCTATCAGAAAATCTGCCGATATCTTTCCAACGTTCCCAATACCTGGCAGTCCTACCAGCAGTACCGAATTCTTCAATTTCACATCCTCAACCAATCTAATTATCACGCTATCCATCAGAATCACTCCCTTCCGTACAGCATTTTCATCCTGTACTTCCCAAATTTGTCCTGGGGGGAGAACCTAGGAGGCAGAGAGGAAATAGTCTGGGAGGAACATACGGGACACCTGGATTCCATGGTATACCTACCGCACTTCGGGCACCGCATTATCAGTGTTTTCATTCCTTCACCGGTCCCTCTCCCGAGCCACCATTCTTTTTTATTGTTGATATGATGGTCTCCGCCGTTTTTCGCATAAGTTCTTCCGCATCTTTCATGTCTGATGCCTTTGCGACGATCCTGTACTGAGGGGCCCCAAGATACGTTATCTGGATGTTTTCACCCTTCCCGGCGAGAAGGGCTTTCTTTATCACCTCTATCCCCCTGCTTGAATTGTCCCGTAGCTTTATTATGCCTTTCACCTCGGCAACGGCCGGTTTCAGGTTTTCTCTGGCATAGTTGCTTATCAGGGTGGCCCACTCCACTCTCCCCAAACCTTCTAGAAACTGCTCCGGATCCGAGGAAGCCAGGTCAAGAGCATAGGACAGTGAGCCGAATTTTTCTTCCAGCTCTTCAATTATTTTTCCTGCTTCGAATCTCCCCCTGGCCTGTGAAAGAACGTTTTCGATTATCTTCATCGCCCTCTGCTCGTTCTTCCACTCTCTCAGCTTCTCCCTCCTCTGGTGATCGTTAACCCTTCTCAGTGAGAGGTCAAACCTCCCTCTTGAAGGATTCGCGTCAAGAACCTTGCACACGATCCTCTGTCCTTCTCGAACATAGTCCCTTATGTACTTTATCCATCCCGAGGATATCTCTGATATGTGGATGAACCCCTCCTTGTTGTCAAACTCATCAAGAACGCAGACTACGCCGAAGTCCCTGACCTCCTTAACCGTGCAAACAACAAGGTCTCCAACCTCGGGATTGGTCTTCCTCATTTGAACTCTCCTACTACCTCTCCGTTAATCAGATATTTTCCCCCCGTAGGCTTGGCTAAGACTGCCCCACAGACTTGGCATTTTACTTCCGTTGATCCCCTCGAGTACGTTACCGTTTCTGACCCACAATCCGGACATTTTATCTTTATGAATGACTTTTCCGCACCCTTGAGCTTGGTAAACATTTACGCCTCCACCTCCGCGAGTTCGAATTTCTTCGCCCTCCAGGTTGGGGTGTGATATGATTTCTTGCACTCCAGGCATCTGTATCTTATGTTTATACGCTTGGTTGGCTTTTCGCGCCCTTCGTATACAGGTCTCGGGAAACCTCCATAACCAGACGTTACTCTCCTGAACCTTCTCTGCCCCTTACGGAGCTCGCTTGCCTTCTTCTTCTTGACCCTCTCTATCTCCTGAAGCGTATGCTTCTTGCAGTATGGACAATACCTCTTAACCTTTCTAGGTAACTTCAATCGTATCACCGGTGATGCGGTCAGAATCTGAACGCTGTATTTAAGCATTTATTGAGTGATAAAGGAGACGCTTTTTCCCTTGTCCGCGGTAATAGGATTCGAATTTAAAGGAATGTTAGGGGTTTGGGGGAAGCTGTAAATCTCAACAGCTTTAGCGATGAGATACACGGACTTCCCCCCAAAGGAAAGGTTAACATGATGATATAATATCTATAAGTAATGATAACAACTGCCAAAGTGAAGCTGTATCCAAATGAGAAACAGAGGAT
>JBMFTY010000002.1:0-75251 GCA_049966795.1 Thermoplasmata archaeon
TCTGTTTCTCATCGGGAAGCAGTTTGATTTGAAGGGTTTTAAGCACAATATAGATGTATCAAATCAACATATAAGTTTCTCGCAATTCCTCTCCACCCTGAAGGATGGAGCTTCCTTGCGACAGGAGATCGTGAATTTCAATTAAGGTGAAGTGTTTATATACGTATTTCTCAATACGTCTAAAAGAGTGACTGAGCTTGCAGAAGATTACAGTTTTTCTTCTGATCGCGGTTCTATTCATCATGACCGCAGGTGCCGGATATATAACGGGCATCTCGGTCAAGAACTTCGCAATAACTGCGAAAGACCACTTCGTATCGCTTTTCAGGATGATGGTCGATTTCTTCCAGGTCTTTTAGGTTAAATAGATTTAGTCTTTTGCACTCATGAACTATGCCCCCTAGGATACTTCTCTATACCGGAAAGGGAGGAGTGGGAAAAACAAGCATAGCGGCAGCGACAGCAACGCTTCTCGCCAGCAGGGGAAAGAGAACGATTGTGATATCCACAGATCCCGCACACAGCCTTGGAGATGCATTTGGAAGGGAAATAGGCCCAAGACCCACAAAGCTCGCGGAAGGGTTGTTCGGTCAGGAGGTAAGTGTTAACGAGGCAATAAATTCCCACTGGAAGGAGCTGAAGGGCTATCTTACTGGCCTTTTCCAGACTCAGGGTCTCGATCCTGTGTCTGCGGAGGAGATAGCTACCCTTCCCGGTTTTGACGAAGCATCCCAGCTTTTATATCTGAGGGAGTACTATGATAGCGGAGACTACGACGCCATAGTCATAGATAGTGCCCCAACGGGGGAATCGTTGAAGCTTCTCTCATTTCCCGAGGCAATGACATGGTACATGGACAAGATATTCCCCATGGGCAAGCTGGCTGCTAAAATGGTGAGACCCGTGTGGAACGCAGTAGCAACAGTATCCATTCCTAGCGACGAAGTGTTTGACAGCGTCGAGGACCTTTACGCTAACCTTAGGCGGATAAGGGACATACTCTCGGATCCAAAAACGTCGACAATCAGGCTTGTCATGAACCCTGACAAGATGTCTCTAAGCGAAACGAAGAGGGCATACACCTACCTCCTCCTCTACGATTACCCTGTTGACGCCGTGTTCATCAACAAGATATACGAGGAGAGCACTGGCTCATTTTTCAGGGAATGGAGAGCAGCTCAGGAGGGAATAATAGAGGATGTGGAAGCTAGTTTCTCCGACATAAGGAGATTCAAGATACCGATGCTGAAGGAAGAACCCATAGGCATCTACAGACTGAAAGGAATGGCTGAGAAGGTGTATGGAGGCCTCGACCCACTTTCCGTTTTCGCGGGTGAGAAGAGCATTCAGTTCCTCAAGGATCATGGGAAATACGTGGTGAGGCTGAAACTTCCTTTTGCGGAGAAGAAGAATCTAGATGTTTACAACAAGTCGGGTGAGCTCATAATACAGATAGGCAACTGGAAGAGGGTATTCTACCTTCCAACCGTCTTTTCGGACAAGAGTCCAGTGAAGGCAGAGTTTAATAACGGCGTTCTTGATATAGAGATGAAGTGACATGGCAGACGATGACAAAATAACGATAGAGATAAAGATAACAATACCAGCCATCGGCAAGAATTTAGGGAAGACGATTGAACACGTGCTGAATGCAACGGAAGAGATAGTGAGGGCAGGTAAATCCGTAGTGGCGAAACCTGAGGTGAAAACAAGGGTTAAAAAGGTGGAGATAAAGTAATCCGCGTACATCATTTATCCTACCTAATGCCACTGCTAAAATTATTAAATGAGGCTTAAATTTATTCAAGAAGAAAATATTAATCCTTAAATAAATAGAACATTTCCACATCTGATGCTTGAGCGTCTAATTGGGCAAGCGTTCCAGCTTACCTTTCTATCCGTGTCTGGAAGCTGGTCATCTGCCAATCTTGCAGAGCTGATGACGATCGTGGGGATATATGTTCACGCCTTCTTCCTCATATTCGCATTCGCATTTCCAATAGTTGTCCTAACGCTCGAGGCCATAGGAATAAGAAGAAGGGATGAGGAATACATCAGGCTTGCAAGGAATGGAGCCAAATTATGGGGGATCACGTTCGCTGCCGGTGCTGTCACGGGAACCCTTGTTGAGTTCGGTCTTATCGTGGTCTGGTCAGGCTCCATTGCCCTGATAGCCAGCATGGCAGCCACCCCACTGATGCTTGAGTTATACGCATTCATAATAGAGATTGTGTTGATAGGTACGTACCTAACGACCTTCGGTAAATTCAAGAAGTGGAAGTGGGGTCACGTTTTCATAGGCCTCGGAGTTCTTTTCGGAAGCAACCTCTCTGCATACATGATACTCGCGGTCAATGCATGGATGCAGGTTCCATGGGGGACCGGGAACCTTGTTTCTCAGATGTTTCTGCCATGGGTTCCCTCCCTCGGTCCTCTCGTCGTAAACCCGGAGAAGCTCAAGCTGCTTGCCACCACTTTGCCTATCGTGGGTTCCAGCCTGCTGTCCTCGCCAGGAGCCTTCCAGCTTCTCTCCAACTTCACCACAGACCCGTGGATAGCAGTTTTCAATCCTGAGGTCTACGCGACGTATTTCCACAACCTTCTTGCCGCCCTGATAATCACATCTTTCCTTGCGTCCTCATATCTCTCCTTTAAGATTTTGAGGAGGATTGGAGACGAAAAGTACAACTGGAAGGGCCTCAAAGTTTCGTTCCTCCTGGCAGCAGTGGCCTCAATACTTCAGGCGCTGGCCGGGGATTTCCAGGGTAGGTTTCTCTATCTCTACCAGAGGAACATATTCGACGCCATAGAGGGCATCCCAGCCAAGGGGGGTTACGACCCGATAATGAGCATCCTTCTCTACGGAAATCTGAGCCACTTTTTCCCCGGGACTAATTATCTTTCCTCCCTTCTCCCGAGCGGTGATACGCTTGGGCAGCTGACAATTGCATCTACGAACACATACGGGCCCGTGTTGCATGCCCTCTATTACACCATGGTAATCTCAGGCGTAGTGTTAATAATTCTTGCCATAGGCTACTTTGGCCTCTATTCCAGGGTCATAAGGAAAATAGTGCAGTCAGTTCTGAGGATGAAGGAGGAAACCCTTGTGCTTTACGGATCATTCGCCGGCGCATTCTTCTCCATTCTCGCAGGCATAACTGGCTGGGCAACGCGCGAACTTGGAAGGCATCCATGGACAGTGTATGGGGTTGTCACGTACAATAACGTAGTCAATTCCAGGGTAATTACCCCGATATTCACCGGGGGAATAATAGTTCTTGAAATCTCCATATTCCTGGCAGGCCTCTGGGGGATATACATGATATTCTTCAAGAACTTGAAAGGAAAAGGAGGTGAGGGGCATTAGCAACGTTTTCTGGGGTCTGAGCACAGTTGCAGCTACGTTCTTCCTTCACATATTTCTGGTGACAGTTGTTCTCGGTCTCTCTGTTATAATACCCGCTTACGAGATCACAGGGTACCTTCGAGGTAACAGCTACTACATCTCCGTCGCAAGAAGGCTAACATCATATTTGATCAGGGTTGACCTGTTCGCCGGGGTGATGGCAACCTGGCTCACCGTATTCCTGGGGGCATACTGGCCTTCCCTCGTGTACATTGCCACCAACGTCCTACTTTACCCTGTTTCCCTGGCTATTGCGGGCATAATGATAGCTATAGTGAGCATGGCGCTGTATTGGTATACGTGGGACAAGATGGGGAAGGCAGCGCATGTGACGGTAGGCCTGTTCATGGCAGCAGGGGCCCTCATGGTTCCATTCGGAATGAACAGCATAATCTCCCTCATGGACTACCCGTTTGGAGTCAAGGTATCCACATCCTTGGGACTCACGTTCTACACATCCAACGGCCAGAATCCCCTTTTGAATCCCGTATTCCTCCCTCTCGCCCTATTCACGTGGTTCGTCTCTATTGCGCTAACATCTTTCATTGTGCTCGTGTACATCAATTTTAAAAGTTCCAGGGAGGGGGTTCCTGCTAAAAACGGGATTCCACTGGCATCAGGCATCATGTCCTCTGTTCTGAGCCTCGTATTTCTATACGTCTCCCTGTCAAGGTTTCAGGAGTATTCCCCTTATATATGGAGCGGAATGAGGTCGGGTGGGTTGATGGACATTCTTCTATCGATAGCCTGGGTCTCCGTGGTGTTCTCGCTTCTATCCATTCACAGAAGAGTCCTGAGGTATGCAGCGCCTGCCGGAGCTATTTTTTCCTACGCACTTTTCATGCTCTTTGAGATATCGTCAAACGTATCAAGGTATCCGTATATGATAGTCGAGGGTAACACAGGAATCACGGCGGAAACCTTTGCGAATCCCCTCTATGGCATACCCGTATTCATCCCGGTTGCCGGATTCGCAATAATAGCAATGATGACAGCGACATTCGCACTGACCCTCTACCTTGCTTTCTTCGTCTACCCCGTTGAAAATGAGCCCTCAAACAATGCGGCAGCTTAACCTCACCGCGTGCTGAGGAAGATCCCGGAGGCAACAAACAGGAAGCCGACCAGAGTTACTAAGCCAGGTCTCTCGCCTGTGATGAGGAAGCTGAAAAGAATTGAGAATGCAGGCACTGAGAAGAGGTAAGGCGAAACATGAGAAACCCTGTATTTCCTTATGAGGCTCCAGTATATGAAGTAGGCTAGGGAAGACCCTATGGAGCCCATGTAAAGGGTGACAAGGATGAATGGTACCGTTACAGGATGGAATCCGCCGTAAGCTAGGGAGATTAAGAAAATTACCGGCAGAGCAAAAAAGAACTGGAATGAATTCACAACCCCCAGATCAGCAGCGTGAAGGTATTTCTTGTAAAAAACTGTCCCGATTGCCCACGAGAGAGACGAGGCAACAAGAAGGAACAGGCCGATGTTGTATCCTACGTAGAGTTGGTTGAGGAATATCAGAATGATCCCGAGAAAACCTACCGCGATTGAAAGGACCTTGTAGACTGAGAGAGTTTCGTTCAGAAAGGCGAAGGAGAACAGCACTGAGAGTATCGGGTATGTGTATATTATTATGGAGGAGATGGAAGCGGATTCCGTCCTTTCTCCGATGAACCAAAAGGCCATAAACATGGTAACGTTAAAGAGGCTCATCGTTAACAGCTTCCACACTCCGACTACCCTGAACAGCCTCATAGCGTTGAATGAGAACGGGATAGAGAATATTGCGCCGAACAGCACCCTGAAGAACAGAGTGGCAAGCGGAGGTTCGTAGAAAAGGGCTATCTTGAGAAGAGGATAGTTCAGTGCCCAGGATATTGACATAACGATAAAGAGCAGTATATCTATCTTGGACGAGGACTTGAAATTCAACTCAGCGTGATGAGGTCCACAAATTTAGGATTTTGGCTGCAATTTGCACTAAAGGAGGAATAACCTGGAAGCTAAAAGTAGTTAAGTTAATTATATTAACTTAGTTAATATACAGTATTATGCAGCGCAGACATTATGACATGGAAACGAGGAAGAAATCTTCCTGTCCTGTCGAGAGGACGCTGTACATTCTTAGGGACGTTTGGACTTTCATGATCCTCAGGGACCTCTGTCCC
Source organism: Thermoplasmata archaeon (assembly GCA_049966795.1). Taxonomy (GTDB): domain Archaea; phylum Thermoplasmatota; class Thermoplasmata; order Thermoplasmatales. The sequence goes on from JBMFTY010000002.1 coordinate 5,578, forward strand.
GATTCGAGGGGATTCAACCAGCTGAAGAAATCCGTCGAAGGTATATCTTCGAGGATGCTTTCCGAGAAGCTCAAGTTTCTAGAAGAGGAAGGAATAATAGTGAGAAATGTCAGCAGCACGAGGCCTGTGAGGGTGACTTACGAACTCACTGAGAAGGGAAAGGCCCTCGGGAGCGTGGTAGAATCTATGAGAGCCTGGGGGGAGAAATGGATTCCGAACTAGAGGTATACCAGTCTGGGGAATCCCTGTACAAGGAGGGCGAGGAGAGATTTGGTTATGTTTCATCCCTCTTCTACTCATTCTTCAGCAGATTTATCAGTGGCTATCATAAGGAAATAGTTAAGGACCTTGAAGGTGAAGGGTTCAAGACGCTTCTTGATGTTGGCAGCGGGCCAGGGAGTCTGGCAGTGATTCTTGCGAGATCCCATCCGGGGGCATCCATCTACTGCGTTGATCCCTCCCCCTCTATGGTCTCCATCGCAAGGAAAAGGATCGCAAGGGAAGGTCTCGGAAACAGGGTCTTTGTTTTACAAGGAAGCAGCAGGAAGATCCCCTTCAACATCAAGTTTGACGTTATAATCTCCTCCTTCTCATATCACCACTGGAAGGACAGGGACTCCTCTCTGCCGTATTTAGCCGGTCATCTCAAGAACGGTGGTCTCATCGCAATTTATGAGTTTCACACGTCGCGAGGCCCGTTCAGTACATCTCATGGCATCTCAGAGGAGGACTGGAACGGTCTTGAAATTGAAGGGTTTGAGAAGACAGTGGAGAGGAAGGGAGGGATGATCTCACTGAAGCTGAGATCCAGAATTTAAGACCGATTGAAGATTACCAACCCTTTTATCTGACGATCCCATAATCAATCCTGCCAGCCAACAGGAAAAAGCTGACCCTTACAGGGTACATTCTCATCTCGCTTACACTCCAGGTTTCGGTACTGGCGATAAGGTTTGCAGGATCTATAATATTCAGGAACTATGCCCTTGTTTTCGAGAGCTTCCATATACTTACTGATATAACGGTAACTGCTGCGGTATTTGTTGGAATCAGAATAGCGAACAGCAGGAGCGGAATGAAGTATTCCTACGGCCTCTACAGGATAGAGGACCTCGTATCTCTAGCCATTGCCCTCCTGATAGTTTATACGGCACTTGACATCCTTGTCACGCTGCCGTCTTCCAGGCCGCAATCAAATTTCCAGGCTGCAACGGTTGAGCTCATATCCCTAGTGCCGCTGCTCTTCTCCGGCCTGGTGAAAATAAGGGGAGGAAAGACTCTCAGGGCAACCTCCCTTGTTTCAGATGGGTACCACAATTACTCCGATGTTTACGTTGGCATGGGAGTAACGGCGGGTCTGTTCCTCTCATACTTCACGGGAGAGATAATTTTCTACTATCTGGCCGTGATAATAGCAGCAGGGGCAATATTGTACACGTCATTCTCCATCGGAAAGGACAGCGTAGTTGGGATCATGGACCTTCCAAAGGACAAGAATCTCGTTCCGAAAATAAGGGAAATAGTCACTAGAAATAAGGATGTGTGGGAAATCAAATCCATAAAGGCGAGATGGGCCGGTGCTGTTATATTCGTAGAGCTTGTGGTGACAGTCAACAGCAGGCTCACCATTGAGGAGGCGCACAACGTCGCCAACTCCCTCGAGAAAGCCCTCTTGGCAGAGATCCCTGATCTGAAGGATGTGGTGATTCACATAGAACCGTCGTCTTCCAGGGAAAAGGTTATCCTATTCCCTGTCAAGGGAGACGGCACCATCTCAGAGACATTTGCCAGGTCTACCAAGTACAAGCTTCTGAAATACAGTGGCGAGGAGATGATAGGCTCGAAGATCATAGACATACCGCCACAGGAGATTGCCTCGGAGAAAAATGCACTTCGCATTCTGGAAATCGCAAAAAACAATGAAGTCACGGATGTGATAACTTTCAATGCGGGCCAGATTGTCCTTTCCGTATTTGAGGTCAATCACATACACATCTGGAAGGCGAAATCTCCATCGATAGAGGAGAACGTCTCCCTCTTCTTTATGAACCAGCTGGAACAGCTTGTCGCGTGATTCAAAGCATCTTCAATAAGGCCTCCCTCAATAAGCTGTCATCCCTTCCGAGTTTCGAGTATATCTGATCAACGTCCCTGGAGGAAATCCCGTAATCCGAGAACTTTCTCCGGAGTCCAAGATCCTCGATAAGTTTCTCGATTCTTTTGGAAAGAGAAACAACCGCCTCTTTATCATCCCCCACGCCAGTGATTATTCTGGCAAGTGCAGATAGGCCGGGGGGAGGACTGAGTGAGTAATACCTGAGTGTCTCTGGAAGGGTTATGCATGATGCGATGCCATGTGGGATACCCCATCTTGGACCTATGATCTTACCGATCCGGTGGCTGAGTCCCATGGGGGAATCGAAAACGTTCATGTACGAATACCACGAGGCAATCTGGCATTGCAGCCTATTTTCCTCGCCCAACTTATCAATATTCTCGGTCATCTTGGTAAGTGACGCATGGGCCATGTTCACCCTGAATTCGATGAATCCCTCTCCGAGGGTTGATTCTATAGCATGGTCAACAGACCTTATTCCCGTGGATCTCCAGAGGTCCAGCGGCGTTTCGGCCGTGGCATCGGGATCGAGGAATATATATCTGGGAACAAGGTTCTTTTCTCTTATGCCCTTCTTTTCACCATTCTTGGAATACCCGGCAATGTGGGAAAATTCAGCAGCAGAAAGTGTGGTAGGAACGGCGATCTGAACTATCTCAGGGTCGGCGATGCTCCTCGCCACCTTCCCGGCGTCGATGACGCTCCCTCCCCCTATTGTTATTATGAAATCCCTTCTCTCGCCTGAAAGAGATTTACCGAGCTCCTCTATCTCCTCCAGCGGCGAATGCTGGGTGACAAACCTCAGCACCTTCGCGCCGGGAAGATGATTCATGAATGAGGAAAAGAATCTCGTATTGGAAACTGATCTGCTGGTTACAACATAGGCTTTATTTCCCCTGTTTGTGAGTTCAGATATCCTCTCGGCTGATCCTTTTCCCAGGGAAATGAAATCTATGGGGAGAAAGTTGAATATCATTTGTACCACGATCTCATGTAGCTTCTGTCTTCAATCTTCTCCGCATCCCTCGTGATCCTGAGGGGAAGGTAGCTCTCGAGCATTACTGCAGTCTCGTCCGTAGCGTCCCTTCCTATGGACTCCTCTACGGTCCCCGGTTGCGGTCCATGGACGAGCCCTCTCACATGGAGGGTGATAGACCCCTCCCTGATGCCTCTCCTGCTCATGAAGTTGCCTGAAGAATAGAAGAGAAATTCATCTGTATCCACATTATTGTGGTAATAGGAAATGGGAATCGCTCTCTCGTGGAAATCGAATTTTCTGGGAAGGAACGTTGCGACCATGAAAGTCTTGGAAGAGAAGGATTCATGGACGGGAGGGGGCTGGTGTATCTTGCCTACTATTGGCATCATATCCCTGATGCTTATTGCGAACGGATAATGGTACCCGTCCCACCCTTCGAGGTCAAAAGGGCTTCTGTCTCTCTCCTCCACCACGTATCTGTCATCGAGATCAATCATAACCTCTGTTTGACGCTCACCCTGCGGTTCTTCTGCTCTCGCAAGAACTGGCGGCCTGATGTCTCTGGTATAATAGGGAACGCCCTCCTTCAGCTGGCCATACCTGTTCAGATATCTCTCAGGGATGTGTATTCCATCCCTAGATTCTATCACCAGAAATATTGAGGAACCATCATACTCCATCCTGTATATCAGCCCCTTCGGGATGTAAAGGTAGTCACCCTGGCTGAATTCGATGTTTCCCATCACGCTTACCATCTTACCCTTCCCGCGGTGAACAAAAATCAGTTGGTCCCTAAGACCATGCGAGAAAAGGGATTTCATCCTGACCCTTGGCTTGGATACGGATATGAGGAGAGGACCGCTTGAGAGAAGGACCCTTCTGCCTGAGACAAAGTCTCCCTCTCTTCCCAGGAGATCTGTATGGATCAGCCTGTGAAGGAGGCCATTTCCCAATGCAAAACCCTCCTTCATCACTTCCCTCAATAATTTAACCCTTGTCGGCTCATCCCTGTGGTAGAGGAGCGAATAGGAACCTTCGAAGCTCTCCTCGCCGAATAGCTCCTCTCTCCAGATTACACCTCTATCATCGAAGGTGTGGCGCGTATGTGGTAAATTCCCCTGTTTCACGTAGTAGACCATACTCAAACCACCTCATTTTCAAGACTCCCAAGAATTTCGCTTCTCAGTGAAACTACATCTCCTCTCTTCAGCCATCCATACTTCTCAGCCCCAAGCTCCAGTAGGCAGCCTGTTGAAATTGTTCCAGAAAGCAAAACATCGCCTTTCCTGAGAAGCGTGGACTTGGATGCATATTCAATAAGCTCTTGGAAGGACCATCTCATGTCCCTCAGATTCCCCGAGGAGTACCTGATCCCGTTGACGTAAGCCTCAACCTTGAGATCAAGCTTTCCGTCAGGAAGGATTTTGTCCTTGAGCTCATCTGTGGTAACTACGCAAGGCCCTATGCTGGTCGCGAAATCTTTAGATTTGCTTGGTCCCAGGCCAATATTCATCTCCTTTCTTTGAAGATCCCTTGCAGACCAGTCGTTGGCGAGGACGAACCCGAAGATATGTGAAAGGGCATTTTCCTTCCTTATGTCTTTCCCATCCTTGCCGATGACAGCTCCAACCTCCATCTCGTAATCAAGCTCCCTGGTAAAATCCGGATACGGTATTTTTGCTCCGCAAGGGAACAGCATAGATGTGCCAGAGTAGTAATATGCTGGCACCTCATACCATTCCTCTGGGACTGGAAGACCCCTCCTCGCCCTGGCCCTCCTCACGTGCTCCTCGAATGTGTAGAAATCTCGCAGCGATGGGATCCTGGGGACAGGGACGAGGAAGCTGCTTATCGTCTTGGGGTCGATACGGACGCCATCGTTCGCTGCCCTTTCTGCATCAAAGTAATCGCTGTCCTCTATGGCCAAGAATCCTCCGCCCTTCGCTATGAGGGAGGTCTCTCTCCCGTTCAGGACCGCTCTATAAAGTCTCATAGCCCTCAGAGATTTCCCCTTTTTGCCTGCTCTCTTTCAATGCTCTCGAAGAGGGCCTTGAAATTTCCCTTGCCGAATGACGTTGCGCCCTTTCGCTGTATTATTTCATAAAAGAACGTAGGCCTGTCACCTATCGGCTGGGTGAAGATCTGAAGAAGATAGCCGTCATCGTCCCTGTCAACCAAGATGTTCAGCTCTCTAAGAACATCTATGTCCTCGTCTATCCTTCCAACCCTGTCCTCAAGGCGCTCGTAATAGGAGGCTGGCGTCTCGAGGAATTGTATGCCTCTCTCCCTCATCCTCCTCACGGTTTCAATTATATTGTCAGTGCTAAGGGCTATATGCTGCACTCCCGGTGACTCGTAATAGTCAAGGTACTCCTGGATCTGGGATTTCTTCAACCCAAGCGCCGGTTCGTTTATCGGGAGGATAATCTTCCTTCCGCCGTATTCCACCACCTTGCTCCTGAGAGCAGAATATTCCGTGCTTATATCCCTGTCATCGAAGCTTATCAGCTGCCTGAATCCCAGTCCCCGGACGTAGTAATCGACCCAGGGGTCCATCTTATTTTCCTCCACGTTTCCAACCACATGATCAATTTTCCTCACGGCGGCCTTTCCTTCCTCGCTTTCCACGCTCACGAATCCCGGGGGGAGCTCTGAATTCCATTCACCGTAATCTACAAGGGTGTGTGAAGTTTCCCCGAACGTCGGGACTGTGGATTTCTTTACCACTCCATAGTCTCCTTTTTCCGAGCGGACACTGGATGGTGAGGCAACCCCCCTCTCCCTCACGAATGAAACTGTGTCCTCTATGTCATCAACTTTCAGCGCAATGTCCTTGACGCCGTCCCCATGCATTTCAACATGCCTCGATATTTCAGAGTCTCTCGAAAGAAAGCCTGTGAAGACAAAATTCACATCCCCCTGCTTAAGCAGGTATGATATACGATCCCTCACGCCGGTTTCAGGGCCGGAGTAGCCGATGATCCGAAAGCCCATGGCCTTCTGGTGGAAATACGCCCACTGCTTGGCAGAACCAACGTAAAATTCAATGTGGTCGATACCCTCGAAAATATTGCTGGCTGTCATTGGACATTCAACGAAAAAGAGTATTTTAATTTAGCTTTATATGATTAATGTCACCAAAATATTAGGGAAAAGAAAATTAACGACAGATGATTGTGAAAAGGATGCTTGATTTTCCTCAGGGAATAGAGAAGCTCAAAAGACATATGAAGTCCGCATTCGGCATAGAGGAGGTCAGGGTTACCATGGCAAAGCAGGAGAAGGATCAGACGAATGAGAAGGACGTCTGGAGATACAATGTGGAATTTACGGAGAACGGAAAGGTTGTCAAGGCAATGGTGGAGATAAACGCGGTGACGGGAGACCTCCTGCTATTCCAGAGAGATTCACAGTGGAGAATTTGACCTCTCCTCTAATGAAGGGCTTCGTGTTGTTATTTTAAATGACAAAGGTTATCAGGAGTGATAAAGTAATTTTAATATACTAAATAAAGATACCGAACCCATGGAAACGCAGAAAAACGTTTGGACAATAGACAAGAAGCACAGCACAATTGAATTTTCAGTGAGGCACATGATGGTCTCCACTGTGAAGGGAAGATTCAGGGAGTACGACGGCAACATAGTTCTTGATCCCGTGAAGCTGGAGGACTCAAGCGCAAGCGTGACAGTGGATGTTGCATCGATCTCCACAGAAGAGCCTGACAGGGACAACGACCTCAAATCAGAGAAGTTCTTCGACGTTCAGAAATATCCGAAGATTTCATTTCAGAGCTCTAGGATATATAGGGACGGAGATGAAGTTGTCGTGGAAGGAAAGCTCACGATAAGGGACGTGACAAAGGATATTAGGGTTCGCGGGCAACTTGAGGGGCCTGTGAAGGACCCATACGGGATGACAAGGGTGGGTTATGACGGAGAGGCAACCGTAAACAGGAAGGATTTCGGGCTGAAATGGAATGTTGTGCTAGAAGGAGGGGGCGTGATGGTTGGGGATGCCGTAAAGATAAATGTCCACTTTGAGCTAATCTCCTCTTGATTTCAGTAGATTGTAACACCTTTTATCTTACTTGATTTTTTTATTTCAGGAATGACATCAGGGGGCACAGGGGCGTCTGTAATCACGTAGAGTTTCGGGTCCTTCACGAAGTCAGGATCGTCACCTATGGCCTGCCTGATGCTTATTCCATGTTTCGCCAGAGCCTCCGAAACCTCATGTATTATGCCTGGCTGCCTTGCATCAAAAGCTTCAATCACGATCTCCCCAAGTCCTATAATCGGTCCTATCTGGCCAAGGTGAAGGGTTGATCTAAGATTAGAGAACACCCTTGAAAGTTCCTCATCCCCGCTTATGTTATCCACAACGGACTTCACGACCCGAACATCCACGTTACAGGCATTGGCTATGGATCTCGGCTCTATCTCAATGTCGTTGCACATGATTTTCCCGTCTCTTACAGAAATGCCATACTCCAGGATCTTGAAAACAACAATCCTTTGAGAATGAAGCTTCGAGAACCTTTCCTCGATCAGTTCTCTAACGTTTTCCATTGAAATAGTTATCCGTCAGCGCATATTTGTTTTTCGCTAGTCCTTCCTGTTTGATCGTTCAAGCTGTTGATTTTCCTTCCATAAAAGCCGGCGAAAGGAATAAAACATTGATAAAGAGGATTTCCATGCTAATTTGTGAGCTACATTGAGGAATTGAAGCACATTCTGGGCGATTATCTGATAACAGATCCCGTGGCCAAGCTCCCCTATTTCAAGGATGCCTCATATCTGCCTGGGGTTGAACCACTTGCCATTGCTATCCCAGAAAACGCAGAGCAGCTACAGGCAGTAATGAGAATTTGTTATGAAAATAGCATACAGGTAACTCCTAGGGGAGGAGGCACCTCGCTAACGGGCTCTTCGATCCCATCAAAGAATTCCTTGGTGGTGAGCTTTGCAAGGATGAACAAGATTATTGAGATAAACACCGCTGACAGATACGTCCACGTGGAATCTGGAGTCAGGCTCGACGATCTTAACGCCTATCTTTCCAAGATGAATTTCATTTACCCTCCAGATCCTGGGAGCTCCATTGCAGCGACGGTCGGGGGTTCATTGTCTACCAATGCAGGCGGGCTCAGGGCAGTGCTCTATGGAGCCACGAAGGAATGGGTCCTCGGCCTCGAAGTGGTCCTTTCGGACGGTACCCTAATTCAAACAGGAGGAAAGGTCCTGAAGAGGAGCGACGGGTATGATCTGACAGCGCTGATGATAGGAAGCGAGGGGACCCTGGGTCTCATTACGAAAGCCTTCCTTAAGATCGCAGCGAGGCCGGAGAGGATAGGTAGAATCATATCGTATTACGGGGACATCGAGATGGCATCATCCGCCATATCCCTTCTGAAATCAAAGGGAATCACGCCTCTAATGGCGGAATTCATGGACAGGATAGCGATGGATTCCATTCAGAAAACAAAGGGTGTGAATTTCCCAGGGGACGCCCGTTACATGGTGATGGTTGACATCTCCTCGACAAACGAGAGCCTGGAGAGGGTGCTTAGGGAGTCATATGAAATCATCAGGTCAACGGGTCCAATCTCGATTTACACAACCACAGACGAAGAGGAGATGCAATCTCTATCGAGGATCAGGAAGGGCCTCTATTCAGCAGAACTCAGCGAGAGGAGCAGCAGGGACGAGATGATCATGACGGGAGACATAGTCGTTCCCTCATCCAGGCTCCCACAGGCCATGAAGGAGCTGGAGGGGAAGAGGAACTCGTTGAAGGTCTCCCTTTTCGGGCATGTGGGCGACGGAAACATACATGCAAACATTTTCTTCGACGGGGGAAGTTTTGAGGCGGCAAAGAACTACCTTCGCCTGATGGGAGAAGTTGCGGTGAGGTACGGAGGATCCATTTCCGCTGAGCACGGGATTGGGCTCGAAAAAAAGGAAATGTTTGAGGAGGAACTCAGGGCAAGGGGTTCCCTCAGAATTCTAGAGATAATGAAGGGTATCAAGAAGGTCATGGACCCGAAGGGAATACTCAACGGGGGGAAGATATTCTGACCGGGATAGAAACACTTGCAGATTCTGTTAAGGACTGCATAAACTGCGGTTTCTGTGAGGCTGTCTGTCCAACTTTTCAGGTCACTTTCAATTCCTCCATCGGGGCGAGGGGAAGGGTGGAGATAGCGAAGTACCTTGTCGCCTCACCCACCTCTGAGCTACGGCTAACGATATTCAACTCGTTTTATTCCTGTCTTAACTGCAGCGCATGTCTTTCCGTGTGTCCAGTGGGCATAAATGCTGGCAGAGTGAGCAGCCTTGCGAGGAAACAGATAGTCAGTAATGGGATGAAAGGAGGGATTGCTGAGGCGATAGTGAGTGTCACATCCAGGTATGGAAGTCCCCTTGCCATCTCGCCAAACATGGATAGAATTTTGAAAGGGACGAAATCGCTGGAAGACTCGGACACATTGCTCTACACAGGACAAATGTACTCACTCGCCGCATGCAGCAGTTCATTCTCCAAGATGGAGAAGATTCTCGGCGCAAAGCTCTCGGACCTAGCTGGAAGATTCATCGCCATGTTTCCGGTAACAATGAAACTGATATCAGTGGCAATGAGAGGAAGGGACAGGAAGCTCTACGAGGATAGCGTTCGAGCTATCTCAGCCCTTCTCTCCAAGAGCGGAGTACCCTTCAAATTCATGGAAAAGGAACCGTACCCCGGAACGTTTCTCCTGGATTTGGGCTACGAGGATGAATTCAGAGAGTATGCATCAGGAATAGCTTCCGCGTTCAAATCCATGGGAATAAGGAGAATAATAACCGCAGACCCCCACACATACAACCTGCTGAAATATGATTATCCGAAGTACGTGGATAACTTCGATTTCGAGATCCTCTTTTACACAGACCTTCTGAAAAGCCAGAATCTCGAGAGAACGGGGGAAACCGTGGTCTTCCATGAGCCCTGCCACATTGCAAGGGGGAATGAGCCTCTCTCCTCCCCCCTTGCCATCCTGAGAGGAGCATACCGGGTCCTTCTTCCTCAAAGGAGTGGCAGCATGACGGCCTGCTGTGGAGGACCTGATGAGCTAATGTTTCCGTCCATGGGAGAGAAAATATCCGAGGTTAGATACGAGGAACTCCGCTCGATGGGGGAATACAAGATAGTGACAGCCTGTCCGGTGTGCCTTTCAAACCTGAGGAAAGATAAAATGGTGACGGACCTTTCTCTTGTTCTGAATGTATCAGGGAGTTCTCGTGGACCTTAGTACATCACGTGACGGGGCCATTTACCTGGAACAGGGTGAAAGTGTTTAATATCGAATTCGCATAGCTACGGGATGGGTCACATCCTTGAATTGTCAATAAAGCAGACAGACTGTCCTCATCCGATTCTCACCTCAAAGATTAAGGGCCTGTCGATAATAGTTCTAAACACGATAAGGAACACCGACGGCACGCAAACCAACTTCAGCATATTTCACTCTTCTTCCGTTGAAAAGACAAGGGATGCGATCAGGAAGCTGAAGAACTTTCCTAACGTGGAAGTGCAGGAGGTTATAGGCTCCAAGGGGCAGCTTTTCTCGGCCATATACAAATTCCCGTCAACTTCTGCCTTCCATAGGCTTTCCCTGAAGGGATTCAGGCTCTACCCGATAATTGCCAGGGATGGTATAGAGAAGTGGTATTTCTATCTTGAAAAGGAAGATGAGAGGTCGTTCAGCTGGGTTAATGACAGCACGACAACACTCGTGGATGGAAGGAGGCTGTCCGTTTCGGAATTTTACGACTTCTACGTCCAGCTTTTCTTGGGTATATGGATGGACAGCCAGCACAACAATCTCTCGGAGCTTGACGGCCTGATACTTGAAAACGCCATAAAGGCGGGGTATTTCAACTGGCCGAGGAGTCTTACGTTATCGGACCTGAGCAAGAAGCTGTCTCTTCCGAAGACAACGCTGGCCTATCACCTGAGAAAGGTGGAGAAGGTCATGTTCGTGAGGTCCCTTCATTAATGATATCCACGTGATCCAAAAATTTTCCATGTTCTAGAAATTACCTAGGGCTGCTTCTCCCGCAGATGAAAGGGAGCCCACTCAGGTCACGAGGGTGAAAGATTCAGGACGGTGGAATGTCAGGATGACAGAGTTGCAAAGAATAGTGAGCTTTCGCATCCATCCCCTCAGGCAGGTGTTGCGTGGGAACGAATTGAAGCCGAAATTCAACCACTGATGGGGGTAGAAAAATCGTAATTTCGCAACGCATTCCTTCTAAAAAAGAGAAAAGATTAAAAATAAAAATAGGGATTTATTTCTCGACCTTCAGGCCAGCGGAGAACGGTACGACTCCTGGAATCTCCCACTCCTCCCACATCTCGTCTACCTTAGATTGGATATATTCGTAGTCCTCATCTATGAAGTGGGCGAACCTTCCCTGCTTCTCTAGGTACGACCTCACAGGCTCCCTCTTCTTTCCGCGAAGATCGTACGTGTACACAACCTTCCCCTTGATTATCTCGTAAACGGGGAACAGTCCTGTCTTCACTGCCAGCTCGCCAAGCTCATGGGAATACCTTGGATGATAGTCCCACCCCTTCGGGCAGGGATCAAGGGTGTGGATCATCGTTGGCCCTCCAATTGCCAGCGCCTTCTTCACTTTGTTCATGTAATCCATCGGCGGGAAAGTGGCTACCGCGGTCGCAACGTACTTTACGTTCGGATGGCCGACAGCGATCATTGGTGCAAGGTTCTTCTTCCACCTCTTGTGCATTATGCGGTGAACCTTACCGGTGGGCGAGAATGTGGTCTGCGCCCCGTACGTCGTCAGTCCTGAGGCCTGGATGTCTGTGTTCGCTGCGGATTCATTATCGTAAACGATCACCAGAAGGTCATAGTCCGACTGCATCGCACCAGAAAGCCCCCCAAGACCGGCATCTCCAGCGCCAAGGTCGCCCGAGAAGTTTATCACGTTTATTTTCTCGTCCTTTATCTTTCCCTTCCTCCTGAGGGCTCTGAGCCCGGCAGCCATTCCAACTGCTGAAGCCCCTCCACCTGCAAGCTGCGTGTGCATCCACGGGATCAACCATGGGGTTGTCATGTAAGATGTGTTAGCCACGTACATGCATCCGGTTGCGCCAGTCACGACAGTCCTTGGCCCTGAAGCCTTTGCGAAGTCCCTCATCACCAGGGCAGATTCGCAACCCTGGCATGTTCTGTGGCCGGAGGTGTAGTACTCCGGAAGATCTATGCTGTGTACTCCCTTGTAAAGCTTCACATCCTTGAATTCCTCAACTTCTTTCACCATCTTTTTTCACCTCCTTACTCCCTCAGTCCTATCCAGTTAACAAGCGGCGTGTCCTTCCTTTCTGTCATCTCGAACATCTTCCTTACCTCTGCCTTTGATATCTCCCTTCCTCCTAGTCCAGCAATGAAGTTCACCATTCTTGGCCTGTTCTCCATGTCGTACAGCGCAGACCTGTAGTCGTGGAACGTCACCGCTGCATCGTTCGGGCCAGCAATGGCAAAGTCCCTGTCTATGATTCCGATGTTGCTGACATCTCTCAACGCCTTCTTAAGTTCCTCCGTTGGGAAAGGCCTGTACCACCTCATCTTGAGGAACCCGACTTTCTTCCCCTCTTTTCTCATGTCCCTTGTTACGGATCTCGCGACGGTTGCCACGCTTCCCATGCCTATGAGCACTGTATCAGCATCCTCCACATCCAGCTCCTCAAAGAACGGGTTTTCGTAGCCTGCATTGAATATCTCGTTGTATTCCTTGTATGCCTGGTAAATCACGCCGCGAGCCCTCCTTCCTGCCTCGTAGTTCTGCCTTCTTAGCTCCATTACCCAGTCCTCGTTGGCCTGCGGTGCGACAGAAATAGGGTTGTCAGGATGAAGCACCCTGTCTCCCAGACTGTAGGGGGGAAGGAATTTCTTCACTGCCTCCTTTGTCGGAAGCTTCACGAGATGTTCAGAATGCGTGAGGTAGCCGCCGTCCATGGCGATTGCAAACGGCATCCTGATCTTGGGGTCTTCTGCAACTCTGTATCCAATGAGTGTCGTGTCCAGCGCCTCCTGTGCAGTCGATGCCCAGGCAATGAGCCATCCTACATCCCTGACCATAAGGGCATCATTCTGCTCCACTCCGAAAGCTCCCGGATCATCCAGGGCCCTGTTGCCCACAAGAGCCACCAGAGGGAGCCTGTCCGTTGCAGTGACCACGATAGCTTCCATCGCGTAAAGCCAGCCGACTCCGCTGCTCCCAACAAAGGACCTTGCTCCGACCGAAGACGCATGCTTCCCGATCTCGAACTGTGAATGCTCCCCGTCAGCTACGATGTATTCTGCGTCCAGCTGGCCGTCGGCCAGGAACTTCGAAAGCTTGTCCATCACGCTTGTGTATGGCCGGATAGGATATGCGGCAAAAACATCCACATCCGCCAGTCTGACGGCGTGTGCCACTGCCTCCGTTCCAGACATGAGTTCTTCAGACTCGAAAACAGACTTCACATTCTGCGATATCTGGCTCATTCCTTAGCACCTCCCTTCTTGAATGGGATGGATTTGTCCCTTACGATCACCTTCTCTCCCTTGCCCGTTATGAATTCAGGCATCTTCCTAATGTTCTTCTTTTTGCTCTCCACCCACTCCACATACGCCTTTGGGTCCTTCTTGTACATTTCGTATGCCGAATCATTGTTGTCAAAATTCATCTCATCCACCATGACGATGCAGTCATCAACTGGACATACCTCAGCGCATCTTCCGCATCCCGTGCAGTACTCGTAATTAGGATCGTAGTATCCTTCCTTGGTTACGTCGAACACCTCATCAGGACAGTCGTACCAGCATAGCGTACATTTGGTGCACAGGTCAAATCTCACAAGTGGTCTCTGAGATTTGCTCGTTCCCCTCTTGAACACAGGATTCCTGTTCAGGCCCCTAGGTCCGATCTTGAACTCCTGTGACGGAGGTACTACCTTCAGTCCCTCGCTGAACTCATTCCACTTTGGAAGCTCGGGTTTCTTGTAAGGCCAATCCCTTCCCTCTCCAGGCTTCACGTTGTATATGACAACTTCATCATACGCCTTCAATGCAGCTTCAGCCTTCTGGTCGCTCTTGTATTTCTCCTTCACATAGGAAACAACGGCATCAATGCTTATCATCTTCGGATCAACCCTTGCTATGGCACCGAGGACTCTCACATCCGTCATATCGTCCTTATAGTACCACAGTCCGGAGAAGCTCGCATCTCCTGGAAGCACTGCCAGTTTGTACCCGAATGGTTTCTTCTCCAGCTCCTTCACGAGCTCCTGTGGCGTCCTTCTGGATACGAAGAGGATCACTCCGTTTGGCATGACCTTCTCGTTTATCGGCATTATTCCGTAGTAGCCCCAGGGCTCCACCCCCTTTGCCAAAGTATCGTCTAGCACAACGACGACGTCCGCCTCATCTATATCCATCTTGGCAGCTGCAGAAGCCTCCAGATCCTCCTCGCTTATGTTCTCGCCGATGAATGCAAATCTTGCCGCCGGAATTCCGTTTCTCTCCGGATCGTCGCTGTATCTTCCGTTGAAGAGCGCCGTCTTTCCCTGACGGTGAGCTATGTAAACGACATCAGTCGATATCCGCTTTCCAAGTGTTTTCTGGAAGATGCCTCGATAGTTCACCACGAACCTCTTAATGTTATTTTCCGAAGCGATCATTTCAATCACCTCTATAACGATGGTAATGTAATAAACTTTCATTTGAACGAGTTCAATCCGTCTTTTACCTTTCCCATCGGCACATTCTCAAGGAGAGAACGGCCCCATGATTGCTAATACCCCCCTGAGGAGACAGAAAAATTGAAATAGGGGTAAAACAAACTCAGTTTCCTCGTTTCTGCATGTTTTCCCCTATGTCTCTGGCGAAGTGGCATCTTGAAGCATGTGAGGGAGATAGGGAAATCAAGGGCGGATCTTCTGTTCTGCATATTTCCCTGGCGAATTTGCATCTGGGAGAAAAGCTGCAGCCCCTGACATTCTCAACATCCTCAGTGTTAAATATTCTTTCGCCCAGCACCTCAGATACCCTCCCCTCGATGCCTATGCTGGCAAGAATCAGTGCCATGGTGTAAGGATGACTGCTTTCATTGATCACCTCGTCCCTCAGTCCGCTCTCAACTATTTTTCCCTTGTACATCACGTATATTCTATCGCCGATGTACCTGGCGGAACCAATGTCGTGAGTGATGTACAGGATGGAAATCCCCAGCTGGTCCCTCAGTTTCTTCAGAAGATTCAGTATCCCAGCCCTGAGGGAAACATCAAGCATAGATATCGGCTCGTCTGCTATGAGGACCCTTGGCTCCATGATGAGGGCCCTTGCGATGGAAACGCGCTGCCTTTGACCTCCGCTTAGCTGGTGAGGGTATTTCTCCATGTACTCGCTGGCGGGAGTAAGTTCAGCCTCCTCCAGGGCCTTTACCACAAGCCTCTCCCTCTCCTCCTCCACTAGGTCCTTCCTGTTGATGATAAGTGGCTCCGCAACCACGTCATACACAGAGAATCTGGAATTTATGCTTTGAAACGGATCTTGGAATATCGTCTGTATGCTCTTCCTTAGCACCCTGATTTTCCTCTTATCTTTAAGGTCGGCACTCTCGCCCATTATTGTTATCGTACCATATGTTGGATTTTCTAGAAGGCCTATCATCCTGCTGAGCGTTGTCTTCCCGCTTCCTGTTTCGCCAACGAGTGCAACTATCTCACCTTTTTTAACCTCGAGATTCGCTTTATTAACCGCGACTATGAGGTTTGACCCCCTGTGCGTTATTTCCCTGATTCCGCTCTGCTTCTGGAATATCTTTGTCAGATCGCTTGTTCTCACAACAACTTCGTCACCAACCGGGGGCCTTTTCTGGAGGAGAACACCCGTGGCTTGGGTGTGTTCAACCCCATCAAGAGGATGTAAGCAGGCAACTTCATGCCCTTCGCTTATCTCCTTGAGTTCGCTTGCTTGAGGCTCCCTGCATTCTTCCGTGCTCCTGTCGCACCTTTCAAGGAATGGGCATCCCTTTATCACCTCTGTAAGCATAGGAGGGGCGCCTCTGATTGAAGTTATCTCTAATAATTCTGAGTCAAGCCTTGGTATCGAGTTTGCAAGAAGACGGGTGTAGGGATGTCTTCCACGGGATATGCTTCTGCTGGGTATCCTTTCCACTATCTTGCCCGCGTACATCACTGCAACTCTATCCGAAAGCCTTGAAACCAAGGATATATCGTGAGAGATGTTAATCAAAGAAATGCCGAACGACTCCCTTAGTTTCAGCAGCTCCTCTATGATCTTATACTGTGTGATCACGTCAAGGGATGTGGTAGGTTCATCCGCAATTATTAGCGAAGGCCTGAGCGAAAGTGCCATTGCTATGACAACCCTCTGTTTCATTCCTCCGCTTAGCTGATGTGGGTATACATCGTAAACCCATTCGTCCAGTCCCATCGCCTTGAGAAGCTCAACGGACCTTTTCTTAGACTCCTGTGGGGAGAGGTTCTCCTTATAGATGAAGATGTCAGATAGTTGCGTTCCCACAGTGTGAAGGGGGTTCAGAGAATCAAGCGCACCCTGAAACACAACAGATATGCCTTTCCAGCGAACCAACTTCAGCTGATTCTCTATCTTCTTCTCTTTGGCATTGTACCTTATTGAGAAGGATACTCCTCTCTCCTTATCCGCTATGACCTGCTCCTTGAATACGATCCTGCCTGAGGTAACCTTGGCATTCTGGGGGAGGATGTGTGCGATAGCCATAGCGAGGGTTGATTTGCCGCATCCGCTCTCTCCAACTATCCCTATGGATTCATTCTCTCCCAAGGATAAGGATACGTGAGAGAGGGCGTATACCCTCCTGTGCCCCAGAGTGTACTCTATCGAAAGGTCTTCCACTGAAAGAACACTCTTCATTGAACTCATATTCAAGACCTCAAGGTAACGTCAGTGACCTCTCTAAGAGCGTCACCCATCATATTGAATGCAATTACTATTACTGCTATGAAAATTCCAGGGAAAATTGAAATCCACCACTGCCCCGAGACCACGAACTGCAGACCTTCAGTTATCATTGCACCAAGCTCCGGCGTAGGGGGCTGTATTCCTACCCCTAGGAAGCTAAGGGATGCAGCAACAGAAATCGCATTACCAAGATTGAGAGCGTAGAGTATTATGGTGGGTGTTATTGCAGGAGGAAGGATGTGTCTACGAAGAATGTGCGTGGTTGAAGCACCCTGAGATATCGATGCAAGAACATAAAGATCATTCTTGGTTGAAAGCACTGTGCTCCTTGAAACTCTTGCAAATCCAGGTATCGAAACCACGCTTACTGCAACGACTACCGGCCAGAAGCCATACCCAGTGGCCACAGAAATCGCAATGGCAAGAATTATTGTCGGGAATGCAAGAATTATGTCCATTATCCTCATGACAGTATTATCGGTTATTCTGCCCATGTAGCCGGCTACTATGCCCGACAGAACCCCGATCGCATAGCCTATTGTAACGGAGAGGAAGGCTATCTCAAGATCAAGTCTTATTGCGTATAGTATCCTGGAGAAGACATCTCTTCCAAATTCGTCAGTTCCCATGATGTGCTGCGGCGAGGGAGGAAGAAGGCGTTGGGTAAGGTTGAGCTGATCCGGGTTGTAAGGCGCAAATTTCGGGCCTATCAGGGCTATGATCACATACGCGACCAGAATTGCCGTTGCCACTGAGCCTGTTGGATTCGTGATGAAAAGTCGTAAAGTCTCAAGGACTCTCCTTGCCCTTCTGCTTCCTTGTACTCTTGCGATCCTACCGGAGATATATGACATTTTTTCACACCTCAGTATCTGACCCTTGGATCTACGTATCCGTACAGTATGTCCGCCACAAAATTCACAAGAACATACAGCAGTCCGGAAACGAGAACAACTCCCATCACACTCGGATAATCCAGCTCCTCAATAGCATTTACAGCATACAGACCAAGCCCCGGCCACGAGAAAACGGATTCAGTTAAAACAACTCCCCCCATCAACCCGCCAGTGAGTATCGCGGCAACGGTTATCGTTGGCAGGAGGGCGTTTTTCAGTGCATATTTATTGATCAGTATCCTCCTTGGGAATCCTATGGCGAAGGCAGTTCTCATATAATCCTTGTTCACCACGTCAAGCATGCTGGACCTTACCACCCGAGAGAGGGTTGCAATTATGGCAAGGGAGAGACTCACAGCGGGAAGGACTATATGCCACAGGCTGTTCATGAAGTCAGGAAAATTCCCCGAGATGAGACTGTCCAGTATCATCATTCCCGTTATTCTGACTGGCGGGGTCATGGTTGGTGACAGTTGACCGAGCGGTGCGGGGGCGATGTGAAGATAGGAAAAGAATACTAGGATGAACACTATCTCAATCCAGAATACGGGTAGGGATATGCCAAGTAGAGAACCCACCCTTGTGACATGGTCAGCGTAAGTGTTTGATCTAAGTGCGGCATAGATTCCAAGGAGGATGCCCAGTGGGAGACCTATTATCATCGTTGCTACCGCTAACTCAAAGCTCACGGGGAACCTGCTTCCGATTTCGTAGGCTACCGGATGACCGAGAAGATAGGAGTAACCAAGATTGAGGTGGGCAAGCTGAGCAATGTATATGTAAAACTGAACGTAAAGAGGCTTATTGAGACCTAGTTCGTTCTCCAGTACTTTGAGTTCGGCCCCGTTCACTTCTGGGCCTATGAGTATTAGAGCAGGATTACCCGGTATTATGTGGGAAAGTATGAACGTTATGACTAGGACTCCGAAAACAGTTGGAATTAAAGAAATTGTTCTAAAAATAAAAAAACGAGAGAAATTTTTCATGCCTTCACGTCATTGACGCCTGGTACACGAATATGTCAAACGTCGGATAGATGTAGAGGTTGTGCACGTTTGATGTTACAGGTATCACGTTCTCAAGGTTGAAGAGTGGGATCTCCACTGCCTGCTCCGCGAGTATGTTCTGTACCTGCTCATACAGTGCATCCCTCTGGGTCTGATTGTACATCTTTCCTGCCTCGACGAGGTCCTTGCTCACGGTAGCGTTATTGAAATAGTTGTAGTTTCCGTATATTCCGATATTTGCAGCATTGAAGAGAGGCCTCATTCCGTCGTCAGGTGTTGCGAGAAGATTCACCCACGCCTCAAAGAACATAGGCCACTGCCCTTTCCCTACTTCCTGATCAAACGTTGAAGACTCAACTGCCTGAAGATTAAGCGTAATGTTAACCTTGGCAAGTTCCTGCTGGAGTATAGTGGCTATGGCAGAACCTACCGGGTCCCCTGCCGTGTAGTAGAAGGAGGTGGTGAACCCATTCGGGTACCCTGCTAGATCCAGGTAATGTCTGGCTAGGGTCAGGTTGTAAGTGTAATTCTGGAACGCAGGTATATACGATTCAATGGTCGGGGCAATCACGCTGTGAATGACTATTCCATATCCAAACGTTGAATATTCCGTTAGTTGAGTTGTGTTAACAGCATATTCTATCGCTTTCCGCACGTCAACATTGTTGAACGGGGTAACGTTCTCATCCAGTCCTATATAGTATTCGGATGAGGTCGGTCCGGATTCGATTTTCACAGAAGAATAGTTCTTGAGCGTCGGCATTTGGTCAAGTGGAATGTTGAGGGCAACATTTATGGCACCGCTTTCCAGAAGCGTCTCCTGCGTTGCTGGACTGGCCACGATTTCATAGTCTATCTGGGTGATGTTAGGCTTTGGACCCCAGTAATCGGGGTTTGCCACCATCACTATTTCTGACGTTGAGTATGAACTGAGCTCATAGGGGCCAGTTCCCATGGCGTGATCTGACATCCATTGGTTTACCTGATCTTTCACAACGCCGCCGTGAGCATTTACATAGTTTGGATCGACGATGGCCGTTACCCACAGCTGGAAGAGGTTTAGAAACCACGGGTACGGCGCAGAAGGAACGAGAAGGATCTGATACTGGTTCAGGACATGGATCCCGCTGTCATTCAGGAACTGTGCAACGTGGAACGAGGCCCCCTGGCTCATCGTGATAACCCTCTCAAGTGAGAATTTCACGTCGGATGCGTTGAAAGGATCACCATTTGCAAAGGTCACGTTGTGCCTCAGGTTGAAGAGAACTGATCCGTTAGGATTGACTACCCAGCTTGTCGCAAGTTCAGGTACGGGTGTCAAAGATCCATAAGTCACGCCATTAACAGTCTTTGTTCCGTATCCCAGAAGGGTTTGGTATATCTGGTCGTCAAAGAACACAGAGTACGTATCGAAGGCTACTGCAGGATCTATTGAAGCAGGTGTCTGTGAACTGGCTATTATCAGCGTGTGTTCAACCGGTTTTGCTGTGCTAGGCTTGTGGGTATAATATAAACCCACTTCTACTCCCGCGACAATTATGATGATCACCACAATTGCCACGACCACGGCTAAAATTCTTTTGTTCACGCAGGGAGACTTTCCATCGAAGCTTAAACATTCTGTTGAACATATTCCAAGAATCTTTAAGAATGCTTATATTAAAGCATTTTTGGACAATTCTTGTCATAGCTGTGGAAAATAGGGGACATTAGATAAAAAGCTCTTTGGAATGCTTAGAGGACAACGAGAATGAGTCTGATAATGACATTCCATTTGCAGAGACCATGAAGGTTTGTCAAATTCGTCGGACCAAGCCTCTAGTACGCTCAGGAAGAGGATCACATAGACGGGAGGATATGGGAAGTCTCTTTGTGATGCGTTGCAAAAGTAATTTCTTCCCTACGAGCCTTAGGTTTGTGATGTCCGTAACTAATGCGTGCAGATGAGTGCAGAAAAAAAGAATGAGGCTTTACTCGTAGTATGACTAAAAAGGGGAGGCCGGTATGGCCACCCCATCACCTCTGGGATCAGCCGCTCCGGCAACAACTCCATTTGGAAGAAGAGTAACTATCTGTGCATGTCCGAATTCCGATGAAAAGCCCTGATTCAAGCACTGCAATTGTTTCATTTTTCCAGAAAGGGAGTTCCGCAGGTCTTCAGATTCACATATTATTCTCGAAGGCTTATCGTATATGGTATACGGGAAAGCCCATCTGGGGCGGTCAAGAACAGATTGGGGGTCTTCTAACCTGTCAACGAGACTCATAAGCATCTGGATGTGAATCTGCGGCTGTATATCGCCTCCCATTGTGCCGAAGGATGCCTCGAATCTTCCATCCTTTTCAAGAATTGCAGCGCATAATGTATGAAAGGTTCTCTTATTGGGAGAGATGGAGTTGTGATGTCCTTCCTTCAGCGTGAAGTAGCTTCCCCTATTCTGAAGCACAAACCCCATTCCCCTGGGCATTATACCGGAACCGAAGCCCATGTAGTTGCTCTGGATCATTGAAACGCTATTTCCCTCACGGTCCGCAACGGCGAAGTATGTAGTATCCCCGCCCCCTGTTCCTGTTCGCGATGCAGAAAAATCTAGCTCCCTTGTCAGCAATTTCCTCGCGAAATTCTTCGTTGTGAAATCAGATGGAAGTGGATGGAAAAGGGGATCGGTTATATGCGCGTCCCTCTCCCCATACGCAAGAATTCCTAACTTTATCATTTCGCTGTCATCGGGCATCCTTCCCTTCTCCTGGAAAAACTCCTCGATCATGTTAGCCCAGAGTATGGCTGTAGCTCCCTGGCTGTTCGGGGCGGTCTCGTAAAAAGTGTGCCCGAAAAATTGCGTGCTTAAGGGTTTTTCGAGGGTTGCGTTGTGTTTCCTCAAATCTTCCAGGTAGATTGGAACGTCTAGACCTTCAAGTCCCGCCAATATCTTATCGGCCACATATCCGCGATAGAAGGAATCCAGCCCTTCCTCCATGAGCAGCCTGAGCGTGTTAGCGAGAGCAGGTTGCCTGAATACGGAGCCCGGGGAAGGCGGTTTCGAATCTCGGTAAAATGTGTTCCTCCACTCCTCGAACCCTGCCAAATATTTCGCGCTGATCTCTACGGATTCCGAGTAGTTATGCGTGACTGGAAAGCCGTCGTTTGCGAGAGTGAAAGCAGGAAGCAGCAGATCCTTCAATTCCATGGAGCATCTTTTGTGAATTTCGATCCACCCGCTTACAAGTCCCGGGACGGTGAGTGCACTGTATGGCCCCCTGGGGGGTATGGAATCAAGGCCCCTCTCCCTGAAGAACTGAATTGAAGCTCCCGAGAAGGCCCTTCCGCTTCCATTAACATCTACAATTGTTCCCCCCTCCGATCTCAGGAGCGCGAACATGTCTCCGCCTAGACCACAGAGGTTGTTCTGGGTGACGGTCAATACCGCACTGGTTGCAAGGGAGGCATCGAACACATTCCCCCCATTTTCAAGGACCTTTGCTCCGGCCACAGATGCTAACAGGCTGCTGGATGCAACTACCCCCTTGGTGGAAAACGAATTCGGTCTAGTTCTCATAATACCCGATAGATCATCGTCAAAATAAAGTTGGTGTATCGACCTAAAAGATTCGAAGTCAAGGCAAGTTAAAAATCAATTCCGCTCATGCTGAGGCAAAATGAGTGCTATGGCTCTAAAGATGCCTTAATTCTTATTGCAGCGAAGGCACTCTTTCAACCTGAGCTTTCAATCACGCTCAGGGATCCGTAGCCCTCTCATCGAAACTTTCTAGGGGGAAGCATTTACGTGTTTTTTGACTGGTTTTCCCTTCCAAAGGTGTATCCATCGGCATCCATTACCGTCTAACTGCTGATTTAAGGGCAAGAGAGATCAAGCATGCCGGCATATCTCATTATATTTCTCAAAACCCAACCAAACTGAATGAGGTTTCAAGGCTCAGGAAAATAATTTCTCGAGTTCCAACAAAGGATTCAGATATAACTTTTGAAACCTGCTTAATTTTTGAACATATTCCAAGAAATGTTATTTAATTACATCGGGAATTGATCCCCGGAGGATTTTTGATGACCGCTAACGCATCATCTACGAGAGAAGAGATAATAAAAAACAGGGGAACAAGGGTTCCCTTATGGCTCATTGTTTTCGGCATGGTAATAGGAATGGTACTGGTGAGTCCCTATGAGTACTCGTGGTCCTTCTTCACTGGCCCACTAGGGAAGGTGTTCGGGGTTGCAGCCACCTCGTATCCCATAAGCACGACGTTCTCAGTGTACATAGTCATCCAAGCACTGACTATGTTTCTCTCCGGCAGGTACCTCGACAAGAGAAGGCACCTTACCCCATATTTCATGGCAATTGCCGGCTTTCTGGCAAGTCTCGGGTGGATACTGAGTTCCTTCACCTCTAAGTCAACAGGTTTGTTATATCTGTATACGGTGTACGGCATAGGGAGCATCGGCGTGGGGATAGTTTACGGAGTGGGAATATCCACCGCTCTCAAATGGTTCAGGGGGAAGACTAGGGGGCTAGTGGTAGGCACTATAGATCTCGGGTTTGGAGCAGGTTCGTTCGCAATTTCTCCGCTTGTCCACAGCCTCATAGTGAACTACAGCTATCATGTATCGTTCCTTTATGTTGGCTTAGTAATGCTGATAATCATACCTTTTGGCCTGCTTGTTAGGTATCCGCCGCCGAACTACGTGCCTTACGGGAAAACATCTGAACAGGCTGAGGCCGTGAGGAAAAGGGTCAAGAAGAGCGGACTTGAACTTAGCCCGTCTCAGATGGTCAAAAGATGGCAGTTCTACGCAATATACATAGGCTTCTTCTTCATCGCAGGAGCCGGTCTTGCAATTGTCGGAAAACTTGTATCAATCGGCAGTGCCCTTGGCTTCACTATATCGGCAGTGATAGCAGTCTATCTGTTCCCTCTGTCAAATGGGCTTGGAAGGCTCGTCTCAGGAATAGTATCTGATTTCCTGGGAAGAAGGGAGTCGATGCTCCTGTTCTTTGGAATTGCTGGAATTGGGCTTCTTGTGGTAGGATACCTGCACTCTTCAGTGGCCTATGTAGCAACGATAATTCTCATAGCCTTTGGATGGGGACCGTTGTTCACCCTTTGGCCTGCAATGGTCGGGGACTATTTCGGCCAGCAGCACTCCGGCGGCAATTACGGAGTAGTGTACACCTCAAAGGCTGTGGCAGGGCTCTTCGCAGGCTATGGGTTTGCGCTGATATACACATCGCATGGAGTTCATTTCTCACTCATACTCACGGGCATAATGTCCCTGATCGCGGCGATTATAGGCTTCTCTATAACCGTCCCTAAATCCGCGCAGAAGCCGGCAGAAGCTAGAGAACAGGCACAGCCGAAAGTCTAAATTTTTCAATTTTTTATTTTTATTGTTATTTTAATTAGCAAGATATATCAATTCTCTATGTGATCTCATGACATCGAAAAGGTTGGAAGGGCTTACAGCACTGGTAACCGGGAGTTCGAGGGGCATAGGAAGGGCAATCGTGAAAGAATTTTCCAGGGAGGGCGCTAACGTCGCATTGAATTATTTATCCTCCGAAGAGGATGCAATCGGTGCAAAACGTGAATTAGAGCATGTGGAAATCTTCAGGGGGGATGTATCGAAGAGGGAGGATGTGAGGTGGATGGTTGAATCCATCAAGAGCACCTTCGGTTCTCTTGACATAGTGGTGAATAACGCAGGGATAATGACAACCATGCAGTTCGAGGAATACGACGAATCGAAATTCAACAGGATGGTGGAAATCAACGTCAAAGGCCCGATCTACGTAACCCTAGAATCCCTAGAATACCTGAAGGCCAGCCAACACGCTGCCATTGTGAACATCGCATCGAATGCAGGCATCGGTACGGCATTGGACGGTACAACTTATTACGCGATGACGAAGAGCGCTGTAATAATGCTAACGAAGAGGCTGGCGTTTGATCTTCGCTCATACAGGATAAGAGTGAACGGGATCGCTCCTGGATGGGTTGAAACTGATCTCACTACAAAGGGAAGGGATGAGAATACTATCCGCATCTTGAAGGAGAATTTCATTTCAAAGACCACAACGGGAATGTATGGGAAGCCTGAGCACATAGCGAAAGCAGCTGTTTTCCTAGCGAGTGAAGAATCAAGGTACATGAACGGCCAGATCCTGGTCATGGATGGAGGAAGGGTTGACAACCTTTCCCATGGTGTTTAATCTGCGATGCAAAGCGATTCAACGATTGACGAATGACAATATCGACAACTTTTTAAAGGCGTAGCAATAAACTCCCTATGGAAAAGGAGTTCGGAATTTCACAGCTGGAAAATGGAATGTTCCGGTGCAATGGCTGCGGCCGTGTACACCGCACGGAGATAGAGGCGCAGTTCTGCGGCTGCGGCTACGACTGAATTTCAACTGTCTGGATGAGGCGTTAGCGAACAAAATCCTCCACCTGATCCCCATGCGGAAGTTGTGCCAGAATTATCTGCATCAATAGGCCTTCCTCAGTGATGGCCTTTGTGATGAATACACCCCGGTACTGAGCGGCTTGGTGTACTAAGCGGACTCATAAATTTTTGAAATAAAGAGGCGATCTCAACAAGTTCAAAAAATCCTTTAATATGCGTGTGAAGATGAGTGGGAATATATGGTGGAAGATCTCCTTGAATCTGTAGTGAGGGAACTGGAGAACAGGAACTTCGAGAGGGCTGCAGTGATGCTTGAGGAAATAGTGAAAAGAGAGCCGGCAAACGTCAGGGCCCTTGGGAACCTGGCCAGAGCTTACTACGGAATAGGGAAATTCAGGGATGCTCTCAAGGTTGCAAAGAAGCTTGAACTGCTTTGCCCAACGTGCGAGGAAGGTTACGATCTGGAGGCCATTTCGGTCAGGCAGCTTTCCGGGAGTCTGGAGGAGGTTATAAATGCATACAAAAAGGGATTCGACGCGAATCCAAAGAGCGCACGACTAGCCCACAAGCTGGGAAAGGCGTACCACGAGTCTGGCGATTTCGAGAATGCGATATTCTATTATTCCACTGCATTGGACTTGGATTCCACGAACGTGCAGTACCTCCTGGATAGGGCCATCGCATTCATGAGCTACGGCAAGGAGGAGGACGCATACATTGATCTCAGGAAGATCCTGAATCTCGATCCTGAGAATCCAATAGCAAGGGAGATATTGAGCGAAAGCGTTGGTACAAGGCTTACCGAGGATGACATAAACAGGGGTCTCACCAAATTCAGGTTCACAAAGGTGAAGGGGGTTAACCTTTCGATGGTTGCAGGATTGGAAAATCTCAAGAGGGAACTTGTTGAGAAGATAATATACCCCCTTCAATACAGGGAACTTTCATCGAAATACAAGGTTTCTGCCGGGGGAGGAATCTTCCTGTATGGCCCCCCAGGCTGCGGTAAAACATTCATCATAAAGGCTCTTGCTGGAGAAACAGGCTTAAATCTTCTGGACGTGAGAATTCCGGAGGTATTGGATAAATGGTCCGGAAATGCGGAAAGGAACATACATAACCTCTTTGAGCTTGCGAGGAGGAACGCGCCGGCCATAATATTCATTGATGAGGTGGACGCCCTCGGGGGGAAGAGGGAGGAATCAGTTTACTCTGGTTCAAGGCTTTCTGTGAACACACTCCTGATGGAAATGGATTCCATATCCTCTAGGAACGAAAATGTTCTGATCGTTGGAGCCACGAACGCCCCATGGCTCCTAGACCCCGCTGCAATAAGGAGCGGCAGGTTCAGCAGCTTCATCTACGTCCCTCCTCCAGACAGGAAGCTCAGGATGGAGCTGTTCAAGAGGTACCTCCGGGGGAGACCTGTAAGTGAAAATGTGGATTTCGAAAGACTGGCAGACCTCACGTCCAGCTATTATTCTTCTTCGGACATAGTTGCAATAACGTATGAGGCTGCGAAGATACCTTGGAGAGAGGCAATAGAAACGGGTGTTGAAAGAAAGATAGGTCAGCAGGACCTTGAAATTGCGATCTCAAGGATAAAGCCCACGCTGATACAGTGGTTCGAGGATGCGGTGAAGTCAGAGAAGTTGATAAGCTCCGCCTTCTCCGATCTAGTGAAGGATGTTGAAGAGTACAAAAGGTGGAAGAAATCAGGGAATCGCTGAGGGGAAGAAGTGCATTAGGACAAGGAATGCGAGAAGGAAGGCCACGGAGAAGTAAATGTGCAGGGATGTGAACTGGGCTGTCAGCATGTCAAGAAGGTTCCTTTTCATGTTCTTTGAGTTCCTGGCTATGTTCGTGAGCCTCACTGCCCAGGGTATGGTGAGCAACGCCCCAAGTATTGGGAAGAGGGTGTGATCAAGCGCCACAGAAATCACAAAGAGGGGATACGAGGCCCATATCAGCACCAAGTAGTATACCAGAGACCCTCTCTCCCCTAGGAGGCTTGAGACAGTGGTCACACCAGCCTCCACATCGTCCTTTATGTCCCTCCAGTTGTTTCCATGAAGGATAGCAACGATTATCATGCCTAGGGAGAAGGAGATCAACAGGACGGGGAGGCTTATCTTCCCACCCTCAAGAACTAGGGATCCAAGGAATATTCCAGGACCAAACGCAAGGAATACCGCCAGGTCCCCGAGGGCAATCCTCTTGAGCCCTAGCTTTGGAAGACCGTAAAGGAGGCCAGCTACGAGGCCTATGATCACGAAAGGAATTATCGCAGGCTTCAAGATTATAAGGTATATTCCAATTCCAAGACCTATAAGAAAGACCAAGGTGGAATATATCAAGAAATTTGACGTCGGGATGAGTTTGTCTATGAGAACTCTCGCTCCGGCGGAGCCCATGCCGTCCGGCTTATCCGTTTTCAGAGAGAAATCAAAGTAGTCACTGAATGCGTTGAATGCTCCATGCACGAGGATCAGGGAAACAACCGCCAGCAGCAACAGGTAAAGGCTGTTCCATAACTGGAACCTTGTCTGGAAGGCGACCAGCGCCCCGAAGATAATCGAGGTGACGCTCTGCTGGAATGACCATGGCCTGAGCGCTCTCCAGTACCTGAATGTCTTTTTCTCCTTCAATTCCTCAGGTTTGAATTGAAATTCAATTTTCTTTGGCTGTGCCCTGAAATCGCTCAGTCTTATCACATCAGGCATCAGTTTCGCCAATAGGACATGGCCTGTTTTCACGAACAAGGAATCCTCTGGTACCTTGTATAGAAGGGTTCCCCTTTCTCTGTCAAAATCCCTTGGTTCGCCGAGAATGGTAACGCTTCCGGAACCCTGGATGAAGAGGTCAGGCGTGTTGAAGTCAATCGTGAACACCGCATGCTTGTTTTTCAGGATGTTGTTCAATGTTCTGCTGTTCTTCTCCACGAGGAACACAATCCCTCCTTCCAGTGCGTAGAATACCTTGGCGGACCACATCTCGTCTCCGTAGGTGGAGATAACCATCGTCCTTCCTTTTCTCAGTAGCCTGATGGCGTCAACCATTACATCCGGGAAGTCCTATGCTTTATAAATAGCTACCCTTAATCTTTTTTCCACGAATGCAGGATTTCACCTGAAACCTTCCCTGAATATTTTGTCGTAGACGTTCTCTTCGCTGCCCTTCTTGGTCTTAACTATGCTCTTTATCTTCTCGTCGTTTATGTGCCAGTAGTGGATCCGCCATGTCTTTCCTTTCATGAGGGTCACATCCTCACTGCTTGTCGAGAGTATGCCGGTCTCCTCCAGTGTGTAGAAAACATCCCTGTCCTGTTGCGAAAGAATGTTGTCCACGAGGGTGTCCTCGAATCCAAAGAAGCTTAGCACGTAATCCGCCAGCTCCTCAATCTCCCTCTGATTCATGCCGGACGGTTTGAATATTATCTCAAGGGCTGTTATTAGCTCATCCCTTTTAATAACCGTCATCTCGATTTCATGGTTCAGCTCCATTCCATATATATAATTATGTTTCCCCTGCCTTCAGGCTACTTTTAAGATCCTCAATGATCCCCACGTCCCTTGGATCAACCCCCCGCATCTTGCCAAGAAAATAGGAGATATAATCTCCCTTGTGTATGAGAGTGAATATATTCGACAGGTAAGACTCTCCCTCCCCCCTCACCTCATTGAGCTTGAGGCCGCAGAGCCTGGATGTGACCTCAATCCTTCTCCTGATCGCCTGGGGGGTAAATTTTGTGATTATGGAGAAGAAGTGAAACTCCTCCTTCCGGTAAGTGAATCTCAGGGGCATCGTATCGTTGTGATTGAGCTCTGGGAAGTTAGCGCTGTACGCAAGTATCTTTGAGTTCTCGTTGAATTGAGTTTTCCACCTGTATGAGACCGCTTCTGTGTCCTTTGTACCCAAGATCACGGGAATCTTCTTTCCCTGGAATATTTCGGAGGCTGCATTCTCTAGGTCCAGAGTGTTTCTGTCTATGTCCTGCAATTCCCTTCTTGTCTCGGATACATCATCTTCGCCCAGAATTCCAAAGCCCCGCAGTAGGGGAATGGTGAGATAACCCACGGCCGACCTGGGCTGAAGCCCAGATGGAATTAACACAACTTCTCCAACAATCTCGCTCAGCTTGCCGCCGGTCGTTACAGCGGCCACAGATGCACCCCTTTTCATCGCCTTCTCCGTGGCAGAAATTGTTTCCTCGGTGTTTCCGGAATAGCTTAGTGAGACAAAGAAGGTAGAAGGGCCAACGAAATCCGGGATGTCATAGGAATCGACGAGTATGACGGGTTTCCTGCTGTACATCTGAGCAAATATCCTACCCGCTATCCCGGATCCACCCATGCCGGCGATCACCACATTGTGGAAATCCCCTCTAACCTTTATTTCTCCATCGAACCCAAGCTGCTTCGAAAGTGAGAGTATCTCTTCCACGTAATCCATGAATGAAGATGCCTGCCAACGATATTTATCTTCCCTGTTTCCTAGGGGGACATCAGATCATGGACCCCTATACCTTTCTTCTCCATTACCCCCCTCAGCGCCTCAATGGCCTCCCTCTCGTCCACTGCCATTGAAAGGGTATTCTTGTTGATGAAATTCAGCACGACCCTCTTCAGAAGGTCAGTGCTTCTTATCCCGTGAAGATGTGCAATCTCCTTCACCAGCAGATCAGCGTTGTTCAGAGCGTACTTTACCGATGCCCTCACAGCTTCCTCCACGATCCCTCTTGTTTCCCTGATATCCCTCCTGATGATTCCGCAGTAAAGGGGAAGGGGGAGATTCTCGGTGATGGAGGCCCAGGAAGAGTAAAGATCAACCTTCGGGTATGGAAAGGGGGACGAGAGGATCGCAAGTCTCGGTTCCAAAATGGCGGGGTAGCCATCCCCTTCCTTTATCGCTATACCGCTCAGGAATATTCTGGCGTATGACCTAGAGAAGAAATCATCCCTCCGGACCTGAAGTTCTTTGTAACCTTCCACGGGGCTCACAATGACGGGGCCGGTGAGGTAGGAGAAGATGGCTCCTGCGGAAAGTATCACGTAGCTATCTGACCTGGCCAGCGCTACGGGGGCCGGAACGAAAGCCACGTCAGCATCCTCAAGCCCAGACATGGAATCAAGGGGATCGCACCTGAACCTCGGGAACGAGGGAAATATGTTGCCGCATAGTGCATTAAGCATGAAACGATACTCCGGAATCTCAGGGAATTTGACCTCCATGCATTTCAATATCAGGCACATTTTTATAAGCCTTCCTGGAGAAAACGTTTTAATAACAAAGGAAACTCTGCACCGAGCTACATGGATTTCTCGCTGCCTGATGAGACTGTCGCGATTGTAGAGCTTTCCAGGGAATTCTGCAAGAAGAACATAGAGCCGATATCGGCGAGGATAGACAGGGAGGGTCACTTTCCGATAGACAAGTTCAGGGAGATGGGCAAGCTTGGACTCCTTGGCCTCACTGTTCCGGAGGATCTTGGCGGGGCCGGAATGAACTACCTGACTGAGGGTGCGGTGCTTGAGGAGATATCCTATTTTTCAGCTTCGCTTGGGCTATCATATGGAGCGCACTGCAACCTCGTGACGGACAACATCCTCCGGAACGGAAGTAGGGAGCAGAAGGAAAGGTACATCCCCCAGCTGGTTTCTGGCTCCAAGATAGGTTCCCTGTGCCTCACCGAGCCGGGGTCCGGTTCTGACGCGCTGGGCGGGATGAAGAGTTCCTACGTGAAGAAGGGTGGGAAATATGTGATAAACGGAAGCAAGACATTCATCACGAACGCTCCCATTGCAGACATATTCCTCTTTTATGCCAGGAACGGGAAGGAATATTCTGCCTTCATCCTCGAAAGGGGCGATGGGGTTGAAACCCCGAAGGAGATAAAGAAGATGGGTATGAGGGGCTCTCCAACCGGCGAGGTGCTGCTTCATGGGGTTGAGGTGGGCGAGGAAAGGCTCCTCAGGGGTGAGGGGATGGGAAGGGAGATCATCCTGAGCGGGCTCAATGCGGAGAGGGCTGTTCTTGCTTTCGGCTCGATAGGCATAGCGAGGAGAGCCCTGGACGAGGCGATAGCCTACAGCAACCAGAGGGAGCAGTTCGGAAGGAAAATAGGGGAGTTCGAGCTGATACAGGAGAAGCTGGCTTACATGTTCACCAGGCTTGAAGCCTCTAGGCTTCTGGCATACAAAGCGGCGATGATGGCAGAGAACAGCAGGTCGGATCCCGCATATCCTGCCGCCTCCATAATGATGGCCTCGGAAACGGCCACGCAGATTGCGAAGGAGGCCATTCAGATATTCGGGGGATATGGATACACAGAGGATTATCCCTTGGAAAGGTACCTGAGGGACGCAATCCTCTACGAGATCGGTGCGGGGACAACGGAAATAAGGAAGATAGTGATCGCCAGGTCCCTCTTGAAGAATCCACCCCGCGGAACATGAAATTGGAGGAAAGGTATCGAAATGGTTTAAGTACAATTAATTCATGATTATGAAGGTGAGAAATATGGGAAATTATACAGCAAAATTACCCGCATACAAGAGCCTGAAAGGAATAAGCGAGAGAATGCTAGCGGAGCATCTCAAGCTATACAATGGATACGTGGCAAAGAGCAACGAGATCGTGGACAAACTGGCCTCCGGGACTGTTGACCTATCCAAGAGCGCAGCAACATATTCAGAATTCAGAGCGCTGAAGCTTGAGCAGACGTTCAACGGCAACGGGATGTACCTCCATCAGTACTATTTTGAGAACCTCTCGGACAATGGCGGCCAGCCGCAGGGCGAAGTGAAGAGTGAGATAGAAAAAAACTTCGGGAGCTTTGAAAAGTGGAAGGAGGAGTTTGTCGCAACTGGCATGGCTGGAAGGGGTTGGGCCGTTTTGGGTCTCAATCTCGAAGACGGGAAACTTTACAACCTTCTCTACGATGCACACAACATCGGAGGATTCGTCACTCTCGTGCCTCTCCTGGTCCTTGACGTTTTCGAACATGCCTACTTCATAGACTATGGAACGAGCAGGAAGGACTACATAAACGCCTACATGAGCCTTGTAAACTGGTCCGTTGTCCAGAAGAGGCTTGAGAAAGCAAAGAAGATGCACAGCATCTGGACATCCTGATTTTGAATGAAAGCTCACTGCCCAGTAGGAGGGGCCAAAGGGCAGTGAGCCAGTATTTATTGAAATTAGATATTTCACTGTTTCGAAAAGGATGAAGGCTCTTTCCCAATTTCCCGTCTCCATAGATTAAGAGGTGCTTGCAGCCTCACGTATGCCCGAGGGCAAACTTCTACGGAAAGGAATGAGCTATCCTAGGCTTTCTCTATCTGCTCCTAGAAATGTTAACATCAGCTACCTGGACGTACGGAGATTTTGTTGGTAGGGTTTCGTCCCACCACTTGACCTTCCCCGTTTCCCTTGTAATGCCCTCTATGTTTTTGAATAAGTTCAGAAGGGAATCCGAAATCCTTATGCCGCGCCATGTCTCCCTTATCTCTCCATTTTCAATGTAGAATATGCCGTCCCTCGGTATCGTTGAGAGGATTCCCTGCCTGTAGTCCTGGAAGCGCGTGTACCAGGTGTTCACGATGAATAGACCCTTCCTTGTGGACGAAATCATGTCGTCAAGTTTCTCGTTTCCAGGCTCAACGCTTATCTGCCATGGGGAGGGTGCAATTATTCCGGCGTTTCCTGTGCTCTCCGTCTTGAATCTGGAAGCAGTGGAGAAGTTGTGGAGATAGCTCTTCACAACCCCCTTTTCTATGACCGCCGTTTTGTGCGCAGGAGTGCCCTCATCATCGAGTGCCTTCGCGTTGAGCATGGTATCGTCGAGGGGGTCGTCGTACATCGTGAATAGGCTGCTTCCTATCCTCTCCCCAAGCCTGTCCGCGAACATGGACATTCCAGAATCCACCTGAAAGGCTGAAGCCATGGGTACGGTGTAGGAAACGATGGATGCGAAGCACAGCGGTGCAAAAATAACGCTGAACTTCCCTTCCTCTCCTTCTCTGATGTTTTTGATCTTCCTAGAAAGGTCTATCAGGTCGTCTGCCTGCCTTTGGAGAATGGGGATGTCGTCATCACTTGAACTCATGAACGAGGACTGAACAGGATAATCCTGGTCGTTGAACCCCCTTGCCACGAATTCAATGCCGAAGTGCCCCTGAGTTCCGGAGTTAAACGGGGTCACAATCTCTTCCCTGTAATCCTTGGAGTAGAAGACGCCTCCGACCCTCCTAAAGAATGGCTTCACATCTTGGATGAAGCCGTTTACGAACTCCTGCGGATTGAGGGATCTTAGCCTCTCGTCCCTGCTTCTAACTGTCCTGTAGGTGTTCCTTCTGTCATTAAGGCTTACGAAGTCCTTGTTGTCCTCTATGCCCTTAAGGGATGAGACGGCTCTTTCCAAAATCGCATCCAGGTCCTTTTCATCCCTCAGGTCAAAAGCAAATGTCTTCTTACCCTTTGCAAGAAAGACCGTAATCAATTCCTCGTTCCAGGTGTTCGTGATGTCAATTGAGTTGTTTGAAAACCTGACCTGCGTTACATTTGAAACAAGCCTTTTAACGGCAGCCTGGTCAACGACTTTCGAAACCTTTTCATATACTCTGTTTACATCCATCCTCCATCACCTCACGTAAATCCCCCTGAGCCTTATGTGCGGCCCTCCCATCCACACGTCCACTCCCTGCATCGGATCGCCCTTTCCGCAGGTACCCGCTGAAAACTCGAGATCTTTTCCGACCGCATCCACGGACGAATAGAACTTTACCGTTGTGGTCTCTATGACTGGCCTCCTGATCTGTTCCGCGACCTCCCCGTTCCTTATGAGGTAGGCTTCCCTCCCTACGTATTTCTCGTTGAACCTTATGTCGTCTATGTTCCACTCAGTGAAACTCCTCATGTATACCCCCTCCTTTACGTCCTCCATCAATTCGTCCAGGCTGTATTCTCCGGGCTCGATATATGTTGTGCTCATCCTGACGAGAGGCTCCTTGTCCCATTCAGACGATCTGGAAGCTCCATTGCTCTTCGCACCCATCCTCCCTGCGCTCTCCCTGTTTTGCAGGAACTCGTTAACAAGCCCTTTCCTGTAGAGGTACCTCTTCCTCGCAGGAACTCCGTCCCTGTCGTATTTGTAAAAACCAAAGCTGTGATCGATCGTTGGGTCATCCACTAGGTTGACAACGTCCGACCCAACTCTCAGTCCTTTGTCATCCTTCTTGATGAAGGATTCCCCTGCCTGCGCCATCTCCCTTCCTAGTATCCTGTCAGCCTCCGATGGATGACCTGCACTCTCATGTGCCACAATACCTGATATTTCAGGCCCAGCAATCAGGTCGTATGTGCCCGGTGTGATTTTACGGGCTGCAGCAGCCTTCTTAAGCGCCGCAGCCTCCCTCTTTACCCTCCCTGGCAAATCCCAGAAATCTATGGCCTCATACCCGCCCGAGTATCCGAGTTCAACTGTTCCCTGCTCGAAACTCCCTCCCTCTATGAAGCCAATCATCGCGAAGAATGAAACCTTGGGCAGCCTGTATCTTATAGACATACCGTCGGAATTCTCGTTCAGGCCCTCTTCTATGTTATCATTCAGCACCAGTATGCGCATCTGTATCCCCTCCTCCGTGAGAAGGGAATCAACGTCCTTCAGAACTGAAACCTTCTCCTCAAGAGCCACATCCTCAATCTTCCTCGCCTCATCCACTTTCCAGGAATCTTGGTACGCCTTCTCGTCAGAGAGCGAATTCCTTCCGGGGAGCCTGGACCTTTTCACTGCGGCATCTATCTCCTCCTTCAGCACGTTCCAGTCCTGGATATTCGATGATGAAAAGGATATTGAGCTGTTCACGATCCTGAAGGCAAGACCGGCATCCCTTGAATATCCTGTGGCAGATATGCTTCCGTTCTTCATCACGACCGTGTTCCTCCTAGATGAGGAGTAGTTAGCCTCCACATATCTGCCCATCTTGGATGCGTATCCTATGGCCTTTTCTACGAATTCCTCCATCACGATCACCTCAGGTCCTTTATTTTCCTGACCATCTTCTCAAACTGGTCCATAAGCTCCTTTATCGCCCCGTACAGGTTCCAGTCCCAGGATCTGGAGAAGAACGTCTTGGACTCCGTGACCATCTTCCCGCGGACCGAATACTTGATCTCCTTCCCCTGCTGGTTGTATTCCTCGATGTGAATGTTTATCACCAGGGGCTTCATCCTCTTGAACTTTGCAATGGACCTCGCGGATTTCTCGATAATCGAATATATCCCCTCGTAAACCTGCGGGTCCTCAAATCTTGCGCCGGAGAGGTTCACGAGTACGGATTCCTCCTTTGAACCCTTGGCTATTTCGCTCAGGATGTCGCTCTGGCTAACTACACCTTGGGGCCTTCCTCTTTCATCCGCTATGACACAGACGCTATGTCCCCCCTCCACCATCCTCCCTATGCATTCTGAAACAGTAGAATCCAGAGTAACGTATAACGGAGGACCCATTGCACTCTTCACCTCTACATTCGCCTCATTCCTGTAGTAATTCCCCTGTCTCATCCTCCCCTTTTCCCTCCAGAGGCCTTTGCTCACATCATTTATGTTGACCATTCCGACAAGCTTCCCAGAAACGTCGACCACAGGAACGCTCGTCTCATCTATTTCCCTCATCTTTCTGAGGGCTTCAGAAAGAACGTCGTTCTCCGTGACTGTGATAGGATCGCCGGACATTATTTCGGAGGCCTTCTGCGATGATATCTCCTCAAGCTCTGCGGCCGCCTTAACTATATCGGTTGCGGTCACGATACCTTCAAGCTTTTCTCCTTTCATCACCGGTAGTGCCCTCAGGCCACTGTCGAGCATCTGTCTTGCCGCCTCGGAGATGGATGCATCGGGTGAAATCGAAGGTGTTCTGGCCATGACAGTCTTCACTTTCGTGGTCACGGGAAGCGATTCCCTCTTGTAGAGCATGTTGTACTCAATCATTCCGGCGTACTTTCCCTTTGAATCTAGGACAAGAAGGTGATGGAAATTCCTGTCGCTCATCTTGGATATCGCGGTGGAAATTGTATCATCCACGCTCACAGTAACGAAATCCGTGGTCATGACGTCTCTAACGGAGACCATGTATGACTATAGATACATAAGTTAAGTACTTTTTTTCCTCCCCGTTATTATATCCGGAATCAGGTCCAATATCTCGGAGGTGAAATAGCTGTACCCCTTTTCCCTGAACGCTTCAAGGCCTGCGGAACCAACAATGTAAGAGGCAAGGAACGAGGCGTGGAGAGGATCCACCCCCCTTGCGAGCAGG
Organism: Thermoplasmata archaeon; assembly: GCA_049966795.1. Classification (GTDB taxonomy): domain Archaea; phylum Thermoplasmatota; class Thermoplasmata; order Thermoplasmatales. The sequence goes on from JBMFTY010000002.1 coordinate 42,328, forward strand.
CCGGCGACAGCACCGGTGAGTATATCCCCCGTTCCCCCCCTCGTCATGCTCTGGTGGTGGAACCTCTCGTTTCTCTTTACGGTTTCACCGTCGGTCACGATGTCCACCGACCCCTTCAGAAGTATCACAGCGTTGATCCTCTTTGCCACCATGAGAACGTTCTCCTCCGTGGGTTCCAGATCAAAGGCTGACCTGAACTCCCCCCTATGTGGAGTAAGGACAGCATTTCCCTTGAAGTCGCCTATGGATAGTGAGGACATGAGAGCATCCGCATCCACCACTACCTTTCTTCCTTTCGACAGGGAGAATCGAATGATCTTCTCCGCCTCCCTCACTGACTTTTCGTCCTTGGTTATTCCGGGCCCTACCGCAACTGCTGCCTCCCTCTCCTCAACAGCCTTCATGATGCCGTAATTGAACTCTATCCTGTCAATTCCGGATTGCCTGAGGATCACGTCAGGGGCATTGCACGCTATGAATTGGTGAATGTCCTTAGGTGCAAATAGGAACACGAGGTCTACGCCCATCCTCTGGGCTGATTTTGCCACGTAAACCGGCGCTCCAAAGAACTCAGAACTCCCCCCTATTATCACGGACACCCCGTTCTGCCCCTTGTGGGAATCCCTTTGAGACTGCGGGAAGGCTAGGATATCCCCAGGCCCAATCATCTCCACGATCTCCCTAGGGAATCCCACGTCGACCACCCTGATCTCGCCGCAGCTCTCCTCGGTCATCCCCTCCTTGATGAACTGCATCGTCACGGTGAAATCCGCTCTAACGGAAATTTTTGATGGGAAGCCGGAGGGAACGTCAACAGCCACGACCCTCTTGCCCGAATCGTTTATCCTCCTGATCGCTGAAAGGTATGGCTCCCTAGGCTCTCCAGAGATGCCAACGCCAAGCATCGCATCTATCACAACGTCCACATCCCCGAAATCCAGCTCCTTTGCCAGAACTCCCCCGCTGTCAAGGTACTCTTTCTGTTTCTTCCTGCACAGGTCCGTGGATGCAGGGGATACCTGGAAGGCTTTCACGTCCACGCCCTTAGACTTTAGGATCCTTGACGCAACATATCCGTCTCCTCCGTTGTTCCCGCCGCCGCAGACCGCCAAGACCCTCCCAGGTTTCAGAGAGAGAACTGTTTCCGCAACCCCCTTTCCCGCATTCTCCATCAGGAGTTCCATATTGACGCCAGATACCTCAGCGTTGATATCCAATATTCTCGAATCGAGGATGCTAAACATTCATCTATGAATGCCTCTCCTTATTTTACGTTTTATAGTGCAGGCCTCAAGGCACTGAAAAGAGTTATATCTTAAGGTGATATCCTATGCTGTGATGAGAAGAGGGTCAGCTGAGCAGGTGCTGTGATGACCCCTATGAGTGCTGATGGTGATAAGGGTGAAAAGTATAGAGGAACTGGCTGAAACTGCGAGGGAACTGAAGCAGAAGGGAATGACCGACAAGGACATAGCGACGGAGATGCATCTTTCTCTAAACACGGTGATATGGCTCCTGAGCGGGGAATCAAAGGTTGAGAAGGCCCCGGGTGACGTCAAGATAGGATGGAGGAGCGTAGGTGTTTACGCGAGCAGGATATATAATATCGCTGAAATCATGGCGGACATAATCGAGGAGGAATCACAGAGGCTTGAGAAGGAAGTGCAGACCGTTGTTGGCATAACTATCAACGGCATCCCGTATGCCACGTTCATATCGGACATACTTGGCACCGAACTTGGTATCTACAGGGCGATAACGCTCAAGGGAGAGGGTACTTTCTCAAGCAACTATGCTAAGATAGCAGGCAAGAACCTGGTGTTCGTTGACGATGTCATCAGCACAGGCGAGACAGCTTCCAAGGCGATAAATGCAGCGAGAAAGGAGAAGGGAAACCCCATTCTTGTTGTTGTTCTCACTAACAAGACAACGAAGGACGAGATTGAGGGGGTCCCCCTCAGGGCTTTGATAAGAGCAAGGCTGGTAAAGTAATGCATTGGGCGGATGTTGTAGCTTCCAAGGTTGAGGGGAAGCAGGTAGTCTCTACGGGTATTTCGCCGTCTGGGGAGATACACGTGGGAAACATGAGGGAGGTCCTCACGGGAGAGATTGTGTGCAGGGCCCTTAGGGATGCCGGGAAAGACGTGGTGTTCTATTATGAGGCGGATGACATGGACCCCCTCAGGAAAGTCCCAAAGGGAATAGACCAATCGTTTTCAAGATACATAGGCCAGCCCCTCTTCAGGGTTCCTGCCCCCGATGGAAAACATCCAAGCTGGTCGGAGCAGTTCATAGAGCCATTCAGGGAGACGCTGGACATAGTTGGGGTAAAGCTCAACTTCCTCTATACTCACGAACTCTATCAGCAAGGTGCTTTCAACGACCTGTTAAGGATATCGTTCGAAAAGAGGGAGCAGATCGCGAGAATACTGTCGGAGGTTTCCGGGAAGCAGGTCCAGGGAAATTACTATCCTTTTAACATGATATGCGACTCCTGCGGAAGGCTTGACACCACTGAGATCACCTCCTTCTCTTGGCCTATTGCGGAGTACAAGTGTTCAAGCTGCAACTATTCCGGAAGCAAAGACGTGAGGAATGGAAACGGAAAGCTGCCCTGGAGGGTGGAGTGGCCTGCAAAATGGGCCTATCTGCATGTGACCATTGAACCCTTCGGGAAGGATCATGCCGCCGCCGGTGGCTCATACGACACCGGCAAGAGGATCGCAACTGAAATTTTCGGAATCAACCCTCCCTATCCGGTGGTCTACGAATGGATACTCCTCAGGAACCAGGGGGCGATGCACTCATCCAAGGGGGTACTCATAAGGTCGATAGACATGGTGAGGATGGCCCCGCCGGAGATACTGAGATTTCTCATAGCTAAGAACAATCCAGAGAGGCACATTGAGATGGATGCCGGCAGAGGCCTCATATCCCTGGTCAACGAATATGACATTTACGAAAGGGTTTACTTCGGCAAGGAGGAGGTTGAGGACAAAGAAAGAAAGAGGGACATGAACAGGGTTTACGAACTCTCCCAGCCAGGAGAAATACCGAAAGAGATGCCGTTGCAGGTATCGTTTAACCACCTAATAAATCTAGTGCAGTTGAAAGGGACTAACGAGGAAATCATAGAATCCCTGAAGAAGTCATCCTTTATGATCCCCAGGGATACTAGAAGGCTAGTCGCTAGAATTGAAGCAGTTAGATACTGGCTGGACCATTTTGCTGGTGAGGAGTTCAAGATAAAGCTGAATGAGAGGCCACCAGACCTGATATTAAACAATGGGGAAATTGCATTCCTCCGAAACCTTGTGGACAGACTGACAGATGGTCTATCGCCTGAGGACGTGAACAAGGTTATACACGAGAGCTGTTCCTCGTCCGTGCGGGATAAACAGGGGTGCTTCTCTCTCCTGTACAAGATATTCCTCAACAGGGAAACTGGCCCAAGGCTTGGCTATCTGTTCACCTCCATGGGAATGGAGAAAGTGAAAGGCTTCCTAGAGAGCTACCTGAATAGGGATCATTGAATTCTTTCCATCACCTTTATGCCCATGACCTTCTCTATCTTCTTCGCGATTTGTCTGTCAGGCTTTATTTCCTCCCTTTCTATTTTGGCAACGATGTTTTTCTTCTCCTGAAGCTTGGCCGCCAGCTGTTCCTGAGAAAGCCCCATCTCCTCCCTCTTCTTCTTGATGACCTTCCCGTAATCCTCAATGGGTTCCTCCAGGTCCTCCCCTGCCTCCTGCCTAGGCCTCTCTACTCGGGCAGGACGGGGGACGGGGGGGACATTCATGGGCTGAACGTTGACATTCCTAACCCGGGGCTGTACCTGTCTAGGAATCTCTTTCCCATACTTCAAGCAGTCCCCGCATACCCTCATATGGACCCCGTCGATAATAACGTCAAAGAGCCTGTTAGTTTGTTTCCCACAGAGCTCACAGTTCATGAATATAGAAGAAAAAGATGATAGATAATTTTAATGCATGGAAAGGACCGAAATGGTAATAGCTCCCCAATGGGATTAAGGAAAGAAGAAAGAAACGGTACTGAAAAGAATATTAACCAATTGAAAATTAGGCCGCAGGGGCTGTGGGGTAGCTTGGTATCCTACGGGCTTTGGGAGCCTGAGACCCCGGTCCAAATCCGGGCAGCCCCATGTAGTTCATGTCCAGATTCGTTCCTTTCCAACATTTCTCTCATTTCTTCATTGCCTCGAAAAAAAATTTCTCCAGTATGGAGAGTGACCTGAATATTCCGGTCCTCTCCATGACTGATCTGATTGCACGCACTATACCGAATTCAAGGGGAGGATCAAAATCAAGTTTCCCCATGTCGGTATCCTTCATCCTCTCATTCATCACTTCAAATTCGAACATCTCCCTGTCATCATCATTCTTCACGGGGCCGAGATGCCTTATGACCCTTGTCTTCTGTTTTCCATTCTCCATTAACTCTCTGCAATCTGTGCATATTCTCTAACCCCTGAACCATATTTTTTCCAGACAAACCTCAGGCACATCGCATGAGAACAACGAAGCGACATTAATGAATCATGCACCATGGTGCATTATACAAAATCAACGAAATACCACGGAAATTACTGGAACAGGTTGAAAATCAATTGTGAAAGTCAAGGTTTAACGAAAAACGCTAAAAATGATATCTATTGCTAACAACAGCTTTAATGACACTTTCCATTAAATATCTGCCACCGGACTTAAAACTAATGACACTTCTCCCAAAGTTGTTACTAACCCAAAGAGATAGATAAGGAGATATCTGTCAAATCTTCCGCTAATAATTTTCCGAGTTTCAGGAGATACATAGCGAAGGCAATCAGGAGAAGGATTAGATAATATCGATGATCGCCGTTGTGAGGAATGTGTAAAAATCTCTACCCACGGCAAGGCGGAAATTCGCTGTCCTTCCAGTTCATCTTTTTTTTCAAACAGCAGGCATGGTCTTCGCTGAGGATACGTACAAAGCCCCATCTATTCTCGAAAGGTAGAAGCTCCTTTGAATTATCATTAGTTTTCCCGTTGACGCAGCTTTCCATCGTTCCAGTGAGGTCTTGTCCGTCTTCAACAGCGATGTTAAACCTTATGAGATACGGGTGCATTCTTCGCGGGTCTCCTACGGGGGCGGTCATGTAATCATAATCTTTCTCAACTATTTCACCCATATAATACCCGTGCGATTTACTGCAGAACAGAACATAGTCTCCTTCTTCAATGATGTTCTGCTCCCCTGTTTTCAGCTCAGGAAGCACACATTTCCTTGATTTCCTGACTCCAAGGAAATCATATAATAAATGATCAGGGTAAAAGAGGACCATCAGAAGCCTTTCTCTGCTCATATTATAGTACAACCACCCGGAATTTATAATTTTTTAGGACTATGGCGCTAAAAAGATGGTTGGATCCCCATCGTATCTAAGTTCTCCAGTCATTTCCCGATTGAAGGGTAATGTGCGCATCCATCAAGGTTGATTCCTGAGGAGAGATAAGAGACTCCTGCACGATATCTCTCAGAAAGGAGCTCTGCTGTTGACTGGGAAAATTTAGGGCATAATATTTAATTAGGTTACCCTAATTCGGAAACAATGAAGCACAATAGGGAGGACTACATTCTCACGATCTGGGAACTGATGGAGAGCATGGGGAATGCGACTGAAAAAACGGTTTCTGGAAGACTGGGTGTGGCCCTTCCGTCCGCCTGGGAGGAGATTCACAGACTCGAGACGGAAAAACTGATCATCATTGGGAAAAAGGGATTGAGGTTCACTCAGGGCGGTTTCAGGGAAGCAAGGAGGATAGTGATGGCCCACAGGATTACAGAATACTTCGTGTATGCCTATCTGGAGGTGCCGTGGGACGAGGTGCACAACTCCGTCATGGACCTTGAGCACGATTTCAATGAAAATCTCCTTGCCAATCTTTACAGGAAGATGGGTTATCCCAAATACTGTCCCCATGGCAATCCGATCAATCCCAATGCCAGAATATACGAGATTGAGGCATCAGAATTAGGAGATGGGAGCTACTATTTCGTCAGGGCGACTTACGAAGATTACTCCCTCCTTAAGGGCCTCTTTAGGGGGGGCGCCCTACCGGGGAAGAGGGTGAAGGTAGAAAGGCTGGAGGACGGGATAAGAATTGAAGGCGAGAATGGAGAGGTGTTCATAGGGAAGGATTACGAGAAGGCCATCAGGCTTTCCGACAGGGCCATGCAAAAAGAGAGAATTTCAATGGAAGGGACGTGGATTCCCCTAGGAAGTGGGATTTGAGGAGAGCTTGATGAATCCCAGGATCAGGAAGCTGCTGCCCATCCTCGGACCAGGCTGGGTCGTGATGATGGCCGATCTGGATGCACCCAGCGTAATCACCGCCGTGGAATCAGGCATACAGTTCAAGGCTCACCTGATCGTTCTCCTGATAATTCTCATCGTACCGCTTTTCCTTGTTCAGGACACCGCCTCAAGGATCGGTGCCGTAACTGGCAAGACCCTTGGGCAGCTGATGACATCAAATTTCGGTCACAAATGGACCGTGACAGCTGTCTCAGGCTCAGCGATAATCGACTTCGCTGCATACGTTGGTGAGTTTGCGGGAATAGCTGCGGCAGCGGAAGTTCTCGGGATCCCTGTTTTTGTCGCAGTTATAGCGGTCATACTCATCCATTCACTGGTTATCATGACAGGCACATACAAGAAAATAGAGGTCCTCCTCGTTGCCCTTGGTTCCCTCCTCTTCGCGTTCATAATTCTGGACTTCTTCATGAGGCCTTCCATCGTAAACCCAAGCAGCTTCTTTCCAGTGGTACCCGAGAGCTCCTTCTATTTCCTCGTAGCGGCTAACATAGGTGCCGTGATAATGCCTTGGATGCTGTTCTACCATCAGGCCGCAGACGTTGACAGGGGACTGAAGATATCGGAAATGAAGAGAGAAAGCAGGGGAACACTCCTCGGGGCTGTGGTCTCAGAGGTGCTGATGATTTCGATAGTTATTTTCTCCTGGAGGCTGTCTGAGCTTGGCCTCAGCTCGGGGAGCTCCCTTGAAAGCGTCTCCAATGCTCTGGGGAGCATCATCGGGCCTGCTGGGCCTTTCATATTCAGCATCGGTGTTGGTGTCGCCGGCCTCCTGGCGATGTTCGTGATCTCAATGAGCATGTCGTACACGATATCCGACGCGCTAAAATGGAAGGGGAGCTTCAACGGGAGGATAAGGGAACAGAAGGGTTTCTACTCCGTATACCTGGTGGAAATCATTCCCGCTGCCATCATAATCCTTACGTATCCTAACCTGGTGGCCATAGTCCTCGATGTGATGGTATTCACCTCAGTTGCGGTGGCTTTGCCTCTCATGGTGGTCACGAGAATAGCTTCAAATCCTCGAATCATGGGAAAATACAGGATAAGCAAGGTGAGGGAGGTATCCCTCTACGTGATTCTTGCGCTCATTGTTTCCATAGGTATGTACTCAATAATCACCTCATTCATAGCCTGAAGAAATATTGTTATCCCAGTACGCGTTTTTATCAGCATGGTTGTCTCCCCCATCGACTACAGGTACGGTCGAAATGAGGTCAAGGAAATATTCTCCGAAGAGAGGAGGATTCTCTACATGCTACAGGTGGAGGCTTCGCTTGCCAGGGCAGAGGCTGAGCTGGGAATAATACCAAAGAAGCATGCGGACATAATATCCAAGCACGCCAATCTGGAAGACGTAAGGCTGGAGAGGGTCAGGGAAATAGAGGGGGAAATAGGGCATGATGTGATGGCCCTCGTGAGGGCGCTGTCGGAAGTGAGCGGGGAAGCTGGGGGTTACGTTCACCTTGGCGCAACTTCCAACGACATCCTTGATACAGCGACAGCCCTGCAGCTCAAGAGCTTCTACGATTATCTTGAGAGCGATATCAGGAATCTTTCCTCCGCTTTGTACGAAAAGGCGAGGCAACACATTAACACGGTGATGATAGGAAGAACTCACGGTCAACACGCCCTTCCAATAACATTTGGTCTCAAGATGGCCGTTTATCTTGCAGAGATGTTGAGGCATTCAGAAAGGGTGGAGGAATCAAGGAAGAGGGTCATAGTGGGAAAATTCATGGGCGCGGTTGGGACCGGTGCAGCCCTCGGGAAGGACACATTGCGAGTGCAGGCAAGGCTAATGGAAATTCTAGGTATCAGGGAGGAGGAGGGGCCAACGCAGATAGTGGGGAGGGACAGGTTTGTGGAATATGTATCCGTGATAGCGGGAATTGCGACCACGTTGGAGAAGCTTGCCACAGAGATCAGGAACCTTCAGAGGCCTGAGATAGGAGAGGTTCAGGAACCTTTCGATGAAAAAAGGCAGGTTGGATCCAGCACCATGGCTCAGAAGATAAATCCCGTGGTCTCAGAAAACGTGGCCTCACTTGCTAGGATCATAAGGGGATTCCTGATTCCAATGCATGAATCCGCGATCCTCTGGCATGAGAGGGACCTGACTAACAGCGCGGCGGAGAGGTTCATAATACCTTACGTCTCGATCCTGATCGATGATATTCTAGCTAAGATGACCGGAGTGATTGAAGGGCTAAAGGTGAATGAGGAAGCGATGCTCAAGAATGTGATGAGCGATGACCTATCTCTCGGGGAGGCATATCTTATGGCCCTTGTGAAATCGGGATATGGAAGGCAGGAAGCGCACGAGATAGTGAGAAAAGCATCAATGGAGGTCAGAAGGAAGGGAGGGGGGCTGAAGGAAAGGGTGGAGGAGATCGCCGGCAGCAAAATAAAGGGCATCTCCCCCCTTGATTACACGGGAAACGCTGTCGCCATAACGAAGAGCATACTGGAAAGGTACGAAAAGCGCTATTCCCGTAGAGGTGCAGGGAAGAAGGGATAGTTTTTTATTCGCCTGGCACATAAGAAAACGTGGAGTCAGTTGGCAGGTTCTGCTTTTACAACAGGGACGGGGTATGCTATTTCGTGAGGAATCAGCCGACGAAGTGCAATCTCTGCCCGAATTTTCTCTCCTTCAAGAAGGAGGCCGCGGAATTGACTTCATCTCCCCTGCCTGTGAGGTATTTTGATCTCGGAATGACGAAGGGTGGCGGTGACACAATTCAGAGAAGCCTCGTCTAGATTCTCGGTATCACGATCTCCCATATCAAAAGGAAGAGAACTATCAGGCTTATCGTCGCAACTATAGCGTCCCTCGTTCTCTTGCTCCTCTGTAGAGCGGGGGTATTCAGAAGGACATACCCTCCGTCCAGCGGAACGATGGGGAGTATGTTCGTGAGTCCGAGGGCGAAATTGAGCCAGAAGAGCCAGTAGAATAGATACTCAAAATTGAGCATCACTGGACTTGCGTCAATTGATGTGAGGAGGTAAGAGGGGAGGGGAAGGAGGAAATGGAATGGGAGACCAACGTATTCGAAGAATCCCAGAGGCCCCTCTGAAAAGGGATTCTTGAGAAGAGCAAGATAAGAAAACTGATCGAAGAGAGCCACACCAAGGACAGCAACCTGCACTCCGATGAACGGATAACTATGGGGAACGCCGGGATTGGCTATACCCTGGGACTTCAGGTAGCTGTATTCCGACGCCAACGTGATGTTGAAATTCCTGAATCCGGAGCCGTTGAACACCTTCATCGCAACAACCTGTCCGGCGGCATATGAAGAAAGAACCTGCTGGAGAACGGTCTCATTCTCGATGCTCCTGCTCCCGAGGGACACTATCACGTTTCCGGCCTTTACTCCTGCCAGGGAGGCCGGGTAGCCGCTGACTGTTCCTACAACGTAGAGCCCATAGAGAACCCTTTCATTAATCAGATGACCTGACCTCAGCAGGGTAACGTTCACGTATGTACCGGGACTGAAAGACAGGTTCTCTATTTGTCCAGGGTAATTGATGGATATGCCATTGATCGCCTTTATCACGTCTCCGGGATGAAAGTCAGGTGACACGGAGGTCTGTACAGGCGCTCCTTGAACCCCGGTGAATGTTGAAGCAATCAGCAGTGAGAGGACGATGAAAATGACCGCAAGAACAACATTCATTCCTGGACCTGCAGCAAAGATCTTGCCCCTTACCTTTGGCTCAACCTTCTTTGTCTCCTCCTCGTCAGGCTCAACAAACGCTCCAATGGGAATTATCAGCCAGAGGAGGCCAGTGCTTCTCACGGTTATGTTGTGCCTCCTAGCCGCTATGCCGTGGGCGCCCTCATGCAGGGCTACGGCCACTATCAGTCCTATGATTCCGTAACCTATAGGTATCGTTGGATTAATCCCTGGGAGGGCAAGTGCGTAGGACAGAGGAATAGCGGCGCTCCTTGGAATTGAGAACACTAGGATCGCCTCATAAATGAGGAGTATGACCGTGGCTGCGGAAAGTATAGGCATAGCGTAATAGAAGAAGGAGATGAAGTAGTCCCAGAACTTCAGCTTGGAAACCTTCTCTATGATCTTTATTCCTGCCTGGGTCCTGATGAGAATGGCCGGACCGTACGGAGAGACATGATTCCTGAAGCTGGTGGTGGTTAGGTAGAAGGCGAGAATCCAGGCCAATATTAGCAGGAGAACTATGAGAAGCCAGTTCACGGCCACCCATTGAAAATCCTTTATTAATCATTCCCTCGCTCGTAAGGTTTAATCCCAGGGTTTAAAGATTTATATGATGCCTAATTCATGGAACATGAAGGCAAAAGTCAGGTGGGTTGGAAACCTCACCTTCATAGGTTCTGCCGATTCCAGGCATTACACAATAATTGACCACGCGGAGAACAAGGAGGAGCAGATGGGCAGTTCCCCGACGGAGCTGCTTTTACAGGCGATGCTGTCATGCACCGCTACAGACATAGTTAACATTCTGAGAAAGATGAGGGAACCGCTGGAAGGGCTGGAAGTGAGTGCGGAAGGATTCAGGTCAAAAGAATATCCACAGCTTTTCACTGAGATAACTCTGGAATATGTTGTCAAGGGAAAGGTCAATAGGGAGAGCCTCGAGAAGGCCATCTCACTCAGCCAGGAAAAATACTGCCACATCTCCATCGCGCTCAAGAGAAGCGGGACGAATGTAAAGGTGAAAAGCAGAATCGAGGATGCGTGAGGAAAGACTAAGATATTTATAAAGAGCCACCTTTTACCTTGGATAATAAATGACATGGCAAGATCAAGAGGTAAGGGAACTCAAGGAGAACAAGTACATACTGATAGACGAGGAGCCCTGCAGAATTGTTGAGATCACGACGTCCAAGCCGGGGAAGCATGGCGAGGCCAAGGCAAGGATAGTCGCGATAGGCATATTCGACAACCAGAAGAGGAGCGTTGTCTATCCAACCAAGCACAAGGTGAAGGTGCCTATCATAGAGAAGAAGACAGCGCAGATTTTGAGCGTTACACAGAACGAGGCCCTCCTGATGGATATGGAGACATTCGAGCAGTTCAGCGCTCCTATTCCGGAAGAGTTCAAGGAGAAAGCGAAAAGCGGGGCAGAAGTGGAATACTGGGAATCCATGGGAAAGAGGAAAATAATGAGGATTTGAATGCCTTCTAGGTTAAAGTTCTGCGATACCACTGAAGATTACTCGGACTCAAGGTATGTGCTTTTCGGGGTGCCCTATGATGCAACGGTATCCTTCAGGTCCGGGGAGAAACTTGCACCTAATGAGATAAGAAAAGCATCGTACAACATGGAGAGCTATTCCCTTTACAGGGGGGTGGACCTGAAATTTGCTGGGGTTTTTGACGATGGGGACCTAGATGAGCATCACGACTCCGAGGAAATGCTGGAGGACGTGTTCTCTGAGGTTGACAAGATAGTATCTGACGGGAAATTTCCAATAATGCTTGGCGGGGAGCACACCATTACTCTCGGCGCAATAAGAAGGATGAAGTGCAGGACTGTTTTCATAGACGCCCATACCGATTTCAGGGATTCGTACCTAGGGAACAGATACTCGCATGCCTGCGTGGCCAGGAGGGTGAGCGAGGTTGTTGGAAAAGAGAATGTGGTCTCCGTAGGAATAAGGTCCGTTTCCCCAGAGGAAATGGAACAGGGAACGCAGAAATTCTTCACAAGCTACGACGTAAGGAAAAACAGCGGGGAGATGATCCGATATCTAAAGAAGTTCAGCGATTCTCCTGTTTATTTGTCCATAGACTTTGACGGTTTCGATCCCGCCTACGCGCCGGGCGTGGGAACCCCGGAACCGTTCGGTCTTGATCCCTTCATTATGTTGGAAATCATCGAGGTTATTGGCCACAGGTTGGTTGGGTTGGATTTGACGGAGATCACCCCGGTTTATGACAACGGCAACACCTCGATGCTGGCCGCAAGGATTATCCAGGAGATTGTCTCTTATCTTGAGAAGGACAGGAAATGAACAATGAAAAATCATACAGGGAGGGCTACAGGGACGGCCTGAGGTATGCGATAATGCTCGCCAGGTCCATGGGGATAAGGGAGGAATATATCAGGAAACTCGAAAGCGAGTATGCTGGAGGAGAAGTTGGAAATGCCTTGAAGTTGGAGTACGGGGAAACGTACATCATATACGAGAGAAGCAACGTCAAGGGCCTTGAAATTGTATCGGAGGTGGCCACGCAGGGACACCCTGTCCTGATCATCAGCAGGGATTCAAAGAGCAACATGGATGGGCTGAAGAATGTGAAAATCGCGCTCGTCACCTATGAGGAAAAGAAAGGGGGTTTCAATCCAAACCAGCTCAGCCAGCTGCAAGAATTCGTAATCAACAATCTTGAGGACAGGTCCGTCCTGTACATCGACTGCATAGATTACTTATTCTCCACGTCCCCTTCCCCGCAGAACGTGATCAGATTTCTCACCGTTCTGAAGGACAGGGTTATCGGGAGATCAGGAATACTGATACTCTCCATAAACAAAGATGCCATCGGGAAGACGGAACTTTCAATGGTAGAGAAGGAATTCAGGAACACCCTCAAGGTTAAGACGAAGTGAGTTCCACCATGTCAATTCTTGAAGGCGTGGGTATCTTGTGAGACGCTTTGCGAAGCGCCAGTTTAGCTTTCTCAACACCTTCCCTGTTCACCCTCACAATTATGACGCTTGCTCCTCTTTTAACCCTTGCAGCAGTGCCGACAGGCCTTCCAAATGCCATGCTCATGCCGCTGGATATTCTGTCAGCCCCTGCGCCAGTAGCCATCTTGTGCTCTCTGATCACGTGATGCGGATAGGGCCTCACTCTCATGAAATAACCCTTCTCCCCGAAATCCTTAAGAAGCTGCCTGTTGGAGGATACCCTAGCAGCCTCAAGGGCAGTGTGCCTTATCTGGCAACTTTCCTCAGCAACCAGCCTGAGTTCAACCTGGAAATTTCCGTTTACATTACCAGCTACAAACTGCTGTATCCTCGGCGAGGGAACTCCGCCCATGTACTCCCTTTTCGTATAGGCAGGACCCGTGATCCTCGTGTACATCCTTGCTGGTTTCCTTACCATCTGAACAACCTAGTCCGAGAATGTCTGGACGTATAAAACATTTCTCGATGCTCCCGCGAAAGGTTAATTATTCGTATTCTATAATTACGCAGAATGGACGAATTATGGATTGAGAAGTACAGGCCGAAGAAGCTGGAGGAGATAGTTGGGCAGAAACAGGTAGTGGAGAGGCTGAAGAGTTATGTTTCGCAGAAGAACCTCCCCCACCTCCTCTTCGCAGGCCCACCCGGTACAGGCAAAACCACCGCCGCTATTGTCCTGGCAAGGGAGCTTTACGGAGATAATTGGAAGGAGAACTTCCTCGAACTGAATGCATCGGATGACAGGGGAATCAAGATGGTGAGGGAGACTGTGAAGGAATACTCGAGGATAATGCCTTCTAACGAACTGGGTTTCAAGATACTTTTCCTGGATGAGGCGGATTATATGACCGACGAAGCTCAGGCAGCCCTCAGGCGGACTATGGAGAATTTCACGAAGACCACGAGATTCATCATTTCCTGCAACTACTCCTCTAAGATAATTGAGCCAATTCAATCCAGAACTGCAATATTCAGGTTCAAGGCGATTCCCAACCAGGATATGATCGAAGCTCTCTCCTCGATACTGAAGAAGGAGGGTAAGGAATATGAGAGGAAGGCGCTTGAGGCTATAGCGGAGATGTCCTATGGGGATATGAGAAAGGCGATCAACATCCTCCAGGTCGCTGCGACCTATTCACAGAAAGTCACCGTGAATTCCATATACGAGGCAACCGGCCTCGTGAGGAAGGAATGGGCCGCAGAAGTCATATCCCTCGCTCTGAAGGGAGACGTTTCGAAGGCCAAGAGCATGCTGGAGGATGCCGTGATAAGGCAGGGGATATCGGGTCAGGATGTTGTAGAGCAATTCCACAGGGTAATCTTCGAAATGCCAATCGATGACTCCCTGAAGGCAGATATGCTCTTCGTTCTTGGGGACATAGACTTCAGGATTTCAGAGGGAGCTAGGGAAATCATACAACTGGAGAGTTTCCTGGGATATCTGTACAACAAAGGGTCCAAGTGATCCAGTGAATGGCTACTAATGGGTCTATCTATGAACGGGAGCTCAAATATATCCTCTCGGGGAATGAGGAGAAGCTGAATGAGCTGTCCTGGATAGGGGAGGACCTAAAGAGAAGGATAGTCAAGAGGCCTTTCATGGTGGTAAGAGCTGCAGGGAGCCACGGGTTTGACCTCATAATCATCAGGTCGGATATAAGCGTGCCAATAGAGATAAAGAGTTCAAAAGAAAAGGTGCTGAACTTTTCTGCCTCCTCAAGCAGGTCGCAGCAGCAGGCTGAGAGCTACTTATCCCTGATGTCCCGTACCGGTGTGATGCCCCTGTACGCTTTCAGGAGAAAGTCCGTAGGCGGGGATCCGTGGAGATTCTTCACCTTCAAATATTCCTTCGAAGGGAGATACAGACAGTTCTCCGAGATACTCCCGAAAATGGAGGTCACGAGGAACGGCACTTTCGTTCTGAAGTGGGATAACGGTCTGCCCCTTACTTCCCTTCTAGAATACTTGTTCTAGGGATGACCGCCGCAACCTGCTCCTTGTCCCGCTGCACGCCCCTAGGAAAATCCACCCCTCTCTCTATCTTCTTGTATTCCACTGAGATGGGAGAAAGTTTGTCAAGAATGTACTCGAACGCGGCCTCCGCATTCTCAGTTGGACCGCAGGTGAATATATCAAGAGCAACGAATCCATATTCAGGCCACGTATGAAAACTTAAATGGGATTCCGCCAGCAGTATAACACCGCTTGCTCCATCTGGTGAAAACTGGTGATAATACGACCTTATCTTGGTTAGACCGCCGCTTTTAACGGCAGACTCCATTATTTCTTTGACAAGGCTTACCTTCGAGATCTTGGAAGGAGAGACCCCTTTCAAGTCAGCAACCAGATGAATCCCTATGGACACTCCGATATCACCGGTGGTATGAAATGCTACTCATATTTAAATTTTGATTAAAAGAGCCATGTCAAATCTTCAAAAAAAAGGCAGGAAATCGAACAATATTTATTATTCTCTAAATTAATAACCGGACTATTCAAAATCCACTCGGTATTTTGATTGTCAGGTCATGGAGAAATTATCGCATGTTGTGTGAAAAATTGTCATGATTTGGAATTTTTTTTAATCATCTATTTCCCCTATGATTTTCATTTATCTTCTCTGGCTATTCGTGGAATCTATGTGACAGCTTTCATTTCCGGCGTTGTCAGGAAAAGGTTAATAAGGTGGATGGCCTATTGGAATGAGCTTAAGGCTCTAGACAAAGGATTGGTAGAATATGGAAGAATTTACGAAAGTGAAGGACCTCAACTCAGGGTCCAAGAGGGTAACAGTTTTGGCAAAGGTTTTGAGTGTTGGAGAACCGAAAGAAATACAGACCAGATATGGAGAGCAGAAGAGAGTGACAGAAGCAGTGCTCGCAGACGAAACAGGAAAAGTGACGATGTCCCTATGGGAGGATCAGGCAAAGCAGATTGAGAACGGCTCTAGCATCGTGGTCGAGAACGGATACGTAAGCTTCGTACGTGGCCACATGAGGCTGAATGTGGGAAAATACGGATCCATAAAGAAAGCAGAATCGGAAGTCGAAGAAGTGAACGATTCTGTCGACATGAGCGAGAAGGAGTTTCCCCCAGAGGAAACAGGAAGAAGGCCAAGAAGGAACTTCAGCAGCGGTAACAGGAATTTCAGAAGCAGATTCTGAGGGGTTATTTTTCTATTAGCCCCACACATAATTCTTTATTCTCTATTTTGATTATTACTTCATCTAAATCGAGATCATTAGCGTACATTAGATCATAGGCCTTTTTTAGCGATGCAAATTCACATATCTTGCACGGAATTCCCCCCTGAAGAGTTATACTCCTTTCCCTGTAATAGAAGGACTTTAATTCAAAATCAATGCAGTTATTCCCAAATTTCTGCAGAGTAAGGTTGTTAGTTGCAATTTTTACCCTTCTGTCCAACTTCAGGGCAATTTCTTCAGGGAGTCCCGAGTACTCGTGCTTGAATGTCCTGATGTGGCATGATTTGCAAAGCGTTACCAGGTTCTTGGTTGAATCAGATCCACCTGCTATCCTCGGAATGATGTGATGGACCTCCACCTGAATCCTAACTTTTGGAAAGCCGCCACTTTCATCATTTACTACCGGGGACCTGCCGCATATCCTGCACCTGTATCCATCTCTCTCGAGAACTATTTCCTTAGCTACATTCCACGGAATATCGCTCTTCTCGGTACTTCCGCTGATGTCAAAATCGTATATCCTTCCGTAGTGAGAATACTTCCTGTTGATCTTCTCCAGCGTAACACTGTCAACGCTATTCATTTCCCTCGAAGCTATGGAATCCTGAAAAATAACCTTTTCACAGGGAGCCAGGAATTGAGGTGATGTTTCCAGCGATCCCAACCCTTCTTATTTAGATAGATTTAATAATATGCGCATATACAGCCAGGATAAAGGTTGGCAGTGACACTAGGTGGAATAATCTCCTACTTTTTAAGCGAGTCGATACGGATTATGAGCTTACTCGGCCCTATGGGTGTTTTCTTCCTGATGGTGTTTGAGGGAGTAGGTCTGCCTTTCCCATCTGAGGTCATAATGGTCTTTGCAGGATTCCTGGCAGGCAGAAGTGCACCCATGTTTGCGCTGTATGCTATCGCGGGATCAGTTGGGGGCTTCGTGGGAAATGTGATCCTTTATTACATATCCTATTTCGGAGGGAGACCTATAATTCTCTATATAGGCAGGTACCTTGGCCTGAAGGAGGAGCATCTTGAGCGCACCGAGAGATGGTTTGATTCGAAAGGAGAATGGACCGTTTTCTTCGGTAGATTTGTCCCTGGTTTCAGGTCTTACATGAGTATACCTGCGGGCATTGCAAAGATGAACATCTCGAAATTCTCGCTGTTTACTTTTTCAGGCTCGCTTATCTGGTCCACGGCCCTTGAAACCGGTGGTTACTTCCTCGGGAAATCGTGGGAGAAGCTCCTTCCCATCCTCACCGAAATTGGAGTCGTGCTTCTTGTTGCCTTCGTGGCCGCAATTGGGATTTACATTTTCTTCGCAATAAGAAAAAGAAGGATCTTGGGAAAGGGAGAATGACTTTCTAGGGCAACACGAAGAAATAGATGAAGAAGTAGGCCACAAGCACTGCCGCTATTCCGAACGTTACCCCCCAGGTCCTCTTGTTCCAGGCGAAAACCTTGCTTCCGTCAAGCGGGGGTATCGGGATGAGATTGAAGAAAGCAAGCCATATGTTGATGTACGTAAGATAGAAAACTGCAACGAAGAGAATGTAGCTTAGGTGAACGAAAAGCAACACCGGCAGAAGGGCTACGCCTATCACGAGGTTTGTGGAGGGGCCTGCAACCGCTATTTTTCCTTCCCTTATGGGATTCCTGTAGCTTGCGAAATAGACTGCTCCAGGAAGAGCGAAAAGGAATCCGAGGAGTCCAGTGACTATCGTCAACAGGAGACCCAATGGCCACATCCTGAATTCGGACCAGGCGCCGTAATGAATGGCTGTAAATTTATGGCTCATCTCATGTAAAAGGAATGCAGTAATGGTCATCAGAAAGGAGATGCCGAATGCATCAAGTAACGGAATCCTGAACTGGGACCTGGATATTATGAAGAACAAAGCAACGGAGAGAGTGACCACTGAAATCAGGATATCCACTATTTCCTTCCTGGAAAAATTGCTGCGCCTGTAGGTTACCGTGTAAACGGCCATTTTATTCCATAAGTGAATCGTGTTATATAATAATACGTCCCTTAATGCTCGCTGATCTCTTCAAGATCGCAGCTCCAAGACCCCAGGAAGAGAATTGCTAAAGGTCAAAGAGGATACAGGGGCAGCATCAAATCCCATGAATTTCCACGGAGAATCCGTAAGGAAGGGAATCAGATGAAACCACTAAAGCCGCGGAGTAATGGAGAATGAATTTCCAAGTATTTCCGGCAGGGCAATAGGAGATGCTTAACTGTCCAAGCCTTTCACATCGCTGATATTTGTGATAAGATCCCCCTTCTAGAAAAGTATATAGCGAATAATCCATAATAGAAAGGATGCAGAAGGGATCTCTACCAAGCAGACTCATCACTGTTTTCGCTGCAGGTCTTGTGCTCATATTCCTAGTATTCATTCTGATCAGGGTTGTGTCTGTAATACCTATTGGTTACGAGAAATACACGAGCATCATAGAGGCAATTATCTCCGGTCTGATACTTTATGTAATTCTCCGCATAATCGTGAGGATAGTCGGATCCGTTCTAGACAGGAGCATGGGAAAGAGGTACTCCAGACCCTTCATATTCCTGATTTCAGTCGTTGGGTATTTCATAATCCTACTTGCCGTGCTTGCCATAATGGGCGTCGATCTTAGTTCCGTCATACTTGGGAGTGCCTTCGGCGGTGCGATAATTGGTCTAGCTGCACAGCAGACCCTTTCCAATTTCTTCAGCGGTATACTGCTCATATGGTCCCGCCCATTCCTGCCTGGGGATCACATAGAATTCCATTCCTGGCAATATTCCTTTGCATTCCCCTCTTATCCCCCGAAATATCTCTCCAGGGATGAATTTAGGTTGAGGATATCAGGAAGAGTGGAAAACATATCCCTCAATTTCACGACGATAATAGAGGACGACGGGTCGATATCGAAGATCCCGAATAGCATCATGACGCAGGGGATGGTCACAGTAAATCCGGAGAGAAGAAGAATTCAGATCAGGATTGAACTTCCGAAGTCAAAGGACTTCGAAGCATTTAAGGAGAACCTCGGGAAGATTATTTCCGAGTTCGCGGGCATTGAGGGTTACATGGCATATATTGAGGAGATTGCGAAGGATTCATACCTCGTGAAGATAGTGATTACGGGAAAGGGCGAGAGGATCGAAGAAACCAGGGGGAAGATCATGGAGAAGCTTCTACCACTGACCAGATGATTTGAATCAAAACGCTATGTGAATCAGCCCGGTACCCTCTTATCAACCCCTTCTGCCGGAATTTCCAGTCCTCTAGTTTGAAAGGATGGAAGAATCACTCGAATCGGGTGAAATGAACATTGGAAGATCAACAGGAACGCTTTCCAAGTTATGGATGTGCCTCATCCATCCAGTCCAGGCAGGTGGAATGCGCGAGAAAATCGAAATCTGGGGGGAACTCCTTTGCAAAATGCCTGTAAAAGAAAACATCAGAAGCCTTCAGCATCCCTTCGTTCCCCTGAGTCTCCCCTATCGTCATCATATAGAGGAGGGAAAGCGTGTAGGCGAATGAATTCAGAATATCCTTTGCGAAGAATTCAGCGTTCTCACTTCCAATCAACTTGGAAAACGCTGATTTTAGGGAAGAATAAGCGGTCTTTGCCATTTCTTCCCTCTGAGGTCCGACGTTTTCTATCAAGCTCTCAGCCAGCTTGAACAAATCAGCATCCGTATGCTTTTTCAGCAGGAGTTCAAGGAAGTCCAGGGCCTGGATGTTGCTGGTTCCCTCCCACAGGGATGTGACTATAGAATCCCTGTGAAACTTCTCAACAGGAAACTCTTCAAGAAATCCCTTGCCACCGAAAATTTCCATGGAATACCTTGTAACGAAATCAGATGACCAGGAGCACATATTCTTCGCCATGTGCGTGAGGGCCCTGGCAACATGGTATGAAGTGTCGTAAGGAGGGCGGAGGCCTGATGCTCTGTTGAAGGCATCCGCAGCAACCAGAGACAGCACAAGGGACGCCTCGGTTTCCGCCTCCATCTCAACGAGGTCCCTTCGCATGAGGGGATGCTCATACAGCGTTTTTCCGAACGCCATCCTCCTTTTTGAATAGAGATATGCCTCCCAGAGGGCCTTCCTCGCGATGCCCACCGCAGAGATGGCATCATTTATCCTCGAAATTTCAAGTATCTCAAGCGCAACGTATACCCCTTCCCCTCTCTTGCCTAGGAGATAGGCTTCAGACCCGTTAAGTACGACCTCCCCTGTCGGGACGAGAATGGTTCCAAGCTTCTCCTTAACGCGCCTTATCTCGTAGTTCCTCGTTCCGTCCTTCCTCAATGCTGGAACGAAGAAGGCAGATATCCCCTTCGCTCCGGCTTTGTCACCTTCTATCCTGGCTGTTACGATCGCCCCGTCGGCTAACCCGGCATTGCTCGCGAAATACTTGTTTTCCCCGCTCAGCCTGTATCTTTCCCCATCTTTTACCGCAATGGTCTTATTCGCACCAAGATCACTCCCACCCTGTATCTCCGTGTAGTACGTTGCCCCGAGCCAGCCATTGTCCACATAGGATCTCAGGTATCCAGCTGTTAGATCATCCCCATATTTTATAAGGCCGTAAACGGTTTGAGCCGTGAGGGTGAGGGTGCAAAACAAACCGGCATCCGATATTAAATAACCTGAGACGAAGTGGTACATCAGCTTACCGGGAGAAACGTTTCTCACCACACCATAGTCAAGAAGCTTCTTTATGATGGATGAATGAGTCCTCGAAATCCAGATGCCATCGACCCTGTCATCGAGGACTCCCCACATAACGAACTGTGGGTTCCCGAAGTGATCCAGGAACATCGAGTCTTCAATCATCTCCTCCCCCACGTATTTTCCAATTTCTTCAATCTTTCCCGTGTCTTTGTAATTCAGGAATCTCAGGATTGAGGTGAGGGGAGCATCTTGGAAATAATTCACCCCCTTGCTTAGGAAAATGCTGGAAAAGGAAAAATTCATGAATTAAAAACACGCACCTTTATTTATTAGTTGCTCTCCTTGCACTCTCGGTGGGGTAAGGAATCGCGAATAGCGAAGCATTGCCGGGACTCATCACATTCATCGCCACTGAAATTCAGAAGGAAGCGAATCTTTCATCACACAAAATTAATATCAAAAGTTTGTTATGAGCGGCAGGTGAAGGGAACATGGTAAAACTGACGTGGTTTGGACATGCTGCTTGGCAGATCGAGTTCAGCGAAGCGGTTGTTATTATTGATCCCTTTCTCAGGAATAACCCCAAGTCGCCGGTGAAGCCGGAAGATCTGGGCAGGGTTGATTTCGTCATAGTGACGCACAATCATGACGATCACCTTGGGGATGCGTTTGAGATAGTGAAGCAGAAGAAGGCAAAGCTAATCTCAATCTTTGAAAACGCAGCGCCTGCGTATGGTCAGGGGATTCCAGAGGAAGATATAATTGGGATGAACATCGGCAGCCAGGTGGACCTGGGAAAGATCAAAGTTGCCCTGGTTCAGGCCGTTCACACTGGAAACTGCGCAGGTGCAGTGGTGACCGCTGACGGCATCACTATTTACCATGCAGGGGATACGGGCCTCTTTGGTGACATGAAGCTGATAGGCCAGCTTTACAGGCCTAAGGTCTCCCTGCTTCCAACGGGAGGCTTCTACACCATGGGACCGAAGGAAGCAGCCATGGCTGCGCGAATGCTGGGCTCAGAGATAGTGTTTCCCATGCACTACGGAACATTTCCCGCAATAAACACGGATCCAAGGGAGCTAAAGGATGCGCTTGGCTCGGAGGTCCTTGTTCCGATCCTGAAGCCTGGTGAGTCATTCATAGTTTGAAGGGAAAGACTAAATTTGACGACGATCTAAACATTTCGTGCAAAGAGGGTACTATCTGGGCTTCGATGTTGGCGGTACCAAGATAACTGCAGTTCTAGCGTCTGAAAATGGAAGAATAAGGAAGAAGATAGAGGCAAAGACAAGGAAGTTCAGAGGATCCGCGGAACTGATAGAGCAGGTACGTTCGATATCATCGGAGTTCGAAGGATTTGAAAATGTTGGTGTGATATTCCCCGCGCCGATCTCACCAGAGGGCATCACCCTTTACGCGCCAAATCTCTTCGGATGGAGAGGGGTCAACTTGAAGAGGAAGCTGGAGGAAGCCCTAGGGATGGATGTTTACATAGAGAACGACACCACTGCACAGGCAATATCAGTCAAGGTATTTGACAAAGGGTCCAGATTCAGGAACTTCGTATACCTTGCAATCGGAACCGGAATAGGGGGAGGGATATTCGTTAACGACGAGGTCTACAGGGGAAGCAACGGATACGCTGGCGAGCTCGGCCACTCTGTGGTTCTTGCGAACGGTCCAATGTGCGGTTGCGGAAGGAGGGGATGCCTGGAGGCCCTCGCTTCGGGACCTGCGATCACAAGGAGAGCAATGGAGAACTCGAAGGAGATGAACTCATCCCCATTCCTATCAAGCATTCCTCTGGATAGGCTCACGGCGGAGGATATATTCAGCGGCAGGAAGCTGGGGGATCCGTTCTGCACGCTGCTAGTGGATGAAACGCTGTACTACCTTTCCGTGGCCGTGGCAAATTACATAAACATCTTCGACCCTGAGGCGATATTCATAGGAGGGGGCCTCATTAGGAACGATCCCTCCCTTGTAAAGGAGCTAAAGGAATCTGTGGACAGGGAACTTGGGAACTACTACAGAAATGTCCCGATATTCTTGGTTTCTGAGAGAACGGTGCAGCTTGCGCCGGTTGCGCTGGCGATATACGAACGCTCAAAATAACCTGGATCGGGGAAACATTTTTACCGGGTTTTCACTCGTTCATCCATGACGAAGATAAAGAGCTTTGAGGCGATAGAGCTCGGGGAAGAGGGTGAAAAATCCAGTCCCTGGAGTTCCACTATCCTAATATTGAAACTGGAGACGGAGGACGGGGAGGTGGGTTATGGCGAAGCTCCGACCACCCTGATGACCAGGCCCGTTTACGAGCAGATGCGGGAGGTAGGCAGGGTATTTGCTGGGAGGGAGGTTGAGGAGGTCAGGAAGAACTATCTTGAATTTTACAAAAGGTCATTCTACCTGCCCGTGTCGATGGAATCGACATCCGCGCTGAGTGCTTTTGAAATAGCATCATGGGATATAATAGGGAAGATGTACGGTGCGCCTGTTTACCAGCTAATAGGAGGAAAGGTCAGGGGGAGGGTGAAAGCTTACGCTAACGGCTGGTATGACGGCTGCGTCACTCCTGAGGATTTCTTGAAAAAAGGGAAGGGAGTTGAAAAGGAGGGTTTCGCGGCGGTGAAGTTTGACCCGTTTGGCCCCAATTTCGATACACTGACAAGGGAAGGAGCCAATAAGGCAAAAGAGATTGTTCTCTCCCTCAAGGAGAACACTAAACTTGAACTCCTGATAGAATGCCACGGAAGGTTCAACGCCAATGCCGCAATCCTTGCCGCGGAATACCTCGAAGACTTGGATCCATTCTTCATTGAGGAACCAGTTCACCCAGACCAGATCTCAGGCCTCAGGAGGCTGAGGGAGAGGAGCAACGTGAGGATTGCCCTGGGGGAAAGGGTGCTGAACAAAAACCTCTTCCTTCCGTATCTGGAATCAGATCTCGTGGACGTGATTCAGCCAGACATCACGAATGTCGGAGGCATAATGGAAGCCCTGGAATCCTCAATCCTCGCCGGTGCGTATGGGGTTGAGGTGGCCTTCCACAACGCTTTCGGACCGATTCAGACTGCTGCCACCCTCAATCTGGATTACGCGATTAGGAATTTCCTCATACAGGAAAGCTTCGAGAATTTCTGGCCAGATTGGAAAAAAAGGCTACTGAGGTCAGGCTACAGGCTGGAAAACGGCTTCTTCACACTCTCTGGAAAACCTGGACTAGGGATAGAGGTTGACGAGAGAATCTTGGAGGAGTACAGGACGGACGAGATGGAGGGGTCGAGCGATGAACCACCCTGGGTGGTAAAGGGCACATTCAGGTGAGGTGTTACCTTGAAGATTCATGATCTTTCTCTTCAATACGAGGACGGGATGCCCTATTTCGAGGGGGATCCAAAACCGGAGATAAGGCAATTCAGGACAATAGCGAAGGATGGATACAATCTGAAGGAGATGCACATCGGCACGCACACGGGAACGCACATAGACGCACCCTCTCACTTCATCGAGGGAGGGGAGGGGGTTGACGAACTTGGTCTGGAAAGGCTTTCAGGCCTCGCCACCTGCATCAGATATGACCAAAAGGAGGGGATAGAGCTTCCGGAGCAGAAGTTCAAAATAATCCTGCTTTACACAGGCTACAACGAAAGGTGGGGTGAGCACAGGGTATTCAGGGATTACAGTTTCATAAATGCGAAGGATGCAGAAGAAATAAGGAGGTACGGGGCGAAGATCGTGGGCATCGATTCCCCATCCGTTGAGGCTCCCGGCTCCAAAAATTTTGAGGCTCACAGGATACTCCTTGGCAATTCCATAGTTATAGCCGAAAATCTTAACTCAAGGACCCTTTCAGGCATCATTGGGAAGGTCGTTTTCGTGATGATATTCCCGCTTCTGGTGAAGGGCGGGGATGGCGCCCCTTCCAGAATCGTGGCGCTGGAGGGGTTGTAATGAGGGCATTGGTCACGGTCCCCCCAGCAGGAGGCATAAGGCTCGTCGACCTTCCCCGCGAGAGGGGGGAGGGAATTCTCGTGAAAACTCAGTTCACCGGCATCTGCGGCACGGACAAGGAGCTGGTTCTCGGGAAACTTAGATTTGCAAGGCCCCAGGAAGGAAACACTCTGGTGCTCGGGCATGAGGCGGTTGGCAAGGTGATAGACCCGGGGACCTCCTCCATTCTAAAGAGGGGGGATGTGGTTGTACCCATGGTGAGGAGGCCTGGAGGTTGCAGGATGTGCAAAATGGGAAGGCAGGATTACTGCGAGGACGGAGATTTCGTGGAAGCAGGTATAAGGGGGAAGAACGGCTTCATGAGGGACGAGTTCCTCGAAGATGAGAATTTCCTCATAAGGGTGGAGGAAGGCTCGATGGAGAGGCTGGCCGTGCTGACTGAGCCGCTGAAGAATGCGATGAAGATCAGGGAGGTATTCAGGTTCATGGCATCTAGGATCCCGTGGAACTGCGATGATTCAACGTTGCGGTGCAAGAATTTGTATGTGTTTGGAACAGGTACGGAGGGCCTTCTCATCTCCACGGTATTCAGGAACATGGGGATGAATGTAATTGCGGTAAACAGGCACCCTTTGGATGAGAATGTGGCGTCCTTCCTGGATCACAATGGCATAGGGTTCCTCGATACCTCCAAAGAAACCTTGGAAAGCAGGGTTAGGATCGAGAGGATGGATGCTGCAATAGATGCCGTGGGTGCCATGGACATCCTGAAGGGCATAAGCGACAACATCAACAACAACGGCATCGTGATTCTATTCGGAACAAACGGTCAGATGCCATCCTCGCTGTACGATGTCCTGGAAGGCATAGTGGATAAGAACGTAATAATGGCAGGCAGCGTTGACGGGGCAAGGATACATTACCACGAGGCTGTGGAGTTCATAGAACGCTACGGGAAGGAAACGTCTCTTGAACGGATGATCACCGGTGTATATGAACCCGAGGAAACGGGAATTTTCACGGAAAAGGAGAAAGGGGAGATAAAAAAAGTAATAAAGTGGTCGTGATAATGGGCAAGGGAGCTAAAGCTTGAAAAGTGGACTTAGGAACATTTATGTTTACACATTTCTCTACTCCTTCCTCCTGCTGAACCCCATCTGGGTACTCTACCTTATGGGGCTGGGATTCAACCTGTTCCTGGTAACGCTGCTGGACGTGGTGTTTTACCTGACGATTGTCCTTGTGAGCATACCAACCGGAAGAATCGCGGACAGGATCGGGAGGAAAGCTGCCTTGCTTGCATCGTCCATTCTCACCGGACTGGGGATAGTATTCTTTGGCCTGTTCACTTCCTTCCTTGGTATAACGGCAAGCTACATCCTTTGGGGTGTCGGAGCTGCGATAAACTCGAGCGCTCTTGAGAGCCTCACCTACGAATACTCCAAGTCCCATGGTCTCAGGTACCTGGAGATCATAGGAATGGCCAATTTCCTTTCCGCCGTTTCCATCGCAATGGCCTCCCTGATAGGGGGCTACATGGGGGAATACCTGGGGCTGAAGATCGTTATTTTTGCCACCGGCGGCTTCGTCATCGCCTCCTCAGCGTATACCCTCATGTTCAAGGAGAAACCGAGGACTAAGAGCAACGGAAATGTCCCCCTGAAGCTTCGCCAGTACGTTTCAGACAGGAGGATTCTCTCCCTCATACTGATAAGGGTGGCCCTCGTTCTGAACTTCAACATGATGGTGATATTCAAGCAGCCGTACTACAAGGAGCTTGGGATTTCCACCGGGATCATAGGACTCATATTCTTCGTGGATGTGCTTCTCAGGGGTTTTTCCTCGCTGTATACCCAGCGTTTCTCCTTCATAGCGAGGAACAGGTTCGCATCGATGCTCTTCTTCACGTCCCTGACATTCTTCACGATCTACATACCGGGCCTTATTCAGAACTACGTTTCAATATTCTTCCTCATACTTAACTCGGTGATATATGGCTTCTATTCAAATATATTGAGCGAAGAGGTCAATATTTTAGTTCCAACTGAGGTCAGGGCCACAGTCCTCTCCGTCATATTTCTCGTCAGCTCGCTTCTGACTGCGCTGGCTGAACCGTTCCTCGGGGCATCGGCAACGATCATAGGGCTGAAGAAGACATTCATCATCTTCTCAGTGGTCTTCATGTTCATCTCAACTCTCGCAATCCTCATTCATGCCAAGGGGAAGGATGTGAGGGAGATCGGAAGCGTTCACCTGTGAACTGCGATGAATCCCAGGGCCTTCCTTTCAAGCGCCTCTATGAGGTCTTCCGGGAGAGGATAAGAAAAAACCGTGATTGCAAACTCCTTGTCCATGAAACGGGAAAGGGAATTCACGGCCCTCAGGAAAAGCCTCTTCGCATTCCCCTCTTTCCCCATCTGGTAATGAACCATTGAGACGCAGAGAAGCACGAGGCCATGGAAGAAAATGCTCTCCTCCCCATCCGTTCCGCGCCAGAACCTCTCGAAGAATTCGTGCCCAAGCCAGTATTTCTCCTCCCTCATGAGGGCGAAGCCATCTGAAAGGCTTCCGAAATTCAAAGCCTGACCGCTGTCCCCGGAAGGGAGAACGCACGTCTCAATGCATCCCAGATTTGATGATAAGTCGAAACCTTCCTCCAGTCTCGCGAACTTGAGATCCAGCTCAATGAATTGCGAACCCCTCCTCACGATTGCCCCTTTTCTTCTCATTGCATCTTCCCTTGAATCCCGCAGGAAGAAGATGAACCTGAATCTCTCCCTCTCCACGGGTCACAATTGAAAATGAAACAATAAATTTATCCAGTTCTCCCTCCAAGATCAGGAACTATGAGATTCAACTGAGGACATCATCTCCTCCATCGCCTTCTGCTTTGGACCGAACCTCCTGAATCTCATGAACTTGTCCTCCTCGAGTTCCTTGTAATGCTCGAAGAAGTGCCTTATTATCCTTTTCAGGTATTCAGGTACATCCTCTATGTCCCTTATCGTGGATGAATTGGGATCAACCTTGTCCACGGGAACTGCCAGTATCTTGTTGTCCTCCCCTTCCTCGTCCTGCATCTCCGCTATCCCGATGGGTCTGCACTTCACCATGATTCCGGGAAGTATCGGGGAGGAGGAGATGATGATCACGTCAAGGGGGTCCCCATCCCTGGCCCTGGTTCCGACGATCATCCCGTAGTTTGCGGGATAGTTCATGGGGGTGAACAAGATCCTATCAAGGACGATTGAACCAAGTTGTTCATGGTACTCGTACTTGTTCCTACTCCCTTCAGATATCTCTACAAGGGCGTAGAACGTCTCCGGAAAATCCTCCGTGACTACGGATTTCATGGGGGGCAATATGGATTTGATAAATAAGCATGAGGTCATATCCTCCATATCGGATCAAGGGACCTTCAATTTCAGGAGGAAACTCTTGGTAATGGGATTCTCGGGAATCCACGATGGGAAATTCCTAGTCTGGGCAAGGGAATTTCAGCTTTCTAAATACAAAATTTATTTAACTGATGAAAAGGTTGTTAATGCATGCCCGTCAAAGCCGTTCTCATTAGACCATCCAACAGGACGGGAAGCGGGTATCTCACTAAATGGGGCTTCCTTCCCGCACCCCTTGGCCTCCTTTCGCTGGCTGGAGAGATCCTCAGGGTGGAAGGTTCAAAAGTGAAAATCATCGATATGGAGGGGGACAACCTCTCACTTGAAGATACTGTGAAAGAGGCGCTGGAGTTCAATCCTGACATCGTCGGGATAACGCTCCACGCGACGGCTGCCCACAACAACGCAGGTTTCATTGCTAGAAAGATAAAGGAGGAGAAGCCTGATGTTGTGACCGTTGCGGGCGGCCATCATGCAACCTTCCTACCGAAGGAGATCATAAGGGCAGGTTTTGACATTTCAGTTCTGGGAGAGGGAGATGAAACGATGTACGAGATAGCATCCGCGGTGTCCGAGGCTCGAGAGTTCAGCGGGATAAAGGGCATCGTATACCGGGATGGGGAAAAGATAATAAGGAATCCACCCAGGTCGCTCATAGGTGATCTGGATTCCCTGCCAATGCCACCGATGTGGCTTCTCGATCCGGAGAAGTACACATTCAAGGTGTTCGGAAAGGAGGACAGGGTGATGTGCATCGAAACGTCGAGGGGGTGTCCATACGCCTGCGACTTCTGCTCAGTTACCCCAACATGGGGGAACAAGTGGAGAAACAAGTCCAATTCGAGGATACTCGAGGAGATGAGGATGGCGCTGAGCTATGGATACAACTGGATATTCTTCACGGACGACATATTCGTGGTATACCCGAACGTGAAGCAGAGAAGGAACCTTTTCAATTCCATCATGGAGGAAGATATCAGGACAAGATGGATAGTGCAGATGAGAGCGGACGTCACGAGCAAAAATCCTGACCTCATTGAACTTGGGGCAAAAGCGGGGATGAAAATATCGTTTCTCGGGGTGGAATCGGGCAGCGAAGAGGTTCTCAAGAAGATGCACAAGGGGGAGTTCACGTCGCAGTCCGAGGAGGCAGTGAAAATACTCTCAAGGAACGGCATAATAGTTCTCATAGGCATGATGATAGGTGCCCCATACGAGCGCATAAGGGACGTGGTCACATCGATCAGGTTCTCAAGGAGACTCGCGAGGTCAGGTGCGGACGCAATACAGTTCTCCATCTACACACCCCTCCCCGGGACAAGGGTGTTCGACGATGCCATAAGGAAAAGGAGCATCTTCACGTTGGACTGGGACAGGTACGACGTGGTGACGCCTGTCATGAAAACGAAGGTGGGGCCTGTGATAGACCAGATTGCCCAGCTCTATGCCACGTACTCCTTCTACCTCTACAAATACTTCAGGGGCAAAATCCTGAGGATAAGGACGGAGGATGACAAGAAGAAGCTTCTCGACAACGCGCTGGATTTCATAATGAAGATGATGCCATCATACATCAGGGACGTGATTCACTTCCCCAAGTTCCTGCTTGAGACGCACAGGAAATATAGAGAGGGGAGGAACCTCAACGGAGTGGATGAGAGGGAGATAGAGGAGCTGATGGAAACTTCAAACAGGGTGGTCTACGACCTCATGGGCAGCAAGAATCCCTACTTCATGATAAAGGAAGCAAAATGAAAACGTGAGGAACATCTGAGGGTTCAAACTTCCTGCCTTAAGAAATTTATGAAGACATCCGCATCGCCGAACACGTTTGATAGCTTTGCATATTCATTGGGCTGATGCTCCGTCTCATCCAATGTTCCCCAGACAATCGTGTCCAACCCTTTCTCCCTGAAGAAAGCGCCACAGGTACCACCTCCTATTCCCACCTTCCTCACGCTTATTCCTTTAACGCTCCGCACGCTCTCGGCGAACTTATTCACGAATTCCTCCCCCTGTGGGGTGTTCCTGGTGGGATTTGCCTTGTTCTCTATTTCCATGAGAACCTTCACACCATGCTCCTTGGAAAATTTGTCCCCTATTCTCGCTACTTCAGAATAAACGTCATCAAGACTGTATGAGGGGAGAATCCTCATGTCGAAGTAAAAGCTCTCCTTTCCAGGAACGATGTTTATTGAGCTTGTCCCCGGTTCAACCTTAGTTGGTTCAAATGTGGAAAGCGGCTCCAGGAACTCCTCGTCCCTCGCGCTGAATTTCTCGTGGAGCTCCCTGTCAATGACAGCCTCCAGAAGGCTTGCCATTCTGTGTGCATTCACCCCTGCGCTTGGAGTCGAAGCGTGGCACTGTTTGCCTATAACCGTAATCTTCAACCACATCAGCCCCTTTTCGGCAATCTCGATGCTCTCCCCGGTCGGGGTGCCGAAGTCAGGGACGATGAATTTATCCCTCTTGGAAAATTTCCTTTTCTCCAGAACATATTGAATACCGTACTTGCTGCCCGCCTCCTCGTCCGAAACCAGAATCACGCCGATATTGTTCCTGATTTCCTCAGGATGATCGATGAAATGCTTAAACGCTATCAGCGAAGAAATTATCCCCTGGCCGTTGTCGCACGTCCCCCTTCCGTATATCCTATCCCCCTCGATGGTCGCCTTGAAGGGGGGAAAGTTCCAGAGTGAGGGGTCCCCCTCACTCACCGTATCCATGTGCCCCACGAACCATACCGTTGTCTTCTTCCCTTTGTCAAGGAGGAAGAGGAAATTTGGTCTTTTGATTCCATCAGATTGGGCGACGTATTCTTCAAACTTTATCTCCTTGCTCCATCGCAGTATCTCATTCTTCAGAAATTCCCCCCTCTCCCCCTCGCCCTTTCCGCCCCCAGAAGGATTCACGGCGGAAATGGCAATCATCTTAGAATAGAGATCGAGGAAAAACGCTCTATCTGTCATGACGGATAATTCCCAGCACATTTAAAGCTGTTCCCCAGTGGATCGGAAAAATGTTAAGGAACCCCGCATTCATATCACCGTGGGAAGGATATTCATAGGATGCTCGGGTTGGTTCTATACGCACTGGTCTGGGACTTTCTACCCTCAGGGAATGCCCACGAAGAACTGGTTCAGGTACTACGCATCCTTGTTTGACACGGTTGAGTTGAACTCGACGTTCTATTCCTTTCCGAACAGCAAGAGAGCTGCAGCCTGGTACCGCTCCTCTCCAAAGGATTTTAGGTACAGCGTGAAGATGAACAGAATGGTAACCCACGTCAAAAGGCTGGGGAATGTGGATGATGATGTTTCGAGGTTCAAAGAGGCGATATCTCCCCTGAGGGAGAAGCTCGCCTGCATTCTGGTCCAGCTCCCACCATCCTTCAGGTTCACAAAGGAAAATCTTGACAGGGTTTTCGGCGTGGTGGAAGGGGAGAGAAGGGTGTTTGTTGAATTCAGGCACTCCAGCTGGTATTCGCAGGAGGCCTTGGATGTGCTAAGGAGGAAGGGGATAAGGGCTGTCACGGTCAGCATGAAGGGCCTGCCTTTCATTCTTCCTGATTATGGAGATGTGTATGTGAGGATGCACGGGGATGTCAATGGATATGCAACTGACTACTCCGATGAAAGATTGAAGGAACTTGGAAAAAGACTTGTGGGGAGACATGAAGACGCATACATCTACTTCAACAACGATTATCACGGCTTCGCTCCCAAGAACGCGCTTTTTCTGAAGGGTGTTGTTGAGGGGAAGTGAAACCAGGAGAGACAATACACTAAAGTAATTGCCATACCTGTAACATCATGGCATTGAAGGTTGGCGAAAAGGCTCCTGATTTTTACGCGGTCACCGACGAGGGAAATACCATATCTCTGGAAGAGAAACTGAAGGAGGGACCGGTGGTGCTATATTTCTACCCGAAGGACGAAACGCCCGGCTGCGTGGCGGAAGCCTGTGCGTTCAGAGACAACTGGGAGGAGATAAGGAAATTGGGGGCGACGGTTCTTGGGGTCAGCTCAGATCCCGTTGATTCTCACAGGAGGTTTAAGGAGAACAGGAAGTTGCAGTTCACGCTCCTCTCAGATCCGGATAAGGAGATAAGAAGGAAGTATGGTGCAACCGGAACATTGCTCCCTCCAAGGATAACCTATATCATAGATAAGAACGGGGTTATAAGGGAGGTATACAACTCCCAGTTAAACGCAGCAACACACGCTCAGGTCGCGCTAAAAGCCCTTCATTCATTAACAAAGGAAAAATAAAAACAAATCATCCCTGGAAGAATTTCCTGTCCCTGATGGCACTCTCCAGCCTTCCAAGCGTCCCCAGAAGCTCTTCCCTCTTGGCAGACTGTCTTGTTCTTGGATCGTTTAGGTACATCTTCGCTCTCTCAATATGAAGCTCAGTTTCCTTCATGTTCTTTACGGAATAGAACATGTTCGCAAGGGACAGCTCTGCCTTAGCATCATCAATTATATCGTCAGGCGTCTCCCCAGGGTTCGCGAGAAAGCTTCCGTTAGCGTCCTGCTGCCTTGATTCCATCACATTCCTGTTCATTCTCTTCAGATACCCAATGCTTGCCATGGAGGAAATTGCAATGCTCAGAACGAATACCACTATT
>JBMFTY010000003.1:0-68301 GCA_049966795.1 Thermoplasmata archaeon
CGAAGGAGCAGAGGGAGCTTCTGGAGAAGCTCAAGATAGAACTGTAGTGATAAAACAGGGCGAGGTTAGGCCCTGAAACTCAAAAATGGAGGCTCTGCAAAACGCTCCCAGACCGTGAGGAATGAAGGAGTAACAGGAAGCAAAAGTGGAACCTCCGTCGCTTTAGCGAGGAGAGTATGTCAGTGAAAACCAGTATCTCCGCATTGGGAAGAACAAATACGTGAATATATCGAGGACACCTCTCAGAAAACTCATGAAACAATGGGTCTGTTCCTCTGATTCCATTGAATACCTCACTTAATTTGTATGAAGATTTGCGATCAGATTTCTCTGCCTGTTTACCCAGATGTTGTAGAACGATCTAGAGGGCCTGAGACCCTCAAGGTGGCCTGAGAGCTCTGCATCCAGACTTTCGAGATAATTGTGAAACTCCACGAAAGCATTCCTTTCTGGAGCTCCCCCACTTTCAAGAACGCTCATGAAAGGAGAGAATCTGGCGAATATCTCCTCCTGTGCCTTCGAGATTCTCGCTCTGTACTCATCGTAGGCTAAAGTGGGACCCTGGAATAAATCCAGATGCTGCAATTCCTTTTTCTCCCAGTACCCCTTTTCCTTGAGAGGAGGACCAAGAAGGAGACCATTACGGAAAATGATCGGCCTATAGAGTGAAACGCAAGGATTGCCCGAATATGTCGTCCATACTATTATGAAATCCTTCCTCAGCTCTACAACTAAGGAGTTTGAGGTCTGGTCCCTTCTCGATAGGAATCCCCCATGCATGCATACATCCCCGTTGTTCCCGTTCCTCGGATGTATGAATCCGTCGTGGTGAGACCTCATTATTTCAATGAAGTCACGTACATCCCTGGCTCTCTTCACCTGAGAAAAGGTCGTTTGTTGCCTGACATTTCCCTTCCCCAGGCTGGAATAGAGATTGTTGAGCCTGTATCTTCTCACCGATGGGAAATTTGATATCGTTCCGTGCCCAGAAACTTCCCTGACTTCATGCTCCTTCCCTTCAGTCTCAAGGATGAACGCCTCCTTCATGTCAACAATCAGGAAGGAGTTCTCGTAGTACAGATCTGTTCTATAACTGTTAGACCCACCTATTCCATACGTTTCCACATATTCCTTCATGACTTCCGTAGCGTGGCGTGCAGATGTCCCCTTCTCAAGACCGAGCCTCAATACATCCATGCCCAGGAGACTCCTGGTCTTGTGTCTGGATTTCGAGAAGATTGCCTCGTTCCCAATCGCCACCCCCCTCTCGTTCACACCCATTTCCGCCCCCCACATCCAGTAGGGGCGGGAAATGAGGACTGCATTCACGGGGGCATTGAAATCCACCTGAATGTACGTCGCCTTAGCCTTATCACGGAATTCGATGCCTGGATGGTACTCAACGTACTGGGCCTCCGAAGGTTCTCTGTCGCTGTTCTTCGCGAAATATGTTACCCCTTCTCCCATCTTGCATAGCGTATCGCACATCTGTATTCAGCTATCAAGGAGTGAAACACCTTATTTAATTTATGTTGAGAAAAGGCATAGCTGGAGCAGAATTTGAGTGCTAAATTTGCTGTTGCGAAGAAAGCGGGGAGAGCTCTCCTCGACCGTGAGCTCCATTCCTCCATCAAAACATGTTTCTAACCGAGCCCAACTTTTTTATAACGTTGCATCCTTATCACATGTGGCTGGAAACCCTGAGATTTTTTACCAGAACGAGCTGAACGATGCGGATCTGTACAGTCGGATATCAGGCAGGATAATGCGTTCCTTCAGGAGGAGCGAGAGGAACGAGAGGATAGCGAGGAAACTTATGGAACTGTCATCCATAGAATCAAGGCACGCCAGTTTCTGGGCCGAGATCATAAAGAGGAAGGGTGGAACCCTACCTCCTTTCAGGAGAAAGAATCCCGTGTATTACAAGTATATAGGCTTCCTTCAGAAGCTTTTTGGCATCTCATTCCTCGTGCGATACCTGGAAAGGGGAGAGGAAGAGGCTATAAGGGAGTACTCGGAATACCTTGAGAAGGAGTCCAAGGAGCAGTGGGAAAGAGACCAGCTTTCAAAGATTCTTGAGGACGAGAGAGAGCACGAGGATACGTTCATACAGATGTCCGAAGAGCTTAAGGGGAGTGCAGATAAGGTTAGAGACGCGATATACGGGATGTCCGATGGATTGATAGAAGTGCTGGCCAGCGTGGCAGGGCTCACGGGTGTTTTCCTTGACCACATATACATAGCGGTCGGAGGCATAGTGTTCGGTGCGTCCGGTCTGATATCCATGACAATAGGTTCATATCTCTCAGAGAAGGCAAAGGGTCAGATAGAGGAGAACAAATCATACAGCGCAGGAAGCGCCGCTGGTAACACGGCCACTTATTACTCCATAGGGGCGATAATCCCCATCATACCCTTTTTCCTGCTCCCAAGGTACGAGGCTCTTGTGACCTCGCTTGCCCTCGTGATGGTCGCAGACGGGATCGTGACCTCAGTGATATCAATACAATCCAACGGGAAACTTAGGAGAGACCTGGCTAGGTCTCTTGGCCTTGTCACCCTAGGCTTCCTGGGGACATTTGCCGTGGGGATTGTGGCCCATCACTTCATAGGCTACCTCGGATGAATCACCTTCTGTATCTTCCCATCACCTCTGCCATCTCTGCGACCTTTCCCTCCATGCCTTTCAGAAGGTCCGCCCTCGTGGCGGTTCCCGAAAGAGAAAGCATTGAACTCAGTGCGTAAAGCCTGAAATAATACCTATGAAAACCATGGCCTCTCGGGGGACATGGACCATCGTACCCTATCCTCCCGAAATCGTTCTTTCCCTGTTCGGCTCCGGCAGCACTTTTCCTCTCCCTTCCCATTCCTTCCTTTATCTCCGTCATGTCGGGAGGGATGTTGTAGATGACCCAGTGAACGAAAAGGCCCACGGGGGCATCCGGGTCCTCGACGATGAGCGCAAGGGATTTCGATCCTACAGGCACCCCAGATATAGAGATTCTGGGTGAAATGTTCTCGCCATCGCAAGTGTATTTCCTCGGTATTTCCCCTCCCTGTTGAATCCCGTCCACCGTTATGTTCAAAACCATGAGTTTGAATCTCAAAGAGGCTAAAAGCACTTTCCCCACCGGTAATGATTTTATTGGGCCAAAACATAAGGTTCAGTGGCAGACAACGGCTTCAACGTCACTCCCTGGGAAGTAACAGGGAAGGTCGATTACGATAAGCTTGTGGAACAGTTCGGAACGCAGAAAATATCAGAGGAGATAATTAATGAGATAAAGAGGATTTCAAACGATCACCTTCACGTGATGCTGAGGAGGAAGATATTCTTCTCCCACAGGGATCTTGACCTGGTGCTCCGGGATTTCAGGGAGGGAAGGGGTTTCTACCTTTACACTGGTCGGGCCCCTTCACTTGGAATGCACATTGGTCATCTGATCCCGTTCCTCTTCACGAAATGGCTCCAGGATGTTTTTCATGTTAATGTGTACATAGAAATCACTGATGACGAGAAGTTCCTGAGGAATCAGGAATATACGCTCAAGCAGACCTCGGACTGGTCCTATGAGAACATACTGGACATAATTGCGGTGGGCTTCGACCCAGACAGGACATTCATATTCAAGGATACTGAGTACATAAGGAACATGTACCCGCTTGCCATTTCTGTTGCAAAGAAGCTGAACCTGTCGGAGGTCAAGGCAACCTTCGGCTTCGACAACTCCGCTAACATAGGCATCCTGTTCTACCCTGCAATACAGATCGTCCCCACCATGTTCGAGAACAGGAGGTGCTTGATACCTGCTGCGATAGATCAGGATCCATACTGGAGGCTTCAGAGGGATATTGCGGAGTCTCTGGGATATTTCAAGGCTGCCGAGATTCATAGCAAATTCCTTCCTCCCCTCACGTCGTCGGAGGGAAAGATGAGCTCGTCAATTCCAGAATCTGCGATATATCTTTCAGACGATTCCCAAACTGTTGAGAGGAAGATAATGAAGTATGCGTTCTCAGGGGGACAGGCCACGGCAGAGCTTCAGAGGAAGCTCGGGGCTGACCTTAGTGTTGACATACCGTATCAGTGGCTCTACTACATCTTCGAGGAGAACGACGAGGAGATTGCGAGGATAGGGGAGGAATATTCAAAGGGAAGAATGCTTACCGGCGAGATAAAGAAGATATTGGCCGAGAGGGTGAGCACCTTCCTCGAGGAGCACAGGAGAAGAAGGGGGAGAGCTGTGGAAGATTATTCAAGATACCTCTACGACGGGAAGCTTGCGAGGGTGATGTGGGAGCAGATACACTACTAGGAGATTCCTCTCTCGCGCCTTATTTTTTCAGCGATCACAACGAACTCATCCACGGCTTCTGGATTCGCCATTGATCCCCTGTTGAATGCCCTGTCTGGCGGAAAACCCATGAAAAGCTTCTTCAGGGGGACCTCCATCTTCTTGCCGTTTATCGTCTTTGGTATCTGGGATACCCTTATTATGTCGTCCGGGACATACCTTGCTGACAGCTCCTCCTTTATCTTCGCTGATACAGAAGCCTTTAGTGATTGAAAATCCCCCGTATCCGCAACAACGAAAAGTGGCATGTAATACTCCCCCCCGGGAAGCTCGATCCCTATGATTATGCTGTCCTTAACCTCTGTGATTTTATCGAGAACATTGTATATCTCAGCAGTCCCTATTCTGATACCCTTTCTTTTAAGTGTGGAATCTGATCTTCCCAGAATGACCGCAGACCCCCCTTCCGTGAGGATTATCCAGTCCCCATGCCTCCATACCCCCGGATACTTTGAGAAGTACGTCTCGCGGAGCTTGGTTCCATCGTCGTTCCAGAGATATATTGGCATAGAGGGCATTGGCTTCCTTATCACCAGCTCCCCAACTTCATTTGTCACTTCGACTCCGTCGTCATCGTAAGCCCGTATGTCCGCACCGAGATCCCTGCACTGCAGCTCCCCCTCCCTGACAGGCTCGCAGGCGCAACCCCCCAGGAAGGCGGTGCAGAGGTCCGTGCCTCCGCTTATAGATGCCAGCCATACGTCCCTTTTTATGTCATCGTAAACGTACCTGAAGCCCTCGGGTGAAAGGGGGGATCCCGTGGACCCAATTGCTACCAATTTATCAAGACTCAGTTTACCTCTGACCCTTACCCCCTCCTTCATGATGGAGGATATGTATGCCGCGCTGGTTCCGAAGAATGAAATGCCTTCTTCATTGGCCATGTTCCAGAGAGCATATCCATCGGGAAAGGTGGGACTTCCATCGTACAGGATGGCTGTGGCGCCTGTTGCGATGGAACTGACGAGGACGTTCCACATCATCCAGCCTGTTGTGGTGTACCAGAAGAACCTATCTCCCCTTGACATGTTGTAATGAAGGGATAGAAGCTTCAGGTGTTCCAGAAGAATTCCTCCGTGGCTGTGGACGATAGGCTTCGGCGGGCCGGTCGTACCAGATGAATAGAGAATCCAGAGAGGGTCGTTGAATTCAACTCTCTGAAATTTGGGTTCCCTTCCCTTCGTGGATATGCTTTCCCACGAGAATGTTCTCTCGCCATACTTCCCGTCAGTTCCTACGGTAACTATTGCCTTTAGTGAGGGAAGGCTGTCCACAATCTTTCCTATCGTCTCCCTTTTCCTGAAGAGCTTGCCGTTATAGCTGTACTCCTCAGTCACGAAGAGAATCTTGGGATCTATCTGCCTGAATCTCTCAATCACCGCCTCTGACCCGAAGTCAGGAGAGGAGCTGGACCAGATAGCACCTGTTGCCGCAGTTGCATACAGTGCCTCCATTGCTTCTGGAATATTGGGAAGCATCGATGCGACCCTGTCACCCCTGCCGACACTCATGTCCTCCAAGAATGACTGAACGGAGCCCACAGAATTCATGAACTCCCGCCTGGATACAGCCCTTCTTTCCCCTCCTTCGTTTCTTGAAATGATGAGAACATCATGGTCACCGAGAAGGAGATTGTTCTCAGCGTAATTCAGCCTGAGACCGCTGAACCACCGGTTTCCCGGCATGCTTCTGGTGTTTAGAACGCTTTCATACCTTCCTTCCGAGATGATGTGGAAGTACGAAAGAATGCTTTCCCAGAATTCTTCAATATTATCGACTGACCATCTCCATAGCTCCTCATATCCCTTGAAATTCTGGGAACGTGTTTCGTTTATCCACTTCCTGAACCTTTCAATATTGGACCTTCTGCATAACTCCTCGGATTCCCACAGCACAGGTCTTTCTGACACCTGACTGAGATGAAACACTGCAATTAAATTTTATTGGCCTTTAATATTCTCAGACAGTCCCGCATTCCATCTATCTCTGAGCGAGGATATCTCAGCACTCTTGAATATCCCGTATTCCGTGATGTATCCCGTCACGTATCTGGCAGGAGTTACGTCGAACGCCGGGTTGTACGCCCTTGATTCCTTCGGAGGTATGCTGATGCCGTTGACCTGTGATACCTCCTCCTCGCTCCTGTATTCAATGGGTATATCCCCTCCAGAGTCTATCGTGAAATCGAACGTGCTGAGCGGTGCGGCCACGTAGAAATCCACCCCGTTCTCCTTAGCAACGACTGCCTTCTCATAGGTCCCGATCTTGTTTGCAAAATCTCCGTTTGCAGCTATTCTGTCCGCACCAACAATCACCAGGTCCACCTCACCCCTGTTCATCAGAAACCCGGATGCGTTGTCCGCGATGACCCTGTGGTCTATGCCTTCCTGGATCAGCTCCCATGCCGTGAGCCTCGCACCCTGAAGGCGAGGCCTGGTCTCATCCACCCAGACGAAGGGATTCTTCCCTTCCCTGTGAGCAATTCTTATCGGTGAAAGGGCGGTTCCGAAATCCACTGATGCAAGCGCACCTGCATTGCAATGCGTTAGTATCTTGGCATTCCTCTTTATGACCTTGTCTCCATTAATTCCTATTGCCCTTGACCTCTCTACTATTGAAGAGACGTATTGTTCCGCGTACTTCTTTGTTTCCCCGCGATGCTTCATCACGAAATCAACAGCATAGAATAGGTCGTACGCAGTCGGTCTTGCGGATTTTATTTTGGCTGCTGCTTCCTCCAGATTCCTTCCCAGAGCTTCTGCCTGTGCGATACCATAGGCAGCGGCCGCACCTATGGATGGTGCTCCCCTCACGGTCATGCCTTTGATGGCATCGTAAAGCTCTTCCGTGCTCTTCACATCTACGATCTGAAATTTCCCTGGGAGGGTTCTCTGGTCTATCATCCTTATTACGGGTTCCTCATACCAGACTGCCCAGTAGTCCTTTGTCCCTTCTGCAAGCCTTATTTTCATAGGGCTTTAAGGCAATGCCAAAAATAATCTTTTCCCATCTTGCGGCCGAGATCTTAAGAATAGATGTCAAACCTTTTAGTGATGGGAGAGATCGGGATCAGTGTCCATAGGTCTCTTAGTTCTGGTTTTGGTATTCATCCTGATAATTCTTGTTCTCATCTTATATTTTGAAAGGAATATGGGAAGACTTAGAGTGGCGCTTGAGCAGGAGAAAACAAGGTCTCATGAGATAGCAAAGTCGGAAGCCAATCAGCTTTTCAACCAATGGACTGAGACCACGCTTAAGGAAATGACTGAAAAGATGGACGAATCAATCAGGCGTGACTACGAGGCCAAGCTGGAATCGTGGAAAATAGAATATGAGGAAAAGATCAGAAAGGATGCCATCCAGAGATCCTTGAGAACCCTGGCCGGAAAGGTGTCAGAAGAGTTCTCCCCCTTGATTCTTTCTGCAAAGCTTTCCGCAGATATGAGGGATTTCAGGCACCTGGGTTCCCCTGTGGATTTCATTGTCTTCAGGGGTCTCAGCTCCGGTGAAGATGAAGTGGATGTGGTATTTCTCGAGATAAAGAGCGGGAGTGCCAGTTCCATTGCTGAGAGGGAGAGGCGGGTCAAGAGGGCTGTGGATATGAAGAGGGTCTCATATCAGGTGGTTAACCTATCTGATATCCTAGGACTTTCATCCGGGACTGAGAACGCTTCGGGGCATGGAATGTGAGAATCCGATAATATGTTCAGCGTAATGCTGTGGATGTCCCTCACATCGTACTCCCCGTCCATGCTGACAAGAAGAAGGGCTGTGATTCCGGCCAGCCCGATTCCCCCTAATACCGCGACATTTATCTCTCCCAACGGGAGCCACCCACCCATTAAAGGTGCCTCTTTGATTGTCACGGTATTATCGCGGTTATCCTCAGTAATAAGCGGACCCAAAATCATTACCAAAAATCATACCAATCCTATATTTCAAATTCTCTCGCCCTCCTTTCAATATCCTCTCCGGGAGACAATTTCGTATCTGGAAATGCCCTGTACGGTGGAACTTATGAGCTATTCCACTACACATTCCAAAAGCTTGCGAGGAACGTGAAGTTCGTTGAAACATAGGAAACACGGAATTTTTCGGAGGCAATCGATGACAGGACGAAGGGAATTTACGTTGAGACTATCGGAAATCCCAAGCTAGACGTTCCTGATTTTGAAGAATTGGGAAGGATAGCAC
The DNA here is from genome assembly GCA_049966795.1 of Thermoplasmata archaeon. Taxonomy (GTDB): domain Archaea; phylum Thermoplasmatota; class Thermoplasmata; order Thermoplasmatales. The sequence continues at coordinate 8,550 of JBMFTY010000003.1, forward strand.
ATGATGCCGGGATCTCACTGATTGTGGACAATACTGCTGGCGTTGGCATCCTCAGGCCTATCCAACTTGGCGCGGATATGGTGGTAACGTAAGCAACAAAATACATAGGGGGTCACGGAACTTCGATAGGGGGAATAATCACGGACTCAGGTAGATTTGATTGGAGCACCGGGAAATTCCCTGAATTCACTGAGCCCGACCCGAACTACCACGGCCTTGTTTTCAAGACGCATTCGGTGGTGTACAAGGTGTTGGCAACATTGCGTTCGCTGCGAAGGTAAGAGCTTCCCTTCTCAGGGATCTTGGGCCATGCCTAAGCCCATTCAATTCCTTCCTTTTCCTTCAGGGACTAGAGACCCTTGAGCTACGCCAGCAGAAACACTCAGAAAATGCGCTCAAAGTCTCCAAATTCCTCAGGGAGCATCCCTCTGTCCGGTGGGTCACCTACCCAGGACTGGAGGATCATCCCACCCATCACATCGCCAAGAAATACCTGAGGGGAAGGTACGGTGGTCTCGTGGGTTTCGGGATAAATGGAGGACTTGAAGCGGGAAAGAGATTCATAGACTCTGCGAAGCTACTCTCTCACCTTGCCAACATTGGCGATGTAAAGGGTCTCGTGGTCCATCCTGCTTCCACCACGCACCAGCAACTATCACTGGAAGAGAGACTGAAAACTGGCGTAACCGACGACTACTTAAGGTTGTCCGTTGGACTTGAGGATGTTGAAGATATAATCGAAGATTTGGACCAAGCCATCAGAAAGGCCTCCTCTTAGCAGGAAGGGAGGATGATGGAATACATCGATGTCGCCAGGCAAATTGCTTCGGGAATGAGAATTTTCAAATTTCCTGAGAATGTGAGGGGCTTCCCTCTCACCTCGGGTCGAAAGCTATCGGAGGTGGATATAGCCTTCGAAACCTACGGGAAGCCCAACGAGGATGCATCCAACTGCGTACTGGTCTGTCATGCCCTTTCCGGTGATTATCACGCCTCAAGTTTAGGTAAGGATAACGAAAAGGGCTGGTGGGAAGGCATTATAGGCTGGGGGAAGGGGATAGATACCAGCAAGTATTTCGTTGTATGCTCCAATGTCCTCGGTAGCTGCAGGGGGTCTACGGGGCCTTCATCTAATATCCCGGAGACTGGGAGAAGATATGGACTAGATTTCCCGCAGGTGTCCATTGAGGGCATGGTCAATGCGCAGGCGAGACTGCTGGATTATCTTGGCATCGAAAAAGTCCTTTCTGTCATTGGAGGATCGATGGGAGGGATGCAGGTTGTTCAGTGGATGAAGTCCTATCCCCATAGGATAAGGTCTGCGATACCCATTGCCACCGCCCTGAGGCATACTCCTATGCAGATTGCATTCAACAAGGTTGGAAGAAGGGCAATAATGTCCGACCCAGATTGGAATGGTGGAAACTATTATGACTCAACCACTCCCATCAGGGGTCTGGCAGTCGCAAGGATGCTTGGTCACATCACTTATCTTAGCGATACTTCCCTGAGAAAGAAATTCGGGAGAATGATCGCTTGTGAATCAGGGAGAGGTTTTTCAACCAATGTTCAAGGTGGAGAAATACCCGAGGTACAAGGGGGATAGTTTCATAAGGAGATTTGATGCAAATTCCTACCTTTATTTGACAAAGGCGATAGATGCATTCGACGTTCATGAGGAAGACCTAAGAAACCTGCGAGGGACGAGGGTCCTGGCTATATCATTTACATCAGACCGGCTCTATCCATCCTCCCAGGTGTCCGCGATAGCCGATGCCGCAGCGGAAGCAGGAGCTACGACTGACCACGTGGAAATCGATTCGGAGTACGGACACGATTCCTTTTTATTGGACTTTGAGAAGGAATCTAGGGAAATAAGTTCATTCCTAGAGAAGGTTGCGGATGAGAATTCCATTCACTATAGCTGAATGGGAGCTCACTGGATGTATAAATCACACTGTTTTGAGCAGGTCAGATTTCGTGACGATTCCCACGATTTTCCCTCCCCTGTTCACCAGGACTGCCTGGTACCCCGTGAGGAGATAAGAAATGATCTTCACAGGTGTATTTTCTGAGACCTGAGGGAAGGGTTCGTCCATCACCTCTTTCACGGAAAGTTTCTTTATTTCTTCGTGGTTCTCGTATTTTGATATCACGTCCCTTATTATGTTGTCGGTGATGCTTCCCACACTGACCCCGTTGTCTATGACTGGTAGTTGTGAGAAACCGCGTTCTGCCAGCCTTCTTATTCCCTTGGTCAGTTTATCTTTACTGTTCACGGAAATTATGGCCCGTGTCATTATGTCCCTCGCCCTCTTCACAAACTCCTCTCTTCTTGCCAGTTCACCTTCAAGAGCATCGAATATCTTTCTGACGCTTTCATATGTTGGGTTAAGCTCGTTTCTTTCGAGCCTGGCTATGTATGACTGGCTGAAGCCTGTCATCTTTGAAAGCTCTTTCTGCGTTATATTAAGCTTTTCCCTGAGCCTCTTGATTTCGCTTAGGCTTGGCATCATTCGCTTTTCTACATACAATAGGTTCCTAAGATATATATTTAGGGCTGATGTAGAACTATATACCGAAGGGAATCTATCATAAATGTCGAGATTCGTGTGATACGTGCTCTTCTCATCTCCAGTTTTGAGCCGTGACGGATGGCCAATCTAGCAAGGTCCGACTGAGTGCAAAAGATAAATCGAATCCGAGGTCTTGACAATAATTTTACTATCCAGGACTGTTTCACTTCACATTATTGGATAAATTGTTCACTTTGTCAGGTTTTGAAGCCTCTGTTTAAATACCTCAATGCAGGATTCACCTAGTATCCCGAAGGTCTGCTGACATCCTCCCATCCCTGAAGGATTTGAGGTTCCTGATTCGGCGATACTTGGGTAACAAAACAATATTTGAGCCCTTGTTCAACACACAAAATATCCCTCTCGAGAAGTTGAACAACATTTATAAGTCTCCTAGGGTATCCGAGGTTTGCCTTGAAACCATATGTGATTATAAATTTCGCCTCCTCATTGGATGGGCGGATATCCGCCAAAGACGGAAAACAGTTCAAGTTCTCCAATCTCGAGGACATGTCCAGGGTTCACAGGATGAGGGCTGAGGCGGACATAATAGTTGTTGGTAGAAATACCGTTGAGATGGACGATCCAAAGCTCGTCGTGAATGACAAATACTTTCATTCAGAGAGAATACCGGACGTCGGCATCCTCGACACAATGCTTCTAGTTAATAATAAGGCTAAACTGTTCGATTATCGGAGAAACGTGATCATTTTCTGCGGTTCATCTGCACCGGAAAGGAGATTCGAAGGGGAAGGGGAGTCAAAGGTAATGGTGAAACGTAGCCCAGAGCTCAGGCCTACCGCACGTTTCGTGACTGAAGAGCTTGGATCCCTGGGGTACAGGAGGGTGATGGTTGAGGGGGGGAGATCGGTGATCACCTCCTTCATTCTGGAGGATGTGTGGGATGAGATCAGCATCTTCTACTCCCCAGTTCTGATGGGGGATGATGGGGTCCCAATGCTCGGCCGCATTCCGGAACTGATAAGATTTGAAGGCGTAGAGGTGGGTGGCCTGGGGAACGGTTTTCTGGTCAAAATCAAAAAGCGTTTAAATGCACGATGATTACGATACCATGGAAGGGAAGAACAAGATAGAGTGGGCCAGGAGCTGGATGCCTGTTCTGGGAACTATAAGGGATAAGTTCTCCAAAGAGAGACCGTTCAAGGGATTGAAGATCGCGATGGCACTCCATCTCGAGGCCAAGACTGCGGTGCTGGCGCATACCCTCAAGGTTGGAGGGGCGGACGTGAGGATTGCGGGGTGCAATCCTCTCAGCACCGATGATGAGGTTGCAGCTTCACTCGCGAAGGATTTCCGGGTCAACGTTTTTGCCCGTAGGGGTGTCAATAGGGAAGAATACTATGAGTTCCTCTCAAAGACACTTGAATTTGGGCCGGATATAATCATAGATGACGGGGGAGACCTCACTGCCCTTGCGCTGAAGGACGAAGCCATCCACAGGAACATAATCGGCGGGAACGAGGAAACCACCACCGGCGTGGTCAGACTGAAGAACATGGAGCGCGATGGCGTCCTGAAATTCCCAATGTTTGATGTGAACGATGCCCTCATGAAACATCTCTTTGACAACAGGTACGGAACGGGGCAGAGCACGATAGACGGCATAATCTCCGCAACTAACCTCGTGCTTGCAGGGAAGAGCGTTGTCGTTGCAGGCTACGGGTGGTGCGGCAGGGGGATAGCGAACAGGATGAGGGGCATGGGCGCGAGGGTTATAGTGACGGAGGTGGATCCCTTCAAATCAATCGAGGCGTACATGGACGGCTTCGAGGTCAGGAGGATGAAGGACGCAATAGGAGAGGCTGATCTCGTTGTGACTGCAACGGGCGTGAAGGACATTGTGACCGCTGAGATGCTTAGGAATGCAAAGGACGGTGTAATTCTTGCAAACTCGGGCCATTTCAACAATGAGGTTGCGGTGGAAGGGATAGAGAGAAAATTCGGAAAAGGGAGGGAAGTGAGGAGGAACGTGAAGATGTACCGGATAGGCCGCAAGACAGCTTACATAATCTCAGACGGAAGGCTGGTCAACATAACCGCAGGCCAGGGACATCCCGTTGAGATCATGGACCTCTCCTTCTCCATACAGGCCCTTACCGCGGAATACATTGCGAAGAACAGGGGTCTGGCTCCAAAGGTCTACTCGGTCCCGGAAGAGATAGACAGGAAGGTCGCAATGCTCTTCCTCGCCTCCCACAATCTGAAGATAGATAGATTGTCAAGAGAACAGAAGAAATACATCGGTTCGTGGAGCGAGGGAACCTGAAAGTTCAGCCTAGCAAGAGATAAATAACGAATATTGAATATCGCCTCGTGCCTTTTGAAAAGTTAGCGGAGATGATCCTCCCCAGGGAGGTCATCGGGGGTCATGGGGCGATAGAGAAGGTAGGGGAGGTGTTCAGGAAGATCACTAGCTCCAACAGAGGTACAATAGTCACGGGAAGCACAACAATGAAGCTTGCAGGGGAGAGGGTGAGGGAAATACTTGAAAGCTCGGGGATAGAGGTGGATGTGGTTGTAACGGGTCCAGCGACGGAGGAAAGCGTTGAGTTCGTCAAGGAAAGAACGAAGTCCTTTGGGGCAAAGGTCATCATAGGCATAGGGGGAGGGACAAAGATTGACATAGCGAAGAAGAGTGCTTTCGACCTTGGCCTTGATTTCATCTCAATACCCACCTCAGCCAGCCATGACGGAGTCGCAAGCCCAAGGGCATCGATAAGCAAGAACGGTATGTCAACGTCGATGGAAGCCTCTATGCCTGCCGCAATAATTGCAGATACGGAGATCATAGTTACGGCGCCGTTCAGATTCCTTGCGTCTGGGGCAGCTGATGTGCTTTCAAACCTGACGGCCCTGAAGGACTGGAGCCTTGCGCATAGACTCAAAGCCGAAAAGATCAGCAGTTCCGCCTACTCTATCTCCGAGTTCGCGGCAAAGGAGATAATAAACAACGCGGGCCAGATAAAACCTGGAATAGAGGAGAGCGTCTGGCTTGTGATAAAGCAGATAGTGTTCTCAGGCATAGCGATGAGCGTAGCCGGGAGTTCTAGACCGGCATCTGGATCGGAGCACATGTTTGCCCATGCCGTCGATTCAATAAGGAAGGGAACGGGCCTTCATGGGGAGCTTTGCGGCATAGGCTCCATAATATCCATGTACCTCCACGGAGGTGACTGGATGCTGATAAGGAACACGCTTCAGACGATAGGGGCGCCCACAAGGCTGGATCAGGTCTCCCTGACGGAGGAGGATGCTGTTCAGGCCCTCATGATGGCACACAAGACCAGGCCTGACAGATACACGATCCTCGGGGAGAATGGACTGAGCGAGGGGGCTGCAAGGGAGGCACTCCGCATAACGGGTGTTGCCTGAATGATAATAACCCTCGTTCCCCTGAGCCTCTCGAAAACAGGTGCGGTATTCCAGTATATAGCCCCGGTTCAGGAGTGCAACGTGTGCAACCTCAAGAACGTGTGCCACAACCTGAAACCGGGAGCATATTACACAGTCTTAAAATCAAGGGAAAAGGAGCACAAATGCCTTGTGCACGAGGGCAACAAGGTTTTCACCGTTGAGGTGGAGGAAACTGAGAGAGCTCTGATGATCCCGAAGAGCTCCGCAAAGGAAGGGGCCAAAATCACTTACCGGAAGCCTGATTGCGACGATGTTGATTGCCCACTTGCACTTGAATGCATTCTGAGCTTCGCAAGGGACCATTCCAAGGTGAAGATCAGTGGCTTAGGCTCAAAGAAATGCCCAAGAGGACTGGATCTTGTTGAGGCCAAGATAGAATGAGCATCCTGGTTGGAATCATAGGGAAGCCAAACGTGGGAAAGAGCACCTACTTCTCCGCACTCACCGAGAATCAAGTGGAGATAGCCAACTATCCTTTTACCACAATCGCCTCAAATAGGGGGGTGGCATACATACGGGCAAAGTGCCCAGATGCTGAGCTCGGAAAGAGGTGCAATCCAAGGTTCGGGAAGTGCATCAACAGTACAAGAATGGTTCCAGTGGAGATAATAGATGTTGCGGGCCTTGTCCCCGGCGCCCATGAAGGAAAGGGGCTGGGGAATAAATTCCTGGACGACCTGAGAAGGGCTGACGGGTTCATCCAGGTGGTGGATGCCACCGGCTCCCTTGACAGGAACGGCAACCCCGTGAACAGCGGAACCTTCGATCCACTGGAGGACGCGGAGTTCGTTCACAGAGAAATAGTGATGTGGCTTTCTCAGATCATTTCCGACGGGCTCGACAGAGGTCTGAGGAAACTGGAGAGCGAGGGAGGGAAGCTGGAGAACGTGATTTACGAGAGGATATCCGGCCTCGGGATAGATATAAAGGACCTTTCAATCGCAATAAAGAACACTCCGATACCATCGGATCTCAGAAAGTGGGATGACGTAGTTACAGAAGCGCTGGCGGAAGAGATCCTCAGGATATCGAAACCCGGTATAATCGTTGCCTCTAAGGGCGACCTGATAAGCGAGGGTGATGCAAAGAAACTCGAGGAAAGGGGGGCAACTGTGGTGTCAGGGGATTATGAGCTCGTTCTGAAAAGGGCGGCGAAGGCTGGGTTCATCGATTATGTGCCAGGAGGGAGGAGCTTCACCGTCCTCAGGGACGAAAGCCTAACTGCGAATCAGAGGGAGGCGTTGAGGAAGGTATCCCTTTACCTGCAATCTAGAGGGGGGACGAAGGTTCAGGAGTCACTTGAATTCCTTGTTCACGATGTTTTGAAGCAGATCGTAGTGTATCCAGTGGAGGACGAGAATCACTGGACCGACAAGAATGGCAACGTTCTGCCTGATGCCATCCTCATGAAAAGGGGATCCACTGCGCTTGACCTGGCTTACAAGGTCCACACAGACCTCGGGGAAAGGTTCATAAGGGCTGTCAACGGCAGGACGAAAAGGACTTTAGGCAGGGACTATGTTCTCGAGGACGGGGACGTGATCAAGATCGTTGCATCGCGCTGAACTCGTCAAACAGCTCCTCGAAGTCATTCATGGAAAGCTCTTCTGGTCTCATGTCCCCGTATTTCTCCGAGTTTACAAGCCACCTTATCTTCTTCCTTCGTTGTGAGAAGAGCATTTTCACGAAAGAATCGATCCCCTCCTTCATCTCCCCCTTCTTTCTTCTCATGCGGAGAACTGTGCTGTAGACCTTCGGTCTCGGGCTGAAGCTGTATGGAGGGATGTCAAACATCCTCTCCACGTGAAATTTCATGTTGACCATCACCGTCAGCCTTGAATACTCCTTCGTCCCGGGCTGGGCGGTCATCCTGTCTGCAACCTCCTTCTGCAGCGTGACAACCGCGACATCGAACTCGCTTCTCCAGAGCTTCTCAAGCAGTGGAGTTGAGATGGAATATGGGGTGTTGGAGATGAACACCTGGAATTTCGGCCAATCGACCTTTAGGGCGTCTCCCTCTATGATCCTGGCACCGGGAAACATATCCCTCAGTCTCTCGGCAAATTCTCTTCTCTTCTCTATGATCGTCAGCGATTTGTAGTTCTTGATGAATCTCGTCAGCTGCCCAAGACCTCCCCCTACTTCCAATACATCCTTGCCGTCCGTGTTCACGGCGCTCACGATCTTCCTCGCAATCTCTTCATCCACGAGGAAATTTACTCCATCCCTGTTCCCCTTGGCCATGCTAACTCGATACGAAAAGCCTATGCCTCTCTTCCTTGTTCTTGAGCTCCCTTATGATCCTTTCCGTGATCATCTTCTCAGGATCCCTCAGCCCCTTGACCCTCGCCTTGAGATCCTGGAAGCTCTTGAAGGGACCTTTCTTCCTCTCATCTAGGATCTCCCACATCAGGCTCCTCCCGACACCGTACAGAAGGTCCAGCTGATGGAGCCTGGTGGTTACGGGCTGTGCATTGTTGAAGAAGTTCACAAACCTGCCCTCATTCTTCTCAACGATCTGCCTGACTATGAATTCAAGCTCGCTCTGTGCAGCTGGAGTGAGCTCGTCGTACGAAATTCTCCGCCTCACGCTTCCTATCTTGTCTCTCTTCTCGATGTCCTTCCCTATGTACACTCTATCCCCTATTGCCAATACCCCTCCCGGCTTGGGGATCAGTTCGAAGAGTTTGAGCTCCTCCTCTCCAAGTGCAAGAACTATGGGGACCCTCTTGAATGCCTTCTCCTCCATCCTTCCCTGAGGTAGGATGTCGAGAATGTAGGCATATTCCTCCAAAATATCACCTGCTCTTCTGCAATATCGCCAGTATTTTTTCCCCTTTCTCTGCATCAAGGTTCTGGACGTGAGGGTAAACCACAGTCCTCAATTCATCAAGTGTCGAAGGCATTATGTCCACTATCTTCACCGCGATATCCTGCTCCAGTCCCAATGAGATGAGCTCCTCGCACATCTTCTCAGCAGTATCCGCTTCAACCTTTGAAAATTTGCTCAGATGCCTCAGTGCTGATGCCTGTATCGGTGTCAGCTCCCTTGTGCTGGATGCCTCTGCGAGCATTTCCTTTGCCTTTGCCAAGGGAATGTAGGTGATCTTCATAAACTCAATTCACACCCTCTTCAGGTGCACTGGATATGCAATCACGGACTTGGGCTTCCCCTGGTCCCTTATGCTGACGAGATATGCATCCCCTCTCCTTTCCTCAACAATGCCAGTTAACCCCTGGAACCTCTTGAATGGCATACCCTTGTGAACCGATGGTTCAATATCTATGGCTACCCTATCTCCCACCTCGAACCTTCTTATTATCCTGTTGACAGTTAGTGGTCCCTTCTCCTTTGGCTTCTTCCTTAGCTTCGACCTGGTCTTGGATCTAGGACCATGAGACATTTTTGCCATCTTGCCATCCCCTATTTAACTCTGAGCACATTAAGATAATCTATTTTAACGTTTACTTTTAAATCCCCTGAGATGCTTGGCTCCGTTCTGCCTGAATCCCCCGTTATGAATTCCTTCACGTACGTTCCAGCTTCCGCTTCAACGATAATCGTGACGGAACTGCCGGAATGCTCAATGACATTCAAGCTCTCAATTCTTCTCTTCCTCACAATGTCCCTTCTTATGGGGAGAACCCTGGAGGGTGTTCGCTGCGATATGCAGATGCCTGAATACGATTTAAGCTTCTCCAACACGTGGCGATCAACATTTCCGTCCATCGTGAACTTCACCTCGTAGACCTTGTTTGGGCGCATGCTCTTAAGCGCGTTCACTTCCTCCGACCCCAGGATCTTCGCATCCAAAACATCCACCCTTCCTTCGGATTCCTCCTGTATCCTCTTCCTTAGTTCCTCAGAGTCTAGAGACCTCTTTTTCGGTTGAATAACTTCCACGTAGAACGGCCTCCCATCGCCTAGCATGAGGGCATCAACGTCCTCCCTTCCTGAGGCATAGAAGACGTAGTCCCTTCCCTCAAGAAGGACCGCTGCGGCCTCTCCTATGAATTCGGAGATGGATTTCCCCACTCTTCCAGGAGCGGGGGATATCCAGGGGGACTGCGGTATCCCCCTGGCCTTCTTCAGATATCTGCCCCCAACGAAAACAGGCCTGACCCATATGTCATAGGACATCGTCCTCTGATTCACTGTGAACACCACATCAGGCTGGGAGAAATCTGCCCTGAGGTTCATATCCTTCTCTATCCTGGAGCCGAGCCTGTACTCAAACTCCTTCTTGAAATTCCTGCAATCCCTTTTGGTTTCCTGCATGATCTTCAAATCCCTGGACAGCGCATCCTCGTCTGCCTTCACCCCTATGAGAAACGTCCTGAACTCATATCCCTCCGTAGCGGCAATGAACATATCAAAGAATTCCTGGACATGCTGCAGCAGGCCACCGCAGTACTCGCATTTTCCCTGTTCGGCGCTCCCTTCTATCCCGAGCCTCTCAATGCATGCGGAGCAGACCGGCATCTACTTTACTTCTACCGTCTTTACTACGTTCCCAGGGACCCTGATGAAGACTTTGGAACCGCACTCGCATTCAAACTGCGCCGTGTCGTTCTCGTCCTTCAGTTCCCTCCCGCACCTAACGCACTTAAACATTCTCCAGGTTCACCTTCCTGAATTCAGTGTTGACTTCAGGGGAATAGGCATCTCCGACAAACTCAAAACCGCACTTCCTGCAGGCCCATATCCCTGGATGAACCCTTTTCACAGAAACGTGGTGGCATCTGGGGCATACGTATGAAGCCTTCCTCAGGTTCTCCATCTCCAGCCACCTCTTCTTGACAGTGGAACCGTAACGCGGACCGAATCTTCCAGCGCTCCCTACCTTCTTAGTCTTCCTTGCCATGGGCTCACTTCCTGATCAACCTCTCCCTAATATCCTTTCCCAATCTTATCGACGTGTCAACAGCCGCAAAGAGCTCCTCCTCCGTTATGCTTCCCCCGAGGCCCTTCTGCATCGCAACCACGTCACCGTTTTCATCAGTTGCCACTGAAAGCCTTGCGCTTGCAACTTCCTCCTCCTCCAGGCACGGGTCTGCGACGAGGGAAGAACCTATCTTCGCAAATGTCACTGTTATTGGAACATGGCTCACCGGCAGTGGGTAATCCGCCTGTCCTATCTTGGAGGCGGGTACCTTGGCTGTCAAAAGTGCGGCAACCGCCCCGAGGGCACTGGCGTCTATCAGGTTTCCGTCGTAGTCAAGGACATGAATGTCGACGAAGACGACCCACACCTTATTTCCCTCCTCGATGACAAGCTTGTCTAAGTCTATCATCTTCGATTCCCTTATCCCTCGATCCACGACCCTCGCCAGCTCTATGGAATCTTCATTGGGCGGCCCTGATTCGAACGTTGGTGAGGCCATGGGAAGAAGTTCCGCGTTCGTTGTCAGTATCCCTGAATTTGGCGTGTCGGGGAACGGCTCACCCTGCTCCACCTTCACACCGACCAGAACCCGTGTGTCTCCGAGCCTAACTTCTGCGGACCCTTCAGCCCGTGGGACGAAATTCGTCGTGACTGTGAATTTCCTTATCTCGTCAAATTTCCTCCCATCTATCCTGTTTCCCTGTTGGGATATCTTTTCCAGGTATTCTCTCTTCAGGCCGTAAACTATCTCGTCAGAACTCTTACTCATTTCTCTCGACCTCCTTCTCCTCCCCCTCCTTGTACTTCGCCAGGAGCGCCTGTCTCTGCAGATTGGCGATATACAGGGACGCCTTCTTCGACATCTCTACAGCTTCCCTAAGCTCGTCCCTGGTCATATGGCCGTCCATTTGAAGGAGCACTATCTCCTGCGTTCTCGGTATTATTGCCATTGGAAGGTCTGCTTCCCCGTAGTTGTCCTCCTCCTTGTTCAGGTCAAGGACAACATGACCGTCTATCTTCCCAGCTGCGCAGCCGACGACCATGTCCCTCATCGGTATACCTGCGTCCACTAGCGCAACCGATGCAGCCGTGAGACCTGCGATCCTTGTCCCCGCATCCGCCTGGAGGACCTCTATGTACACATCGATGCTCGTCCTCGGGAACTGCTCCGTGAATATCGCGGATTCCAGTGCCTCCCCTATCACCTTGCTTATCTCCACCGCCCTCCTGTCTGGACCTGGCCTCTTCCTCTCGTCCACGGAGAATGCGGCCATGTTGTACCTGGCGTTTATCACAGCTCTCGACGGATTCTGCGTGTGTTTAGGAAACGCTTCCCTTGGTCCGTATACTGCAACCAGTACCTTGTTTCCTCCCCATTCAATGTACGCGGATCCATCCGCCCTGTTCAGTATTCCTGCCTCTATCCTTATGGGACGGAGTTCGTTGAACTTCCTCCCGTCTATTCTCAACCCCTCCTCATTTATCAGCTTTATACTACCAACCATGCCCAATTCCATCACCTACTTTCCTCCAACATCCTCTTTACCCGGTCGGTGAGACCCGAAGTATGGGCCTCCTTCTCGATGTATCGAAGAGCCTTTCTCACTACGAGAAGCTTGTCTGCCTGTCCGTCCAGCCAGACAACCCCGTTCTGCCCAAGCTGTATCTTAACCCCCGTAAGCTCTTTGATAAGGTTCACCATTGAGCCCCCTTTCCCTATGATCCTTGACACCTTTGTGGGCTGCACCATTATGATGTGACCCCCTTCTAGCTTCCTGAGGCCCGCATCCTTCATAGAGAGCCATATCTGCCTGGATTCCGTGATCTCGTTCACCTTAGCGAATACCGTGTCTCCCGTGCCAAGGATTTTGCTCAGGTCCTGGTCAGCGTTCTTCCACGGAGTATCGTTTATGTGAAGAAAGCCGGGATACGGACCCCTTATGTCCATTATCCAGAATGACGGCGCGATGTCTATGACCTTCGCTATCACCCTGTCGTTCCTCACTGGGTAGTACTTCCCCGAAAGCGGGATTATGTTCGCGTAGTTGTTGTACGTCTGCAGCACGCCCATCTGGTACGCGTAGTACTTCCCGTTTTCGTGGTATATTCCGTTCCCCTGTTTCATCCCTCCTAAATCAATCTCCTCGCCCGGTAAAACAATCCTTCTCTCCGTATCCAACACATTCACCTCTATTTAACCAACCTAATGTTCACGTTCCCCTTCGTTCTTTTGTTGAGGAAATCGTAAAGCTGATCCTGGATGCCAGCGGGTATCTCAACCACCGCATTATAATTACCATTGTTCTTCCACTCCTCTTTCAGTATCTGGCCCATCCTCGTTAGCTCGGAATATATCTTCCCGTATTCATTCCCTGGAATCTCTATCTCCATCTTCACATGCTCGAATTTTATTGGCAAAAGAACCCTTATAGCCTTCAGCACATCGTTAACCTGTTCTTCCGCGCTCTTGAACGGGTCCACCCTCACCTTCGCCTCCTCCATTGCCTTCTCTATCCTCTGGGGAGGGTGAGGGGCGCCTGTCTGCGGATTCAGTGATTCTCTGGATATTATCTCGACGATCTGCCTCTTCTTCTCTTCCAGCATCTTTCTTCTCTGCTCGGTGGTGAGCTGAACCTGCCCGCGCTTCACGATTTCCGAGACCACCGTCGCAAAATCATCTGTCCCGAATACCTCCTTTATCACCTCTTCAGATGCCCTGTCTCCCTTGCTGCTGTCCTTGAATATTTCGTCCACCGCAAGGTAGTCCGTTACATTCACACTCTTTCCTGATTTTACAAGGTCTACAAGCCTCTGGTCAATGAGAACCTCAAACCTGTGACCCTTTGATTCGTATCTGGCTACCAGAGCATCCTCTACCTTGACCATTCTGCCCTCTCACTTAAGGCCCGTGAGCTTGCTGGCTTCCTCGGTAGAAAGTATCCTGAACTTCTGGCCTCTTGTGATCACCCCAACGCTCACAGTCCCGAGGGTCTGGCCCTGTTCGAGGCCCGCTTTGAGCGCCTTCACTCCGAGGTCTGCTGCCTCCTTGAGATTCATGTTGCTCCTGTATTCCTTCTCAAGCAGCTCCATTGCGGCATCCCTTCCATACCCGATCGCGTCCGCCTTGTAACCGGTTGAAAGACCGGACGGGTCCGTTTCATAGAGGCTTATTCCCGTCTCGTCTATCCCCGTGATAAGAAGGGAAGCGCCGAAAGGTCTTACCCCTCCGTACTGGGTGTACTGCTGAAGAAGGTCGCATACCTTCTTGACAAGAGACTCAACAATGATCTCCTGACCATAGGTGACCTTCTCGGACTGTGCCTGAAGCCTTGCGTGATCTATGAGAATCCTTGCGTCTCCTATAAGACCGGAAGTGGCAGCTCCTATGTGACCGTCTATCGTGAATATCTTCTCTATGCTCCTCTCATCAATAAGGCCGCTCTTTATTCTCTTGTCCGCCAGCAGTATCGCGCCGTCGCTGAATATTATGCCTATCGCAGTGGTACCCCTCTTCACAGCCTCTCTAGCGTACTCAACCTGGAAGAGTCTCCCGTCCGGCGAGAATACTGTAATAGCTCTATCATAAGCCATCTGTGCTGATTGCATTATTCCACCTACTTTCTCCGTATATGTTAACGGAGTAATAAACCTTTATGAGCCTTCCCTCATGAAATACGTTCAGACCCTGAAGAGCTCTAGGGCCTCGCCCTCCTGGAAGTGAAGTTCCCCCGGTATCACTATTGTCACCGGCGTTATCCCTCTCATGTTTCTTATCTTCCCTATTTCACCAAAGGCCAGTTTTTCGTCCTTGGTTCCCAGGGCCATAACAACGCCAATTTCCCTTTCATCCTTCACTATCCCTTTGTTAATCTGTGATTCCATCCACTGCAGCTCTTCTATTGCTTCCTCAATTGTCATTGGCGGCTCCGTGTCGAGGAGCACTACTGTGTGAAGCCCCCTGGATATGTTATCGAGAATCTTGTCATAGGGGGAGGTTGGCCTGAAGGCCGCGCTGAAGCGAGGCAGCGAAACAGGCGGGCCAATCTTGTAAAGATGGAGGCCAAGGCGAGTTGCGGCAGAGGGGAATATGGAGGAGTTGTGGAAAACTTTCACCGTTAAACCTCTGTGCACAGCCTCCTTGTATATGGCGAAATGGGTTGTGGCAGAAAAAGAATCTCCGGGGATCACTATTGCCACGTCTTCCTCACCCAGCATCCACTGAAAGTCCTCAAGGTCCTTCCTTTTGGCGAAGAAGAGTTCTTTGCCCCTGAATTCCCTGAGATAGTTCGGAGATGTGTACGTATCCACTACTATCTTCGCGCATTCTTCCATGAAGGAAATCTCCTCCCATGTCAAGCTGTAGGGAGGGTTGAAACCTGATGAAATGAAACCTATCATAACAGATCGCCCACCCTCCCTAGGTCAATCGTTCCGTAGGCGTCCCAAAGGGCATATACCCTTCCCTCATCCATCTTTACCTTCTTGAGGACGGGGGATGATATCTCATTTTTCAGGATATCGGAGCCTCCCGCATATATGGAAAGCGCTGGAAGGACTATCAGCCCTTCCTTCTTGAAGTAGAGGAAGCACGGAAGCTTTATGACTGAGTCCACGGAATCCCTCAGCCCCACCGCGGGATGCTCATTTCCTATCACCGCCAACCCATCCCAGGTGAATGATTTGTGACCGTGGTGGAACGTGTACCTCCCCTCCCTGTAGATGTCATAGACCCCAACGTTCAGTTTGGAAGCGATGTTCGCAACATAATTGTCATGGTTTCCCTTGACAACGATGGGGGTGCTCCTCTTAGATATTCTCTGGAGGAGCTCCAGCACGTCCCTCCATTCCTGAGGAGTGTTCCTTGAGAATTCGTGCTTCAGGTCTCCGTCAATTATGAACTCCTCCGGCTCGTATTTCTCGATGATTTCGTCCACCGTCCCATATATCAGATCGGATTGAACCCTTGGAATGAATATACCGTTCATCGCCAGAACGTCCTCATACCCTAAATGCACGTCCGACACTACTACGGCAGAGATATCCTCAAGATAGGCAGCGCCGTACCTTGTCAGGTAAACGCTGTTCTCCACCTCAATCTCGTCCATCGATTGATAGTTTATTTAACTACATCTAATTATCTTAGCGATGAAGATAGGGGATGTCGGGGAAAGGAGCTTAATAGAGAGGATATGGTCCGTGGTAGGCAGGGAGAACGAGGATGAGGACGTTCATTTTTTTTCTGTCGGGAATAGATACGTGCTGCTTGCCATGGATACGATAAATGAGAACTTCCATTTCGATAGGGACTGGGACCCTGAACTCGTCGGAAGGTTCCTGGTTGATATCAACCTCAGCGATATAGCCGCAAAAAACGGGTCTCCGCTGGAGATGATGGCATCCTTCTCTCTTCCAAGGGACCTGGATGAGAGCTGGGTTCTTTCTCTCGTGAAAGGCATCACTGAGGAGGCATCGAGATACGGGGTGACGTTCCAGGGGGGCGACCTGAAGGAGAGCCTAGCGGTCTCACTTACTGGTCTCGTGATCGGAGAGGTTGAAGAGGGGAAGGAATTCAGGAGGAGAGGTGCCAGGCCGGGGGATTTCGTTTACGCAACTTCCCTCATAGGCAGGGTGGAAAGGGCCATCCTGAATTTCTATAGATCTTCCGGGGACTACAGGGGCATACTGGATGTGAGGCCGAGATTCGATGCTCTCGAAACGATGAGAAAATACAGGGTCACCTCCTGCATTGACAACTCCGATGGGCTCTACAAATCTCTTGGGCTCATATCGAAGCTGAGCGGTGTTAGAATATTAATTGAGAACGATGTTTCCGAAGGGGCATCTGACGAGGGCGAGAGGGACCTTTTCTTCTCCATGGGCGGGGATTATGAGCTTATTTTCACATCTCCTGACGTTATCCGGGAATTTCCCCTGATAGGAAAGGTGAGCGAGGGGGAGGGGGTATTCGACAGGAGTGGAAGGAGGATCAACACGTTTGGCTACGATCACTTCTCCCCCGTCCTGCTAAGAAGGAAGGGGAGATGATTCCGGAGATTGCACGTGCAAAGGTAGCCCAGTTTTCTGGGATTTAGGGGGAATATCTTCCGCCGTGCGCGGGTCTAGGTGATGTCGCATCTGTCCTCACGCTTTGGATTCGCCCCTGCCCCCGGAAAAATTTTTAATCAGGCATCCCTAACAAAACGGTAGATAGGATTGATGAAAAAGGTTGTTTTGGTCAGGCATGGTGAAAGCTTCGCAAATGTGAACAACGTTATATCAGAGGACGTGGACAAATATCCTCTGACGCAGAGGGGTGTTGAGCAGATTTTGTTCACCGGGGAACAACTGAGGGAATTGAATTTTACCGGGATAATCTCCAGCCCTCTCCTGAGGACGAGACAGACGGCGAAGACGCTTGCAGAGGTAACAGGGCTACCCGTGAAAGAGGATGAGCGTGTAAGGGAGGCCGGCCTTGGCCCTTACAACGGTTTCAAGGTGGATGAGGTACCTAAGCTCAGCAGGGAGGAGCTGGGCATGGAAACATGGGAATCAATACTGAAAAGGATGAGGGGGACGATAGAAAGCTACGAGGGATGCTACATAGTGGTCTCCCATGCCCTTCCCATAAGAGCCCTCGTCGCGAGCTTCCTGGGGCTGGACGAGGTTGGCAGCTTTGGCATAGACATCAAGCCTGCTTCCATGACCGCAATAAGCGTGGACGAAGGGAAAGTGCTCACCATCGGCACCCTCCTGCTGACAGAGGAAGTCAAGAAGAAGATGCGTGACTGCTGACCGGCGGATGAGCTTCTCTAGACTCGATAATTCACTCGAACGTGAGTTCCCTGAGCCCGGATTTTGAATTCAGGTCCCTCTTCAGGACCATCTCCTCCAGCCTGACCACATGAACCTCAAGCAGCGGGTCCGCTACACCAGAGAAGAAATGACCGCCTTTCACAACGTGATCTGGCATCGCTACCGCAACGTGAATGTGAAGCCGCGGCTCGTTGGAAGTTATGCTTCCGTGGAATGAAACGACCTCCCCTGGGGATTGCAAGACCTCCTTCACGTATTCCTTTCCGTTCCAGTAACCGACTTCAAGCTGCCTGATCATTCCTATCCCGAAGATGACCAGACCCGAGAATATCCCATAATCATCAAGTAGCTGGAGCATGGATTCAAGAACGTCCTCCCCTCCCTCGATCTTGACGACGATGTAGTTCTTCTCTATGTCAGATATCACGATTCTTTAACCTGAACTCATATATATATGGTTTCCCATCCTTCTCGGAGTTGTAGTGGCAGGTATCGCACCTGTAGCCAACTATTTTCCTCTTCCCCTGAAGATTGAGGAGCCTCACGGTCTTCAGCTTCGACCCGCATATCGGGCACCTCTTCAATTTTCCGAACTTCTTCCCGCCGTACTTAACGGTCACGGAAATCTCCGGTATCCTGAATATCAGTCTCCTGAACCTCTTGGGCGAGGGTCGGGAATTCCTTTGCTCAAGAAGGTCAAGAAAGTTCAGCTCACCGACGACCTCTCCCCTGTCCCTCAGTATGGAGAGTATGTTGAAAACAAGCTCCTCGTCGCTGGCTCTCTTTGACACCGAATATGCACCTTTTTCTTGCATAAATCATTTGTCATTTCGTTACAGTCACGCATAGATTGTCTGCGCAGTTGGCCCCTTTTCCACCGATGGAATATTCCCTGATAACAGTTACATGGTCCCTCGTTATCCTGATCCCCTCGAATTCAATACCCCCCTCTATAATCCCGGGATTTCTCCTGAGCATATCCTCCAGTATGCCTGCCTTCCCCCTGAGGGTCTGGTAGACTTCAGGCTTCAGCTTTACGGAAACAATCCTCTCCTCTATCCTTCCTGTTTCTATGGAAACCTTCGCAGCCCTCAGAGCTCCTCTCACGTCTTCCTCATCTATATTTACCCCCGGCGAAATCACGGTCACCTCCGTGACCTCCTCGGACAACGGGATCCTCTGCTTCACCTTCAGGTCCCTTCCAAGTGAGACCGCCTTGGCAGTTAATTCCCCAGTCCCCGCTTCCTTTTCATCACAGCTCATCGCAGAAGGAAAAGGAAGGTCGAATATGCTCTTCCTGCCCTCATGCTTCCTGAAGAACCTCTGGTATGAATCCTCCGCAATAAATGGAAGGATGGGCGAGATCATCACTATCGAGGACAGTATCACGCGGTACGCATTTTCATAGGCCATCCTTTCGGATAGCCTGTGCTTCACTATTTCCACGTACCCGTCTGCAAGGGTGTGCCATATGAAGTTTTCAAGGAGTCTTATCGCTTTGTCCATCGAGTAAGAGCTCATTGCGGCGTTGACCTGCGAAATCGTGCTGTTTAGCTCTCTCCGTATCCAGTGGTCTGCCGGCCTCAGGTTTCCCTCAGATGTCTGCTTTCCGTCGTAGAATTCAAGGAAGGACACCAGGTTGAATATCTTGTTCACGAACCTCTGTCCCCTCACAAGGTCCCTCTCCCTGAAGGGGGAATCCTCTCCGAGGGAGCATGTCGCGGTGAAGTACCTGAACGCATCCGCTCCGTACTTCCCTATCATCTCCACGGGATCAACAACGTTCCCCCAGGATGCATGCATGGGCCTCCCGTCCGGGGCCATTATGTTCCCGTCCACCATTATTTCCCTCCACGGGTTCCTTCCGGTCAGGAGGTTGCCTCTGAGGATGCTGTAATAAGCCCATGTCCTTATTATGTCCTGACCCTGCGGCCTGAGGCTCATCGGGTAAAGCTTTTTGAAAAGGTCCTCGTCCCTCGCATAGAACGTGTTGAAAAGTGGGGAGATTGAGGAATCCATCCACGTGTCAAACACTTCCTCAGACCCTCTCAGGGGTGAGCCGCATGTCGGGCAGCCATCATAAGGCGGCGGGTCAAGAAGTGGATCCACGTAGCACTGCTCTTCCTTTGCAACCACCACGTGGCCGTTGTCGCACTCCCAGACCGGTATCGGGGTTGCGAAATACCTCTGTCTCGAGACCACCCAGTCCCACGAGAGGGAATCTGTCCAGTCCTCGAGCCTTTTCCTCATAAAGTCAGGGTACCACCTGAGCTCCCTGGCCCACCTTTTCACATCCTCCTTGAAATCAGTTGTTTTGATGAACCACTGCTCCTTCTGAAGGAATTCGAGGGGGGTGGAACACCTCCAGCACGTTCCGACGTTCTGCTTTATCTTCCTGTCAGAAACGAAGTACCCTCCATCCTTCAGATCCCGAAGGATTCTCTCCCTTGCTTCCCTGATTGACAGCCCCCTGTAGCTGCCGGCAATTTCGGTGAGCCTACCCCTCTCGTCAATAGTTTTCACAAGGGGAAGGGAGTGCCTGTAGATCATCTTCAGGTCCTCCTTGTCCCCGACGGAACAGACCATCTCCGCGCCTGTCCCGAAGTCAACGACCACGTCCTCGTCCCCTATTATCCTCACCTTCTTGTGAAAGATAGGAACTTCAACTTCCTTTCCTATGAGGCCCCTGTACCTCTCATCCTTAGGGTTTACAGCTAGGGCAACGCATCCAGGGAGCAGTTCCGGCCTGGTTGTTGATATCGTAATTCTGAAATTGTCACCCTGGAACGTTATGTCGTTGAGCATCACATCCCTCTCCTCGTAAACGATCTCCGATTCCGCTATTGCGGTCTCGCATCTCGGACACCAGTTCACCGGGTGCTTGCCCCTGTAAGCGAGGCCGCTGTTGTACATCCTTATGAATGAAATCTGGGTGTACTTCCTGTACATCTCGGAGCTCGTTTTGTAGTAGAGAGAGTCGTCCGCCGTTATCCCTAGGGCGCTGAACTGTTCTATCATGTCCGCAATGTTCTTGTCCGCAAACTCCTCGCACAGTTTCACGAATTCCTGCCTGTCGTAATCCTTCATCCTTATGCCGTACTTCTTCTCCACGTTCACCTCTATCGGCATGCCGTTCACGTCAAAGCACAGGGGGAAGAACACCTCCTCCCCCTTCAACCTGTGGTACTTCGCAACCATGTCTATATGGCTGTAGTGGAAAGCGTGTCCAATATGCATCCTCCCAGAGGCGTATCTCGGCGGAGTATCGATGCTGAATACCTCTTTCCCCGAATGAAAGTCAAATCTGAATATCCCTTCTTCCTTCCAGTACTTACTCCACTTCCTCTCGCTCTGCTTGAAATCGTAGGGCATTTAGCGCTTATACTCCAATGATAAAAAAATGTTTAGTGGGATTTCAGTGCCTTAAGGAGTTTCGCAAGTGATTCCACTGCCCTTGTTGAATACTCCTCTATCCTGGCTACCGCCTGGTCGTGGTCCGCCCCGGGACCTATGATTCCAAGGGTAACGGGCTTCTCCTCTTCGGTGGAGAGATCCACCAACTTCCTCACCGCCTGGTTTATCACAAGCTCGTCGTGTTTTGTGTCCCCCTTTATCACCGCTCCTATCACAGCAACCCCGTCAATGTCTTTCCTCTTCAGAAGAAGTTTCACTGCCAGCGGAATGTCAAAAACCCCGGGCACTCTGACGGAATGATGCTCCAGCCCGAGAAGGTCAGCGTGCTCCTCCGCCTTTCTATGCATCATGCTCGTTATGTCATAGTTGAAATCTGAAACAACAAGGCCAATCTTCGGCATATCAATCCTCCCCCTTTAATTGACCCGCGTTCTTATAACCTTGCCTGAGACCTGTACCCGCAAATTTTTGAAGGGAGGTGCCGCCTCCGGTCACAAGACTCACGAGGTTCCTGGAATGTTTTATCGTCCTGTCCTTGGCTAGCTCAGGAAGCAAGGATTCGTCCACTTCATCCTCGTGGACCGTCACGTCCATTATGTGCTTCTTTGCCATGAGCTGGGCATTTATGAGTCCTATGCTCGCCGCCAGATAGCTATACTTGTCAAGCATCGTCTTCCCCACCCATCCAAGCGTGATGACGCCGTCGCACCCCTCGTCGAAAAGCTTCGTCGCTCCCAGAGGGAGGTCCTTTATCCCTGGAACCGTGTACCTCACTATCTTCCCGTCCGGGTCTTCGCTCCTTATCGTTTCGTATGCAATCCTCCCCATGTCGATCCTTGAGAATGTTGTATCCACTATCCCATATTTGGCCAAGGATTTCACATCCTCAGTATGTCCCTTCCCTCCAGGAAGATAAGGCTGTTCCTGGAAGCGTATGATTCTGCCAGTTCCCTGCTGAGGCTCCTTCCCTGACCCAGCATCTCCGCAATCACCATGCTCCTCGGGAGACCGAGGACCTCAGCAAGATGCGTCACCAGTTCAGTGTGCCCCCTCCTCCTTTCCAGACCCCTGGAGGCAAGAATTGGCACATGGCCCGGGGCATAGAAGTTGTCCAGGAAATATGAGGCCTTGTCCTCCACGTGATCCGTAAGGGTCCTGTGAAGCTCCGCTACGGTCTTGGCCCTGTCTATATCCGATATCCCCGTGGTCACGGATACATGGTTAACCCATATCATGAATGAGGGAAAATCGCCGTATGAAGGCCTCTTCACTAAACTCCTGTAAACGGGATGGCTCCTCCATTCATCCGACAGGAAGTTGAGTTTCAGCAACGAAGCCTCCTGACTGCCGGTGACGTAGCATATGAGACCACCGGCCTCCCTTCTCAGCATGTTTATTGATTCCCATGTCACGGACCCTCCGTAAAAGACCATATCCGCCTCCTCCTCTCTCCCGTCAAAGTCGTAAACTATGACCGGCCTACCATTCAGGAGGTCATTTTTTATCTCTGAAAGTGATAACCCGGCTAGATCGCTCATGATTCCAGTATTCGAAGGCGATATTTCAACATTTTCCATACTTTTGGTTTTACCAATAAATTAGTAAATAAATATCAAGAAACCAACAAATGAAAGGAAATAAAACAGCAGGGGAAAAATCGTTCCCCTCGACCTTGTTAACCCTATACCTATGGCGACGGAGAACGCGGAGAAAAACAATATAGCAACTATCCCATCCAAAGTTATTATCCACTCGCTCGCCGCCATGCCTATCGCAGGGAAGATAGTTGTAAACAGAAGTTCCTCCCCGAGGAGGGCGCTGACCGCGAGATTGGTCTTTAACTTCGAGGCCCATATCAATGAATTCATCGTCTCAGGGACTATGGTACCAACGGGGATGATGAGGATGCTTATCAGCTCCCTGCTTGCCCCGGACTGAGATGCGAATATGTTTATCGACTCCACGAGAACCGTGGAACCCGCCAGCAGCATCAGGAGGCCGAAAGCAACCAGGATCGCGAGATATCTGTTCGATATCTTCCTCCTGCTTCCCTCCCCCTCGCTCTTCCACAGCAGCATGAAAAGAACGTATACAATCACGAGAATGGCGGAGGTGAGAATCCTTGCTGCCAGGGAATTGAAGAAATGGGGGATGAGCATCAGTGGAAAAACCGCACCGAGGAGTATCACCACCCTGGCAAGGGACGGATCGAGCTTCTCAGGATCATTCTTCCTTGAAAGGAGGAGAACGACCACCGCTGCTGGTATGCCTATCGAGGAAACCATGAACGGCTCCCCTATTATCGTCCCTGCCGCGATCTCCGATCCCGGACCGCTTCCAACAACCACGATCGCCTCAATCACTATGATGAGCTCCGGCAGTGCCGTGAACATGGGGCTCAGAATGGCCCCGGTCAGGCTGTCGCTCATCCTCAGCCTGGTCCCTATGCCCTCTATAGCCACCGTGAGAGCCAGGGAGGAAGCTATGAGGATGAATATCCCTGCCACTATACCCGCGACTGGTGGGATGCCCATCATTTACCCTATGTTCTCATGTTTAATAGTTTAGCTGCCAATCATTTAATAGTCGCATGCTCATTCTCCCCGTCAAGATGAAGGCTGTAATAACTGCCGCAGGCCTTGGGACCAGATCGGGGCTCAACGGAACCTTCAGGAAGGAGCTCCTTCCCCTATACGAGGTGAGGGAGGGAAAACTTGTCCTGAGACCTGTCCTGGATATAGTGGCATTCAGGCTTATGAACTTTGGCGTAAGGGAAGTTGCGATAGTTCTTGATCCTGAAGATAGTGTAACGATAAGCTACGTGGAGAAAGCATGCCCATTCTGCAGAATAATCTACCAGAGGGAAAGAAAGGGTTTTGGAGATGCTGTGCTGCAGGCCAGGGAGTTCGTTGGAAAGGACAGCTTTATTCTGGCGGCAGGAGACGCGGTCATAATGGATTTTTCCGTGATAGAGGATCGCCTGCGTGCCTCCATCGCTGAGGATAGAGGGAGCATATTTGTGATGAGGGTGAAGAATGCATCTAGGTACGGGGTGGCAATTCTTGATGCCTCCGATCCGCCAAGGGTAAGGGGGGCAGTGGAGAAACCGGTAGATCCACCATCAAATTACGCGATTTGTGCCTTCTATTTACTTCCTTCCAGGATATTTGAGTTCATAGGGAGAACCGGAGGGAAGGAGATGACTGACGCGATAAACCTAGCGGCAAGGGAGGGGGTTGAGTTCATAGCCCTGGAGATATCCAGGAGAAACTGGATAAGCGTCGGCGTGGCTGGGGAGTACCTGGATGCCCTGAAGACAAGCTACCTTTTCGCAGTGGGGAAGAGAAAGGATTAGGGAAGTCCTCTGCTTGAAACCCAGAACGTCTTTGGAATCATCACGGGCTTCAGTGATTCACACCTTTCCCTGTATTTCAGGAGGTCGTCGATCATCTCCCGTATCGTCCCCCTGAGGTCCCCTTTGGGCCTGTAGCCTAGTGAGTGAAGAGTTTCGTGGTCAGGGTTGTAGTAATGCTCCTCCGCCTCCACCCTGGGATTCTTAACATGCTGAATCTCCGCCCTTTTTCCTGTGGCCTCTTCGTAAACGTCAGAAACCACCTGAGCGAGGTGATTTATGGAGTAGTACTGGTCAAACTGGTTCAGAACCCTGTATCGTCCTTGATCGGGTGGTTTTTCCATGGCTATGGTAAGGCATTGAATGCTGTCCTCAAGGGGAAGGAAACCTCTCTTCTGGTCCCCCTTGCCGTAAGGGGTTATGGGAATTCCTGCAACGGCCTGCGCAACAAACCTGTTCACCGCTGTACCCCAAACCTCATCTATGTCGAATCTTGTGGCAAGGCCCGTTCTCTCTATCTCACCTGTCCTAGTACCGTAGACAACCCCCTGCATCACATCGGTTATCCTGAGACCCCACAGCCTGTTGGCAAACATGAGATTGTTCGAGTCGTGCACCTTTGACCAGTGGTACCAGGAGCTGGCGTTCCTGGGGAAAGGAAGCACGTCCCTCCTCCCCCTGAACTCCACCTCAAAGAAGCCTTCCGTGATGTCTATGTTCGGGGTGCCATATTCTCCCATAGTTCCAAGTTTTATTATGTGCACATCCGGCGAGAGGTCCTTCGCAGCGTATATCAGATTCATCGTGCTCAGGATGTTCGTTCGCATCGTTTCGTTTGCCTGCCTGAGGCCTATCATGGAGTAGGGGGCAGACCTCTGCTCCGCAAGGTGAAAAACCACCTCAGGCCTGAACTCCCTGAAAATCCTGTACATGAATTCTGGAGAAACGACGTTGCCGCGAAGGAACTTTATCCTCCTTCCCGTCTTCTCCTCAAGACCAGCTATCCTCCGCCCCATGGGGAGGATTGGTATTGCTGAATCCGAACCGACCTCCCTGACCCTTTTCCTTGTATAGAAATTATCAACGCCCGCAACATCATGCCCCAGGCTAGCGAGATGCTGCGCAAGGGCCCATCCTATGTAGCCGTCCATTCCAAGGATAAGGACTTTCACTTCCCAACCATCTGATCCGGGCATTTCAACCTTTATAACGTATCTTGCGTTCATGAAGAAGATGAGAAGGATCTCCGTTTTCGCCCCATACAGGGTGAGCTTCTTCGGAGGAGGTACCGATATCCCCCCTTTTAGCGACCTCTATGGAGGATGCGTCATAAATGCAACTATCGACATGGGGATGAGGGTTAGGTACGTTGACGATGGCAAACCGCTTGAGATATCTTCTAGGGACATGCTGAGGAGCTGGAGCCTATCAGGTCTGTCCGGGAACGAATTCATGGGCCGCATATCTGACCTCTTTGAGATGAACGGCATAACAACGGGACGATTGACTGTCTCGGGGGATGTACCTGCAGGCACCGGCTTGGGTTCTTCTACGTCGCTAGTCCAGGCCCTTCTCACCCTCATAAGAAGGATAAAGGGGGAGGCCATTGACACCTGGAAAATAGCCCAGGAATCATATAGGACGGAGAGGGACCACTTCCACGTTACCTTGGGGTTGCAGGACCCTTATGCGATACCGTTTCCAGGGCTCAAGTATGTTGAATTCTCAAGGTCTGGTGTGAACGTGGAAAGACTGGACCAGAAAAGCAACTTTCTGCGAATGCTGGAGAGATCCTCTATGATAGTTTATACCGGTTCAACCAGGAACAGCTCGGATGAGCTACAGAATGAGGTGAGCAAACTCAACAGCAACTCGGAAGAGATGATAAACACCCTTCTCGAGATAAAGGCCGTGACCATTGACGCGAGGAGCACAATCGTGAGGAACGATATGAGGGCATTCTGCGACCTGATGAACAGGAGCTGGGAGCTGAAGAAGAAACTTGGGAGGAGCATTACAAACGAAAGGGTTGAATTTTTAATAAATACAGCGATGAAGAATGGGGCCTGCGCGGCCAAGCTCATGGGTGGAGGCTCCGCAGGTTTCATACTTGCTATTGCTCCTCCTGAGAAATTATGGAACCTGGAGACGAAGATGATGGAAGTTTCTGAATTTGTCACAAGGGTATCATATGAAAGCGATGGAATCGTGGTTGAAGATTCCTCTTGAATTCACCTGGTGAGCCATGAGGACTGTTTCCAGCACGTCAGCATCCCGTAAATCGACGTGAAGAATATTATTAGCAGCGCCACCCCACCGTAACCAAGCGTCCTCAGCCTCTCCTTCTTCAGGTTAAGAGCCAGCGCGGAGCCGAACATCACCGGCCCCGGAATGCCTACCAGCGAGATGATGTGCAGTAGCCCTCTCCTTCCATCGCCAATGAGATTCAGCGTGATGAAATCCTGCACCATGTCCATAAGGCTGGCTGCGTGAGACCCTATGAACCTCAATTCAAAGTAGAACCTGAAAACGCCAAGACCAAGGGTTATCAGGGGAAGAACGAACGTTGCGATGGTTTCGAATGTGTAAAAAGCTCCAGCCCTAAGTGCCGTACCATTGGCCAAGTTCTTGAAGAAGTAATAATAAGAACTTCTGGCCCACCTCACGCTCTGCTTGGTGAACTGCTTGAAGTTCCCGGGCGGCTCAGTCTCCGCCATAACTTCAAAGCATTTTTCTGCCCTGTAGCCGTGTCTTATGATGAAGGAGGTGATCTGCTGATCGTCCCCCATTATCGCCGATCTTCCAGCAACCTTTGGTTCAGTGAACTCCTTGGAAAGAATGAGAGGTTTCACCAAATTTGTTCTGTACATTGCGCACTTTCCATCTATCACCATGACGCTGCCACCGTGAGCGGACATGGCCCTTAGAACGATCTCCCTTGCCCTTTCCATGAATTCTGCGCTGTAGGACGCGCCGCTCGAAGACCTCCTGACCGTAACATTCGCACCGACTCCGCCGACATTCTCCTTGAAGTGTTCTACTATCTTTCTTACGGCCTGCTTGGGTATCACGGTGTCGCTGTCCAGGAAGAGGATGAAATCCGTGTCCACATGCCTCACCCCCTCCGCCACGGCCTTCCTTTTTCCCTGCCTCTCGCGAAGATGAATGAAGCGTGCTCCATAGTTCTCAGCTATGGACTTGTAAGGCTCGTAGCTTGAATCTCCTACGACAATAATGTCCGCTCCCTGATTGGACGCGCTCTCCATTACCCTTCTAAAAACGTCCTCTTTCTCGTTGTATACCGGAATAACGATGGTGACGCTTCCCTTTATGCTCTCAGATTTCTCTTCCTTCCCCCTATTGTGCTTGAGCAGGTAGTACACGTTGACAAAATAGTAAATGAGATACACGACCGTCGTGACGACGGAGAAGAGAATTAGGTACAGGAATACGTGATTTAGGTGAAACACTTCGCCAGATATCCAAGAGCCATAGATAAATGTTCTTATATATTCGAAGCTTCCTATAAAATTATTAAGCGGTTTATCGAGACTGTCTCCTGAGAGAACAACCATTTCAGCCCGATTTAGGAAGGATGAAAAGTTCCGTCACAATATATATCCGGCATCTTGATATTCGCTGGATGGAGTTCTCTTACTTCACACGGAAGCGCGAGCTTGAAACCTTGGATGGGAAGGAATTTGACGCGATCATACTCGGAGGCGGCATAGCGGGTGCTGGGATCGCAGGCGTGCTTTCCGCGAACGGTCTGGAGGTTCTGATCGTTGACAGGGGTGACTTCGGTTCAGGGACAAGCAGCAACTCTTCCAAACTGATACATGGAGGGCTAAGATATCTGGCACAGGGGCACGTCCTTCTTACCAGGGAGCTCCTCCGCGAGAGGAATTACCTGATGGAAAACGTGGACATAGTGAGGAAGATGGATTTCGATATTCTCATCGATGATAATTCCTGGTCCAGGAGCTCTATTTTCATCGGTCTTTTTCTCTACAATCTTCTCGGGGGCAAGCCGGGATTCCCAAGGTTCTCAAGGGGGAAGTATTCCTACAAAGGTTTCTCCGGTTATTTCTCTTACATAGACGCAATCACGGACGATGCCCTCCTTGTCGCATATAACGTGGTATCCGCGGTAATGAATGGCACAACTGCTCTGAATTATGTATCCGCGGAAAGAATATCTGATTCAGATGGGCGGGTTGAGGTTCTTCTCAAGGATGTTTTGGGAGGGCGAAACTATTCGGTGAAGGGAGGAATCTTAATAAATGCAACAGGATCCTGGATAAATGAGGTGTACGAGAGATACACGGGCAAAAGGATAGAGGGACTGAAGCTCTCCAGGGGTGTTCACCTCATTCTTAAAAACAAAGGGAATGTTGCAAACGCGATCGCCTTCAGATCGCACGTTGACGGCAGACAGATGTTCATAATTCCTAGGGGGCAGGTCTTAATAGCGGGTACCACGGATGATTTCACAAACGAACCTTGGGATGATCACGTGGAGGAGAGTGAGAGGGAATATATCTTCAAGTCAATTTCCAGAATACTCGTCGATATCCGGAGGGAAGATGTTATCGGTGAGTATGTCGGAGTTAGGCCGCTCTACGGCAGGGGAACTGATCCAGGAAGAGTAACAAGGGATTTTCACGTTGACGTGACGGGAAGGATGGTATCCGTTATGGGTGTCAAGATAACCAATTACAGGAATGCCTCTAGAAAGGTCTCCAAAAAGATAGGAAGACTCATCGGGCGTGAGATTAGGACCTATGGTCTTCCGGTTATCTCATACAGGAGGGGGAACGGTGACCCTATTGACGCTGCAATAAGGCAGGAATGCGCCATAACGGTGGAAGATGTAATCAGAAGGCGCACTGGGGCCTTTTACTTCACAATTGATCAGGGAAGGTCTATTGAGGAGGACGTTAAAAGGAAAATTTCTGAGTTCAGGAGTTCATCAGGGATGCAAGGCCAAGGTTAAAGCCTGAAAGTCATTAACACATGTGCCAAGGTATTCCGCGATTCTTAGGGAGGACCTGATCGAATTCAGGGAGTATCAGCACAACATAGCCACAAAGGCGGTGGAAAAGAATACCTTGATCGTCATACCTACTGCCCTTGGGAAAACGATTATAGCGATAATAGCGCTCTCCATTCTCATAGAAAATGGAGGGAAATGCATTTTCCTTGCCCCCACCAGGCCGCTGGTTCATCAACACGCCGCAACTATAAGGAAGTTTCTTTTTCTCGGCAATGAGGAGATTGTCGAGGTCACGGGAGAGGTGGGGAGAGAGCAGAGGCAGCACCTGTACGAGAAGGGACGCGTTATCGTCTCCACCCCGCAGGTGATCAGCAACGACGAAGACCTTCTCTCAGAAATGAAGAAGGATGTGGCTGTCGTTGTTTTCGACGAGGCCCATAGGGCCATAGGAAACTATGCATACGTGAAGATTGCGGATTTCTTCCGGAATGCGAGGATAATCGCGACCACAGCATCACCTGGAGGGGATTCCTCGAAGATAGATGAGATAATGCGAAACCTTCACATTGAGCATGTGGAAATCAGGGATGAAAAGTCTCCGGATGTGGCCCAGTACGTTCAGGGGATAGAGATAACTCAGATGAAGATACAGATGCCTCCCGGCTGCAGGGAGGTAGTCTCAGGACTCAGGGAGATCTTCGACGATATCGTATCGAAATTCAGCGATTTCTCCATAAACGTGCAGATCAGATCCCGGAAGGACCTCATCGCTCTGGGCGACGCCATATCCGCGGAGATAAAGAAGGGGAACAAGTATTTCTTCGGTGCCGCAAGGCTCAGAACAATGGCAATAGTCCTTGATTATCTGATAGAATTTGCAGAAACACAGGGCCTTCTTCCATTGAGGGAGTACATAAGGGAGATAAAAAAGGAAAAAAAGGCTGCACTGAACATCTTCAAGGACCCGAGGATGATCTCAATTGAGAAAAAGGTCGAGGAGCTGACATCCCGCAGGATTGAGGATCATTCCCCAAAGATAAATGCGATAATCAACATGCTCCGCGAGGGGAGGCAGAGCAAGGTCATCATATTCTGCCATTACAGGATCACAGCGGACATACTCTCCTCCATCCTCAAGGCTGAAGGTTTTTCCTGCGAGAAATTCATAGGTCAGAGCTCAAAAAGGGATGGAAAGGGGATGAGCCAGAGGGAGCAGTCAACGATCATAGGAAAATTCAGGGAGGGGGAAGTTGAGGTACTCGTCGCAACGCAGGTTGGGGAGGAGGGTTTGGACATACCTTCCGCAGATACCGTGATATTTTACGAGCCTGTTCCCAGCGAGATAAGGTCGATACAGAGGAGGGGCAGGACCGGCAGGTACGGCAAAGGAAAGGTGTTCATCCTGACGATGGAAAACACGAGGGACCTCGCTTACCTGTACTCCGCAAGCAGGAAGGAAAGGAAGATGAAGAACATGCTTGCGGACGGCAGGAGGAATGTGCAGACAACTTTTGATATATTTGAGTGAATTCAACATGCTGAAATGAGCGGGTAATCCTAGATGATAGATCACTTGGTAAAATTCATTGAGGAGAAAGGGGGCTTGACGAAGGCGTTTCTGGACTACGACGGCACCCTCGTCAATCTCACCTCAGACCCGAAACTCGCGATACCGGATGAGGAAACGATGAGGTTGGTGATGAAAATAGGTGCGAGGATACCCACGTACATAATAACGGGCAGGTCCCTGGAAAGCATCCTCTCCCTAATCGGCCCAGGGTACAAGGTGATTGCACTTCACGGAGCCCAGTTCTCTGATGAAAAAGGGAATGTCAGGATGGTAGATGGGTTCGAGAGATTTGTCGAGAGATCCAAGGTCATAGCATCAAAGTACAGGCATCTAGAGTTGGAGTTTCCCGGGCTCAGGGTCCTGGACAAGGGAGGGGGAGTACAGTTCCACTACTACAACATTCCAGCCCAGAGGATCCCCGAGCTTGAGAGGGTGATAAGGTCGATAAGGGAGGAGGGTTTTGAGATGTACAGTGGGAAGTACATTTTCGAGCTCAGGATAAGTGGCGTTAACAAAGGCGTCGCAATCAGGAGGGAGATGGATGATGATTTCGTCCTCTTTGCGGGAGATGACGAAACAGATGAAGAGGCATTCAGAATGCTTGAGGGTCAGGCCACGGTGAAGGTTGGCGACGGCCCCACGGAAGCAAGGTTCAGACTAGAATCTCCCTCCGAAATGAAGAAGCTCCTGTCTCTTATCGCTGACAACAAACTCTTCAGGGGTGACTAGGTGAAATTCTCGTCCATTGAGGAGATGAACGGAGTACTGGTGAGGTGCGAGAGGTGTCCGAGGCTAGTAAGGTACAGGGTTGAGGTCGCGGGAATGAGAAAACGGTTTTCGGGAGAGAAATTCTGGAGCAGACCCGTCCCCGGTTTCGGAAACATCAATTCCAGGCTTCTCATCCTTGGACTCGCCCCCGCTGCAACTGGCGGAAACAGGACGGGAAGGGTGTTCACCGGAGATAAGAGCGCCTCATTCCTCTTTTCCTGCCTCTACCAGGTCGGGCTATCGAACAAACCTGATTCAATTTCAGTGGATGACGGCCTCAGGTTGGAGGATGCCTACATAACGGCGGTTCTGAAGTGCGTTCCTCCCGGTGACAAGCCTGAGAGGGAAGAGATGGACAACTGCCGCGACTACCTGGAATTCGAGATAGAGTCCATGAAGAATCTTAAGGCAATCCTCGCGCTTGGGAGCGTGGCCTTCGGAAGGCTGAAGCTGTACCTCAAAAGCAGGGGATACAGCGTGGATTCGATGAGCTTCGTCCATGGGAGGAGATATGAAGTCGGAGGCATCTCGATATACCCCTCGTATCACCCCAGTCCCAGGAATGTGAACACCGGGAAGCTGAGAAGGGAGGATATGGTATCCCTTCTCCTTTCTATAAAGAGGGAAATATCATCCAGCTAGCATCTTTTCCTTCAGCCTGCTCTCCTCCTTCCTCCTGAGGGATACCTCCGGGGGCTCTTCTCCCGCCTTCATTTCGAAGGAAAGAAGCCTGTTGTTTCTGAAAAGATGGAGTGTGACCCTCTCCCCAGGTCTGATCCACTTCATATCGTCAATCCTGAAATTTCTTATTTCCGGAGAAAGCTCCCTTGTGAAGAAATCTGTGAACCTTTGATTATTGACGGCGACGACCTCATCCCCGGAAAGCACGCCGGCCTCAAAGGCTGGATACCCTTTCAGGGAGGACTTCACTATGAGCTTTCCGCCGTTGCCGGACAGCACGAGACCCAGAAAGCCGAGAGGCTTCTCCCCCCTTCTCCTCCTCTCAATGGAATAGCCTATCGTGCTGAGATAGTAATCAAAATCTATCTCCCCCTCCTCCTCCGTCATCTCTCTCACAAGTTCCCCTCCCCTGCTGCCTGCCAATCCCTCGATATGAAAGATAAGTTTCCCCTTTTCTATCCCCTCTCCACTTGTCTTGAAGTCTGAGTAAAGAAGCCTGAAGAGGTCATCCAGGCTCTTTTTCCCTTCCGTTTCCTTCAGCAGGAAGCAGTTCAGGGCGAACGCTATCAGCTCCCCCTTAAGGTAGTAGGAGACATAGCTGTTCAAGATGTTCCCGTCAGGCTTGTAGAGCTTTATCCATGTGTTAAAAGAGGAGAGATCTGCAGGGTATGTGTGTCCCGGCTGAAGGAGGTAGTATTGGATCATGACGGCAAGGTGTTTGAAATATTCTTCCTCCGTGACGATCCCAGCCCTCCAGAGGACGAGCCATTCGTAGTACGATGTGAACCCCTCGCTCAGCCAGAGCAGGTTGGTGTGAACCTCCTTAGTGTAGTCAAACGGACCGAGTTCCCTGGGCCTTATCCGCTTCACATTCCACGTGTGAAAGAACTCGTGCGAGACTATTGAAAGGAATAGCTTGTAGGATGTGGGATCAGCCAGTTTTCTTCCATCAGTCATTATGGCCGTGCTGTTCTTGTGCTCAAGCCCTCCGTAAATCTCATCAGGCAGAGCAATTATGATAAACACATACCTCTTGTAAGGCAGTTCCCCGAATATCTTCCCCTCCTCCTCAACTATCTTCCTGAAGTCCCTTACTATTCCTTCCCGATCCACGGGGATTAATCCCTGCCATGCTATGAGATGTTCCTTCCCCATTACCTCGAATTTCATGCTTTCGAAGTTCCCTATGAGGAATGGGGAATCAACGAGCTGATCATAATCCTCCGCTATGAACATTTCAGATTCTTCATCAAGCCCCGTAGCAACACCCTTTGCTCCAAGGTTTTCCAGCCTCACCTCGCATTCCTCTCCCTTTCTCCCTTCCACATACAGAAATATGCCCGCACCGTTGAGCAACGCGAAATCACCGTTCGCATAGCTGGTCTGGACGGAGAGCTCGTCGCAGTACACATAATACTCCACGCTGACCCTCCCCTGTCCCATTAGGGCCCATCTGTTCTTTGACAGCTGTTCGCTATCGCAGGAGGACTTGAAGCCGAAAAGGTGACGGGAGAAGTCTCGGACCGAGTAGGAACCCGGCGTCCATACGGGCATCACAACCTCCTCCCTGCCACGGGAAGAGAATTCCATCGTCACGTGCACGATGCCTTCATGCGAGTCGGAAAGGTCCACTTGATACAGCACCATCGATCTTCATTACGATGCAAAGAAATAACTTTCCCTTAGGACCTGATATCCTCCATGACGGAAGAATTATGCCCGTCGATAAGGAGGAATATGTTCTCCGACTTTCTGGTGAAAACGAGAGACCATATAGGGACGTGCACTAGATACATGTCAGCAATTTCTACGTTCACCTCCGCGGAGAGAAACCCGTGTACCCTACGTTGCAGTCTTCTGATCACCCACTGCTGCAGCCTGATCTTTCCCTCCACCCTCGCCTTTTCCTCGCCCATGGTACCGTTCATGAGTTTTACCGGACCTGAGAGGTCCTTCGGGGATAGCTCCCTCTTGTTAGAGAGGTTGAAAATGTAATCGGGCGGTTGATACTGGTTCAGATTCTCCACTGCCACCACGGGATAACTGACCTTGTCCACGTCCGTGCCAGATTCTATGACCGTTTGCATGCTCACAGTCGGCCCCCCAAAACCGCCCCTTCCTCCTATGCCCACTCCCACGAATCCCCCAGGGTTCACCTGTTCCCTCTTGTATCTGTATTGAGCAGAATACCCGGCATCAATAACCCAGTAGGGAACGTAGCTAAGCTCTACCTTTGAAAGGGTGCTCTTCTCGAAGAGGTGCCTGTGGAACAGGCTTCTGTCCAGGAACTGCTTTGATATCTCCTCCGCCTGCTCCTTCATCGCAACCTTGAGGTCCAGAATGAAATGCTTCTTGACCCTCGACCAGCCGAGGGAACCGAGGGAAACGGATGTGCCGCAGTAGCTGCACACGACCATGGCTTCCCCCTCGGCAGGATTCAGGGGAGCACCGCAGCTCGGGCATTTCATTTCCTTGAGCACCTCCACCTGGCCTCCAGCTGTCTGGTCAGGAGATGCAGTTTGGGAATCCTGCCTGGCACCGCATTTTGGGCAGAATACTGAATCGTCCGGAATTTCCGCTCCGCATTTCCTGCAGTACATCAGCTCACCTTCTCACCACAGTTGGGGCAGAATTTCGCCCCAGGGGGGATGTCTGAGCCGCATTTGCTGCACTTCTGGGCGATGGCCTTCCCGCATTCAGGACAGAATTTCGAATTCTTAGGTATGTCCTTCCCGCAGTACGGGCACTTCATCGTCTCCGAGCTTCTGAAGTCGTAGCCGCATGATGGACAGAATCTTGCGTTTTCGTCAACGTCGCTCTGGCACCTCGGGCATTTCTTTGTCTTCCTTTCCTGGGGCTGCGTCATACCCTGCATGATGTTGCTCGCCATGGGATATGCCATCCCCCCTCCTGCGCCGATACCCATCCCTAGACCCAGACCCGCGGATGCCCCGCCACTAGGATTCTTCGCGGCATCCTCCATCGCCTTGCCAGCCTGGAACTGGAGGTAGTTTGCACCTACGACCTTCATGCTCGATCTCGTATCGACGGCCTTCTGAACTTCCTCGGGTAGTGAGATACTGAGACCAGAGATTTTGTTTATCTCGATCCCGTACTGGTCGAATGCCCCCTTAGAAAGCGCCAGGACAGCCTCCTCAATGTTCATAAGGTTAGAGGGAAGGTCCAGAACGGAGATACCCTGATCCTTCATCTTCCCCAGGACGTTGTAAATGAGAAGAACGATCTGGTCCCTTATCCTATCTTCCACGTCCGCGCTCGTCTCCGCATTGAATGTACCAACGAACTGGTTGACAAATATGGACGGATCTGATATCCTGTACCTCATTTCCCCGAAAAGTCTTAGCATGACGACATCGAAATCCTTGTCCCTGAAAGCGTAGGGTTCCTTCGAACCGAACTTTCCATCTATGATCCTTCTCTGGAGGTAGTACACGTATGCCTGCTGCTGAACCCCGGAGAGAACTTTAACGAGCCCACCCACTATGGGAGCATTCAGGTCCGTGAGAGCGTATCTCCCAGGCCTGTCAATGTACCAGATCGCCTTCCCATCCCTGAAGAACACTGCGGTCTCATCTTCCCTCACGACCACGTTGTCGTTCAGCCTGATCAACCTAGGGACCTTCCACATTATGTTTCCCTGCTTGTACTGATCTTCCCACTCAAAAGTGGTAGAACCGAAGAGACTTCCCCCCTTGGAGGGAATATCTTTCTGCTTTCCACCTAGAGCCATCTAAACACCCCCGTAGAGCAAGGTATCCCTGCTGGTGTTCAGCGATGTTATTTCATCAACAAGCGCCTGAATCATGGTCAACCCTGAGAAATCCCCGTTTCCAGAGACGCATGACTTCAGAAGGGAATCCACTGCACCTTCAATCCCCTGGATCTTCTCGAAAATCTTCATGTCAAGGTCATAGAGGGAAGAGATCTTCTTTGCATCAACCCTCACGGGAGGGGAAATACCTGTGTAGCCGGCAGCGTGGTGCTTCACGGCCTCCGCTGCAGTCTGCATCTTCGATCTTAGTGAGCCGAAATAATCCAAGTTCTTGAAGATGCCATTCCTCACAAGAGCCTGCTCCGCCTCCTTGAGCTTGGATATGCAGTTCAGCATCCTTTTGTAAAGCTCGTCCTTCAGTATCACGTCCGCATCCCGAAGGTCCTCGTTTACCCTGTAGCCGTGATAACCTGGGAATATTAGCTGTATCTTCTTTATTATCCCTCTATCTTCAACGACGCTGTCCCTAAGGTCAGTCATTGTACCCCTATTTAAAAGGGGATGTAAATACTTTCCCAAGGATGCCTCACGGGGAAATGAGGGAAATTTGGCCTTGGGTATAGCGCCTGAACACATTCTAACAAAGTTTAACATTGCGCATGCAATACCCTGTTATGAGGAATGAAGGGGAGTCTGGTAGTGAGAGGTATTCCACTTTGGCTATAAAGTACGCCAGGGAATTCTTGGGGAAGATTCAGACCATCCCAAAGGTCCCTGTTACAAGTCTGGATGATTTTTCAGTCTGGTATACTCCCGGCGTTGCCGCAGTATCAAAGGAAATTTCGAAAAACACGGACCTATCGTTTGAGATGACTTGGAGGTGGAACTCAGTTGCGATAGTCACGGATGGAACACGCGTTCTCGGACTAGGGAACGTTGGGCCAGAGGCCTCTCTTCCAGTTATGGAAGGGAAGGGTCTGATCTTCAAGTATCTTGGCGGCGTGGACGCGATTCCCATACCTATAAACGTACATGAGAGGGAGCAGATCATCAGCGTCGTTCAGGCGCTGGAACCGGCGTTCGGGGGAATAAATCTTGAGGACATAGAGTCTCCGAAATGCTTCTACCTTCTGGAGAAGCTGAGGGAGTCGATGAAAATACCTGTATGGCATGATGACCAGCTTGGAACTGCGGGCGCAACGCTCGCCGGTCTCATCAATGCCCTGAAATTGACAGGAAGGAAGGAGAGCGATACGAAGATTGTGGTCGTGGGTTCGGGTGCGGCAAACATAGCAACCGTAAACCTCCTATCGCACGCTGGCTTTGACCTGAAAAATATCACGATGGTGGATTCCCATGGGATCCTTCACCCTGAGAGGGAGGATATGGATACGCTGATGAAGAACAACCCCTGGAAGTACAACCTCGCCCTTAAGACGAACGGCCAGAGGAGAAAGGGGGACATCGCGGAGGCGATGGAGGGGGCTGACGCAGTGGTCGCGGCTTCAAAACAGGGGCCTGGGGTAATAAAGGGAGAATGGGTGAGGAGGATGGAAAAGAGGGCAATCATATTCGCTCTCGCAAATCCAATACCGGAGATATGGCCCAACGAAGCGAAGGAAAATGGAGCGGAGATCGTGGCAACAGGCAGGTCGGACTTTCCAAACCAGGTTAACAACAGCCTCGTTTTCCCGGGAGTGTTCAGGGGCGCGCTGGATGCCCGCGTAACCAAGATAAATGAGAGGATGATAGTGGAGGCTGCAAGGGAACTTGCAAGGTTTGCGGAGGAGAAGGGAATAAGCGATCAGTACATAATACCGACGATGGAAGAATGGGAGGTGTTCCCACGCGTCGCGGCGGCTATCGGGAACTCGGGGGTCAAGGAAGGCCTGGCCAGGGTGAGGATGAGCAGGGAGGAATTCCTGGAGAGGGCAAAGGAGATAATAAGCGCTAACAGGCTGATCATAGAAAAGATGATTGGCATGAAATTGATAAGGAGTGTGAGTGAGATATGACCGAGGTAAAGATAAGGGACCTCAAGGAGGAGGACCTGAAAGACGCTACAAATCTGGTTGTGCGCCTGAAGAAATTCAATTCTGAGCACGATCCTCTTTTCATCGTGACCAGTGATCTAGAGGAGAGGGTCCTAGAATACCTGAGCAGCGCCATCCGCCTGGACACAAGAGACGTCCTTGTGGCGGAGGCAGGGGGCAAGATCGTGGGAATGATCATGGGGGAGATCGTGGAACGCCACTTCTACGAGCCTCTCAAGGAACTGAGGGTCACGGAAATATACGTTCTACCGGAATACAGGAAGACAGGCCTGGGGAAGAAGCTTGTAAACTCGCTGATAGAGAAGGAAAGATCGAAGGGATGCGGCATGATAACGGTGGAATTCCCCACGGAGAACCTGCTTGCCCACAAATTCTATACTAGCCAGGGAATGAGAAGCATCATCTCCATCTACGGAAAAAAGATATAGCGCTCACCTAAAAAACCTGGAAATGTACAGGGAAACGACAAGTATCGCAAAGACAGCGGTTGCAATTGCTACGAAATTCCTGTCCCTCTCCCTGACGTATATGAAAATCTGCAGGAACATCCTCCCTATGGGGGAGATTATGAGGAGCAGGATTCCAAGCTGTATTATCGCAAACGGTCTCACGCTCAGAACTCCAATGCCTATCGCAGCTGGATAGTGCGGAAACACCTGCGTGTTCAGTCCGCCGCTTCTTATCAGGGTGAGCACGGGAAGATTCACGTATCCGCTCGAACCCGTTGCGAGAAATTCCAGGGTGCCGAACACAATTATTGAGACGGAGATTATTACGCTCCATATCAGGTACTGGGAAAGGATCTTAGAGGATAGGGCTTCCTCCTTCTCCTTCTTCTCCTCAATGACCCTTACTTCCTCTTCCTCCTCCTCTTCTTCCTCCTCTACACGCGTATTCCCACCCCGTTGAGAAGCATCTCTACCGCAACCGCCACAACAATAACAGCAAAAACCTTCCTGACTGTTGTACTTCTTATCTTCACTAAGAGTCTAGTCCCCAGGATTGCGCCGGCCAGAACACCTATTGCCACTGGCGCCGAGATGAAAGGATTCACGTCGCCATTGAAGAAATATATCCCTGCACTTGCGGCCGCAGTGATTCCTATCATAAAGTTTGAGGTGGTGGTGGAAACCTTTATCGGAAGCTTCATGAACTCGTCAAGAGCTATGACCTTGAAGACCCCTGACCCTATTCCAAGCAAGCCGGAGAGGAGGCCTGCAATGAACATCACCGTCGATCCGCCCGTTAGCCCGGTGACATTGTATTTCACCTCCTTCTTCACGTTGGGATCGTAGTAGCTGCCGTTGAGCGATAGCTTCTCCGCAAGCGGGGAGTTCTTCACCCCTTCCTGAGTTTCCTCACCCATCTTTCTTATGAAAGGAAGAAGGGAGATAAGGAGGACGATGCCAAATGTGATGTAAACGATCCTCACTGGAGTGACATGCTCCAGAACTGCGCCCGCAATCGCGCCCGTAGTCGTGAATAGCACGAGAAAAGTGCCGACCCTTATGTTCGATATCCTGTCCTTCACGTATGCGGATGCTGCCCCGCTGGACGTTGCTATCACCGAGATTATTGATGCACCTATAGCAAGAGAGATTGGTACCCTGAAAAATAGTGTTAAGAAAGGTACGATAAGGACCCCGCCTCCAAGTCCTGCCAGCGATCCTAAGACGCCCGCGAAGAGGGAGGCTAGCAGGATGAGAATGATATACAGCAGGGCCAGATCATTCATTTGCCGCTAATCCAGTATTATGG
This sequence comes from Thermoplasmata archaeon, assembly GCA_049966795.1. GTDB lineage: Archaea > Thermoplasmatota > Thermoplasmata > Thermoplasmatales. Next base: position 48,586 of record JBMFTY010000003.1, read on the forward strand.
AATTAATCTTTCCATGCCACGGGAAGAATGATCCGGCGCCTCTTGGAATAGAGGTCACACTACCTTTATCTCGTCCACGAACCTCAGTTTCTCAAGCACCTTGAATTTGGGAATATCCTTCGGGATGGAAAGGGTCTTCACGTTGACTATGGAATCCACAAGCTCCTCGAAATCCTTCTCGCTGACATCCACTAGTGAGAGCTTTTCGATGTTCCTGAAGGCGACCTTCTTGTTGTATCCCCTTAGCTCCGGCCCGGTTATCTCCAGGGATTTCAGGTCGCGTATCATGGCCACTCTCCCCTCAGAGAGCCCCTGAAAGAACTCCTGGCCAACCTTTCTTGTCTCCGTGGCTGCCGCTAGTGCGAGCTTGTATGCGTCATTTGTTACCTCCCCAACCGTCCTCCCAGTTTCCCTTGCCAGGGTTTTCATCCTCTCGTACAGGTTTTTCTGTATTCCCTTTATTGATATGTTCTCTCTGTCCTCGTCCTCTTCCTTCTTTTTGTCTGCTGCCATATAGAGTGATGTGATTCTTGATTAAAAAGATTTCTGGAAATCCAGAAATCAGGAAAGCAAAAAATCGTTCAAAATTCTTCCAACGTGTTCCGGGTGTGTAACATGGGGCACATGCCCCCCATCACTGATTTCAACGTATGTGCTGTTCGGGATGAGCTCCTTAAATCTTAGACCGTTTTCCCTAGGTATAACGCTGTCCCTCCCTCCCCATAGAATCAGGGTCCTGCTTTTCAACGACTGAAGTTCCTCCACCTTCAATTTCCATTTTGGATCAGCGTTGTTTACCACGATGCTTCTTATCACTCGCTCCTCGTTCATTCTGTTTGAGGCCATAATTCTTCTTATCAGGACCTCCCTCTCCCCGACATCCAGTTCCCCAAAAGTTCTGTTTATGCCTGCACTGTCCTCAAGAACGATCTTCTCCGGCTCGAGGATATCAACTGCAAATCTGAGCGAGATCCAGCCACCGTATGAATTGCCGATCAAGGAAAATCTCTCGAATCCCATACCCAAGATGAACTCCCTCAGTGCTGCCTCTTGAAGGGATATAGTGTATTCTGTCTCGGGTTTTGAAGATCTGCCGTGGCCTAAAAGGTCCAGGAAATATAGAGCCAAATCCTCGCTGAGGTACCTCTGAAGCTTGATCCAGGAGTTTCCCGTTCCGCCCAGACCGTGGAGAAATATGGCAGGGTATTTTCCTTTGCGCTCAAGGAAAGATATCCTTCCAAGTGAGGTCTGAAATTCACTTCTCTCCATATTTCCTTAACGTGAATCCCGATAAATCGTTATTCATTCTTCCCTGACGTTGAATATATGTTCTGCGGATTCAATTTTTTATCTGTTCATCGCTACCTTTTAGCCCCCTTAACCGGTAAGGTTAATCGTTTATATGAAGTGAAAGTTTTTTTACAGGATGTCGATTTTCTTCTTCCGGGGAGATTTCTCAGCACGGGAACGGCCTAGCTGTTCCTCCTTTTCAATGTACCTTAATGATGAGGTCCTCGAGATGGTAAGGGAAAGTGTTCAAAACCTCCCGCTTTCGCTCCACTGTGAGGAGCCTAGTAGCCTTGGCTCAACCGGGTATCGACTTCGCTTTTAGAGAGGTGCTCAATGTTTCCACTTTCATTTCTTGATTACTTCTTTCTCGTGCTCCTCATCGCCTTCGGGGCGGGCTGCCTGGGAGCCCTCGTTGGAATTGGTGGGGGCATAGTGATCTCACCCGTGGTAACTCTCTTTGGTGTCCCGCCCGTTTATGCCATAGGCGCGAGCCTGATCGGCGTAATAGCAACGTCCTGCGGTGCAGGAATCACATCGTTCAACAGGGGCTCCCCTGCAAACTACAGGGTCGGCACATTGCTCCTCATCACAATAACTGCAGGGGCCATAATCGGAACTCTTACTACGATAACCCTCTCGAGAATGCACATTGACTGGATTCTCTACCTCGCGTTCGGTTGCGTCCTGCTTTTCTGCGCAGTTGACCTGATCAGAGGTGGCGTTACCACGGATACCATCTCGACAGTCCCGGCCCAAGGTTTCACGGAGAGGCTAAAACTGGGATCGAAATATCTTGATCCTATACAGAACAGGGAGGTGGAATACCATCCCCACAGGGTTGCCGAAGGAATGACAGCCATGTTTGGCGCAGGAATTATTTCGGGCCTGCTTGGCGTTGGGGGTGGGGTTTTCAATTCCCTCGCTATGAACTCCGTCATGAAAATCCCGTTCAAAGTTTCAGCGGCTACAAGCAATTTCATGCTTGGCGTTACGGCCGCAACGAGCGCTGGGATCCTGTTTTCATCAGGGTTCATATTTCCCCCCATCGTAGCGCCGGTGATTCTAGGTATCCTTCCTGGATCAATCGTGGGCAGGAAATTGCTGAATAGGGTGAGAACCCCCATAGCAAAGACCGTTCTGATTCTAGTCCTTCTAGCAGTGGGAGTGGAGATGCTCTTGAAGGGAGGTTTGGTGACTTGGTTCAGGTGAACGTCAGGAAGGTCATAAGATCCGTGCTTCTTTACGGTGTCACTGCTGGTGTTGCCTTCGTTGTCGCTGGCCTGGTGCTCTCCTTTGTGATAGAGTGGACGTTCTCCTGCTCCATGTCTTACATAATTTCCGTGGCCCAGCTGAATTTCAGTCTTTTAAAATTCACGTCAATGATCGATGTAACAAGAGACTTCCCCCTTGCACTCATGAGCATAGGGATCACGATACTCATTTTCGTTCCCGTCGTCAGGGCAATGTTGACAGTGCTGATGTTCATAGTGGATGATGACAAGCTCTATGCCTTTTTGTGCGCACTGGTAGTTCTGATTGTGCTCTTGAGCTTCCTCGTGGTCGGACCTATCATGCATGGGTTCGGGCGGTGAGGTAATTTAATTAACAGCATATTCAATATATTTCCCATGGCAAAGATTGCATCGAGAAGGAGCCTGAGTGTTGCCGGAATCATTCTCTTCCTTGCTACTGTGCAGTTTGTGATAATGCTTTTCGTGACCGAGGCTATGTATTCAGGCTACAGCGTCTCAGGAAACTATATAAGCGACCTTGGGGTCGGACCGACCGGACCATACTTCAACGCATCCATCTCCGCACTCGGCCTCGCGGTGATGGCGGATTCCTTCTTCATTCACAGAGGTTTCAGGTCTTCTGTGTTCACAGCGCTGATCGCCATGACAGGCCTGGGTGCACTGCTCGTTGGGGTCTTCAACGAAAACTTCGGGGTGATTCACTCTTACGTTTCATATTTCACCTTCATAGTTGGCCCGCTGACCGCGATTTACGCCTATAGGTTTGAAAGTGGGGCAATGACATTCATTTCAATCATCCTTGGGATCCTGTCGTATGTGGCCATCGTGTTTTACCTCGTGTTTCATGCTCCAGTCATCGGAAGGGGAGGGTGGGAAAGGCTCATCGTCTACCCGTTCCTTCTCTGGGGAGTCGGGTTCGGAGGATACCTCGCTGGCCTCGGAGACAAGAGATAGGCTATTCTCCCCCTTCATCGGGGAAACCAAGCTCCTTTATGTCCTGAAGTGTTGGCCCCACGATCCCCTGAAGCTCTCCAAACATCGAGGTGACACCGATCTCAGCCCTCTCTATCTCCTTTGCCCTCTTTGCCCAGAGCCTCTCCATTGCCCTCTTTTCCGCGTCAAGGTCTTCCTTCATCTTCCTTATTGAACCGACGACACTCTCTATCCTCTGCCTGAACTGCGGGCTGGTGAAGTATCTGTATAGTATATCTTTGGATTCGTCGGTGCTCTGCCCTATCCTCTTCTGCCTCGCTATCTCGATGAGATTGGACCTGATTATATGCGCAAGCGGGACCGCACTTTCAAAATTCGTGACAAGGATTCCGTCCTTCATCCCGAAGGATCCCATGTCCCTGGGCATGGTCCTTGACACTATTATTCCCACCTCAGCCTTGTAATTCAGAAGGTCATCCTTCAGCTTCCCTATCCACTCGTCCTTCCAGTCCTTCGTCCTCTTAGCCTCCCAGGCGATGGAACCCGCGTCAAAACCTGCGGGCGATTTGACCCGGTGTATGATGTCAGGTCCCTTCGTTCCCACCTTAACTGGCTCAATAATATCCATTGGGAACGCGTTCCTGAGAAACTCTTCAAGCTCTATCTCAAGCGCCTCCCCCTGCAGCTGCTGTGAACCCTGTTCCAGCTTTCTCTGAAGCTCCTGAACCTTGCGCACCAGGTCCTCGTTCTTCTCCTGCATTTCCCTGCTCTTCAGGTTGAACTCATCTTCCAGCCTTTTCCTTGTTGCATCCTCTATTCTCCTCCTTTCCTCTTCAACCCTCCTCTCTATCTCCAATTTCTGTTCCTGCATAGCCTGTTCCAGTTCCAGCCGCCTCTTTCTCTCCTCGCTCTCCCTTTTCATGGCATCTTCTAGCCTCCGGCTCTTCACCTCTAGCTGCTCCTCAATGATCTTATACTTCTCTCCCAGCTCCTCTTCCCTTTTCTCAATCTCGATCTTGAGCCTTCTATCAACTTCCTCTCTCATCTTCCTGCGATACTCCTCCTCCATTTCCTTCCTTACTGATTCCCTAAGAGCATCTGTGACCGGTATCTCTGCCCCGCATCTCGGGCATGTTATGATTCCCTCGTCCATGGATAAATCATCTTTCCTTCGTATTAATCCTTTATTAACTGCGGTGAAAAAATAAGAAATGTTTTAATAAAGTGATTCCAATTCCCCCTCGGGGTGATCGGTTCCATGTCCATAAGGAGAAGGCCGGACGATGACGACGATGAGGACGATGACGACGACTTCTGACATCATTGTGCGAAGGGGATCAATTCTTGACATCGAGGCCGTCCAATCCATTGAGTGCAGGGCCTTCGGTGTTCATGCGTACAGCAGGGGAGAGATCGAGAATATGCTCACCTTCGAAAATTCCGTGACTTTCATCCTTGAGGTTGATGGGAGGGTCGCCGGATACTCCTCTCTTTTTTTCAGCAGGAAGGGTAAAATTGCCCATGTGGAGAGCATCGCCGTTGATCCTGTGTTTCAGGGAAGCGGGCTAGGCAGGAAGCTGATGGATGCAATGGAGAATGAGGCGCGGGACAGGGGATGCGAGAAGATTGTCCTCGAGACTTTTGAGAAGAACGAGAGGGCCCTCAGGATGTACCTGAAGAGAGGCTACCTTGTAAAGGGAATAGTGGAAGGGTATTACACAATTCCATATGAAGGTTCAAGGAACGCTGTAAGGCTCGAGAAGGACATTAAGGTGAAATAGTCATCCCGCATACGGAACCAATGACAAGAGTTCTAGCCACTGGAGTTTTCGACATACTTCACCCGGGACATGTGTATTATCTAACGGAATCAAAGAAGCTTGGAGATGAGCTGATTGTGGTTGTTGCGAGGGACTCCGTGGCTGAGAAGATGAAACGCCTTCCCCTGATACCGGAGAACATCAGGGTGAAGATGGTTGAAGCCCTCAAACCCGTGGATAAGGCGATTTTGGGCCTTGAGGGGAACATATATGACATTCTGCCAATAGTGAAGCCTGATATTGTTGCCTTGGGTTACGATCAGGACTTTGATAGCGAGGAGATAGTAAGGGAGGCAAAGAAGAGAGGCATAGACCTGAAGGTAGTGAGGATCAGCCAGTATTCAGAGACGGAGTTCAACGGGACCAGGAAGATAATAAGCTACCTCAAGGGAAGATCATAGGTCGGGCCACTCTTTCATTTTTGAAAGTCGCTCGCCGATGAACCCTATAGCCCTCGTCGTGTTCTCCCTATTGTTGTAGTGAAGGGAAGAGCCTGAGAATTCCTCCTTATTCATTGCATTGAAATTCCTGAAGACGCGCTGCACGTCATCCATTATCGTGATGTCCCCGTATCTCGAGGTTCTCGAGAGGGGGTTGAGATCGATCGCTATGATGAACTTGCCCATCCTCCTGAGGGCTTCAGCCCTGTCCCCGTCCTCAAGGGGAATTAAGACTGTGTCTGCGCTGAATATTCCTTTGGATTCGCATTTCCCCCTGTTGCTCTCAAGACCGGGAATGGATGCATCCTGGTTGAGCCCCAGGATGTCAAGTCCCAGAGATTTGAAGTGATCCACTATGAGCTTCATCCTCTCCTCAGACCAGTAGAATATGTTGGCCTCAACAGTGACCCCGTATTTCCTGGCAAACTCAACTATTTCCTCCCCCGCAAGGGCTGCAACGTTACCGTTCACTGATAGCACTGGCTTACTGGATCTGAGAATTTTGTCCAGGGCAGCCTTTTCTGCCTCGTAGGCGAAAGGCTGCGTTTTTTCACCGATGATGTAGTCAAAAGCTTCCCCCCTCCCATGGGATATAAGGCCCGATATCGTGACTATTCCTCTTTTGTAAAAATCGATCAGCCTCTCCCTCCGTACGAGGCTCTCATACCTTGGATGTCCCCTTGGCAGCTCCAACCTGCTCACCCACGATCCTGTTCACTATTCCGAGAAATTCATCCTCCTTCCCGAAGGGGATCTCCCCGCCTGCGGCTATGTCATGGCCTCCCCCATGACCACCCACTTCCTTCGCAGCCGTTCCTATGGCTTTGGAAAGATCAACCCCAGCAGCGACCTGGTCCTTGGTTGCCCTCCCAGATATCTTGTATTCTTTGTTTCTGTACATCGCGACAACGGGCTTCCTGACTTTGGAAACGTATATTGCTAGTGTGCTCGCCGTCACTCCGGCAAGGAATGGGTTGTCAACATAAGTTGTCATAACCTTTCCAATGTCCTTGAGCAGCTTTGAGGATTTGTCGATCTGCTCAAGGGTTTCTTCCCGGAATTTTGAGAAAATGGAGTTCATCTCCTCTACAGCTTCATCATTTCCCAGGAACCAGGATACAGGCAGCCCCATCCTTCCGTTCCTGCCCGAAGCATCCATGTATTCAAAAAGAAGGTTGCTTGACATCCTTATCTCCGGGAAATTGAATATGTCAGATACGAGAGTTTCATACCCTTCGCGGGACACATCCTGTTCTATGAGCTTCATTGTAAGGGCTTCCACCACCTTTTCCTTCTCGTCAGTCTTGAGATTTAAGACAGGGGCATCAGGGTCTATTCCCAACCCTTCCACGAAGAACCTGGAAGCCTCCATGTTACCGCTTAGCCCGATGAAATATGGGTCTATTGACAGGTAGATCCCTTCTGAAATTGATCTTCCGACAAGCGCTATATCCTTGGTCGCGGGATATTTCTGTTTCAGGCTGGAAACTAAGGCTGAATTTATCCCCTGAAACCCTCCTATGTTTTGCTTGTCCCCTATGACCCCTGCTATAAACGCGGGAAACAGGTCTTCGTTGGACTGGTCTATCCTTAGGGAAAGGAGGAATGCGACAGTGCTGGAACACGCTTCCCTTGTACCATCGTAGCCGAACTTCCTTGGATTCAGGTTTGTCAGGGGTCCGGGTGAAGAGAACATGTGATGGTCCACTATCACCCCCTTCGCATTGGGCAGCGGAGGCACATCCGATCCCAGGTCGCTCAGGATGAGAATCGAGTCCCCGGCCTCCCTGATTGAGTCCCCATCCATTGACCGGAGGAACGAAAGATGAAAATCCTTGTTCAGGCGTCTTAGGGTCTGCGATATTATTACGGCTGAAGCAACGCCGTCCGCGTCATAATGGGAGAAAACCCTGAAGAAGCTTCCCTCTTCGATTAGCTTTGCCGCCTTTCCCAGTTCTTCGTCGTAGTTTTCTGTTACAGCTATCATCTGGCCGTTATCTCTTGCTCTGCCCTTACATATGACCAGCTAGGCTGCAGCAAGTTCTTCCTCTTATAGTAGTCGGAAAGCCTCTTGATCTTCGCCTCTATCAGTTCGAGACCCCTCCTGTTTTTAAGGTCCTTGGGGTTAGATGCCAGGTGCTTGATCAGGCTCGATGCCTTTTCCACGAGGGCCGCAAGGTCTTCAGGAACCTGATCCTTCAAATTCCCCCTTTCAAGTATCTTGGACATCCTTTCCCCTGCAACCTCTTTCACCTTCGGGATTCCGTACTGATCCCTAAGAATCATCCCTATCCTGGATTTTGTGAAACCTTCATTTCTCAATTTGATAACGAGTTGCTCTAACTCTTCCTTTCCTATGCTAACCCAGTTTGGTTTTCCCTCTCTCAGGGGACGTTTTGACCCAGCTTTTCCACGCTTTCTGGTATGCATCCGAGCCATTGTTGCACCTTTTCTCGTCCATTCAATTTTAATACTTAAATTTTGATTAGGCAGCCGTGCTCGATTTTTTGGTCATTGGGGCCGGGCCCTCCGGATCCCATGTTTCGGCCTTGCTGGCCCGCATGGGATTCTCGGTGAGGATCGTGGACCTGAAGGAGGAGATAGGGATCCCGAATCATTGTTCCGGCCTAGTTGACAGGAGGGTGGTGGAAATAGTTGGGGATGACCTAGTGATTGATAGACCGTTATCCGCGACTGTCTTCACTCCATCGGGCTCGTTCACGCTAAGATCGGAAAGGATGTTCGTTCTCGACAGGATTTCTCTGGATAGAAAACTGGCGGAGAGTGCCCTGTCGGAGGGTGCAACGCTGGACAGGAGAACGATGCTGATAGGCCTCAGGCAAGAAAATGGGAGCGTTGCCTCGCACCTCAGAAGGGGCGGCTCCTCCGAGATAGTGAGGTCCAAATACGTGATAGGCGCAGACGGCCCAACTAGCGCAGTAAGACGATTCCTCGGATTTCCCAAGCCTAAGCTATTGAGGTCCATTCAATATGATCTGAGGGGAAAAACGGACTCCGTCAAAATATTCCTTGATAGGAGCAAGCTTCCCGATTTCTTCGCATGGGAGATTCCCCATGGTGGAGAAACGGAGATCGGGGCATCCGGCGGGGGCTCCCTCGAGATCGTCAATGCTCTTGCAAAGGGAGAAGTAATAAGAAAAAGAGGTGGGGTGATACCCATTGGAAACGTAACCCCAGGCTCGGGAAACTGCTTCCTTGTGGGAGATGCCGCCGGAATGAACAAGGCAACAACCGGAGGAGGTCTGTACGGTTCCCTCGTTTCTGGAGGGGTTCTCGCCGCTTCCATTTCAGACGGAGGTGATGTAAAGGAATACGGAAGAAGGCTCCTGAGGGGTTTCGGCGGGGAGGTGAACAGGGCCCTGAAGCTCAGAAACATTCTTGACTCTGTGGAAAGGTACTACGGATTATGGGTCCCTTTCGTTAAAAGAAGCATCAACGGGATAAATAATGTGGGGGACGTGGACTACCCCTCAAAGGCATTCCTCTATCTCCTTGCAACCTCACCCCTGACTTTCCCCCTGGCATTCAGGAACGTGATAAAGAATTTCAGTCCTTGACTGTTTGAAAGACCACGTGGGATATCGTGGTTTCAACGCCTGGATAGGATCTTATCTTGTTCACAACCTTCTCTCCGAGCTCCCTTATGCTCTTCGCTCTCACTTTCACAAGAATATCGAACTCCCCGGCCATAATGTAGACCTCGTCAACACCCTCTATCTTCGATATTGCTGCTGCAAGCTTCTCCTGAGAAAGCTCCTCATTCTTCTTGTACGAGATTAAAACGAAGGCAAGAACCTGCTGGCCTATCGCCTCGTAATTAACGCTTACGGTGAAGTTCCTTATGACACCGAGTCTGAGAAGTTTTTCAATCCTCTCAGCAACGGTGACCCTATTTATTCCTAGGGAGTCTGATATAGCGGTAACCTTCTCCCTCCCCCTCGTTTTCAGATACTCTAAAATTTGTAAATCAATATCATCAATTTCCTTCATGTTGTTAATATTTACTTCATATATATAACATTTTGACTTCAAATTGCAAATTTTTCAAACGTTAATTTTATACCTTGATCATGATGAAAGCAGTATGTTTCAGGAAAACCTACCAAAGCCTGTTGCAGAATTCTTCAACAGGGATCCGGAAACACTGAAGACCGGAGTGGTTGTGAACACGATAGTCAGGGCTTCCATGAAAGCGTACCTTGACAGGAGGGGATTTGTGGAGATAAATCCTGTGATCATCAGTCCCATCTCTGACCCCTTGAATCATCCCGTTGGAGACCCGGTAATAGACTACTACGGCCACAGATACAGACTCACCAAATCTATGATCTTCCACAAGCAACTTGCGCTGACGTATTTTGACAGGATATACTCCTTCTCTCCTAACATAAGGATTGAGCCAATCGAGAGAGCCAAAACGGGCAGGCATCTGGCAGAATTCACGCAGCTCGACCTTGAGGTGAGGGGGAAACCAAGGGAATATGTGATGAGGCTGGCTGAGGGGATGATTAACAGGGCCATAGAGGATGTGCTGAAGAAAGTTGATAGGTCCCGCCTCAACCCTCGCATCCGACCCTTCCCGGTCCCCTTCAAGAGGGTCAGCTATAGTGAGGCTTTCGAAAGGTTTGGGAAGAGCTTCGAGGATGAGCTGAGCCGCCTTGCGAAGGCCCCCTTCTGGATTGTGGACATCCCGCTGCCAGAGAGGGAATTCTACGACAGGGAGATTGAGGATTCCGGGTTCCTCAGGGACATGGACCTGATTTATCCTTATGGTTTCGGCGAAGCCATAAGCGGCGGAGAAAGAGAGTTTCAATACGAGAAGATCAGAGAGAGGATAAGGAAGAAGGGTCAGAGGGAGGAGGAATTCTCACTCCTACTGGCAGCCTCCAAGGTTGGTCTTAGCCCGTCATCTGGGTTCGGAATTGGGATTGAAAGATTTGTAAGGTTCATCGTTGGAGCCCGGGACATAGCAGAGGTGTCCATTTTTCCCAAGAAGATAGGAGAGCTCGTATTGTAGGGATTCAGGAATATAATTATCTTTATTAAGAAGAAGCCGATTCACGGAAGTCAGTGAACCCCCAATGAAGCTGTATGTTTATGTGATAAGAAGATTGATACTTCTTATACCTGTCATTATCGGAGTTACACTGATTACATTTGCTCTTTCGCACGCGAACATCACTCTCCTCATAGACGGGTATCTTGGAAGGATAAGGACACCACAGCACATTGCAATCGTCAAACAGCAGCTCCACTTAAACCTCCCAGTATATGAGCAGTATTTCTACTACCTGGGAAATCTTTTCACGGGAAACTGGGGCTATCTGGCTCCAACGGAGGTGTTCGATGCTGGAACTTCCGTATTCCTGGAGTTTCAGAGGAGGTTCCCTCCAACCCTGGAACTTGCGCTTCTCGCAACATTCCTCGTTTTCCTCATGGGCCTTCCCCTAGGAGTCTTCAGCGCTGTGAAGAAGGACAGGCTCACTGACCAGATCACTAGGGTCATCGCGATGCTTGGCGTATCGCTCCCAGTGTTCTGGCTCGGGCTTCTTATTCTCATGGCCGTCGGTCCCAATTCCATCCTTCCCATGCAACTGAGGCTTGTCGGAGTGGGCCAGATACCTCCCTCTTATTACTATTACCCGCACACGAACATTCTTGAACCATGGGTCAATACGGCCGTCAGTGGACTGACCAGGCCCACCGGCTTCCTTCTTGTCGATACTTTGCTATATGGAGACTGGTCCGCCTTCCTTGCCGGGTTGTACACACTGTTCTGGCCATCGCTCACTGTGGCCTTCACGTCATTCGGCCTCATAGTAAGGTTCCTGAGATCGAGCATGCTTGAAGTGATGAATCAGGACTTCATAAGGACCGCAAGGTCGAAGGGTGTTCCGGAATACTTTGTCGTGAGGAAGCACGTGAGGAGGAATGCGCTTGGCGCCACCACGACCGTCATGGGCCTCTTCTTCGCCGGCCTGCTCGGTGGCGTTGTTGTGACAGAGACGGTCTTCGGCTGGCCTGGCATGGGAAGGTGGCTGTTCTATGCGGCGGTGGGAGGGGACATGGTTTCTATAATGGCAACCACTTTTGTGTTCACTATAGTTATAGTTGTGGCAAACCTGATCGTAGATATCATATACTCCTACCTGGATCCGAGGGTGAGGCTTGAATGAGCTCAGAAGTTGCCGGTAGTCTATCAAGGAGCCTGAGAGCCAGATACGAATCATTCAAGAAAACGTTTTTCTTCTTCACAAGAAGCCCGATCGCAACAATCGGTCTTGGCGTGGTGATATTCTATGTCCTAGTAGCCATATTCGGGCCAATAGCTCTTGGGGGGAACCCGTGGAAGACCACTCAGGTTTTCCAGTACAACGGTATTTACATCTACAACGTCCCACAACCCCCATCGCTTCACTTCCCGTTTGGGACAACTTTCGAAGGGTACAACCTTTTCAATGGAGTCGTTAAGGCCGCACGTATCGACATTGGCGTAGCAGCGATCGTGGTGTTCAGCGGCGCGCTTATAGGAACGTTGCTCGGAAGCATAGCCGGATACAAGGGAGGGGTTCTCGGGGATGTGATCATGAGGGTCACGGACATCTTCCTCTCAATACCATTCCTCGTCCTCGCAATAGCCTTCCTTGTGATATTGGGAAGGAGTCTGACCGTAATGGTCGTAGCCCTTATGCTGATATGGTGGCCCACCTACACAAGGATAGTGAGAGGACAGGTTCTCTCCGTCAGGGAACTGAAATACGTGGAGGCCTCAATTGCCGCCGGTTCATCTTCCTTCAGAACCATAGTGAAGCATGTGATCCCTAATTCCATTTACCCAATATTCGTTCAGATTTCCCTGGATTTCGGCAACGTCATATTGACACTGGCTGCGCTCTTTTACCTTGGTGTGGGCTTTGCCGGATACTACACGCCAGAGTGGGGAAATCTGATAGGTCTAGCTGCCTCACTTGGAGGGGGGCTACCTGCAATAACGCAGTACTGGTGGACGGTGACCATCCCAGGATTAACAATACTGATTCTCGTTGTGAGCCTCAACCTCCTGGGTGATGGACTCAGGGACGTGATGGACCCCAGGCTGAGGAGGTAGGTCTTATGGAAAATGCACTTGTTGTTAGGAATCTCAAGACTCAGTTCTTCATCTACGAGGGCGTGGTCAAGGCGATTGACGATGTTTCATTTGAGCTGAGGCAGGGGGAGGTGCTGGGCCTGGTTGGAGAAACGGGTTGCGGGAAGTCCGTCACTGCCTTCAGCATCATGAAACTGATTCCAGATCCTCCGGGGAGGATAGTGAGCGGAGACGTTTTTCTCGGGAATCTGAACATCATGAAGGATGTCAGCAAGGAAGCAAAGATAATAGAGGGGAAGAGGGTAAGGGTAAAGCATTTCTACCGCGTGATGAGGAGGAACGAATACTTCTTCAACAAGATAAGGGGGAAGTACATATCAATGATATTCCAGGAGCCTATGGCCGCGCTGAACCCCGTTTACACGGTGGAGGACCAGATCGTTGAAACCCTTCTCCTCCACAACAAGACAAGTATGCTGAAGGTTGTAAGGGCGGCATCGGAGCATCTGGACGAATTGAAGGGCATGCTGGAGAAGGGGGATATAAGCTACAACGGCGACGATGATCTGGGAAGGGAGCTTGCAAGGATAAAAGGGGGAAACGGAGGAAAGGAGTCAATAAGGAGGCACCTTGAACTTCTGGTCGAGGAGGCCTCTCACTACATAAGACACAGGGGGAGATACGAATCCATGCTCTCAAGATCCGAAGAACTTGATAGGCTTGAGGAAAAGCTTCTCTCGAACATAAGCGAGGAGGAGCAGATGGAAATAATAAGGATTCTCTCGAAGGAGGCGAGGAAGGTTAACCTCATAAAGATGTCGAAGCAGCTCAAGAGAAAAGTTCATGACCCCCTGCTCCTCGAGGGGAGAAGGGAAGCGCTGTTCCTTCTGGAATCTGTTGAGATACCGAATGCATACGGGGTCCTGAAGCTCTATCCCCACGAACTCTCAGGCGGAATGCTTCAGAGGGTGATGATTTCGATAGCGCTTGCAAATAATCCGAGGATTCTGATAGCAGATGAGCCCACCACAGCGCTAGATGTGACCGTGCAGGCGCAGATACTCCGCCTCCTCAGGAACCTCCAAGAAAACTTGGGAACTTCGATAATTCTGATCACTCATGATTTAGGGGTAATAGCAGAAACATGCAACAGGGTCGCAGTGATGTACGCGGGGAACATAGTTGAGACTGCGTCAGCAGAAGAGCTTTTCAAGAATCCTAAGCACCCGTACACCATTGGCCTTCTCCAATCGATACCGAGGGTTGACAACCCCAACAAAGTTCTCAAGTCCATAACGGGGAATGTACCTAACCTCCTCAACCCTCCGGCGGGATGCAGATTCCATCCCAGGTGCCCATTCGTTTTCGACAGATGCCGTGTGGAAAAGCCGGAGACCATCGAGGTGTCTCCTGGACACACGGTGGCCTGTCACCTGTTCTACGGCAAGGGGGTGAACTAGAGTGAAGGATGTTCTCATTCAAGGAATAGGGATCAGGAAGTACTTCCCCATCAAAGGAGGGATTTCAGGAAGGACCGTTGGCTACGTCTACGCGGTGGACGACGTGAACGTGAAGATTTACAAGGGAGAAACCGTTGGACTCGTTGGAGAATCGGGGTGTGGCAAGACCACGCTCGGAAGACTTCTCCTGGACCTTGTGGAACCCACCGCGGGCGTCCTCTTCTTCAAGCCGGACCCGGACCTTAGCAGGAGGGTCGAGGACCTCTACGCGAGAATCTCCACGAACAAAATCACGGAGATAAAGAGAGAGGAGAAGGAGATCATCAGGCTGGCAAAGAGCAGGGACATCTACAGAAACAAGAGACTGAGGAAACAGTTCAGGAAGAAGGTGCAGATAGTGTTCCAGGACCCTGTATCCTCGCTGGATCCGAGGATGCTGGTCAAGGACATCATTGCTGAACCAATCCTCATAAACGGCCTGCCTTCTGAGGAATTGCAGGAGGAGAAGAGGACAAGGGTTGACAAGAGAAAGGCTGAAGAGTTTGTCCTTAAGACCATATATGAAATGGGGCTAAACGAAGACCACATGTTCAGGTTCCCGCACGAATTCAGCGGTGGGCAGAGGCAGAGGATAGCAATAGCGAGATCAATTTCAATAAGGCCTGAGTTCCTAGTGCTCGACGAGCCAACCTCCGCTCTTGACGTCTCTGTTCAAGCGCAGATACTCAACCTTCTGAAGGACCTTCAGAAAAGATATGGGATGACTTATCTTTTCATCTCACACAACCTCGCCGTCATAAGAGCGGTGAGCGACAGAATAATGGTGATGTACCTCGGAAAAATAGTGGAGGAGGCAACCACAGACGACCTCTTCGAATATCCGGTGCATCCCTACACTCAGGCGCTGCTGAGCGCGATACCTATACCTGATCCGACGAGGAAGAGAAACAGAATTGTGCTAAGCGGGGACGTACCTTCTCCCGCTAACCCTCCCTCCGGATGCAGGTTCCACACCAGGTGCAGGTTTGCCAAGGAAATATGCTCCCAAAAGGAACCAAGGCTGGAGGAGGTAAGGGAGGGACACATGGTTGCGTGTCATTTCGCGAAGGAGATAGCTGAGTCGGAGAGCCAACTGATTGCGATAAAGAAAGTTGATTCAGGAGCACTCCAGAATCTCAGCGAAGTGAGGGCAGATTAGCTGGAGGGTAGCAAATCCACGTTCGTGAAGAAGCTTGAAGGTGAGGAAAGGAAGCGTGCAATCGAGGAGCCTGGCAAGAGCTGGCGGCAGTGGGCCAGAGAGGATTTGGCCAGATACTGGTACGCAATCCTATGCCTGTTCGTGGACATTGTTTTCTACATACAATTCGTCCAGAATTTCTTCAGATATGGTGGTGAAATGAGCCTGATTTACGTTGTTCTAGCCACGTTTGCCCTGGCACCGATGATATACGTTGAATTCCTCATATACAGGAGGCTCTTTCCTGAGAGGTTCTGACCTCGCTCCTCATTTGGAGAATTATCTTGCGCAGGGCTCTATAATCCGAGGGAAGTGGGAAATGTTTAAGTATGGATTTTGTGTAGAGGCTTTGAGGTTTTATGACACAACAAGAAAGTCCACAGCCTACTCCTCCTCAGCCAAAGAGGAGTTCAGCTGCTAAATGGATAGCAGTTGTTGTGGTTGTGATAATAGTCATCGCAGCAGTAGTAGTTGTGGTGAGCTATCATCCACCTACACCAAAGAAACCAGTACCTACAACGCTTGCGCTAACCATAACAACGTCAGGAGTGACAACGCAGGCAGGGACTCCTACAACGTTCACGCCCAACATTCCCTCAACGTTCAAATGGACAAAGATGGTATGGAACTTCGGTGACGGGACCACGTCCGTCCTCACATCCGGAAACGGTGTGGTGACGCACACATATGGTTCCCCTGGAAGCTATCTCGTCTCAGTGTATGCGGTTAACTCAACGTCCACAGCGACAAGCAACGCCTCTCTGCTTCAGATTACTGTGAACCCGCCTTTGACTCCAAATCCAGCGGCAATATACGGCCCGATTGCCATACAGGCATCGTCCTCCAACGGTAACGCAACCATAAGCGCGGGAGGATGGATAAACCTTACATTCGCAGGTCTCCTCGCAGGGATACCAGTCACAGTTGGCTCCCCAGTTCCTGGCGACGTGGCATACACCGTGAAGTCATTCGTCTGGAACATAGACAACGGCTCCAAGATAATCAACGACAACAACACAAAGAAGCCTGAAACTGTGAACCTGACATTCTCAACGCCTGGACTGCACACTGTGAACCTGACTACAACCACGCAGAGCGGCAGCAGCATCGTTACGGGCTCTTACGTGCTTACAGTGGCAGTTGGGAACTATACAATAGGTGCTCCGCCTACTGTTTCTGCGGTAAACAAGAATGTCCTTCTGAATGCTGAATATGTTCCTGGAGGACCCAGGACTCTGGACCCAGCGATAGCTTACGACACGGTTTCATACGAAGTCCTTTATGAGATATACGAGCCCCTTATCTATTACAATGGAACGTCGCTGACGCAGTATCACCCGGTGGTGGCAAAATACGTGCCGTCCGTGGAGAATGGCATGGTGACGAGCAACTACCTTAACTGGACGTTCTACATCAACAGCTCCGCAACGTTCTCCAACGGAGACCACGCTACAGCATACGATGTTTACGAATCAATGCTCAGGACTCTTCTCTTCTCCAACGATCCTGGAACGCCCGGATGGATCGTTGCACATGCCCTCCTGCCTGCACCCACAATATACGGCCCGTTCAACCTCAGCTTCTACTGGATTCATCACGCTATAACGTGGAACAACACAACGAATTCCGTAACGTTCCACCTTCTTCCGTCAACCCCAACCTGGCTGCCTAACACCACCGCAACGTATGCAGGAGTGAGCTATGGGGTTCTGAACCAGTCATACCAGGTGCAGAACTTTGGCGCAGCTTCCTACTTCCTCCAGCTTCTTGCGGGGCCTGTAGCTTCATACGTGATGGACTATAAATGGCTCGTCGCAAACAACCATACTGCTCCTCAGCCAACCCTCCCACAGAACACAAGCGCATCCTACCAGAATTTTGAGCAGTACGGTGTTGAGGGAAGCTTCAACACGTTCCTTGAATACAACACCATGGGCAGCGGCCCGTATCAGCTCTCACTGTACGAAGCGGCCCAGCTCGTTGTTCTTACAGTGAACCCGTATTATAACCAGACGAGCTCACAGCTTCCTGCCAGGTCCGCCCTCATTCCCAAGGTGGAGCTTGAGTACCTGACGAACGAGGCCACGGCACAGCAGGATCTTGCATCTGGAACCGCGCAATTTGCTGCCGGTGCATATCCGCCTGATGCCACTCCTCAGGCTCTCGCACTCATAAAGAAGGGTGTCATTGCAGCGGCAACAGCTTCCGAGATGTCCGTCTTCTTCTGGGCATTCAACATGAACATAAATGTCAGTGGGGCAAAGCAATACGATTCCTCGATAAACATATGGCCCGGATTCTTCGATAATCTGAGCATAAGGAAGGCGTTCAGCTATGCCTTCAACTACAGCTATTACATCAACGTGGCAGAGTACAGCTCTGGGGAATACTTCATGAACCAGATAACGGGCATCCTGCCGCAGGGCATACAGTACTATCCATCCGATATATCGCAATATGCGATAAACTACAATCTTACCTTAGCAAGGTTCTACTACAACCAGTCGGGATACAGCAACGGAACATGGAACTTCCCCGCATTCAATTCCCAGGGCCAGCCACCACAGGATGAAATGTACTCAGTCTGGGAGCACGCGCTTTCAGTGATGAGCGGCGGGAAGATACAGATGCAGACCGTTGATATACCTTTCTCATATACCGTGGAGTACACCACAGTGGGACCGGGAGATAACCTGATGCCTATATACTTCCTCGGCTGGATAGACGACTATCCTAACCCGACTGACTTCGTGGCACCAATGCTCCAGGAATACGGTATCTACACGTATCCTGATGGCATCTTCTACAACAGCACGGTGACAACGTTCAGCCCGGTTGTGCATCCCCAGTATGCAGCCCAGTGGCAGAACATAACCGAGATGTGGAATCTGCTCCAGCAGGCAAATGAGGTAACGAATGCAACACAAATAACGCAGCTCTACTTTGAGGCTGAGAAGATTGCCGCCGAGCTGTGCATATACGTTGGTACCGCGCAGCCCATAGGAATCCTATACTACAGCACTGCCCTGAATCCAGCTGGCTTAACGCCGACGCTCAACACAGCAGTGGGAACTTCGTTCATAATATACTACTCGCTCACCTACAAGTGAGCGGGTCCTTTGATTTTTTTATTTTATTATTCTCTTATTCTCCCCAGATGTCCCTTTTGATGTCCTGATCCTTAAAGCCTTCCGCCATGAATTCCGCCACAAGGTCCTTCACGAATTTTATTCCACCGCACAGATATACCGTCCTTCCCTTGAAATCGGGGACATGCCTCTTTATCATATCAATATTTATCCTCCCGTGTTCCCCCTTCCAGGTCGGATTCTCCGGGTCTCTTGTAACAGTGAACACGATCTTCAGACCATTTTGAGCAAATCCCTCTAGCTCCTCCCTGTTCACTATGTCATCCTTGTGCTTCACGCTGTAAAATAAGTAAATATCCCTTTCCATCCCCTTCTGCCTCAGATACCTCAGCATCGAGAAGAAAGGAGCGATGCCTATGCCTGCCGCAAGAAATATCGAGCCGTTGGCGCTTTCCTCATCGAAGACGAAGGCCCCCCTCGGTTCTGTGACGTATATCCTGCTTCCTTCATTCATCTTGGCAAGCTGGCTTGTGAAACGGCCGTTTATGAGCTCTATCATGAGTTCCAGATGGCCATCAAGGGGGGAGGAAGCTATTGAGTATGATCTGAAGAGCTTGTCCTCTGGATTCATGAAGAGGGAGACGAACTGGCCAGGTTTAAAGGTGAAGTTCTGCCCGTCGTCTGGCCTCAGCTTGAAGCTTGCTATCTTGAAGCTGTCCTGTTCACCATGCGTTAGGTCCCTTATCTCATAGATCTCGTAGGGCTTCATGCCCATTTTTCCCATCATTGAGGCGCAAGTCATGCGGCATTTAAATAATTTTCTTGGTTTCAGAAGGGGATGAAAGGAGATCGTGGGGCGCTTCATGGATGACCCATAATCCGCGGGACATTTCAATGAAAATGTCTAGGAATTATCCTCTCATTGGCCAAATAAGGATTGGTTTCCTGACATGCCATGGGGAAAATGAGAGGAAAGAGATGTTGGAATTCTTCAAGGGCAGCATTGATTTTACATAAACAGAAGCAAGAAAGCTCCGACATTTATGGAGGAGATGAATTGTGAAAAGTATATAAGTGCACAGCTAG
>JBMFTY010000004.1:0-61307 GCA_049966795.1 Thermoplasmata archaeon
CCGTGATTCCTTGTGCAGCCCCTGACCTGTCGAGGAGAAGAATATCCTTTGTCATCTCTGATAGGTAATATGATATACTGGCCCCAGTACTTCCGGCACCCACTATTATGTACTGAAAGTCCGTGTCCATCTATGTATCATCTAAGGCCTTCATTAATAGTTTATCCATAGGGGATGATCTTAGCGCGGCATCCATTTCCATTTTTCTCCGAACAAAGATATGTGTCCTTTATTCCTTCCATCTGGCAGAAGCCCTATGGTCAAAAGCATTAATCAGTACGCTCCGAGGCTTCGGATGATAAAATTAAAGTAATTAGAATTTCTATCACTCAGAAACCCCAGAGGGTAGAGAAATGAACTTTACTGTAGAGACGTACATGACGAAGAAGCCATACACACTGAAACTTCCCGCTGCTGTCTCCGATGCAATGAAGATAATGGCAAGCAAGGATGTCGCGGCAGTTCCGATGGTGGACGCAAAGGGAAATTATCTAGGAATAGTTTCCAGGAGGGACATACTTGAGCATCCCAAGGAGGATGAACTCTCCCTTCTCATGAGAAAGGATTTCCCGACTCTCAGTCCAAAGGATCCACTTGAAAAGGCGGTGAAGATATTCACGGAGATATACAGGAGGCATCTCACCGTTGTGGACAACAAGAGGGTAGTCGGAATCATAACGCCCTACGACATTCTAGACGCGGTAATAGCAAAGAAGGTAGAAACGCCAATAAAGCAGCTTCTCACGAGACCAGCGATGCCAGTTCACGTGAAATCCACTGCGAAGATGATAGAGAAGGCAATACGTCTGACCCATGTCACGGCGTTTCCGGTTCTTGATGACAACGGGGCGCTTGTAGGTCTGGTTACCGAGAGGGACCTCCTGAGCGGTGCCAATCTTGACTCCAAAACAGTCTCCTCGCAACTGGGTATAGGGGAGGACGATGATTCCTGGAGCTGGGAGAGCCTCAGGGATATATTCACCTTCTATTACACAATAAGGGATCTGGAGTTGCCCAATGTGGAAGCAGGGGAAATCATGGTGAAAAACCCCGTCACGATATTCGAAGGGGCCAGCGCCTACGATGCGGCCAAGATAATGAAGAAGAACAAGTTCACGCAGCTCCCTGTAAGGGATGTCGACAATGAACTCATAGGAATGGTTTATGATTTCGATGTTATCTCCTCTCTGATAAAATGAAGGGTGTGGATCAGGAAGAAGTATCGAGGAGAAGAGGAATCTACTTTCAGTCCTTTGGAATATACGGTGGCGTTGCAGGCCTTTATGATTACGGTCCTGTAGGGGCCAGAATAAAGGATAACGTCACGAGGATATGGAGGGAGATGATGCTTTCGGAGGGGGTCGTTGCGGAGTTTGACGGCACCTCCCTTACACACGAGGATGTACTGAAAGCTTCGGGCCACTATGAGAGGTTCTTCGATTTCTCCGTCGAGTGTAGGAAATGCCACACAAGATTCCGTGCGGATGAGCTTGTTGAGAAAAGGGGAATCGCGCCAATTCTGGAAAAAGAATGGCTTCAGGAGAAAATAGGAGAGATGAAGATAAGATGCGAGAGGTGCGGCGGTGAGCTCGGGGAAGTGAAGGTTCAGAAGCTCATGTTCCAGGTGGAACAGGGCGAGGGTCTTCCCAACCTGTTCCTGAGGCCGGAAACGGCGCAGGGTATTTTCATAAACTTCAAGGAATACTATAGATTCTTCAGGGAGAGGCTGCCTTTCGCGATCATCACTACGGGAAGGGGGTACAGGAATGAGATTTCACCCAGAAGGGCGCTGTACAGGCTGAGGGAATTCAACATGATGGAATGCGAGTCCTTCTTCGACCCGAAGGATGAGAGATGGATAAGCGAGCCTGATGATTCCATCCTGGTGCATCTCGTAACGAACACCGGAAATGAGTTTCATGTAACGCCGAGAGAGGCTTACGAAAAGGGCATAGTGAAGAGCCAGCCCATGGCTTACTTCATCGGCTTCGCCATGAAGTTCTACACGAGGATAGGCATCGATGCGGGAAGGGTAAGGTTCAGGCAGCACCACAAGGAGGAGTTAAGCCATTATTCCCAGGATACGTGGGATGCTGAAGCACTGACGGACATAGGGTGGATAGAGATAACAGGGATCGCGCACAGGGGCACATACGATCTTGGAAATCACATAAAATTCTCAGGCAAGGACCTTTACGCCCAGAGGATCGTGCCGAAAAGGGAGGAGATAAGGGAGAAAAGGGACATAGACTTCGATCTCGTGAAGAAGGAGCATCCCGGGGATTACAAAGAGGTTATAGAGGCAATAAATTCCGGGACCAAGAGCGTGGAAATCCGAGGGGAAAATGTTCCTCTGGACAGATACGTCAGGCTCGTGGAGGAGAGGGTTATGGTGGATAGGGAGAATTTCATTCCAGTCGTGATAGAGCCTTCATTCGGCCTCGACAGGATTATATATGTGATTCTAGATCACAACCTCTCCGTCAGGGAGGGTTCAGGCTACGTTTATCTCAAGCTTCCCCACGAGATTTCGCCGTATGATGCTGCTGTGCTTCCCCTGATGGCCAAGGACGGCCTGCCCGAGTTCGCGGATACGGTTTTCAGGTCCCTTCTCTCCAAGGGAATCAAGGCCGTATACGACGATTCCGGCTCAATAGGAAAGAGGTACAGCAGATATGACGAGATCGGCGTGACATATTGCGTTACGGTAGATTATGACACTCTCAAAGATGGAACGGTGACCATAAGACATCGCGATTCAACGGAACAGATCAGGGTGGATTCGCAGGCTCTCCAGAAATATATCCGTGAAAATCCATGGAATGGGAAGAAGAGCTGAGGAACGCGATTATATCATCATCGAGGAGGATGCCAGAGGAAGGCGTTCTCCTGTTCTCTGGCGGTATAGACAGCTCATTCCTCGCCTTTCTCGCGGCAAGGGAGCGCAAAGATGTAACTCTCTTCTCCGTGGGAACATCTAACTCCCATGATTTCTCCTGGACAAAGGAGGCAGCGTCCATCCTTGGGCTTCCGCTGAAATTCCAGGATGTCGGAGAGAAGGAGGTGCTTTCCGCACTCAAAGGCATCAAGGATATAACGGGGGAAGGGGACGCGCTGATCATCCTCATAGAACTCCCGCTGTATTTCGCCTGCATTCATTCCAACGAACACTGGATAATCTCGGGGCAGGGTTCGGACGAGCTCTTCCTAGGGTACAGGAAATATGACAGGGAGGACACATCGCATCTGGACCTCGAGAACGTTCTGGGAAAGGTTACCGTGATTGAAAGGAAGATAGGCCTTGCATTCAACAGGGAAATCTCTTACCCTTATCTTGGCAGCGAGGTCATCTCCGTGGCAAATAGGATTCCAAGGGATCTCAAGGTGAGAGATGGCCACAGGAAGTTCATATTGCGTCAGGTCGCTCTTCAGCTTGGGCTGGACGAGAGGATCGCCTGGAAACCGAAGAAAGCTTCCCAATACTCATCAGGGCTAAAAGAGCTTGTGGAAAAGATTGCCAAGAGAGAGGGGAAGAAGGTTCATCAGCTCATAAGGGATTTGTAGCGCTCGAATATCCTCTCGTTTCTCTCCTTTATCTCCGTGATATCGGCTGTGAGGAACTTCCCTTCCGAATACAGGAGTTTCCCGTTGACTATCGTATGGAGAACATCGTTGCCGTTAGATGAGTAAAGGAGTATATTTTCTGCGAAATCAGGATCGAATGGAAGCTGTGATATCCCTCTGCCTATCACCGCTATATCCGCAACGCCTCCCTCCCTGAGGGCTCCACCGCTGCCGAGAACCTTCGCGGGATTTACTGTCATGAAATCTATCACCTGCGAGGGAGGAAGAACTTCAGCCTGCTCCCTGTAGTTCTTCTGGAGGAGGGATGCCGCTTTCGCATTCTCCAGCATGTCGAGGGAGTTGCCAGTAGTTGCGGAATCGGTGCCTATCGTCACGTTTACCCCGTTCTGGATCATCTCTATTACTGGCATAAAATTCCCGTTGGCTAGCTTCATGTTGCTCACCGGGTTGTTGACAACGGTGACTCCGTTCCTTCCAAGGATCTTTATTTCATTCAGCGTCAGATAAATGACATGAGAGGCGATCAGCCTGTTCCCCAGGAAGCCTATGTCCTGGAGATACTCCACGGGCCTCTTCTTCTCCTTCTTCACCACATCGTACACCTCCCTCCTCGTTTCGCTCAGGTGAATCGAATAGGGGACCTTGTACCTCTCTGCCATCTCCCTCGATGCGATGAGGTCATCCCTCTCGCAGGAGTATATCCCATGGGGTGCGGGGAAGGGGGTGATGAGAGGTTTTCCAAGATGGCTTCTTATGAAATTTTCCGCGTTTTTCAGCGGGTCTCCCTTCTGCGTCGTTATCTTGCTGTTTACGACGCTCCATCCCAGGTAGGCCCTTATTCCCATTTCCTCGCTTGCCCTTGAGACCATGTCTTCCCCGTAATACATGTCCACGAAGGCGGTGGTTCCCTTCCTTAGCATCTCCGCAATCCCTAGCTTTGAGCCGTAATATATCTCCTCGTCGCTCCTCTGTGAATCGATCTTGAAGCTTTTCTCCAGAAACGATTGGAACGGCAGATCGTCTAGGAGGGATCGCATGTTTGTCATCGCAACATGCGTGTGCATGTTCACGAACCCTGGGGAGACTATGCACCCCTCGCAGTCTATAACGTGATCCGCCTCACCGCTTATACGATCCGAAATCTCAGATATTAGGTTGCCATCAACGAGAAGGTCCTTGACTCTCGGTTTATGATCTTCCGTGAGAACGACGCCCCGCTTCAGGAGAATCTGCATGCTTTGAGATATCTTTTTCTTATATATTTGATTCCTGTACTCCTTCATGACAGGTGAAGAAGAAGCAGGGCAGCTAGGACGGCGGTTACAGCGAGAAACATGAAGGAGAACTTGTTGAACCTGAAGAAGCTCTTTCCCGAAAGGTTCCTCAGGGCGATTATATTGGCCAGCGATGCAATTACGGTACCATTCCCACCCACGTTGACTCCGTAGGACAGAGCGGTCCAGGAAGACACCTTTCCGAACAGAACTGTCGCTGGAACGTTTGATATGAACTGCGAGAAAACGAGGGAGAGAAGGAATATCTCCAGTGGGTTGTTCCCGGGGGAGAAGGAGACCATAAGCCTGATGGAATTCATCACCAGGAATATGAGAATGAACACAATAATGAGAACGTAATCCACCTTGACCAGCGTTGACGGTTCAAGGAGAAAGAGGAAGACGAGGGAAATGAATATCAGGAGGAGGAAGAGGTAGGGGGACTGGTCCGTAAGCATTCCCGCTATAACTGCGGCAAGGATCACAAGGAATATCAGGAAAAAGAGAAAGTTCGGATTCTTTGGTGGGGTTGCCTGTCCCAGCTTCTCGTTCCTGATTGCTGTGGAAAAAGCGAAGAGGACTGCGATTGAAAGGGCAAATACGGGAAGCATAGCAAGAAAGAACTGGTCGAATCCCAGATGGAACTCCCTGAACATGATTATGTTCTGCGGGTTTCCGAAGGGCATGAGCAGGGAACCAACATTGGCTGCTATCGCCTGAAAGATGATCACGTCATCCACGTTCTTTCCCGAAAATTTTCCTATTGAAAGGGTGATGGGAATAAGAACTATGAGGGCAACATCATTCGTCAGAAACATCGCAAGGAAAGAGGTAAGGGTGATGGAAACGAGGAGGAGTTGCCTCCTGTTTCCCGTGACTTTCATTATGTTGTAGGCAACGAAGTCAAGGCCTCCAGAATGCATCAGGCCTGTGTTGGTGATTATGAGGGCGGATAGTATCGAGATGGTGTTCCAGTCAACCAGACCCGGTGAATACGCACTCCTCCTGAGTATTGAGATGACAACATAGGCCGATCCGAGGACAAGGAGGAGGAGCCTGTTCACCGTAATCTTCATGCGAGCTGCCCTTCCGCATCCGAGCTTAAGGCTTCACCTGAGGACAATGAAATGCGGCTCCCCATATCGCTCATCTCTCGGGAAGCATCTCCCTTAGCTGAAGTGTCAGAGAGAAATGGCCCCGCTGTTCCCCATGGGGACAGCCCTCGTTTCTCACAACCACGGTTCAAGAAAAGGCTGCAATGCGAAAACGGGTCACAGGAATTCACATCTTCTCCTAGTCCCTGATACGGTCAAAGAGCGTTCTTGAGGATCGTGTCTATTTCAGGTCCAAGGGATTTCAACACAACCTTGACTATCTCGTCCCTGAAGGAATCAGGCATTGAGATCAGACCGAGTTCAGCAACGACCTTCAGTATCTTCCCCTGAGCCGCAGCCTCAAGAAGCTTCCCCTTCACGTAGTCCTTTATAGCGTCCTTAAGCTCATTCTCCAGCCTCGGATTCTCCTGGAGCTTCTTCTTGACAATCTCCTTGACCTGGTCGCTGTATATCTCCTGTATTGCCTTAACGATGATGTCGTCGTTTATCAGTATCTTCTTTGTATCGTCAAAGATGAAATCATCGCCCTTTCCCATGCTATGACATCAGTTCGTGATATAATAGTTATGGGGAATATCTTGGGGATCATATATCAAGGGTTATCTCAATCACCGGAGGGTTCTCAGAAACGAAAAGCCGGTCGTAGGTGGCCGCCTTCACAGCCATGCTGCCGTACCTCTTCCCCTCCGTCATTCTTTCGCCGATGTATTGGGCCGCGGCCTTGTTCCCGCATACGGTTACCCTTCTTATCCTTCCTGCTGTCTCCGTTGCCTCAGCCCGAAATATCGCCTCATTGACTATCCTTGGAACCAGGGATTCGAGGGTTTCAAATTCCACAGTGAAATCGAAAATTATCTCAGGATTTATCCCGGGGCCGTACATCAGACCCAAGGTGTAGTTCAGGAGCTCCAGCAGGGCTGATGGGAAGGAGTGGCCTGAGACGCGAAGCCTTATGTCCGCGGGATGATCCAGAACCTCGACTGGCACACCTTCCCATGAAATAAGAGGATAAAACACTACTGCGAAGGCTTCCTAAGCTCGCTCACCGCATACCTCACAAGCTTTCTTGGATCCACCATGGAGAGAATGTCAATCATCTCCTCCCTTGAGAGCGTCCTCGTGATCAGGAGAAAGATGATGTAGAGAAGAGCGTAACCTATAAACAGAAGGAGGAGGTAGTAGGACGGGACCCGTGCGAGATGCCCGAAGGCAAGGTAGAACGGCACTCCAAGGATAACGGAAACAAGTATGCCCTTCAGAGAATCCCTGGACAGGCTGACCTTCACCCTTGTCCTCAACGCACCATAGGAACCGGCGAGAAGCACTATGCCGGAGGCGAGGGATGCGTATGCCGCCCCGCTCACACCAAATCCGAGGAACCTCATTCCCAGGAAGAATTTCGGGATGAGAACGAGGTCCAGGATTATCGTTACTAGGTAGGCCACGATATTCAGCATTCCCGAAATCTTGGTTTCGCCAGTTGCATTGAAGTGAGTCCAGAGCGGTATGGATATCGTGGAAAACCAGGACCCCAAGAGGAGTATCTGCAGGGAGAAGGAGAAAGGAATGAGCTGGCTGCTCCAGAGGTTCAGGATGGGGGATGCGAAAATTATCGCGAATGTTGTTATCGGAGTGACGAAGATCACCAGGTACTTCATCATGTATTCCACCATCCTCCCGTATTCCTCCCTGCTGCCATTGTGTGACGTGAGGATTGGAAGGATGAGAACGGTGACGGAAGTGGTAAGGCTCGTGACAATCGCTATTATCCTAAGATCCCCGGAGAAGCCTCCCACGTCGAATGAACCTCCGGAGATCTGAATTATGATCTGGGCTATGTTCGAGGCGACGGCGGCAAGTATTGCCATCCCCATCAGGGGGTATGAGTACCTCAGGTACTCCCTCATTATGCTCCTCTTGGGCATTCTTATGCGCCAAGGCCTTCCAAGGGCGAATCCTGTGATAGCATATGCCACATAGGACAGGGAGTAGGCAACCGCTATCATCAAGGCCATCCTGTCGAGGTTCAGGATGTTGAATACGTTGAATCTTATGAGCACAATAATTGCGATGAGCCTGACTGTGGACTCGACTATTGCGGGAAAAGACATCTTTGCCGCCTCAAGCGTTCCCGTGAAGAATGCCCTGTTTGCCTGAACGTACGGCAGGCTGGCGAAGTAGGGGATGAGAATCAGGATGGAATAGTATTCAAACTTCGATGCGAAACCATGATGAAGTACCACCGTCCACATATAGACCGCGGCAAGGATAACCCCCAAATAAAGGGCCGTGAGGATGAGTTTCATGAATAGAAGCGCGCTGTTGTACTCGTTCCTGTCCCTTCCGGCCGCGATCATCCTCGTGTGCGCCGTGTTCACCCCAAGGTCTGAGATGAACGAGAAAACGAGGCCAAAGGAAAGGGCGAAGGAGAATATCCCGAAGGCGGTAACGCCTGCATGGCGGAATATCATAAAGTAGGTCACGTAGCCTATGAGGAAGCCGTAGATGTTCTGAATCAGTATCCAGCTTGGCTTTGCCCTTTCCATCTCCCTTGGCCCAATAGAAGAGAATAGAAAAACCTTAGCCATGGACCAGAAATCATTATATTGAACGTGAAACTTGTCTGCGATGATCCCTTCATTCATCACGGGCCTCATCCTGTTCATCCCTGCGTTTATAGCGAATCCGAGCGCGGTCATAACCGGAGGGAAGATGGTGATGGATGGAGGGAGAAGCTGGAGGGGGAAGAGGATATTCGGCGATCACAAAACGTGGTCAGGGTTTCTTGGGGGAACGTTTTTCGGCGCCGTAGTTGGACTGGTCCTTAATTTTCTGTTCCTCCTTGCGGGGGTGCATGAACTCACATTCTCCTCAAATTTCTTGGTAGCCTTTTCCATGGTATCCGCCCTCTCGTTCTTCTCGATGTTCGGCGATCTGATGGGTTCGTTCATAAAGAGAAGGCTGGGCCGGGAGCCTGGATCAGAAAGCATGTTCTTGGACCAGTATCCCTTCGCCCTCTTTTCCCTTGGATTTTTCTACATTCTCTTCTATCCACAGTCCCTAAGGATATTCACCTGGGAGGGGGCGGTGGCTATTCTGATAGTAACCCCCCTCATCCACAGGGCTGTAAACATTCTGGGATACAAGATGAAAATGAAGGACGTCCCCTACTGAGCGAGGAACGCTTCAACATCCGATACCAAGTCCTCAGAAAGGTAGAGGCTCGGAAGAACGTCCCTGAATTTTCTGGCCCTTGAATCCAGTATCACTGCTGCACCCCTGTCCTCCGGTCCCCTTATGATCCTCCCTATGGCCTGCCTTACCCTTGTGGAAGCAACCGCTTCGTAGGCATATTCCCATCCTCTCTTGAACTTCATCTCGTAGAACAGCTCAAGGGCGGATGTCTCGGGGGTTGGGGGAGGATAGGGAATTCCTGTGAGAACCGCAACTTCTGCAACCCTCCCCGGCAGGTCAATCCCCTCAGACAGGCGGCCGTTTATGACTGCGAAGAGATTCCCTCCCCTTGAGCGGAAGTCTGAGAGAAGGCGCTGGAACTCCTCGTTCCCCATGCCCTTCCTCTCGAAGTATATCCTCCCCTTCATCTCCATCTCCAGGAAAGAGGAAAGCTGCTCGTACGATGTGCAGAATATTATCTTATTCCTTCTCACCTTCTCCACGATGTCCCTCACATAGGAGCGCATCCTGTCCCTCGTCTCATCCTTAAGAGTGAACTTGGATGTCACGTCCTTCACGAAGAAGACCCTGAGGTTCCTTTCCAGGTAGTCCGCTTTCACATTCACCTTGGAAGGCTCCCTAAGGCCGATTTCATCGACGAACTTGGAAAATGGGGACAGCGTCCCCGACATGAAGTATGATCTGTGAGCATGATTGAAGAAATCCAGCAGTTCGTAGGTCTCTAGGTTCATGAGGACCAGGGAGGAGGGTTCTTCCGTGTGAGCTATTATCACGGTGTACCCGTCCTGTTCCTCCATCAGCTTCATCGCCAGAAGGGCCGCGTTGTATATATGGCTCCTCGGAAGTTTTCCCTCGTTTTCCCTGTGCTCCCTTATGGAGAGGCCGTAATTTGCAAGGAGGGAAAGGAGGTTCTTTATCTCGTTGGATCTCATCTGGAACGCTTCCATGTAGGCTTCGCTGACCTCGTACTGCGTCACTATTCTATCTCCCTCAGACAGCAGGGAATCCAGAGCTTCGTCGAGGGAATCAAGGATGAACGAGGTGCTGACCTGGTTAAGGGGGAGGTCCCCGAACTGCTCAACCTCCTTCCTGCAGCTTCCGATCAAAGAATGGCTCATCTTCATGGAGAGGATGTTCCTCGTGAGGTCAGGGATGTTGTGGGCCTCATCTGCTATTATCACTATCTCCTCCATACTGGAATCCATCCATTCAAGAAACCTGCTCCTCACGAAGGGGTTGAGAAAGAAGGAGTAGCTTGTCGCGATCACGCTGGCGCTTGCGGCAAGGTTCTTCTGTGCGAAATATGGACAGGTCCTCTCATCTCCAAGGCTGAGAAAGTCTGTCTGGGACATCACGCTTTTTCTCCATCCATCGGGTCCCTCAGTTCTGTAAGGGCACCCTCCCAGCCCCCTCCTGTTTCTTTCCACAAGCACCCTGCAGTAGCTGCTCTGCTCCTCCGGCGTACCGACGGCCATGTCGGGTGCCTCCTTCTTGAAGAGGCACATCTCCCCCCTCCCGAAGAACGTCATCACCCTTTCAAGGCCCATGGTCCTGGCCTCCCTGAGGACATTTTCCACCTGCGAATTCGTCCTTGTCAGGAAGACTATCTTTCTGTCCGGGAATCTCTTTGCCACCGAGAAAAGAACTGCGGCGGTCTTACCAGAGCCTGTGGGACTCTCTATGAGCATGCTTTGCTTCTCGCTCTTGATGATCTCGTCCATTATGTAGCTCTGCCAGGGGTATGGCTCATAAGGGAACTTTGGGACATTTCTCAAGGAAAGAATCAACCCCCTTCTCAACGGAGAAACCGAATCTCGCTATTTGTTCAACGGCATCCTCCCTCTCAACCCTCTCCGTAAAAACGTATGACCTCAGGCTTCTCTCCACATCCTCCTTCGCCACTCCGAGCAAAGATGCGAGTTTCTCGCAAATCCTTGGTCGTCCCTCGCACTCTGCCCCGCGCAAAATGCTGCTGAAGTATTCCAGAAGGAAGTCCTGAACCGCCCTGGTGGCTTCGTCCTTGGAATAGATGCAGCAGCACACTCCGTCCGGTTTTCCGGCGGTTCCGCCGTTCATGGACAGGAATGGCTCCCAAACGGAGGCGGCATCTATCTCCCCCCTGTTGAACGCTCTCACTATATCTTCGACGCTTTTGAAGTAGACCCTTTTGTACACGCCAAGACTCATCGACTCCCTGTCCATGCTGGAGAGGGGCGTGGTGCCTATGAGGCCGGATCCCTTCCTGCGGAGGATTCCTGAACCTCCTTTAGCCACAGCGGCAATTGGCTTCACGTTTTCGTCCACAAGATGGAAGAAATAACCTGAGACAAGGGGGCTCGCGACTATGTCCTCACTCCCGAGGACGAGGCTCTTCAGCGCTTCGAGGCTGTTGTCGTAAACTCTAATTCTGGAAAGCACCCTTCCCCCTAGGGAGTCCAGCGCGGATATCACATGAAAGTATTCCGAACTTTTTAGTATTCCAACCCTAAGCGTTCTTTCCTTATTCAGGGATACCACCACTGTTCTCCCCCCTACCCTCGTCCTCGTGACAAAGCCTTCACTTTCAAGGTCCCCGAGAACCTCTGATACCCGGGACCTCGACGAATGGGTGAGGGATGTGATCTCCCTTTGCGTCCTACCTCCAGAGAAAAGGATGTCTACAATCTTATCCCTGAGCATCTTCAGATTTCGAACTCCTCCCCGTTCTTCGGAAGGATTACCTGGGAGGATGTGAGATCCTTCGCAAGTTCCTCCCTCTTTTCCCCGTGCATGAGGATAACCTTTTCAGGCCTGCAGCCCTCTATGAACTCAACGAGCTCCCTGTGGCCCGAGTGGGCCGAAAAATCGAAGAATTTCACGTCCATGTTGACCTTCGTGTTCACTCCTGCAAGATCTATGCTCCCTGTCTCGAGGAGCATCCTTCCGTTCGTATCCTCCACCTGGTATCCCGTGAGGAAAAGACCATGCTTCGGCTCGTTAAGCTGCGATATGTAATTCAAAACCGGGCCCCCGTCAAGCATCCCGCTCGTCGTTATGATAACGTTTCCCTTCAGCGCCCTGTCCCGATCAGATTTGCTTCGAACCATCCTGACCCTCCTGAGCATCTTCCTGTATCTTTGATAATTCCTTATATACTTGGGGAAGCTCAGGAGAACGTTGGAAACTGTCCTCGCCATGCCGTCAAGCCATATCTCGTAATCCGTGTTCTCCAGGACCATGAGAAGCTCCTGCGCCCTTCCTGTGGCGAAAGCGGGAACCACCGCGACCCCCCCTCCCTCAACAACTTTCTGTATTGAGGAGAGGAAGTTCTCCTCCACGCTCTGCCTGGGGGGATGCTCCTTGCCGGCATAAGTGCTCTCCACGATCAGAACGTCAGTGTCCATGGGCTTTATCCCGAAGAGGAGATGGGTATCTATGCTCTGCACATCCCCCGTGAACATTATCTTCCTGTTTTCCTCTAGCAAATACATCGTGCTGCCTATGAGGTGGCCGGTGGAATGCGCGGAAATTGAGAGATCCTTGAACTCAATCGTTTCTCCGTAGTTTATCGCGGTGAAAGATTCGATGATGCTGTCCACATCGCTCTCCTCATAGGGAAGCTTGTTGCCCTCTATGTTCGCGATCTTCACAGCATCATAAAGAAGAATTGGGATAACGGAAAGGGTGGGAGGTGTCGCGTATATGTTCGCGCCCCCTACCTTGTTGATCCATGGCAGCATGCCAACGTGGTCCAGGTGGGAATGTGTCACAAAAACAGCATCAACGCTCGGCGAAAGCATAGGAAATGAAGGAGGCTTCGTGGGGTTCATGCCATAGTCGAAAAGCAGCTGATACCTTCCCGTGGAAAGCAGCATTCCCAGCCTACCTACCTCATCCCCTCCACCTAGGAATTTAGCCTTCAAAGACCCGCCTCCCTTAGAGAGAGGCCGCAGCTGCATCCCCTTGTCTCGGGAATGGATGCAACCCCCTTCCTTATGATCTTCATGACCTTCTCCTCGTTCTCCTTCATCACACGCATCACTTCCTTCGAATTCACAGGAATCTCAGCCCAGACGTCATAGTCCGTGACAGTGGCCAGGGTAAGGTAGCACATCTCCCTCTCCCTGGCAAGATTTATCTCAGGAACCAGGGTCATTCCGATTACATCCCCAACGGTTCTGAAGAATCTGCTCTCAGACCGGGTGGAAAACCTCGGCCCCTCGATGCACACGTATGTCCCTCCCTTCTTGGATTTCATCCTCAACTCAATCAGCGCTTTGTGGAACGTTTCCGTGAGCTCAGGGCAGAACGGATCCGCCAGGGATATGTGAACAACCTTCGGGCCGTCAAAAAACGTGTAAGTCCTACCCTTGGTGTAGTCGAAGAACTGGTCCGGTATCACTATCGTCCCAGGTTCTATGTCCTTCTGGAGGGAGCCTACCGCTGATATCGCCACGATCCTCTCCACGCCAAGCTCCTTGAGGGCATGGATGTTGGCCCTGTAGTTTATCCTGTGCGGTGGAATTGAATGATCCTTGCCGTGCCTGTAGAGCACGGCAACCTCCCTCCCCTCTATCTTTCCTATCTCTATCGGGGAAGACGTTTCCCCGTATGGGGTGGTCACGTTCACATTCTCAGCCTCTTCAAGAAGCCTTCCTGTGACTGAACCACCTATTAGTCCTATTTTAACCATTGGCTCAGTATGCTGTTTCCCCTAAAAATGTATTGGATAGCATGATTGCATAGGGTTCAATGCTTTTGGGACCTGCGTAGCAGCGGCATTCTGTCGATTGCAAGATGTGCAGAAACCTTTTCAAATTGGATAGGAGCTTGGATCACAGAAAGGAGACGCGTGAACAAAACGTGAAGGGAGGTAGAGGGCGGGAGACCAACCGATTACCCCTCTGCAACCTCATCGCATCATTCTGAATCTGAGAAGGTAAAAAATGTATATCGCCAGAGTTCCGAATATTATCAGCAAGGATACAACAGGAGGTGAAGTCAGAAGTAGTAATATCCCCAATATTGCGAACGCAACTGAAAGTATTATGAAAATTACCCCTCCGTGCTTTATGTAAAAAGGTATCTCGCTGTGGTCCATGTGCCTGTTGTGCCAGAAGGCGCTGTAACTTATGAGGGAGTACATAAAGGAGTCAAAGCCCGCAGCCACGAGTATAGGGATGGAATAATTTTTCGTACTGAATACATAGAATACCACCCCCAAGACCACCAGGTAGAGGAATATTAGAGAAACATAAGGGGAATGGAAGCGCGTGTGAACATTTCCGAATATCCTGGGAAATGTCCCCTCCCTCCCGAGCGCGTAAATCAATCTTGAGGCCCCCAGAATGCCTGCATTAAATGCCCCGAAGCTCATTACTATGCTCACTATCGCTATAAAAAGAGTTATGGGTGTGCCGCGAAGGACATAGTTCCCAAGGATTATTTGAGGTATGTATGTTGTGCTAAGAACGGCCGAAGGCACGTGGTCAAATATGGCCAGACTGCCGAGCACGAAAGTTAGGGCAACAAGAGCCAGGGCAACAGGCATGGCCCGGGGAATGCCTCTTTTGTAATCTATCGCCTCTTCCCCGAGGGTTGTAACACGGCCGAACCCCAGGTAGAAGTATACTGCAATCGTAGCGGCGGTCATGGATTGAACTACGTTGAAACCTGTGGGAACATTCACGTAGACTGGCCTAACAAATATCAGCGAGTAGGAAAATATCCCTACTAGCGATATGATAACGAAGAATGTTATAAGGAGCTGGAAATTCCCTGAGATTTCAACACCCAGGATGTTTATTACGAGAATCACAGTCAGGACTACCATGGCCCAGTACATCGCGGGCAGCGCCCCGAAAAGGAAATGCAGGACGTTTCCGACCATAAAACTTTCCACGCCGGCCGCACCAAGTATTATGAAGACCCACATCAGCGATAAACTCAACGCAGCGTTGTTTCCGAGAGGCTTTCTCAGGAATACCCTGTTCCCCGCGGCAGAGGGATAAATGCTCACAAGTTCCCCGTACGAGAACGACACAAGAATGACCAGCAGAGTGGCCAGCAACACTCCGACTATGAGGTTTAGGGCGGTGCCTGCAGTGAGGCAGACAAGTATGATGCTCAGAAATACCGATGAGGCCAGAGGGGTACCCGCAGTTATAGCTATCAGCCTTGTGAATTTCAGCCTCCTCGCCAAACCTATTTCCATAGCAGCCTCGCCACTGCGTCAAGTACTATCTGGTCCTTTTCGGACCCGTATGTTTCCACCACGCCATCTAGGTATAGATGGGCAATATTCTCCTTTCCCTGGAACATATTCTTCAGGGTATTCCTATCTGCAATGACTTTCACCCTCCCATCATCCTGGTTGAAGCTGATTCCGGTAAATTGTGCATTACCTTCCCTAACCTGAACGAGCAGACCATAGCCAAGGTCGCGACCCCAGAAGAGTATGTCTGTGCTCCACTTCCTGATGAGCTTCTGAACCTGTTCGTTGCCGTTGACTTTGGAAATGAACTCGTTCAAAATCGAGAAAAGTTCGTCCCTGTCTCCATCCCCCTGCATATTACCGCTCTACCTCCCTGGCTGACTTGACCAGTTCTCTGGCCGCTTCCAAGTACTTCATCAGCTTTGCCATATTTCCTGTGACCTTCAGGGAGCCCTTAAGTATCGCCGTCACTATGTCCATCTTCCCCATTAGAACATTCTCCCAGGTGGAGGCGTCTCCTTCTATCACGTAATTAAAATAACCGCCCGGTAATTTGTCTAGAAGCTTAATTCCCCTGCATTCCCCGTGATAGAGGGAAAGCTGAGCAATTCTGTTTATTCCCGGTCTCAGATTTCCCGATTCCGCATCGCCCCTGATATATAGAATTAAATCACCTTCCCAATCGCTTGCCGCTCTCCGGTATGCAGGGTTCAGGTTGATGTTTCTGGCAAACACTTCAAACCATTCATCCGAGAACAGCCTTGATTTTCCGCTCATAGATACCCGTTCTCGTGCAACCATTTTTGATACTGTATTCTCGAGGGTACGACAACGTTCTTAGTCATTTCCCTTAGCAAGGTCTCCATCCTCTCCGAGGGCGCTTGGATTTTGCTGAGCTTCTTCATCGGCCCCTTGAAAACGATCGCATCCTGGATCACTAAGGAGACGAAACTCTCCTCGCCGAGGCTTATTTTGACCATGCTGTCATAGTCCTCCACATAGTAAACCAACTCAGCCCTCTGAAGGTACTGGTCTATTTCCCTCCTGGGTATGAGTTTCAACTCGCTTATTTCCCCGTCAGCCGTATTCTGCCATATGCCCACCCGCAGGTCCTTTATGTATATCAATTCAGTAGCAGTATAGGCATCTTTGCCCAATGACCTGAATCTTTCGTCCTTATTCAGTCTCTCCTTCAGTTCATCAAAGAACTGCTGGGACCCGTATGTCAACAGTTCTAAGTCACCCCTTTAAGATCCTCCACCTGTTTCACCGTTCTCCTGACCCTGATATTCCTCCTCGAGAGCTCCGCGAAAAAGTAGCCCGGCTCAATAATCCCTTCAGGGGCGTAGAGGCCTGGATTTATTCCCCTATTGCGGGCAAGGTATTGTGCTCCTATGCTAGCAGACCATCCCGTTAACTTGTACATCCTGTCTGCCCCGCTGTATTCAATGATAGTTCCTATTCCATTCTTCTCTCCGATCACCTCTACCCAGAAACCTGAGACCTCCACTCCTCCGGATCTGAATTGATCCATGGTCTGATGTACGAAGGATGCCAGGAAGTCCCTTGCGGAGATCCAGGTCTCACCTACCCTCACCTTTTTATCTTCCGTTAGGCCGATGTCCGCAAGTTCTCCGACCAGGTGATTGTGCCAATCAGGTAGAAGCGCACCCCTGAGCGTGACATTTTTCAGTCCCGGGAGGTAGCGAGGAATGGTGATGGGCTCAGGATGCCCAACGAAGTAAGTCTCTATTCTCCCAATTGGATCAGGAAATTCGACCTCCCTCCGAAACTGTCTAGCCGGCACATAATCTAGGTTACCGTCAAGAAACATTGGAATTTCCCCGGTCACGGCGTGAAACACGTGGGATATGACTGCCAGTCCTGCGGAATCTGCCGCACTCCCACTCCAAGCTATATTGATGTCCGTCACCTTATCAAGGGAAATGTAACCGGCCCTTGCACAGACATTTGTTATGCCGGGAGTCCACCCCATGCCGATAAGAACCCTCGATTTCCAACCACCGTATTTTTCATAAGACTTGACGGTGTTCAAGGTTGCATCGTAATCATCGCATATATCCACGTAGTCAGTACCACCTTCAATTGCAGCATCAATGACAATCCTCTCATATTTATAGAAAGGTCCGATCGTATTGATGACGATGTCGCAGTCAGAGATAGCGCGGCTAAGTTCAAGCTTGTTGTTTACATCTAACTGGCGAGATGAAACTGTTGTACCGCTGGAACCCTTTAATTCCGTCTCCAGCTTCCTCGCAGCTTCGAGGTTGTAGTCGCCTATCTCCACCTCCTCTACTCCGCTGGAGGCAAGGTCGCGGACAACAGAAGAACCCATGTCGCCACCTCCTCCTAGAACAAGGTATTTGACCATACAAATCAATAATATGTATAAAACATTATAAATATTTTTCTGGAAAATATGGGGTTTCCATGACTATTAAGACATCCCCTCCCCCTGGATAAAGAATCCCCTTTCCTGAGGAGTCCTCTTCCCTTTTGAAAGCGTACCTTTTTTCAATGTCCTCTGGAGCAAAATCCCCGTTTCTAGGATTGCAAAAATGAGGGCCTATCGCATTCTCATGCGTGGGGTCGCATCTCGCAAGACCGAAGGTACGTGAAAAGGAAATGCGATTTCCCGGTTCAACGCAGAATCGACTCGGTCATCGTTAAATAGGTGGTAGGAATGTGGGCATATGGATGGCAAACTACGCCCCCTTAACATACTTGGGAACAGCCTGAACCAGTATGTCCTGGTTCGGGTTAAGTGGAACAGGGAGTACAGGGGCATATTGGACGGGTATGACCAGCACCTGAACCTGGTCATAAAGAATGCGGAGGAGGTAGTGGATAACAAGAGCACTGGTACGTTTCCCATCATGATAGTCAGAGGGGACGTGGTAGTTTACATCTCACCTTCGGAGGCGATATGACATGAGGGGAACACCCTCCATGGGAAAAAGGGGAAGGATAAAAGTTCACATAAAGTGCAGGAGATGTGGTCATCACTCCTACAACGTCACGCACAAAAGGTGCTCTCACTGTGGATATCCGGACCCCAGGATCAGAAGTTACAGCTGGGCGAAGTCTAGGTGAATCCTGCGGGATCGTCGCTCTTGCGGAGCGGATTCCCGTCGGATACAGGTTAGTTCAGTCGCTTCGCATAATACAGCACAGGGGGCAGGAGTCCGCCGGGATATCATTCTTGATCGGCGGCAAGGCCAAAACGCTGAGGGGGATGGGGCTCGTGAACGAGGTGTTCTCTGGCGTCAAGCTCGATAGGGACGAAGGCCTGGGAATAGGTCACATAAGGTACAGCACCGCAGGCTCCTCCGTTATCGAGAATGCGCAGCCCCTCTACGCTAACATAGGGAAATACGAGGTTTCCATCGGCCACAACGGGGAAATAGTGAATGCCCTTTCCCTGAGGGAGAAGCTTGAGAGCAGGGGCTATTCATTTTCCACGAATTCGGACACGGAAGTTATACTGAAGCTACTCTCCATAGAGCTTTCTAGGACGGCCGATCCCATAGCGGCCATGAAGGCATCGTTTCGCAGGTTGATCGGTGCATATTCCCTCAATCTCATGATAAACGGAAGGGTGTTCGTAGCCAGGGATCCGAACGGCATTAGACCTTTGGTCATCGGGACCACGGAATACGGATACGGTGCGGCATCGGAGAGCGTGGTCTTCGACCAGCTTGGGGGGAAGATGGTGAGGGACGTTTCCCCCGGGGAGATCGTGGAGATAGGGAAGGATGGTTTCACATCCTACAGGTTCTCCGAGGGAGGAAGGGAGGCCCACTGCATGTTTGAATACGTCTACTTCGCGAGGCCAGACAGCATGATGGAAGGGAGGAACGTGTTCGAAGTGAGGAACATGCTCGGCAGGATTCTCGCCAGGGAGAGCAGGGTTGAAGGGGACTGCGTTGTTCCAGTTCCTGATTCGGGAAGGTCGCATGCAATGGGTTACGCGGAGGAATCTGGGATACCTTTCACAGAAGGCCTCATAAAGAACAGGTACGTCGACAGGACGTTCATCATGCCGGAGCAGAGCGGAAGGGAGAACGAGCTAGACATAAAGCTCAACCCGGTAAGGGGCCTCGTTGCGGGAAAGAGGGTTGTGCTTGTCGACGACAGCATCATAAGGGGAAACACGATGAGGAAGATAGTGAAGATGCTCAGGAACAGCGGTGCGACGGAGGTGCATGTCAGGGTTGCCTCTCCTCCCGTGAGATATCCATGCTACCTCGGGATAGACATGAAGACGAAGGAGCAGTTCATCGCTTCCAACAAGAGCGAGGAAGAGATATGCAGGAGCATCGGTGCCGACAGCCTGAGATATCTCTCACTGGAAGGTCTGATAAAAGCGATAGGCCTAGGAAAGGGAAGGCTCTGTCTTGGCTGCCTAACTGGAAAGTATCCCGTCAGTATAGCGAAGCGTCACCTGTGATTCCTCTCAAGGAATTTTACTGCATTGTAAAGAAGGGAATTCGCAGGCATCCTCACGTTCATCTCATCCCCCAGGGCAAGAAGCTCCCCGGTTATCGCATCTATCTCCGTTCTCCTTCCCGCGTTCAAATCCTGAAGCATGCTGCTGGTGTTCTCCCCCGTCACCCTGCATGTTTCCTTCACGCTCTTCTCGATCTCAAGGTCGTAGCCCATCTTCCTGAATAGTTCATCAAGCTCTCCGATCGCGGGGTAGGCGATGTTCATCAGATTTTCATCCTCCATCACATCCCTGTTCTTCACCCTGAATATGGATGTTATGGGATTTATCACCGCGTTTATCCCTGCCTTTCTGTAGAGTTCTGCGACGATGTCATCGACCCATTCCGCGTTAATGCCGCTCTCCCTCAGGAAGGAGATGTCCAGAGTTCCCTCCCCTCCAACCCTGAAGTAACCCATGCCCGTTATCTCCGAAACCCCCCTCCCCTGCGTT
Source organism: Thermoplasmata archaeon (assembly GCA_049966795.1). GTDB lineage: Archaea > Thermoplasmatota > Thermoplasmata > Thermoplasmatales. The sequence continues at coordinate 20,323 of JBMFTY010000004.1, forward strand.
CTCGCGGCTAGGGTCGTGACGGCATAGAACTTCCTCATGCCCTTCTTCCTAAATTTCAGATGGGAAAGGCCGTTCTGTATGAAAAGAACATCCCCGTTGATGTCCATCCGAAGAACATCCTGAAGGTCGTAGGACTTGACCGCGATAATCGTCAGGTCCGCCTCCCCCGGTTCCTCCGTCAAGGTTGCGTTTACCCTCCTTCTTGATCCTTCGTGTATCGCCTCTATTCTCCCAAATTCTCCCCTCGTTCCCTTCCTCACAATGAGGGATACCTCATTTCTACCTGAGAGAAAATAGGAAAGGGCTATGCCCATGGCCCCGGCACCTATCACGTTAATCTTCATGCTGATCTCTGCTGCGGCATCGGCACCAGTTTCTTCCCCTCTTCGAACGCCCTGATGTTCACGTCCCAGTATTTGCTGCCTATCGTCTGCTTTATCGCATTTTTTATCGAATCTTCGGAGAGAGGAAGCATGCCCGTTGAATACAGCGCGCCAGCCATGATCGTGTTCACAACCCTCTTGTTTCCGAGCTCCATTGCAAGCGCATCAGCTTCTATGAACATGGCCCCCCTCCTCTCCAGCTCCCTCGCCGGTTCCTCAGGATACTCTTTCGCGCTTACTATGAGGGGAATGGGGTGTATCCTTCTCCTGTTCACTATTATCATGGCACCCTCCCTTAGCTTGTGGAGATTCCTTGCCGCCTCAAGCTCCTCGAACCCAAGAAGCACGTCCCCCCTTCCTTCGGGTATTATCGCGCTCTTGTAATCCCCTATCCTCACCTCAACGGAAATCCTCCCTCCCCTCTGGGCCATGCCGTGGAGTTCCGTCATGAGGACATTCTTCCCCTCGAAGACTGCAGCCCTGCCTATGAGGTTGGCCACGGTTATCACGCCCTGTCCGCCAACTCCAGCCAGGACAATTGAAACCATCAGGTACCCACCTCTATCGCATGGAACGGGCATACCAGGTCCTCTGCACATACACCGCAGCCGTCGCAGAGCTCAGGATCTATGAACACCCTTCCTTCCTTTATGTAGAAGGCTGCGCAGGAGAAATTCTTCACGCAGTTGTAGCACAGCCTGCATTTCTCCTGGTCCACCCTGTAGAACTTCATGTCCTTCTGAGCCTTCTTCCTGTCCGCCTCCAAGGCGCATTCCCTCCTGCTTATGACGACTGCGACATCCTCTGAGTCCAGCGCCTTCTTGAACGTTTCAAGGGATGTTCTGAGATCATAGGGGTCGATTGTGAAGACATCCTTTATACCAATGCCCCTGACGACCTTCTCTATGTCCACGCCCCTGAACCCGTCCGAGGTTTCAGGTGTGGGCTGACCTCCTGTCATCGCGGTGGTGGAGTTGTCAAGAATAACGAGGAGGATGCTGTGCCTGTTGTGATAAGCATTCACCAGGGCGGGAATGCCTGCGTGGAAAAACGTGCTGTCCCCCATGAATGCAACGATCTTCTGGCCTGAAACAAGGCTGAAGCCGCTTGCCGAACCCACAGAAGAACCCATGGAAAGGAGGAAATCACCCATGCGGTACGGCTCATAGTACCCAAGGGTGTAGCAGCCTATGTCCGTCGGGACAACGGGATCCCTGATGCCTTTCTGGCGCATCGCCAGCTTTGCAACGTAATAGGTTGCACGGTGCGGACACCCGGGACAGAGGGCCGGGGGCCTCTTGTCAAACTCCTCCCCACTGGGTTGTAGGAACCTTATGCCGAAGATTTTTGAGATAACTGAAGCTACCCTGTCAACATTCATCTCGTATTCGTACGGAACGTAGCCGTTCGCCTTTCCGTAGAACTTCCCTGTGATGCCTGAGAGAGCCGAGAAAGCTAAAACTTGCTCCTCTATGAACGGCCCTCCCTCCTCGATGAATATGACCCTTTCAGCCTTCTTTACCTCGTTCACAATGAAATCCCTATCAAGTGGATAGCTCATCCCAATCTTGAGTATGCTGGCATCGATGCCCAAAATGTCCAGAGCTTCTGATATGTAGTTGTAAGATGCTCCGGACGTTATTATAAGGACATCTGAATTTCCCTCCAGGCGGTTGAAGAATGACGTTAACTCACCCCTAAGAGCGCTGGAAACCCTTGAATTGACCTCTCCTTGGGCAACGGTGGCATTCTCAGGAAGAAGGACCAGGGAACTTCTCCTTGTGAATTTCCACTCCCTCTTCCCGCTCACGGGGCCCAGCTTCACCGGTGCCCTTATGTGGGAAACCCTTGTAACGCTTCTCACGAGGACAGGCTGCCCCGTCTCCTCCGAAAGGTCGAAAGCCCTCACAATGAAGTCCTTGAGCTCCTGTGGGTTCGAAGGCTCGAGAACCGGAACCCTCGCAAACTTCCCGAGATACCTGTTATCCTGTTCGTTCTGGGATGAGTGCATCGAGGGATCGTCGGCCGTGATGACAACCATCCCCCCGTTTATCCCCGACATCGCCAGGGAGACGAAGGAATCCATTGCCACGTTCAGTCCCACGTGCTTCATGAAGACAACGGACCTTGAGCCTCCGGCTGAGGCGGCCGCAGCTATCTCCAGCGCTACTTTTTCATTTACGGCAAACTCGAACTTGATTCCCATCCTTTCCGACATCTCGAAGAGAACGTCCCCTATTTCAGAGCTTGGAGTTCCTGGATACGTGGAGGCAACGGAAACCCCGGCCTCGTAGATTCCTCTTGCCGCAGCTTCATTGCCGAGAAGGAACTCGACGGTCCCCTCTTTCCCCATTATCTCGCTGTATGGCATATCACTGCTTCTCCCTCTGCAGCAGGGACTCCCATCTCTGGTCCACGGCCCTTTGTATTTCCGCTATCTCATCGTCAGTCAAATGGGAGAACCTACCCTGCAAGGATAGATACTCCTTCACAGGCAGTACCTTGCCTGGCTTGAAAAGTTTGAACTTGCCCTGGAGCGATTCGAACAGTGGGTAGAACTTTGTCTCCACCGCAAGCCTTGATATCTTCACGGTGTCAGAGGAATTGAAGTACCATCCAGGCGGGCATGGTGCAAGGATCTGGATGTACTTCGGGCCCTTGAATGATTTTGCGATCGAAATCTTTCTCTCCAGATCCTCAGGATAGGCGATCGTGGCAGTTGCAACGTACGGAACGCCCTGAGCTATCATCAGTTCCGCCACGTTCTTCTTGTTCTCCCTCTTGTAGTTCCTCCTGGAGCCAACGGGAGTGGTCGTTGTCCATGCTCCGTAGGGTGTGCTGCCGCTCCTCTGAATGCCTGTGTTCATGTATGCTTCGTTGTCGTACATGATGTAGAGAACGTTGTGCCCCCTCTCCATAGCAGCGCTCAGGGCCTGAAGGCCTATATCAGCGGTGCCCCCATCCCCCGCGAAACCCACGACGTTGTAGTCCTCCTTCCCCTCGTAATCCAGCCCCTCCCTTATGCCGGAGATCGTTGCTCCGGTGGATGCGAAAGTTGTGTAGACCAGAGGGATATCAAGGGCCGCGGTGGGATACTCTCCGGGTATCACCGCCCAGCACGATGCCGGTATGGACATCACTGTCTTCGGTCCCAGGCCCTTGAGGACATAGCGCATCGCAAGGGCCGCTCCGCAGCCCGCGCATGCGGTATGCCCCTTCTCCATCAATTCCTCCCTCGGAATGGTGAGTGGCATCTACTGCACCCCCGCATTTACCCATTTCATTCCCGTGTCCTTGCTCATGAGATCGTCAAACATGAATTCGAAGTCGTTCACCCTGACATCTCTGCCCCCGAGACCGACCACATAGTTCTTTATCGGGACATCTATCCTTCCGTAGGCCGCTGAAACCACGTCCTGATACGTTGCCCCCATATATCCGAAGGAGCTGTTCCTTTCCACAACCCCCACGGCCTTCATACCCGATATCACATCCAAGATATCCTCTCCGGGGAACGGCCTGTAGAAGTAGAGCCTTATGAGGCCTACTTTCCTTCCCTCCCTCCTCAGTTTCCGAACGGTGTATTTGGCCGTTGAAGAGATGGCACCAGCTGTTATCAGAGCGTAGTCTGCGTCATCAACCATAAATTTCTCTATGAGGCCGGGAATGTTCCCTCCCACCTTCTCGTTGAACTCCTCTATGGAATCCCTGATGACCCTGAGGTTGTACATGCTTTCCCTTATGTCCTTCTTCATCTCCATGAACGGGCCATTGGGGGATACGAGGGAACCGTACCCCATCGGATTCTTCAGATCTATTCTTGATTCCAAGTTCAACTCACCGAGGAACTGTGACACGAGATTTGCATCCCTTATCTCCACGGGCTCCGATGTGTGAGAGAGCGTGAAGGCATCCAGCATGTTCATCAGCGGAAGCAATATTTTCCTGTTCTCCGCTATCTTATACCCAAGGATTATGCTGTCAAGGGCTTCCTGGTTGGATTCGCAGTAAATCTGAAGCCAGCCCGTGTCCCTCTGGTTGAAGGTGTCCGTCTGTTCACTCCATATGTTCCAAGGGGGCCCTATGGCCCTGTTAACCACCGACATAACAATGGGAAGCCTCATTCCGGCGGCCCAGTGGAGTGCCTCGTGCATGTAAAGGATACCATGGGATGAGGAAGCAGTGAAAGATCTGACGCCCGTGAGCTCCCCACCTATCACCGATGACATGGCGCTGTGCTCGCTCTCAACCTCTATGAATTTGGAATTCAATTCACCGTTGGATATCATCTCCGCAAGCCTTTCCACAATGACTGTCTGCGGAGTTATGGGATATGCGGATATGAGGCCAACCCTGGATAACCTGACACCCTCTGCCACGGCCTCGTTCCCAGTCATTATCTTCATGACTGAATTTGCGGACTGCATGCTCATTCCTCCCTCACCATCTCTATTGCCGAGAATGGGCACTCGGTGCTGCATATCCCGCACCCCTTGCAGTGGTCATAGTCTATGGCAGGAGCCTCGAGTGCCTTAAATCTCTGGTTCGGCACTGGAAAATCTCCCCCTGAAACCAGGTCAATGGCTACGTCGGGACAATACTTCCAGCATATTCCGCACCTCGTGCATTTCCCATAGTCTATGACGGGCTTTGAAGTTCTCCAGGAGGACATCACATTAGAGCTGGACGGCACATAAGCCAGCGGAATTATAGGCAACTCAGTTCACCTCCGTCTCCTCGTACGCTTCCTGGACCGCCCTCACGTTCTCCGCCTTCTTGGACGGCACCATCTCGTACGTCGCCTTCTTGATCGATTCTATGGATACGGCTCCGCTCACCTTGGCAAAGGAGCCCAGGATTGACGTGTTCACAATGGGATGCGAGGGGTCCCCAAGACCGTTTCTAAGCGCTATGCTGGTAGCATCCACGTACCCAACCCTGAACTTTCCGGAATCCTTCACGTCGCCAGTCTTTCCGTTCACTATGATGATTCCATCGCTCTTCAGCCCGCTCGTTACATTCACCACGTCCATCAGGGACCTGTCGAGGACTATGACCGCATCCGGTTCATATATCTGGCTCCTCAGTTCTATCTTGGAATCGTCTATTCTGGTGAAAGCGGTGACTGGCGCGCCCCTTCGCTCTGTTCCGAAGAATGGAAAGGAGGTCACCCATTTGTTCTCATAAAAAGCTGCTGTGGCCAGTATCTTGGAAGCTGTAACCGCTCCCTGTCCACCCCTTCCGTGGAATCTTACCTCATACATAGGCCCACATTTCCGAGATCGCGGGATTCTATAAAAGGATACTGAAATTTCTCACGGCACTAAAATTCCCCGGGGGGCAAGGAAAAACGATAATATCAGCTATTCTATCTGAAATCGTGGACATCAGGGTGCTCTTGGATGACATGGTCAGGAGGATGGGTTACAGGACATATCCGGGATTTCCCGATGAATACATTTGGGTCGACCATGGAGATGGGACGGGAGAGGTCATAATGCTTCTTGAGGGAAGCGATATTGAAAAGGTCAGGGAATTCCAGTCATCCACCTCCTCCTTTCCAGGGGAGAGGTTCATATTCATTCTAACCGGGAAAATAGATCCGGAGATACTCTCCTACTGCAAGTATTACAAGATAACTGTGATTCACGAGGATGAGGTGGCGAAAATTCTGGGAAGGGCAGTGATACAGATGCACCTTGAGAGGCCAAAGGAGAGGAAGAGGGAGAACGGGAGCGAGGAGAAGAGGGAGTACATCACGGTATACCTGGAAGAGGGTGAAAACCCCAAATACATAAAACCGACGATTGAGGGACAGGACGTGATAAAGAGCATCGGTCTCAGGCCAGAATTGATATTCGTTCCATATCACTTCTTCTCTTACGCACTGAAGGTCATGGAGGGGGAGATCGTTGCAGACAGACAGGGAACGCTCATGGTCAACGCCGTCAACGGCAAGGTTTCCAAGTCAATCAACGGTTTCGAGCTGCTCGAGTCCTGGCCCACCTCGCACAGGGAGATAGAGATGAAATGGGAGCCTCTCCCCTCGCTTGAGAGGGCAAGGAAGTGGCTCAGCGAGAGCATAGAAACTGAGGTCACCGAAAGGAAGGAGACGGAATCATTCATCATATTCACGAAAAAATCAGTTAGGCCTTTGGAGGACACGATAAAGGTGAAGTTCATAAACACGTGTTTCTATCCAATTTACTCTTCCTCCGCGGTTGCGATGGACGGATTCACCGGAGAGATAGGTTCGATATCCGATTTTCTGTGATTCAGAGGAAAAGGGATAATAATCAGTAATTTATATTGAATGGGATATTAATGCAGGACGCAACAGGCGCTGACTTGAAGTTTGTGTTCGACTACGTGAGGCAGAGGAGGGGTATGAGCGGTGTGAGGAACATGCTCGCAATGCTGAACAGGCCTTCCATTCTCTTCGGAAGCATAGGGGAGATCAGCAGGTCTCAGCTTTATCCGGAGACGATATACAAGAGGGTGATTGAAACTGCCGCGAACGTTCTCGGAGGTGACGTGAAGACAAGGCTGAACCAGATTGGCTATGCCCTCGGGGACAGGGCAAAGATGACGAAATTCATAGCCAAGCTATCGACACCGAGGCAGCTGCTTAGGCTCATTGAAGACTCCGTAATAGCGGATGTTCCGTACGTGAAGGCTTCCCTGAAGGATGCATCCAAGCACATCGTCATTCTGACCATAGCTGCAAGGAAGGATGGAGAGCAGTTCCTGGATGTAGCGGATGGCTACGTTTCCGCCCTTCTGGACCAGTCAAACAGGCAGCTTGCCCCCTCAGACAAGAAGGTCGAGAAGGGGGAGATATCGTACAAATTCGTGATTGGTTGAAGGTAATCGCCTTGCCCTTAATTGCTGTTGAAAGGAAGGAGAAGTTCGCTATAGTGGCGATAAACAGGCCGGAGAAGAAGAATGCTCTTTCCATAGATGTGCTCATGGAAATAAAAGATGCGCTGAAATCACTCAGCGGGATGAATGCGCTCATTTTCAAAGGCTCAGGCGGCTTCTTCTCGGCCGGCGGAGACCTGGCCGTAATGTATTCCGCGGACAGGGAGCAGGGAAGGGAGTTCTCTAGAACGGGGAACCAGGTGATGGACCTCATAGAGGGTTATGAGGGCGTCACAATAGCGGCCATTGAGGGCGGAGCATACGGCGGCGGTTTAGAACTGGCCCTGAGCTGCGACATAAGGATTGCCGCGGAGAAAACGAAGCTCGGCCTCACAGAGGTCAATCTCGGCCTTTTCCCAGGGTGGGGCGGTATCAAGAGGATCCGCAAGATCGCTGGACCTGCCGCTGCCAGGTATGTTGCCCTCACGGGTACGGTGATGACAGGCAGCGAAGCGTTCAGGATGGGTCTGGTATCGATGCTCTGTGATGACCCTCTCAGGTGCGCGGAGCAGCTTGCAGAATCCATTTCCACCAAATCCAGGGATAGCATCAGGTCAATCAAGCACCTTGTATCAAATGAACCGTACAACTCGGAGGAAGAATATCAGATGTTTGGAGACATACTCTGGTCTGATGCAGCCAGGGAGGCTCTTGCGAAATTCCTCAAGCTAAAGTGATGGACGGCCTGCCAGGCAGGGCCTTTTCTCTCCCCTCATCGCTTATCTCTATCCTGATGCCCAGGAATCTCTCTATATCGCCCTTGTAAGTTTCAATGGCCTCCCTCTCATTCCTGATCTTGGGTTCGAGACCCTTCCTCTTCATCAGCGCAACCAGAAATTCACGCGCTTCCCCTTTATTCTCCTTTATCATCTTCCCCAAGTTTTCTTTCCTAGATTTCTCGTAAAGGTCCCACTTCCAGTCCTCCGCGAGGGATATACTCATCACCGCAGGTTTCAGCCCTGAGACCTTCGTGATGCTCCTGAAGTCCTCGAGCAAGGACTGGATGAAGTCCCACTGCCTCTCCCTTTCCTTGTACATGTTCACCATCGAGGGGAAGCGTTGAAGGGACGCAAAACCCTTTCCTCCATAAATGGAGAACAGCTCTTCCGCAACGAATGGCATTATCGGGGAGAGCGAGAGGATCCATTCCTTTGCGAATTTCTTCACAGCTCTCAGTGCCCTCTCCCTTCCCGCGAAGTTTTCAAGGTCCCTTACGTCGTTGAGGGCGTTGAAGAATAGGTCCACTGCAACTTCCCTTATCTTCATCGCCTCGTAGTTTCCGGAGGCGGCGTTTATCCTGTCTGCCATCCTGGACACTATCCACATATCCCTATCCTCAGGTTCTTCTGTCACTGCCGACGCATCCACCAACGTCGTGAAGAGCTTTACGATCTTCTTTGAATAGTTCTCTACCTCGCTCGTCCTCCAGTCCACGTCGTACCAGACGTCGGCATTCGAAGCAAGGTACATCCTGAACAGGTCGGCGCCGTACTTTCTCTTGACGGTTAGGAGAGGGTACACATTCCCCTTGCTCTTGGACATCTTCTGCCCCTCGGAGATCACCATTCCCCCCGTTGAAATGCCGACGGGCCAGAACTCTTCTGGGAAAATCGCAACGTGGTTGAACAGATAGAATGTGAGGTGATTTGTTATGTGCGGGTAGCTGGTGTGTCTCAGGTCCACAGGATACCAGAAGCGGAACTCCTCCCTTGCAATATTCGCCAAAGCTCTCGTGTTTTCATCGAATTCAGCCCCGTCACCTTTTCCGAGGAAGATGTATTCGAATAATTTCCCATCTACCTTCTCGACCCCAATCTTCCTGAGGTAGGGGATAACAGTGTAAACAGCGGTGTAAATAGTTGAGTCGCTCAGGCTCTCAATGACCCACTCCCTGTCCATGGGGAGTCTCGTCCCGAGCCCTCTCCTCCTGGCGCAGGGCCTCTCCCTTATCCAGTCGACGGTCTGCATGAACTGATTCCTCAAGCTGTCCGGTTTGAGCATCATCCTTGAGAGAAGCTCCCTGACCTCGTTCTTCCAATCCTCAAGGGAGTAATCTATGAACCACTGGTTCTTGATGACCGCGACTATCACCCTGTTCCCCTCCCTCGTTTCAGCCTTCCTGGACGTCTCGTAAACCGGGATAGCAATTCCTCCGTTCACGAGGTCTTGGATTATCCTATCTTTCACATCCCTGACAAGGGAACCCTGGTATTCGCCCCTCACTATCTTCCCGTGGTAGAACTCCTGCTCGTAAACGTACTTGGTAGCCTCCTCCAGCTTCTCCCTGTCTTGGAGGCCACCAATTGAATACCTCTTCCTTACCTCCTCCATGTCCATGGATTCTTCGGTATCTATGACTTTGATGTACTGCAGTTTCTTCCCTATCTCAAGGAGGGCAACATGATCCCATATGGAGTGTGAAGGGACCGAATAATCGATCCCCGTCCCTATTTCCGGGTCAACGAAGATCCCCGGATACACGGGTATCTCCCTGGAATGAAGCGGCTCCTTAACATTTTTTCCAATGATCTCCTTTGGATCCACGAATGAAAGGAATTCGGCATCCCTCTGGTGCTTAAGCTTCTGAAGCGCCTCGCTGCTCACGATGAACCTCTTCCCGTCCATCCTTATCCTCACGTATCTTGCCTCAGGATTAATGAAAAGGTTCGTCACGCCCTCCAGCGTTTCCGGGCGGAGGGTTGATGCAATCAGTATGTCATCTCCAAAATAGAAGAAGACCCCGGTGAACTGCGTTATGGAAACCTTGTCCGTGTCGCCCTCAAGGATGTCATCCTCCCCGACCGGATTTCCCTCAATGGGATCGTAGAGCAACGGGTAGTCGCCCTGCTTTATCAAACCCTTCTTCAGAAGGATGGAGAACTGCCACTCCACGAATTTGTTGTATATCGCCTCCCCTGAAGTGAATTTTCTCGTCCAGTCAATGGAGAAGCCCATGTTCATGAAATCGTTTATTATCTTGTCTGAGAAGTATTCCGCAATCCTTTCCGGTTTAGAGAACTGCGAAACTAGCTCAGGATCATCCCCATAGAGCTCCAGATAGCTGCGGTAGAGGTTTATCGTAGCCTGATCGCCACCCTCTATCTTCTTGCTGAAGGCAAGTATCGGGGTGCCCGAAATGTGGAAGCCCATGGGGTAAAGCACGTTATACCCTGCCATTCTCTTGTACCTTGCAACTATGTCCCCTATAGTGTAAGTTCTACCGTGGCCGATGTGAAGGGCGCCGTTGCAGTATGGCCATGGGACCGTGATTAGGAATTTCTTACCGCCCCGCTTTGGCTGGAATACCCTTTCCTCTTCCCACCTTCTTTTCCATTTCTCTTCAATTGTATTGAAATCGTATTCCATCTCTGCACCCTAGCCGAGAACCATCACTGCAGCTGCAACGACCGTCGTCCACTCGTCCTTCACCTTCACTGTGGAAGAGGACGTGACATTCGTAGTAAGAAGAATTGCATCGTTCAGCCTGTATTCGCCCTTCTCACCCACTTGGTACGATTCAAGACCCATGGTGCTTGCGAGCATCTCGGCAGCGAGCTCCTCCGCAAATTTTCCAGAGGCCTCGGGAGTTTCGCCGAAGCTGTGATGCTCACTGAGGTACCCGTACATGGTCCTGTTCCTCGGTATCGCCAGGCCAACTGAAGCGGTTATAAGCCTGTTCAGCTCGTTCGAACTGTTTCTGGCCATGACTACGAAAAGTATCTGCCCCGCCTTTAGTTCCTTCAGACCCTCTTCCTTGTCAACAAGTTCAGCGTAAGGGGGGAAAATGGAACTCACCTCAACGAGATTGTACTTTGCAATCCCAGCGCTCCTGAGGGCGTTTTCAAAGGAACCAAGCTGGCTTCTGTGCGTGCCGACGCCACTGACGAAGAAAACCTTGCGTGGAATCATCTGAGCCATTGCATAGGTGAATTACAACACTTCTTAATCCTTTTTTCTAAAGTCTCGGTTTCATTAGCGGTTCTCATTACGTAATGTTTAATAACATTAGCTCAATACTAACAAATGAAATATCAGGCTAAAGAGATCACAAGGAGGGAGAGGGACTGCCTCATGATACTGGCAGAGAACATCAAGGGGGAGTTTCCTCTCAGGCTTCACGAGATAGCGAAGATGCTGAGGGTGAAGCCGCCAACCGCACTCGGCATCATCAAAAGGCTGGAGAAGAAGGGGCTAACTGAATCGAAGGATGGGATGGTACAGCTTACCGAGAGAGGAAACAAGGCCGTCTGCGATATCATGCTGATTCACAGAACCTTTGAGACATTGCTGTGCAGGAATGGTCTGGAGGAGAACGAGGCATGCAAGGAAGCGGCCAAGGTTGATTTTCTCCTGAACGAGGGGGATGCAGAGCTCATCCTCAAGAACATCGGAGATCCCAAGACCTGCCCGCACGGCAGGCCGATCAGACTGGGGGTGTAGCCATGTTCTCGATTTCGCTCCTCCTCAATCCACCTGCAGGCCTTTCCGTGTTCATAATACTCATCATAGCCCTGATCCTGGGAATGCTCCACGGGATAACGCCGGACGAACATACCTGGCCGATAACGTTCAGCTATTCAGTCGGAAGCTACAGTTCAAGGGGCGGGATGAAGGCAGGTTTCACGTTCTCGGCGGGCTTCACCATACAGAGAGCTATTCTGACCAGCCTCGGATTCGCGGGACTCGCCTACATCTATGAAAAATTCAACCTTGATGGGTATGTTTACATGGTCGTGGGCATTGTGATGCTCGTGGTTGGCTATTACATCCTCAAGGGGACGGATCCTCACATACCCCTTGACAAGCTGTTCGGAGGCTCTATACATCACTCAACAAAGGCGGAGAGGGTCCCAATGCAGGAGGTAGAGAACGTTGCAAAGCCCATACCTCTCAAGATGGCCCTGGTTCACGGGTTCATAGCGGGATGGGGTTTCGGGGGTTTTGCCACGATAATAACGTTCATCCTGGCACCCCAGATGCCAAATGTCTACTACGCTGCGCTCGTGGGCCTGATGTTCGGCATCGGGACAATGATAATGCAGGTCGTGATAGGCGCGCTGTTCGCCAGCATAATGCGCATAAAGAAGCTAAGCGTTGATCAGATAAAGTACGTCGGCCGCTCCACCGCTGCAAAAACCCTTTACTACGGTGGCATAGCGTTTGCGGTCATAGGGGCGGTAATAGCTGCTTTCCCTTCAATAGAGAACTACGCCATAAGCACGGGAAATCCGATACCGAATCTCAATTCCCTGGGAATAGCGACGTTCCTCGTGATACTTGTTGTAGGTGTCATAGGCATCGGAAGCATGTACAGGAGCTACAGGAAGGTGACGAGGTCAAGAAGGGCTTCAATGGAAGTGGCCAAATGAACTGAAAAATGTGGATAATTGTCGTTGGGGAAACGTTTTATACAGGTTACCATTGAAACCCAAATGCGGGGTACACCCAACATATCCAAAATACTCGTAGTGGGACCTAGGGGATCCGGAAAGACAAGCCTGATATGCAGGATTGTCTTTGATTCCCTTGAAGAGTGCGTCCAGGTCCCCGGCCAGTTCATGAAATACAACTACATTTCCGAAGATGGAGGTACCGTGCAGTTCCTGTTCAAGGAGGTCAATTTCCTTCCGGCTCCGGAGAAGAAGGCCGGCTACATCCTGACCCTGGACTCGAACAACAAGGGTGACCTCGATTCCCTTCCAAAGATAGTGGAGATGATATCGGACAAGGGCTACATAATAGCGCTCTGCAAATCGGACCTTCATTACTCCGCGGCCTTCTGGACAGATGATGTGAGGAGCGTGGTGGGGAAGGGGGTGGAGATAGTTCCTGTTTCATCCGTCACAGGGGAGAACATCCCTCTTCTCGTCCAAAAACTCATCAAGATGGTGTCCCCGTAGATGATCGCCGGTGTTCTCAGGGGGAGGAGCGTTCTCATAGAGGACGAGAGGAGCGCGTCAAGGCTGAGGAACAGGGGCTATCTTGGCAAAAACATCGGAACCATGCTCCTCCTCAATCTACCGGTGGCCCTGTACCTCGTCCGATCAGGAAAGATGGAGGTAACTGCACAGGGAAGGCGCGTGGGGGAGGAAGAACTAAAATCGAGGATGAGCGGGGACGAGGTCAAGCTTTTTCAGGCATATTCCTGTCTAAGAAGGGGAGGGAAAAATCCTGTTTTCCGAGGGAGGAAACTCATGTGGAACAGTCTCGGCGTGATGCCTTTCTGCGGAACTGAAAGGATTGATCTTTCAGTCCTTGCGAGGAGGGGGTATGTCCTTGTACTGGATGATGGGGGGTGCATCCTGTATTCCTATGAGTTGCTCTTCCGGGGTGAGGGGAGGAGCCTGCGGTCTTTTCTCGAAGCTCGAGGATTCAGGGTTGAAAGCGGCCTGAAGTACGGCTGCGAATACAGGCTTTACGAAAGCATCCCCCACGCAAGTTTCCTTTTGAACCGTGAAACGAAACCAAGGGCTAAGGACATAGTTGCACGCGTTAGAATTGCGCATTCCGTGAGAAAAACTTATGTCCAGGTTGCTAAGGTCGAGGGGGAATTTCTGGGATACAGTTTCCAATGGATCAGGTGATCTTCCTCTTCCTTCTTGGATACCTCTTCAGCTCGCTCCCGCAGTGAGGGCAAAGCCTCAGGTTCGAGGAATACCTTCTTCCGCACCCCGTGCACCTGTAACCCCATCTTATCTCATCCCCTATAACCTTCCCCTTGAAAGATTCGTATTTCAGCCCAAGAAGCCTGCATACGTTCTGCACGGCAAGATCGTTCGTGAGAACGATAGCCTCGTTCTCCAGTGCCAGTGCTACCACGTCGATATCCGTGGCGCTTAACTCAGTTTCCTCGCCTGTCCGGGAAGCGGTCTGCCGCACCCTCCTCCTAGTTTCCTCGCTTGGTTCTGTCACCGTGAGAAAATTAATTCTCATCTCGATGCTCTCCCTCATTCCCCTCCCCCTGATCTCGCGGAGAACAGATTCCGCGGTGAGATAATCGTTTGACCCGTCGGGAAGAAAGCCGCTGAAGAATGATGACGTGTCAACTACTACCTTCATGCTCCCTCCAGTATCTGCACACATGCCTTAGAGAACAAACGTCGCATCTGGGCCTCAAGGGTCTGCATATCCTCTTCCCAAAGGAAACGAAGTAGGAATTCACCTCGTTCCACCTCTCCCTCCTTATCTTTCTCTTCAGGGCCGCCTCTGTCTTTTCAGGCACCCTTGATCTTGAGAGGCCGAGTCTGAAGGAAATTCTCTGCACGTGGGTATCCACTGCTATCGCATCCTTTCCGAGGCCGTAGGAGAGGACTATGCCAGCTACCTTCCTCCCAACCCCAGGTATCTCCAGCAGATCCCCCATCCTTTCTGGAACATTTCCCCCGTATTTCTCCATGATGATCTTCGCTGCGTTAACGATGGAGGCAGCCTTTGCTCTGTAGAATCCCACCGGCTTTATGAGATTCCTCACCTCCTCTACCCTGGCCCCCGCAAGGTCCCCGGCTGTTGGAAACCTGCAGAACAGCCTAAGGCTTGCCCGGTCGGTGACCTCGTCCTTCGTCCTCGTGGACATTATTGCCGTGACAAGAATCCTGAATGGGTCGTCCCAGATTCCCCTGTGGGGAGGAACCATCTTCTCTATCTCGTCCAGGATGAAGTCCCCTTTGCAGAGCATCTAACGTTTAACGCATCCTTGTTATAAAATTTAGCAAGCCGAGAGAAATCACTTTTATACAATTAGGAGTTATCTTCAAGCATGGACAGATCGTCCGGCGGGGTACTCCCCATTTCGAAGCTGATTGTTGCCATTGACGGGACGAAGCCGTCAATGCGAGCCCTAGACATGGGCATTAGCCTTGCGAAGCTTGGAAAAAACATAGAGATGCACATCGTCATGGTCATACCCTATCCCGTGCAGTATGTTACCGGAGAGAATCCTACGGGTGACTTGACCATCGTTGAAAGGCTTGCGACCCTGAAGGAAAAGGGGGAAACGATACTGAACCACGCGAAGGACTACTCCATTTCTAACGGAGTCATGAACGTGAAGATCTACCTGAAGCAGGGGGATCCTGCAAAGGAGATATTGGAGCTTGCGGATTCACTTAAGCCTGATATGATAGTCATAGGGAACAGGAGGAGGGGGTTCCTGAGGGGGGTATTCTTTGGTTCCGTCAGCCAGCGCGTTGCAGCGAACTCAAAGTGTGCGGTTCTGGTGGTGAAGTGATATATGAAGGAATTTCACAACTTCAGCCTGAAGGAGGGATCAAGGGTAAAGGTCGTTCTGAGGTCGGGGGACGAGAGCATCACGATAGATGGGGAATTCAAGGGCCTTTCGGACACGTTGCAGCCCCTGCTTTACGTCTCAAGCGGGAAGAAGAGCTATCTTGTGAACATGCTTGATATCATTTACATCGAGACGGAGGAGGAGCTCGAAGAAGTGGAAAGCAGCAAGAAGACGGATTACCTTTTTTAGCAGGAGCGTCCACATTTGACCCTTTGATGATTGAGGAACGGCGAGGTAAAATATTTTTATCCTATTTTCATGCAAATATATTGAAACTGGGCGTACTCGCTAAGGATTTCAGGGTTTACAACAGGCTGATGAACCTGTTGAAGGGCATGGACCAGTCCTTTGTTTCCCTGTCTCCGGATGATAACTATTCATCATTCGATCTGGTTTTCACGGATCTGGACCTGAGGGGGAAGAATGTCTTCAGGACAGATGGGGAGGAGGAGTTCAGGATAAGGCAGCTCGTGAAGTCCAGGAACAGCGTGAATATCGTCGTTGGCATAGATCCGGGCCCCACGCCCGGCGTTGCGACGCTTGCGGACAATGTTGTCATAGACAGGAGGAGCATCTACAATATGGGGGAAATCAGGGATTACGTGGCAAGGGTCAGCAGGGAGTGCAGGTACAGGAGCTTCGTGGTGAAGATAGGCGATGGCGACAGAAGGTACAGGAACCAGATCATAAAGAGCCTCTACGGTTTCCGCCTGCAGATAGTCAACGAGAAGGGCAGCTCAAGGACCACGAAGAGGGGGGACGATTCCAGGTCTGCCGTGAACATAGCGCTCAGCAACGATATCCTCTGAAGCTCACTTCTTCCACTTCGGTCTTCTCTTTCTTGCGTAATAGCCTGAGATGAGTATGACCGTCAGTATTATCACCAGAAATGCCGCGATACCTATGTATATGTATGATATGAATGGATTTCCGGCCTGCACTTTGAACGAATAGCTGCCGCCGCTTGCAAGCTGAAGGAGAGTGCTGTTCAGGGAAATCGTGACCGTATATACGCCTACGGGAAGCTTGCCCGAGACCCATTCGTAGGTTACGTTGCTAGTTGAATTCCTTGAAATGTTCACTATCTTGTTTCCCACGTATTTCCCGTTCACGCTGAACGTAACGTTGACCCCCGTTATGTTGAAATCCGTTGGATTCTTGATCGTCGCGGTCAGGAGCGTGAACGTGTTGACCTTCACGACTGACGTCAGATTGTAGTGGTACATCTTCCCCTGCAGGTTTGCAACCACCTGGAAGAAGAGGAAGAGCGTTGTTGGGGTCGAAGGTGATTTTATCGTGAATACTGCAGGTCCAGAAGTGAGACCCTTGTCATAGCTTGGAGATATCGGGGACGCTCCGGTCAGGTTGTAGCCGGAGAGTATCATCGTTACAGAATAATTCGTGAAGATCTGCTGGACATATACCGAATAGTTGAAAGACGAGTTTACGGCAACCGTGGAGGGGCCGACGACCGTTACAGGTCCGCTCGAAACGTTTCCCGAAGTCCCCGGGACGATGAGAAGGGAAACGGCAGCGAGGAGAAGAATGACGGCGACGATTTTCATGCCCTGTTCCTCCTCCTGAATGCTATCATCGCAATCACCGTTGCGAGGACGATGAAAACTGAAAGGCCGTAAATGTAGTACTGCTGCACCGCCGGAGAATAGGGGACAAGCCCGCTCCCCTCACCCTTCCCCTTCATCACGCTCAGGGAAGGAGGGTGAAGCGAGGTGGAAAGGACGAACGTGTTGTTCTCGTATGCCAGGAGAATTATAATTTGTTTTCCATATATGCTGGAACCCTTTGTTGACGTTACAGTGAGGTATGTTGTGTTGTTGGAGAATGCGTAAACGGCGCCCCTATATGACAGGGAGCCGTTGAACGTGATGTTAATCCCCTGTGAGGACAACTGTGCGGCATTCAGTATGCTCCCGTTCACCACCGTTATGGCATTTCCCTTGTTGGATATGATGAGGGGAACTTCAATAGTGTTCCCGGAGATTTTTCCGGTGGTGTTTACCACCCTCGCGGTCACATCGTAAAACTTCGGAACGGTAACGTTCACCGTTATCTCCCTGTAGTCGGTGCCGTAGTAGACGCGGATGTTAACAGCGCTGGTCCCAGCAGGCTCACCCTTCGGTACTGTTATTGTTACGTTCATGACTCCCATGGAATACGGGGTGAGATTCATCACCCCGCCCTTCACTGTGAAGGTGGTAGCCCCCTGCACCGAGAAGTTCAGGGGGATGTTGGAGTTGCTTGTTATTATCATTGGGAACGTTATGGACTGCCCGGCCTTCAGAACGGGGGAGCCGGCCTCCGGGAAGAAAGATACACTCACGTTCTTCACTATCTTGAATGCAAGGGTGGCGGAGCTTATTCCGGATACGTTCACAGTCTGATTTACCACGTACAGATCGCGGATGCCGTAGTAAACGTAGTAAGTCCTAGCTGAGAAGTGATACGATCCGTTTGGAAGATATATTATTCCTTCGGGGTTGAGGTAATAGCTCGCCCCTAGCCTGACCATTCCAAGATAGGTGGTGTTGTTTAGGTATGTACCGTAGTTCAGCGGGTAGGCCCTGGACATAGTCGCGTTCACGTACGTGACCGGAGATGAGACGTTCACATCGGAGAAATAGGCCGTGCTGCCAGATCTTATGTATATTGAATACTGGCCGTAGGGGATGCTTATCACGTTGCCAAGGAGGCTCGTTTCATTCCTCGGGCCCTGAACGGTGAAAGTGCCATAAGAAGCTCCCGGGGCGTTCACGATGAGATCTGAGGTGAGAAGCCTGAGCTGCGGGGAAAGGGTTATCCGCTGCGGGGATGAGATGTAGACGGAACTTGAGGCGTAGTATTCATAAGTTCCGTTCACCCTTCTCTCAAGCGTGAACGTGTAATTTCCCTCCGGCAGCAGGATGCTCCCTGACCATGTGATCCTCCCGAAGCTTCCAGAAATCGTGATGTTGGAGGGCAAGGTGACGTTGAATCCGCTCACGTAGCTCGGTGAGAATGTTTCGTTCCCTTTCAGGTCGAGAGTTCCAAGAAATGCCTTCCCTCCAGAGTAGGAATATAGGGTGTAGTTGCCTAGGGGAAGGGTTGAAGTCAGGGAGGTGGAGACGAGGGACGAATTTCTGAATATGAACGCATTGTTTCCGAAAACCTGCAGGTTCGCGGATAATGTGACCCGCACGGGGAACCTCTGATCGCTCACCCCAGGAAGAACATGTATTTCAGTGCTTGAGGGAGACACTATTGACCCTGGCCTGGAGAAGGATATGCTGTAATTTCCAGGAGCGAGGGAAAGGGTGAACGGGCCTGTTCCCGTCACGGAGAAATTCCTGGGGCCTTCTATGGTCATGGTGATGGGATATGAGTAACTGGGGGCAATCGTAACAGTCACGTTTTCCTGGCGGAGGGATACGGACGTGATCGTCGATGATGTGACAGCATATCCCGGAGAGATGAAGGAGATGCCTTCAGGCACGAGGCCGTCGGGGACGTATATGTAATAGCTGCCGTTGGTGACCATCGAGTCGTAGTATGGTCTCCCGTTCACCGTCGTGGTGACAAGACCTTTCACCGCGGTTCCATCGTAGGTGACGTTTCCTCTTATCACGGATCCTGGGAGGCCGTCGAGATAGAGACTGAGGCTGCTGTTTGAAACCGAGAACTGCAGCCAGGAAACATAAAGATTGGAGTTGTATGTGCTGTGAGAGACCACTGCATACTGCCCAGAGGGGAGATAGGCGGAGAAATACCCGCCCGGGCCCGCGTAGTAGTCAAGAAGGGTGTTGCTGCCCGTCACAGTGACCTGCGAGCCGTTCTGTGGAAGACCGGAGACGGTAAAATGCCCTGTTACAAGGTATGCGGGAAGCAGGTTGAGGGAAATGTTCACGTTTCCAGTGACGTTGAATATGCCGCTGGCAGCGTAGTATCTACCACCGTAGTAGAGGGAAGTATACAAGGAATAAACCGAGAGTGCAACGCTTGCGTAACCAGTTCCGTTGTTCGTGAACACCGTTGAGAATTTACCGGAGCTGTCAAGGAGACTGACAGATGCGCTGACGGGCCTCCCTCCAATTGTCGTTGTAATCTTGGCAGTGTAGTATCTTGAAAAACTGAGGCCAAGATCTGAAGTGGAGTTGTATTTCAGATCCACGGTGAAGTTGTCCCACAGCCCTCCGCTACACGCGGTAACGTTGTATATCCCCACGGGGAGATTTATCCTCTGGTCCGCTTTGGTGAGGTTGTATGTGACGGAGTAGCTACCCCTGCTGAACGTTATCTTGCTGCCCGGGCTCAGGCTGGCACCCTTGGCAAGTGTTGCATTTGCAACCCCGAACTCGATGGGCACATCCTTTGATGTGGCATTGGATGAGATAACGATGGAGGTGACGTTGCTGTACCACTGCCCGAGGACGAACGCGGAAATGTTGTAGCTGTAAGGTTTGACGTCGTAGAGACCGTAGCTTCCGTTTTCAGTTGTGTTCACAAGATACGTGGTGTTGAAAGAGGAGTTGAAGAACTTCACTGTTCCCGCTATGGGAACGTCCGTGTTCGGGATGTAGATACCGTTGTTCACGAGGTTGAGGAACAGGACTCCATTTACCCTGTCCGTGGGAAGGGCAAGGTTGTGGGTTATGTTCCACGTTGGAATGCCGTATGGAGTGAAGCTCTCCCTGTTGGCCTGCGCCTCCGATATAGTTATGTTGTAGGTGCTCAGGGTCTTGTTTCCGGCCATGCTGAGGGCGTTGTATTTCCCTGTGGAGAATACAAGGGTATCGTTCCCGGCAACGGCAAATATGGAATAGTAGCCAGAGGCATTTGTGAGCACCGTCATGTGGGGTATGCCGTACTGGTCATCCAGCGTGACCCTAATACCCCCTATTGGCTGTCCAGCGGTATTGGTGACCCTTCCCTGGATGATCGCTCCCGGATAATACTGAAGCGCAACGAAATCATTCTCCAGAACCTGCGGCGGAGGGTACATGTCCACGGTTCCATCGTGATTCTTCATGTATTGGTATCCCTGCTCAAGGGTGACCGTTTTCCACGCACTGCTGTGGTTCTGGTAGTCCGTATAGGGATTCCACAGCACAGTCTTGTAGACGAGCTCGAAGTTAGGCATCCCCCACCCTTGCATGGTGGGATATGAGGACAGGTTGGAACTTATGCCGGGTATTCCGGATTTTGCTCCCACGGCGGATGGCGGGTAGCCGATCATCCCCCTGTATATCGTGGTGTTGTAGAATGCGGGAGTATAATTTATGCTGTAGCTCACGGCAGTGTCGCCTGGAGGGAAGTCCTGGAGAAGGTATGTCCTTCCTTGGGTGTCAGTCACGGTGATGTTGTAGAACGAAATAGGTATCACCTCCCCCGAGGCATTGACCCACGGGAAGTCCCCGAGGTAGGCAGGAGCATAGAATATCCCCGTATTTGTTCCGTTGAAGGGGAAGAGGCCCGAATCTATGCCTATGTAGCTCATGTACCTGTTCATCTTCTGTTCCAGAGCCTGGTAAAGGTTGATGAGTGTTCCAAGAGGATACTTGTTCGCAAGATAGTGCTCCACGAGTATGTATGGTGCGTCACCAGACTGCACCTTCTCGTAGTTCCCGAAGAAAGAGGGGTCGGAATATATTTCCTGCACATATGCGTTCGGGTCAATCTCGTAGTTCATGATCGTATATGCACCGTCCTGTCCAAGATATTGGATGAGAATGGGGGTGATCCCTGAGGAATTGAACGTGCCGGAGGAGTAGTTTGAAAGCATCCTTGCTATCATCACCCCGAGGATTTGGCTCTCATTCTGTGCCAAAAGAATCTGAGCCGCCGGATAGATGCCATCCTGGAAGTTATCAGCCATAACGGGATGCCCGCCCTGCTCTATCGTCTGGAAACCGTAGTCCCACCACGATATGAAGGCAGGACGTTGGTCTGGAGGTAACTGGGCATCCTGGTTCTGGAACCATGATTCAAATCTGTTCAGGGGCTGACTGGGCGTCGCCAGCTCTGGTCCAAAGGCACCCAGGTAATATAAAGAGGAGGAAGAATAGTTGGCCGGCTTCAGGAAGGAGGGTGTGTCGTTGTAAAGCTGCCTGTCGTAGATCGTCTTGTTGTTGTAGGGTATCGCTGAATCAACTGCGTAAAATGTCGTTGGGACGACAAGAAGGAATATCACTATGAGTATCGCAGCATAATGCGCAAACTTTATCTCTCTCCTAAGTGCCGTCCTGATGCTCCTTCCCCTGGCCTTCTCCACCGTCTCCCTGAACTGCAGTAGCTCGAAGGATTTCACCAGAACATACGAGGTGATTATTGAAGCTGCCACGGCACCGAAGTAGAGGAATTTCGATGCTATCATGCTTATAATTATGATTCCTCCGAAGTAAAGGATGGCAAGGGTCATGTTAAACGTCGTCGTCTTTATCCAGCGGTAGACCAGGTACGCAAGACCTATGAACGAGGCGAAGAACTGCAGGGCCCCGAATTCAAGCATGTCCTCTCCGAGCGGGAGTGACTGCGCTTCCGCGATCGTGTTGTATATCTTGTTCTTAATGAAATAGTGCTGCCCGGAGAGGATGGAGTAGATGAGATTCCTGTCCACCTTGTATAACAGAAGAATTGCCGCGATAGCGATGACTATGAACGCTCCAACCGAAAGTATCCAGGGCTTCTTTTCCAGTACAAGGAAATACATGGAGGCAACCAGGAGCGCGACCCAGAGAATGAGGGGATATTCAAACCTCACCGGGACAAAGTGGGCAACGTAGTACCAGGGAAAAGCTATGAGAAAACCGAATCCAAAGAATAGGTTTGAGACAAATATTGGCAGGGTGCTCTTCCTTTTCAGTGCAAATATCACTAGCTGCACCGCAGCCGCTCCAACGAGTATCAGGATCAGGGATATCGTCCCGACCCAGGTGAGCATTGATGCCGCCAAGGAGACCGCGGCAAGAAGGGAATACGTCAAGGACAGAGAATTCCCCTTCAACGAGGATGCAAAGCTTGAAATCGAAGAGACCTGCCCTTCATACCTGAACGTGTTCACCGCCCTCAGGAAGTAGTAGATGAACATGACGCCGAAGAGGGCGGTGTAAATATCGAAGAGGCCCATCGTGGCTATGCTCTTCATAAGGGTTAGCGGGGACATCGCAACCAAGAGGGCCGCTACTATTCCCACCCTTCTGTCGAAAATCTCCTTTCCGAGGAAGTATGTTGGAAAAACGATGAGGGCACCGCCTATTGCCGTGCTCTCCAGGAACATCGTCATCGTCGATGCGTAAACCCCGCCTAGGAAGGGAGAGAAAGCGTAGCCGAGCATAACGGAGAGCCACATGAAGAACGGTGGCCTGGGGTTCTCGAGACCCATGGGGTAGTTTAGGCCAGGGTCGAAGAGGAGCTGATGGTGCGTGGCGAGGATGTGCTGTACTATTCTCATGTTATAATAGGCGTCCGAGCCTCCTGAGACAGCGTAATCAGCCTTAACTGCAGGACCTATTACGAAGAACGTACTGAGGAAAACGGAGAAGAAGAATATCAGAGTCAAAAATAGTCCAGTTTTCGTCTCCGTACTCATTCCCCTAATTAGGTCCGCAAAGCCTTTCTTTCTGCCCTCTGAATCCATCAACTCCACCAATTGTTCCGCCTAATCAGAATCCCCAATTAAAATCTTTGCAGTTGATATATCCTCGCGGTCAAAGAGTCCTGTCTCTCCTCTGCTGATCCTCCGCCCTCTGGTCATAAGGATACGTGATATCTAAGGCGCTGGCACTGTTGAGAAGGTCAATCTGCCCCCGGTCCAGAGCCCAGCCTGCAGCACCCAGGTTCTCCTGAAGCTGATCCACGTTCCTTGCTCCTATGATGGGAGATGTGACTGCGGGGTTCATCAGTAGCCAGTTCAAGGCGACCTGCCCTCTCGTCTTCCCCGTATCTGAGGCGACTTTGCCCAGGGCGTCAATTATCTTCCTTGTCCTCTCGTTTTCCAAACGAGCGTAATATTCCTTGTTTTGGGAATCCCCTATTCTCGTGCCCTTGGGTGCTGAGGTGATCCCCGTCTCGTATTTCCCGGTAAGAATGCCTCCTGCCAGTGGGCTCCATGGTAGGACAGCGAGCCCATTGAACGACGCAACCGGAAGAATCTCAAACTCCGTGGCCCTTGCAATGAGGTTGTACTGCGGTTGAATGCTCACGGGCCTTTCCCATCCTTTCTGGATGCAGATATCCACAGCCCTCTGAAGCTGCCACCCCCTGAAGTTGCTTATGCCAACGTATCTTATCGCCCCATCATGCACTAGGTCATTTAAGGTGCTCATCGTCTCCTCCAGCGGTGTAAGCGGGTCCCACGCATGGAGCTGCAGGACATCTATGTAATCAGTCCCCAGCCTCTCAAGGCTGTCCCTCACCGAATGTAGGATGTGCTTCCTCGACAGGCCAACAGAGTTTGCCCCGCTGCCCGTCCTGAACCTCACTTTCGTTGCTATAACGAAATCCTCCCTCCTCCTCCCCTTGAACCACTTTCCTACTATCTGTTCCGATTTTCCATCAGAATACACGTTCGCAGTATCCAGAAAATTCCCTCCGCTCTCGACGAACTTGTCCATGATCTTGAAGCTTGTTTCTTCGTCAGCCTGCCATCCGAACGTCATCGTACCTAGGCACAACTCGCTTACCAGAAGTCCAGACCATCCGAGCTTCCTGTATTTCATGAGGTTTCATGGGAAGATTGGATAAAACAATTTTCTCTCATCCCCTCATGATTGAGGCTAGTGCTCCAGCGAAGCTTATGACTGCTGAGAAGAGCATGATTTCCCTGAAACCTGCGATGAAATCGCTGAAATAAGATTGCCCTATGGAAATATAGACGCCTGAAAATACCCCTATCATGATGTTCCTCGGTATGGCAAGAGAAAACAGGCTGGTTGCTGCAATAATACTGAAGAGCTGTCCAAGGAATCGCATCGTCCCGAGGAATCCTGACGCGAACCCGGAGAATTCAATCCTTATAGAAGCCATGACGGAGTTCGTATTGGGCGCGGAGAAGAGGCCAAAGCCCACGCCAAGGAACGCAAGTATCAGAAGAATCTGGTCCACCGAAGGTTGCCTGAGGATGAAGAATGAGATGAACGCAAGGCCAATCATCACCATCCCTATCGAGGCGATCTCCCTGGATCCCAGGTCATCAGATAGCCTGCCCGCGAGGGGAGAAACGAGGACCATGAGAACGGGCTCAGGAAGAATGTAGAGGCCGGAAAGAAAGGGAGGGATGTGGAGGGTGACCTGGAGATATATAGAGAAAACGAAAACAACGGAGAACGTTCCCAGATAATTGAGCAGCGCTGCGGTGTTGGAAGCGATGAAAGTCCTCCTCATCTTCATCATCCCCAGGGATATGAGGGGATTTTCTGATCTCCTTTCGTGAAGGAGAAACAAAAGCATCGCCACAAGGAAAAGAAAGAGAAGGGGAAGGAGCTTTAGGAAGCTGAAAACGTAGCCAAGAGATAGGTAAAGGGATATCGTGGCAAGAAGAAGGGCTAACAGAAGGGAACCTGAAACCCCCATGCCTCCTGCCCCCCTGATCTCATGTAGTGTTGACAGGGAAAGAAAAAAGCTGACCAGAGCGATTGGAATCACAAGGACGAAGAGATATCTCCAGGCGAAATATTCAGTAACGAGGCCACTCACAAAAGGTGCCGTGGTGAGGCCAAGGTAGACGGACATAGCATTTATCCCTAGCGCGAACCCTCTCCGCCTGTTGAACAGCACACTGACGATGGCAGTTGCATTAGCGCTCATCATCGATGAGCCAGTTCCCAGAATGAAAAGGGATGCGACCAGGATACCGAAGGTCTTTGATATGATAGAAAGCAACGCACCTATGGAAAATATTAGGAGGCCCAAGCGGAACATCAGAACCCTCCCAGCCTGGTCCGAAAGTCTTCCAAAGAGAAGCATGAATGAAGCCAGAGGAATCAGAATGACCAAGGGGAGGAGGGCCGCCTGGTAGAACGAGAGGTGCAGCTCCTTGCCAATAACAGGGACTGCGAAGGATACCGCACTGGATACGAAGGGCGTAAGAAAGGCTGCAAGAGAGGTAGTGAGAAGGATGAGTGCATCCCTCTTCATACCTGGTAAGGCGAAGCGGAGATAAGTTCTTTTGTAGAAGTGCCTAAGAGAAAAGAGCTCGCTCTAACCGGAGAATCTTCCGCTCTAGCGTTTCACCGTAATTTTGATGAATTCATTGTTCCCGCTTTCGTGTCTGCTACCTTTCGCCTCGAGGTAGTGGGTTCGCACAATGTCGTACGGGAAAGTATTTCATTTTATTGCGAATGAAGAAATAGAAAGGTTGTAACGATGATAAACTTACCAACCGATCCATTCGCAGGGCGAAGAGAAGGGAAGAACACATTCTTCTTTCACAAGGGTATCCTGATGATGAGAAGGCTTTTCCTCGTTACATTCATAGCGGAGATGGTTCTTTTTGCCGTCCTCTCATCAATCAACTATCACAGCGAGCTCCTTGCGCAAAGCCTCTCTACCGAGAGGTCTAACATCGTATCCGGAAACATTCTTTCGATGATCCTGATTATCTTTCCCCACAACCTTCTCATAGCGACCGTGGAGTTCGTTCCCATAATAGGCCCCCTCCTCTTTTCAATATCCACGGTTGTTACCTCTCTCACCGTCGCATCCGAGGCCTTCTTCCTTTACCATACGAGCGGATTTGTTATATTTTCCTCGCTTGTCGTTCTCCCTCACACATGGCTTGAGCTTCCGTCATATGCGATAGCGGTTTCTGCGAGCATATATCTCATCTATCTGGTGAGCAGGAGAGAACTTCTTGTTCCCTACGGTCACAAGGTGGTGTATATGTATCTCTTCGTCGTGTTAGAGCTCGCGATAGCGGCTACGTTTGAGTCTGCGGAGATCGCCCTGCAGTCGCGCGGTCTCCTTGTACTGCTAACCTGGATTGCGGCCGTCCCAGTCATATATCTCCTGATATTGCTCTTCAGAAAGATGAACGAGGATGAGTACGAGAAATGAGGCGGGTCAAAACCGACAGGTCAGAAGGTCTCAGGCTGGCCTATGATACCACTATTGTCACACCTAAGATATCCAGGACTCTCCTCCCGAAGGGTCATGTGATAAGGAGGGAGGATGTTCCTAGATTGAAAGATTCCGGGGTCTTCGAGGTATGGGTCGAGGACGGCGGGGATGAGGTCCGGGAAGATGAGATTTCAGCCGGGGTTGCAAAAAGGATTTCCGGAGAGAATGTCCTCATAAAAAGGGGAAAGCACGGGATGTGCACTCTTGTAGCTGCAAAGCCCGGGGTGATTACTATTTCAAGAGGCTCCCTGAGGAAGATAAATGAGAAGGGCAGCGCGATGGTGATTCTCAGGAGGAACGGGACTGCGGTCTCTAGGGGGGAGATCGTCGGGGTGGTAGATTCCATCCCCCTTTCATTGAAGAGGAGAGAACTGAATTCCCTTCTCAGCTCCTGCGAGATAGTTGTCACGGTGAAGGAATTCAAGAGAAGAAGGGTTGGCCTGATTGTTACGGGGACGGAGATATTTGAGGGTAGGAAAAGGGACAGCTACCGTCGCGTGATAAGGGATAAGTGCTCGAGATACGGCTGGGAAATAATCTTTTCCAGGGTGGCGAGAGACGACGAGGACGATATTAAGGATGCGATGGAGGAGGCGATACGCAACGGGGCCGAGGGTGTGATAGTTACGGGCGGAATGTCCGTGGATGCAACTGACAGAACTCCAAGCGCCATAGTGAGTGCGGGCGCCAAGATCATTGCGTATGGCATCCCCGTCAAACCAACAACGATGACCATAGTTGCAGTTCTGAGGGGGGTACCCGTTCTAGGGATATCGGCAGGCGGGATACACTACAGGAAGCTAAACTCTGTAGACATGATATTCACGAGAATGATGGCAGATATGGTACCAACCAGGAGGGAGATCGCCGATCTTGGGGACGGTGGCATCACAGATTATTACCTCTCATCCCATCATCCCAGAGAACCTTCGCACTGATATTATCTCCGCAATTATACTCACTGCGATCTCCTGGGGTGTGATGGCCCCGATATCCAGGCCCACAGGAGAGTGTATCGACTTCAGGAATGAATCGCTCACCTTTCCTCTGAGGGCAGAGAAATCGTATTCCGCCCTTTTTCTGCTCGCCAAAAGGCCTATGTAACTCACGTTCTTCCTCGAGAGCGCCTCAAGAACCTCCACGTCCTTCCTCCCCTTGGTAAGGAGAATTACGAAATCCCCGGTGCTAAATTCGAAATCCTCTATTCTTTTGGAAACTGGGTCGTACAGAAGATCAGGCTTGTTTTCAGTCATAGGATTGGGGTCTATAAGCACCACAGTCATCCCCAGGCCCTTACCAAGTGTTACAAGAAAATCCTCTATCTCGTCCCTCCCTCCCTGACCTATTATCACAAGCCTCTGGGGCCTCCTTATAGGATCAAGAAAAACCTCCATGGAGCCTCCGCAAAACGTTTCCACGTGAATCTCATCCTCCTTTTCGACCTGAAGAGCCTTCATAGCATCCTTACTATTTTCGAGAAACACCGTTATCTTCCTTCCCATGCCTGTCCTGAGCACCTCCCTGGCCTTCTCCACTATTATGGAATCTGGGCAGGCCCCACCCAGTGTTCCGTAGAGCACCTCCCCCCTCTCCGATATGATCTCCTTGAAGCCAGGCTTGCCCAGGGATGAGCCGGAGGTGGCAACGACGGTAGCTATCACAAAACTTTCCCCCTTTTTTGCAAGCTCGTAAACAACGTCCTCGAATCTCTTTTCCATGAATTATGCGTTAGGAGAAGAACGTATAAAGCAGTTGCTAACCATTTATATCCCGTCATCATTGGGTACCATGCAGCTCAGCGGCGAATTCCAGGTTTCACAGAGCAGGGAGGCGGTTCTTTCTTACCTTCGGGATGTATCAAGCGTGATTTCCACCATTCCTGAAGTGGTATCATCGGAAACGGTGGATCAGGGAAGTGCGAGGGTCGTCGTGAAGGCGGGAATCTCAGCCATCAAGGGTAAGTTCAATGCCCTTATCAAGATTAGGGAGGTCGGGGATGAAGTCGAGATCACTGCAAATGGGAGCGGCTCCTCAGGCTCAATAAGTATAAAGGCCCTCTTTTCCCCAAGGGAGGAGAATGGGATCACGAAGGTGAAGTGGAACGTGGATATGACGGTCGGTGGGATGATTGCAACGATGGGCTCCAGGGTGATAAACGGCGCAGTGGAAAAGTATGTGAATGCCCTCACCGAATCGTTCAGGAGAAGGATAGAGGGGAAATGATTGTCTCAGGAATCCTCCTCGCAGCAGGGAAGTCAAGCAGATTCGGGAGGGAGAAGCTTCTCGAATCCATGGGCGGGAAGAGGATGATTGAGTGGAGCATGGAGGCGCTTCGCATCAGCGAAATTGAAAGGAGGATCGCAGTTGTTCCTCCCTCACTGGGGGATGTGGTGTCGGAAGATTTTCATGTGCTTCTGAACGAAAAACAGGAGCTTGGAATCTCTCATTCCATCCATCTCGCTGTCTCATATGCCAATGAAAGCAATGCGATTCTTTTTCACCTTGCGGACCAGCCGTTCGTCGGTCCTGATGTCATGAGAAAGATGATCTCCATCTTTCTAAAGAATGATCGGAAGATAGTTGCAGCAGCTGTGAACGGAGATCCTAGGAATCCCATGGTTTTCCCGAGGAAGTACTACGGGGATCTTCTTTCCCTCAGCGGGGACAATGGGGCGAAGAGCGTTGCTATGTCACATATCTCAGATGTTTTGATGGTGGAGGTGGATGAAGCGACCCTCATGGATATTGATACCGTGGGAGACCTGGAGAAGGCGAGAACGCTCAGGGGATGATCTCTTCCTGCCTCACCGGAGTTCTCCTGAGCCTCTTTCCAGATGCAACCTCAATTGCCCTGATCAGGGCAGGCGGAACGCCTATTGTCGGGGATTCTCCAAGACCCTTTGCCCCATGTGGCTCCCCCGACCTCGTTTCCTCGTACATCACATCGAAATTCGGGAGCTGATCGGCCCGGGGGACCCCGGCATCAGAAATGCTGGAAGTGAGAAGCTGCCCCTCCTCGTTGTAAACAACACTCTCATAGAGAACCTGTCCTATCCCCTGGGCCATGCCTCCCCTTATCTGACCAATGACCATATCGCTGTTGAGGGCCCTCCCAACGTCGTAATACGCCCTGCACTCCCCTACCTCCACCTGGCCAAACTCATCTATCTTGGCCGTTGCAAGATTTGCACCGAAGGAGTTCAACTGCCCTTTCCTCTGCTCATTCACGTAGCGGTCCCATTCGCCCGACAGCAGGAGGTCAGGCGAATATTCTCCGTGTTTCCTTGTCACATCCTCCTTTATCTTCCTGCAGGCTGAAACAAGGGCTGCACCCCCCACTATGGCAGACCTGGAACCCCAGGTGCCAACCCCCTCATTTATCATCCCGCTGTCTCCCCTGTAGAGGAAAACGCAGTCCTCAGGAACACCGAGTTCCTCATTCACCAGGCTCTTCACCCAGAATTCGTGCCCCTGGCCATGGCTGTTCCCTCCGAGCCAAACGCTCACCTTTCCGTCCTTCACGATCACCCTAGCTGTCTCACCAGGATACACCGCGGGAACGAGGACGAAGAATGAGAATCCAGCATTCCTCTCTCTCTTCGATACTTCTCTGTATCTAAGATTCCTTATGGCCCTCTCGAGGAATGGCCTTGAAGGATCGATCTCAAGTCCAACTGGGGAAACGAACGGCTTTTCCGATGTGTTTGCCAGCCTCACGTCGACGGGATCCATGTGAAGCACGTCGGCGAGAAGGTCTACCATCCTTTCAATGAAGAAGGCCGCCTCAGGCCTTCCTGCACCGCGATAGGGGCCTAGGGGAACCTTGTTCGTCAGGACGGTTTTGTAATTCACGAATGCCTTTTCAATGTGATACGGCCCGGTTATCATGGAAGAGATGTAGCGTGAGGCGAAGATGCCAATCCCGGTTCCGTATGCACCTGAGTCCACGAGCACCTCGCCCTTCAGCCCCCTTATCCTGCCCCCTCTATCGGCGAATATTTTCATCCTCGCCATGGCACCCCTTCCCTGGTTCGTGGATGAGAGGTGCTCCCTCCTCGTTTCTATCCATTTCACGGGTCTTTTGAATTTCATCGATGCGTATGAAGCTATGACATACTCAGGATACAGTCCACCTTTTGAACCGAAGGCACCGCCGGTATCCATCTGCATGACCCTTATCTTCCCCATATCCAGACCGATAACCCTGCTCAGGCCAGACTTTATGCTGTAGACCGATTGGGTGGATATCCATACGTTGAGCATCGAACCGTCAAAGCTTGCGACGATCCCCCTGGGTTCAATGGGATTGGTCGCAATCCTCTCGTTCACAAGGACATCCTCAAGGACAATGCCTTCAGGATCGCCGAATTCATTCCCCAGGAAGCCTGAGGCTATCACGTTGCTTCCCATTCCATCATGGATAGGTGGTGATTCAAGGGCCTGCTCTATGGTCACGACCGGTTTCAGAACATCATATTCCACTTCCACGGATTCCAACATGTCTTCCGCCTTGTACCTGTCTTCTGCAAATACTGCTGCAACAGGTTCGCCGACATAGTTCACCCTCCCCGCGGCGAAGACAGGCTGAACGGCTACCTGCGCGCCTGGCGTAGCCCCCTCGCCAAACCACGCCATCTTCCATTTAAGATCATTGAAATTGAGCCCACCCTTCAAGCTCACTATCCTTGCCCTGGCATAAGGGCTCCTCACGATTGACATGTGGAGCATGCCGGGAATCTTTATGTCATCAACGAAATGCCCCTTTCCAGTGACCAGGGACTCAACGTTGTAAATTTTCTCATCGTCCTTGAGATCGAAGGACATCAGCGCCTCACCACCGCTTCCTCCCCCTTCATAAGCTTTGATGCAAGCTGCACCGCTTCCACGATTCCCTGGTATCCGGTGCATCTGCAGAGATTTCCAGAGATGTGCTTCCTGATCTCATCCTCGCTAGGATTCTCGTTGTTTCTGAGAAGCCAGAGGGATGTCATTACCATACCTGAGGTACAGTATCCGCACTGGAGGCCATGCTTCTCCAGAAATGCCTTCTGGACGGGATGAATCTTTCCGTTCTCTGAAATTCCTTCAATCGTTGTGACATTCCTCCCGTCAGCTTGGACAGCGAATATTGTGCAGGACTTCACGGCCTTCCCATCCAGGAGAACGGTGCAGGCTCCGCAGTTTGTTGTATCGCATCCTATATGGGTTCCAGTCAACCCAAGATCCTCTCTCAGGAAATGGACGAGGAGCTTTCTGGGCTCAACATCCCTCTCAACAAGATTCCCGTTGACCTTGATCTTCACCAGCATTCAGTTCACCCCTGCATTCTTCTTGGCGTTGATCAGGGCCCTCATCGCCACCCTCCACAGCACCTTCTTCCTGAAATCAGCAGAACCATAGTAATCCCCCGCTGGATCAGAAGCATCAACGATGAGGTCGCATGCTTCCTGAAGCACATTCTCATCTAGCTCCTTCCCTACCAGGAATGCCTCTGCCTTTACTGCCCTGATTGGCTTCGGAGCCACGGAGGTCAGCCCTATTCCCGCGGTCCTCACAACCCCTCTTGAATCAAAGGACATCTGGGAGGCAACTCCCGCTATTGAAAAATCCCCTGCGCTCTTCCTCTGCTTCACGTAGCCTCCTCCAGATCTTGCAGCTGCCCCCTCAATTTCCACCTCCGCCAGCATCTCCCCCTCCTCAAGCACAGTTGTAAAAGAATCCACGATGAAATCATCCGCATTCACCTCTCTTTCTCCCCCAGGCCCCATGATCTTCATTTTTGCTTTCAGTGCGATCATCACAGCGGGCATGTCGTTCGACGGGTCTCCATGGGAAATGTTCCCCCCAACAGTTCCCATATTCCTGACCAGTGGATCAGCTATCTGTGAAGCGGCCTCCCTTATTATCCCGTGCGGTATTTTTCCCTTAGATTCAAGCTCCCCGATGGTGACCGCAGCCCCAATCCTGATGTAGCTGCCAAGGCGAATGTGCCTCAGTTCGTCTATCCTTGTGACATCTATCAAGTGAGGGAACGAAACTATCCTCAGTTTCATGAGGGGTATGAGACTCTGCCCCCCTGCCAGTATTTTTCCCTCTGGGTACTTCTCAAGAAGGCTGATGGCATCGTTGATATTTCTGGGTGCATGATACTCGAACGCAAGCGGTTGCATTGCACTATTAATGGAAATGAATATTTAATGATTGATTTCCTCAAGACCCACTCCCAGTTGCTTGATGCGTTCTTGGATCGGATCGCACATTGCCGGCGCTTCTGATTCCTTTACCTATCTTCTTGAACGCACCGTCTTTTCGTCTTCTCGTTAAATCGAGAAAGGCAAGGGCATGGTTTCACGTGAGAGATCGATTCTCAACAACCAGGAGGTTGCGGCCTCATCCAGCTCTTGAAGAACTCTACTTAAAATTATCTCTGTTCCTCCTCAGGCTCGCTCACAATCGCATACCTGTCCGCGTCGAAATAGAATCTCCTTCCTGGATACTTTGCCTCCAGCTCCGTGATTATTTCAATGATGTCAGACACCTTTTTCCCGCTGTTTCTTTCGAACGTCACGTGAACTATCAGATCCCTGCTCGTGGTTATGGATTGCAAAGCACTTAAAATCACTTTTCCCATTTCCTCCAGTCTCGAAGCCTTCATTCCTTCCACTATTCATGATGAACGCAGCAGCAATCATCTCTCCTGCACGTATTCCGGGACGACGATCTTGTCTGGTTCCCAGTCCTCCAGGAGTCCCTTGTTGAAGTCGTCGTAGGCACTGAGATCAAGAAGGCCATGGCCGCAGTTGTTGAATATTATCACCTTGGACTCATTGTTCTTCTTGCATCTCAATGCCTCCTCAATGGCATAGGTGAGCCCGTGCGCTGATTCAGGCGCTGCGAATATACCCTCCGTCTGAGCAAATATCTTCGCCGACTCGAAAACCTTGCTCTGCGGGTATGCAACGGACCTCACGAACCCCTCTTTTATGAGAAGTGAGAGGCTTGGCGCCTTTCCGTGATACCTTAGCCCCCCCGCATGTATCGGCGGGTTAGAAAAGAGGTGACCGGTAGTGTACATCTTCACCAGAGGCGTTTTCTCCGCAGTATCCGCGTAGTCGTACGTGTATTTCCCCCTTGTGGTTGACGGGACTGCAGCAGGCTCAACCGCAACGAAGTCCGTCCTCCTCTCCCCCTTCATCTGTCTGCTAAGTATAGGGTAGATGAAACCGGAGTAGTTAGATCCGCCTCCGATTGCACCCGTCATGACGTCAGGCTCAAGGTCGAGGAGCTCCAGCTGCTTCTGAACCTCCAGTCCTATCATCGTCTGATGTGCTAGGGCGTAGTTAAAGGAAGAGGCCAGGAGATATCTGGCGTTATCGTTGGATAGCACATCGTCCACCGCTTCGCTTATTGCAATGCCAAGGGAGCCAGGATGCTCAGGGTTCTCTGACAGGTACTTCCTGCCTGCCCCCGTGTTTGCGCTTGGCGATTCCAGTACCTGTGCTCCGTAGGTTTCCATCATTATCCTCCTCCCAGGCTTCTGCCTTGCACTGACCCTCACCATGTATATCCTTGCCTTGAGACCGAAGAAAGAGCAGGCCATTGCAAGTGCCGAACCCCACTGGCCGGCTCCAGTTTCAGATATTGCCATTTCAATCCCCTGCTCCTTTGCATAGTATGCCTGCGGTATTGCTGTGTTGGGCTTCATGCTTCCCACCGGGGTGAGATGCTCTGCCTTGTAGAATATCTTGGCGGGCGTCTTCAGATACTCCTCCAGCCTCCTCGCCCTTATCAGCGGCGTTGGTCTCGGGAGGCGGAGGTACGCATCCAGTACCCTTTGAGGTATGTCGAACCACCTTTCTTCCGAAAACTGCTGGCTCACTATCTCCGTCGGGAATAGTCTCTCCATCTCCTCCCTCTTCACCGGCTCCTTTGTTTCAGGGTTAAGCATTGGGTCCATCTTCTTTGGAAGGTCTGGCACGATATTGTACCACCTTCTAGGTATCTCCTCCGGGTCGAGGAAGACACCGTAGTTCTTGTCGACAAATCCCTTAGTCATTCAATCATCCTCCTTCTCCTGATATAT
Source organism: Thermoplasmata archaeon (assembly GCA_049966795.1). Taxonomy (GTDB): domain Archaea; phylum Thermoplasmatota; class Thermoplasmata; order Thermoplasmatales. The sequence continues at coordinate 55,106 of JBMFTY010000004.1, forward strand.
TCCAAGTTCCATCCTTCTCTCCCTCTTCTCTTTATTGAGTGTCTCTACATCAACAAGTGACCTGGTGATCCTGTACTCCCTCTGCGGCATCCAGGCAATGAATATGGCAGTGAACACAGCGGCAACAACCACCCAAGCTATTGTCACACTTATCTGTCCTTCCAGGTATCCCACAACAAGCGGGAGCAGGAATGAGCCTCCCCCGGTTCCAAAACCTTCAAAATAGGCGGCTGCAGCCCCCACGAGGAGAACCCCATACCTGTCACCCAGAAGGGCGAATATGGGGCCTGCAATGAGGAACGGTATTCCAGTTGATACCGTTACGAGGAATATCAGTGAGATCGGAAGCGGATGGAATATTGTTGTCATGACGACCCCAAGCATTGAAGCTGCCGCACCGCCAAGCCCTATCTTCACAAACATCACCCTCCTTCCCATCCTGTCGCTCATATGCCCGAATATCAGTATCAGGATGCCCTGGGTAACTCCCCATACGGTACCGAGAAGGCCTACGGTGGCAATTGGGATTCCCTGAATCACGGGGAGCACCTGCTGCAGGTATATGCCCGAGATGATATTTGCTCCACCTATCACCACAAGGCCAGAGAGGATGGAGAGTATCATCCACCTCTGCCTGAAGAGCGCCCTAGCGCTGGAAAGGAAATTCAGTCTCTTGACCGGAGATACATCGCCCCATTCGATCAGGGGAAGGCCCACCATCGGGCCGTATGGTTTTGCCATGAGGAAGGTGAGCACCCCCGCGATTATGCCCACTATTCCCACGATTTCGGCCCAGACCTGCCAGGAGAGAAAGGTTGCAACCTTTATGCCTGCAAGCAGGTCCACAGATATAGCCCAGCTGTATATCGCAACGAATATGCTGATGTATCTTGACCTCTTCTCTATGGGGAACCATAACTGGACAGTTTTTACCAGCCCGGACCAGGCAGCTCCGTTGAAAATGCCCTCAACTATGCGGAGGATCATCATCTGCTCAAAGTTAGTCGCATACCTGAAGAGGAATGTGGATATACCTGCAACTATCAGGCCTACAGTGACTACTCTGTTTGGCCAATAGATGTCATTTAGATGTCCCCAGAGGAAATTTGTAACGATGAACGCCCCTCCGAAAGCGGATATGAGGATGCCCACATAGAGGACGCTCAAATCATACTGACCAGCGATGAAAGAATCCACGGAAGGCAGCCAGTACCAGATGAGGGCGTAAGAGAATGATGCGATTATGCTCCACAGTATGATTACCCTCTGCTGTCTACGTAATGCCCTCCTCTCCCCATCGCTCAGCTCCGCATGCGCTTTCTTGCCGGCATCTCTGAATGCTTGATTCGGATCGCCGTATTTCAAATGATCACCCCTTTCATTGCTGCTCAACTCATAACAGTAATGCTTACTGGTCAGCAGTAACGTCGAATATTTAAGTCTTGCTTCCTTCTAAGAGGTCCAAGCGATGCAGAAAGGCACAACACTGTTCGTGTTGATACATGAAAATCGCTATGACCAGCCAATGTGATCTAAGTTCCCTCGATGCTTTAACATCCCAGCTAACAAAGAACCGGGCCTATTTTCCTGGAGAGGGCGAAATTGACCCGGTTTCGCTTGAAGCAGCACCTCTAAGGTACCCCGAGAAAATCAGCAACGTTACGGATGCCGCAATAACCACGGGTACAACTATGAAGAACGGTACAGAAAGGCCGTAGGTCTGACCTATGAAGCCTGCCAAAATCGGAGCTATGGCGGCACCGGCCCATCTCAGGAAGTTGTAGGCAGCAGAAGAAACAGATCTGGAGAAGGGTGAGACTTCTATGGCTAGCGAAGTGAAGGAAGCGTTAGATATACCGCAGAGCAAGCCGGAAGTTACAACTATGGCGAGCCTGTAGCCTGGAAATACACCCATCAGGATGAAGAACAGGGCAAACAGAATCAGAACTGTCTCGAGCAGCTCGAATCTGTCGATCCTCCTTATAATCCTTGGGAGAAGGATTACAGAGGATACAGCAACAAGTACCCCCCAGAGGAAGTAGACCCCGCCCAGCTGAAATGTGGTGAGACCCCTGAGGGTAAGTGGGGTATAGGCAAGGATTGTGAAAAATCCAAAGTTGTATCCGAGGGCGATTATTGCATTGAGGAAAACGCCCCTGTTCCTCAGGGCCTCGATTATCTCTAGCGGCGTCCTTCTCTTCTCTGCCTTTGGAGGTTCTTTCACAAAGGCAAAAGTTGCTATGAAACCGATGGCCATCAAGGTTGCGGTTCCGAAGAAAGGATAGCGCCAGTAATATGAACCGAGAAATCCGCCAAGGAGCGGTCCGGAGGCTATGCCCAGACCAAGGGCAGCTTCATATATCGTTATTGCCCTCTCTATCCTCCCAGCCGAACCGGCAGAAATACCGACAATGATTGAAAGGGCCGTGGACGTGAAGAACGCGTTTCCCAGTCCCCATCCGCCCCTGAAAAATGCAAAGATCCCTATATTAGGGGAGAGACCGGAGAGTGTTGAAAATATCACAACTATCGCCAGGCCAAGAAGAAGGGTCCTCTTTCCTCCGAAGCGAGTGGAAAAATAGCCTGAAATAAACATGGAAAGGGACATAACAGCTATGTAGCTGGTGAAGAGCCACTCTATCTGGAACGGTGTGGCCCCCATGTCCCTACCTATGATGGGAAGAAGGGGATCAACCACCCCTATACCCATGAATGCTATGAATGTCGAAAATGCAATTGCAATTAGACCTCTGCCTCCCCTTTCCTGGGGCATTCAAGTTGAATTAAAGGAAGGTATTTAATTTCTATCAGGTAGATTTCCAGCCACGGATGCAAGCTTTTCCAGAGCCAGGGCGCCCTGTGACTTCGGCATCAGGAACCAGATTTCGTGGCCAAACCTGTAAATGTAATTTATCTCAATCCTGTACGTCTCAAGTATTGATATTATAAGAACAGTGATTCCAGGTATCTCATTGAATCTCTCCTTCATCCTCATCCTCAAAAGCGCAAGTCCTTCCCCGCTTTCATCCTTGTAGAGTACGTCGTATCCATTCTGCGTGCTGAAGGCTATCAAAAACCTGTCGCCATCCTTGAGTGAATTAACGCTCTTCCTCGTCAATCCATACTCAAGGGATATCTCCAGCTGGGAGAGAGCGTCATACGGCTCCAGGGCTTCCTCGCGCAACCTCATCCTCGTCAGCGCCTTGACTATGGTATTCAGGGGTATATCGCGTCCAGCAATCCTGTCCACGGATCTCTTGATCTTCTTGCCTAGGGATGAATAATTCACTATGCCCCTTGCAATCGCCATCCTGTAGATGATGTCCTGGTTTATGAGGCCATTGATTATGGATGAGACCTCGGCCTTTTCCATGATGATGTAATAGTCCATGGGATATTTACTTTGTCCTATCATGATATTGTAGTCATAAGTATGACCTATTGTCACAAATATTTAATAGAGGTCCATAATCATTACATGAAGTCCTATGACAGAAAATGAAATGGACCTAACGAAGGAGAAATCGTACGTCAGGGACAAAAAAATATTCTGGAAGACTGTTTACGCCCTTCTGAGTCTTGCACTTGTATTCCTTGTTACGGGCATAGTGATGCAGGCGGTCTTTCACCAAACAAAGGCGCCTCTCTGGCTCGGCCTCATCATTGCGCTCCCCCTCGCGATACCCCTTGAACTGTGGAACTTTACAGATCCAGACACGCTCTGGAGAGTCATGGCATTTCAGGACAGGTTCCTGATGGTATGTTTTGGTTTTGCAATAGGCGTTGGATCTATACTTCTCTACGGGCTTGCCCTTTTCACTCAACCTAATTTCGGCATAAAGGATTTCTTCATCCCTGGAATTGTCGTGGGAGGGCTGATCTTTGGTGCAGGAGTTGGTCTTGCGGGCTATTTCCCCGGAACAATATGGATCGCGCTCGGTCAGGGAAGGAGGGACGCGATTTACGCTGCCATTGGTGGCCTTCTCGGTGCGTTCACCTGGTCTGCGATATTCGGAAGCGTTAGAGGCTTCTTCTGGAATACGCTCAACTTCGGTCCCGTGACATGGGCATCCGTGTTCGGCATAACCACAAAGCTGGGAATTTTCCTCATAAGCATAGTATTTGGTGTGATACTCATCCTCCTGTTTCTGTTCCTTCCGAGGTACCCCAGGGCTAAGGTCAGGAATTCGTGCGGTGCGCATTTGCTGGGATACAACAAGAAAACAGTGCAGTTCACGTCAGTGGTAAGGGAAGACCTGGAGAAATACCCGAATTCAAACAAGTATGTGACGAAGATAATCAATGAGAGCAGCGTGGAGAATGCAAGGATGACAATACCCTTGGGCATGGCATTCACAATAACTGCGGTAGCAGTCATAATACTGCACCAGATATTCGGGGAATCTACAACATATTCCTGGATAGGAGCGCAGCTTTCATTTCTGGTCAATCCAACCTGGGCGGCATCAAATGCATACTTCCAGCTCTTCGGCGGGATGCATTTAATAAACGGTGTTCCCGTAAACAGGCCGTTCAGCGAGATAGGGTGGGAGCCTTTCACCGATCTTAGTTCATTCCTTGGGGGGCTTATCTCAGCCGTGCTCATCTCCAGAAGGTTCATGGGATTCAGGGAGCAGGTCCCGAGGATATGGCTTCACTCGCACAATTCGAAACTAAGACCTCTGGGATCGTTCGTCGGAGCGTTCATGTTGCTCTTCGGCGCGAGGATGGCAAACGGCTGTGCATCAGGTCACATTCTCAGCGGAGACATACAGATGGCAATATCAAGTTTCGTCTTCATGATATTTGTACTTGCAGGCAGCTGGATCGTGCTGAGTCTTTTCATGCATCTGAAGATAAACTCCTGGGGGTACTCGAGGTAGAGAGGGAAATGTCCTTCATGTTTGGAGCGGATTCGGGCGGGATTTCCCGTGCTGCACTCAACAGCATGTTGTGCACCCGTCACACAGGAGATTTGTCTCCTTTTTTCAATATTTTTTCCACTGTTTTTGAATGGATGAGCAGCCGCTTCTCTGCGCCTAACGGAAAGGGGAGATTGTTCTCATGATCATTTTACAGTCGATATTCTCAATCATTTCAGGCATACTCGTCGGGTTCTCCTTAGGTCTGATAGGTGGTGGAGGATCAATTCTCGCAATACCCCTGCTCATATACTTTGTTGGATATCATCATCCGCACCTCGCAATAGGGACTACGGCACTCGCCGTGGGCGTAAACGCCTATCTCAATCTCATTCCACATGCTCTGAAGAAGAATGTCAAGTACAGGGAGGGGATAGTTTTCACCATACCTGGAATCGCAGGTGTTTTAGCCGGGTCGGAGCTCGGGCTGCTGACACCCGGTAATTTCCTGCTATTCTTCTTCGGCCTCCTGATGATAGGGATCGCAGCTTACATGCTACTGCACAAATCAGGCCAGAGTGGCAGCGCGAAGATCGAACTTTCATATAGAAAGCTGATTCCTGTAGGTCTCGCTGTTGGATTTGCATCTGGATATTTCGGAATAGGAGGCGGATTCCTCATAGTCCCGGGCCTCCTCTTTGGGGGAGGGCTGAACATAACACAGGCCATCGGGACATCCCTGATTTCAGTTGGCACCTTTGGCGTAACAACGGCAATTCGGTACGCGCTCAACGGCGAACTCAACATCCTTCTGAGCGTATTGTTCATTCTGGGTGGGGTGGCGGGAGGATGGGGAGGAGCAAGGATTGCGAACAGGCTACCGAAGAAAATTCTGACGGAAGTATTTGCAGCAATAGTTATAGCAGTTGCCATATACATCATAATAGAGAACTGGTCTGTCGTTACCCACTTCTGAAGACATTTGAGATCCCTGAGATGGAGAAATTGAGACAGCTCATCCCCTAAAAGAGGGAGCAGAACATCCCGCTGGCAATTTATTGTCCCCTGATGCCCGTAATCCAGCGAATGAGCTCAGGGATGAGATAGACTGAGATGCTTGATTTCTTCCCACAGCTGAAGCTGCAGCAAGTCAGATAATGCTGCAGCTCATGGAATGGTGATGGGAAATGTACAGAGTAGCTATGGATGTGGGTAAACGAAAAACATACGGAATAATTGAAAAGGACGGAGAGATTCTGAAAGAGGGGTATGTACTTACAGGCAGAGAGGACTTCAATAAATTCCTTGAGGGCATAGGTGAAGCAAATGTGATAGTGGAA
>JBMFTY010000005.1:0-54942 GCA_049966795.1 Thermoplasmata archaeon
TCCTTGTCCAGGGTTCTCACGTCAATCTCCATCTCAATTCAAATACTGTAAGCACAGATAATAGCTTTTCCTATAGTGAAAAATCTATATCGCAATTGCACATGTTCAATCAAAGATGATGTACGTAGGATGCTCCGGCTTCCAGTACCAGGACTGGGTGGAGAGATTCTACCCGAAGGGAATGGAGGAGCCTAAATTCCTCTCCTACTACTACCAGTTTTTCAATACAGTGGAAATCGATTCCACCTACTACACCTTCCCCAAAGAAAGAACGGTGAGCTCGTGGCTAGGTAGGATGAAAAACAGGGAGGATTTCCTCTTCTCCGTGAAATTTCCCAGGGACGTGACGCACGACCAGCTTGGAATCACGGAGCATTCAGTTGAAGTTGCCAAGGACTTCGTCAAGAAGGTTATCTCGCCCCTTCAGGAGAACAATCTCCTCGGTTCCGGTCTCCTCCAGCTTTCCCCCTTCCTTGATCCCGCGAAGGACCCGAAGGTTCTTGGTAGCCTTAGGAACCTTATATTCTCGATCCATTCAGACTACAGGCTCTCCCTTGAATTCAGGAACAGGGATTTCCTTAGGGAGGAGGTGATATCTGAGCTTATTGACATCCTGAGGGAGGCCGGGGTTGCACTTGTCTCCGTTGATTCCCCGGGGCTTCCATATTTCTACTACAAGACTGCAGATTTCTCATACGTCCGATTCCACGGCAGGAACTACGACCTCTGGTTCGGGAAGGGAGACCTGAAAGGTAGGCAGAACAAGTACGATTATCTCTACACAGAAGAAGAACTTGTTCCGTGGATAGAGAGGGTCAGGAATATGGAGGGTGACGTTTTCATATACTTCAACAATCACGCGCAGGCAAAGGCCGCGATAAATGCGCTGGAGTTTCAGAGAATGCTCGGAATCAAGCTGGTGAGAAGGGAACAACAGACAAGCCTAGATGCCTTTTAATATCCCGCAGGTATAAACGTGGAAATGAAACCCTACGCAAAGTTCGATGAGATTGCAAAAAAGAAGATGGATTCCCTCCTTTTGCAGCATGGAGTCTCTCCTTCCTACAGAGTCTACAGGGCACAGAGGAACTTCGGGGACCTTACCTTTGACTTTCAGAGAAGCAGCACTGTCCCGGGGAGGGAAGAGGTATCATCTCTCAGCGACGATTTAATGAAATTCAACGCAACAGGAAAATTCGTGAACGTCACTTATGATGACAGCGCATTCTCCGCCGAGAGCCTTAAGAGCGCGATGAGCGGCGAGCTCTTTCTTTTTGACAGGAAGAAGGATAAGGTCCTGGTAGAACATACCAGTGCAAATCCTACCGGCCCGCTTCACATAGGAAGGGTCAGAAACTCGATCATAGGCGATACCATTTCCAGGATGCTGAGGAAGTTTGGATATGACGTGAAGACTGAATACTACGTGAATGACATCGGGACTCAGGTTGAAGCACTCCTATTGGCAACCGAGCTTTTCAAGGACGTGAGCTACACTGAAGCCTATCAAAAGATTTTCCAGGACTTCGACGCGTACAAAGATGATGTTGAGAAGCTAATGCTGAGGGCAGAATCCGGAGATGAAGAGTTCATAAGGTCATCCACGGAGAAGCTCCGTGTATACCTTGGGGATGTACTCTTGGACCTGTCAAGGCTCTCCATAGATTTTGACATGTTCATCTGGGAAAGCAGGTTCATACTTGATGGATCAGTGAAGGAACTTCTGAAGAAACTTGACCCCGTGCTCAAGGATGATAACGGGGCGAAGTACATCGACTCAGGGGATGGCAGGATATATCTTGTGAGGTCCAACGGTACCTCCGTATATTTTACGAGGGACGTTGCTCACCACATTCTCAAGTCCTCTGAATTCAACAGGTCCATTGATATACTGGGCGAAGACCACAGGGAACACTTCAGGAAACTGAAGTTTGTCCTTGATCTCCTTGGAGTAGGAGGGGTTGAGGCCGTCTTCTACTCCTTTATCTCCACGAAGGAGGGGAGGATGAGCACCAGACGCGGGAACGTGGTCTACGTCAGAGACTTCATTGACGAGGCAATAGAGAGGGCTAGGGAGGAAATCATATCCAGAAGAAGGGACCTTTCTGAGGAGGAGCTGGTGGAAATTTCCACTAAGATCGGGACTGCTGCGGTGAGGTACAACATTATAAAGTATTCCCTGGAAAAGCCGGTGACCTTCGACTGGGCGGAGGCTCTGAACTTTGAGGGGGATGCGGCTCCTTTCGTGATGTACAGTTATGCCAGGGCAAAGTCAATACTCTCAAAGATTGAAGAGCATCGGGAGACAGACCTCACTTTCCAGAAGGAGGAGGCGCCGATTTTGAGGGCGATTGCCCTATATCCGGAGATGCTGGAGGATGCTGTCACACATATAAGGCCCGACAAGGTGGCTAGATATGCGTTCGATCTCGCCAGCACGTTCAACCAGTTCTACAGGGACTGCGACGTTCTCGGCAGCGGCAGTAATCAGGGGAGAAGGGTGGAGATAGTCAGGGCGTTCGCAAGGACGATGGAAGAGTTATTTGACATGCTTGGAATAAGAGCCTCAGACAAAATATAATCAAAGAAAAAAAAGAAAAATTAAACCTTCAGCTGCTTCTTAGGAGGCTGCTGCTTCGGTTCCTTCGGCCTCTTTCTTCTTACCGTTATGTCATAGTACACGAACGCCAGCACACCTATGGCCACAACTATCCCGCCAACCAGGGCAGGCAGCTTCCAGGGAGCCTGTGCTATTGAGATCGCTTTGGTCACTGATGTGTTTGTATTGAAGAATGAGGGCTGGCCAACCGCATGTACTGATATAACCATGGGATAGGATCCGGAGGATGGCGGGACGATCGTTATCGTCTCATTCACGGAATGATTTGATGCCAGGTTCGTTAAAGTTACGTTCTTCACAACGACCCCGTTGATTTTTACAACGAGATAGAATGTGGTTGCATTCGCAAGTCCCACATTCTTGAGCACCACTTTCAGCGTTGCAGCGCTGCCCTCTGTGTAGGTCTTTGGATAAGATACGTTCATTATCTCCACCTCTGGCCTCACCGCATTCACGACGAGGCTCAGGGAGTATGTGGCTGTGTTGTTTGACTGGTCCGTGACCTTGAGCTTTATGTTGAATGTGCCGTACTCAATGAAAGCTATCTTCAGGGTGGAGTTGTTAGCTGATTGATAGTATATCTTGTAATCCACATTCACCTTTGCAGCCGTGCCGTTGGAATACGTGATTGTCCAGTTGTAGAGCCTTATGTGCCCTCCATCCGGTGCAAATGATTTTGATGCGTTAAGCGTGACATTCTGGTATTCCTTAACGGTTGAGGTCGATACCCCCGCTGAATTCAATATCTGGAATGTCGCGACAGGCGGGGTCGTGTCATTCACGTGTATAGAGAAAAGCACGGTGAAGCTGTTACCAACCCCATTCTTGATTATGAGGGAGGCATTCGTTGTCGTGTTGAAGGTCGGTGTTGTGAATGAGTACGAAACGTTGGAGCCTGTGAGCTTTGTCCCGGATATATTCCAGGAGAATGAGAGTGGAAGTCCAGAAGATTTGCCGGAAGGAAGCAGGTCCTTAGAGTGTATCGCGTTGAAGTAGACAGTGGATGTCTGGTTTACCCAGAGTACCAGGGACGTCGAGCTGGATGCGGAGACATTTTTCACAACATGGCCGTTCTGTATCACGTTCAGCTCGAGCTGAGGGGTAAGGGAATCCCCTATTATTGTGAAGTTTGTGCTGTTCGTTACGCCTGCTGAACTGGTAACCGCAAGGGAAACGGGATAGGACCCACTGGAGAAGTTGTAGTTGATGCTGTACCCGTACATCGTTATACCGCTCGCTATGTTCCAGGTGAAATTCATCTGCTGGTAGTTGTCCGTCCCAAGAACCCTGTCGTAAGGGACCATGCTGGCGTTGAGCGTAACCTCCTTACCAACGGGAACCAGAAGCGTGTAGTTGTTCTGCGAGCTTGATATTATGGTGGATTCAAACCATCCACTCCAGGTAGTCGATAGGCCACTCAAATTGAGGGCTGGCTTCTGCTTCAGAGCCAACTTAACGGTAATGAATCCGGAGGTTGTTGAATTGGACAGTTTTATGGTGTTCGAGAATCCGCTCACGGTAGCGACCCCGGACCCTATGATGTTAGCCCTCTGGTATTGCGAGGGGATGTTGAGATAGGCCAGGTACTGTATCGGGGAGGTGGAGTTGCTCCTCTGGAGGTACACCTGAACTGTGCTGTTGCTCGTTGCGGTCACTAGAGGCTGCGAGTAGGAGGAGGTAAAATTGTATTGGAATAGGATGCCGTTTGTTCCGGGCGTCAGCGTCGATGTTACCTGTCCAGACAGATTGTAGGAATAATTGTTGTATAGAATTGTGTTGGCCGTGGTAGTTGGAACCGTGCCATTAAGCAGGGACCAGAGGTCCCCCTCGTTCAGGCCGTTGAGCTTTAGCTGATCGTAAAGTGAACCTGCGTTCGCATACGGCAGGAATGGGAGAGTTGTGGAGTTTGCAAGCGTTATCCCTCCCTGAATCACGATCGTATTGAAGCCGGAGCCAAAGGTGATCGTTTCAACGTCCTTCACCACGATCGGAGAGAGGACGATGGGTTCAAAGAAGGACTTCCCCCCTGACGTGGTTGTGACTGTCACCGCGGCTGGAAGATAACCCGGGGATGAAAAGACTAAGGTGTATGTACCCGGGGAAAGGGAAAGAGAATAATAACCGTTCGCAAACTCATCGGAGGAAAGGAGCTTTCCTGACTGATATATTGAAACCTCAAGGCTGCTGAGGTACCCTCCCGTGCTTGAGGACACTGTGCCAAGCACGTTCTGCGAGGAGGAGATGTTTGCAATCACCGTATTGTTTATGAGGGAGGTTGCTGAAAACATCGTTGAGTACACCACAGTTGTTCCAAAGTAATACTGAACGTTCAGCACCTGCGGACCCCCTACCGTTCTCAGTGAATAGCCTGAGCCTGGATTCGACGCATTGACCTTCGTAGCGCTGAGGCTTAGCCCGTTGGGCAGAGTAACATATACCGCACTGACCTGACTGGCGCCTTTAACCACAACGTACACAGGATAGTTTGCGGTGGAATAATTCACGTAGGCATCTCTGAACTGCTGGGCAGAGCTGTAGGCGCTGCCGTTTGGAGCCACGTAAACCTGGGCCTCATACACGTTATACACGAGACCCGAGACGTACTGCGACGGAATGTAAACGACATACGTTCCGGGGTAAACGTTGAAGCTGACCACGGGTGCAGATGTGCTGTTCGCAATAACCACCCCGCTGCCGGTCATTAGGTCCACATTCACGCCTTTGGCAAAGACGGTCCCGTTAGAACCGTTACCTATAACACTGAAGCTAAACGACACCTTCTGTGCCCCTTCGACCTGTCCGAAGGCGGCACCTAGGACCCCTGCCATAAGCAGTAACGCAATGGCAAGCAGAGCAGTTGTTTTTCCGATTTTTTTAAGCATTGTGCCTAAACCCCCTAGATGAGATGCACTGGTAATTTGAATTACTATTAAACAGTTGTTATGATTTTTTCACGTTCTCTGCGTTATATTTTAATGTTATTATATTAAAAGTTTTTCTACGTAGAAAACCGTTAAATTTCCGCTTTTTTTGTCGGGGCGATGAACACGGGAAGACTCGCAATACCGTTCATATTCCTCTTTGCGCTGTTTGCGATAGTTGGCCTCATAATAGGTGCCATCGTGGGAAATGGCCTGCTCTGGCTCCTAGTCTTCCTTGCGTTCGCCGGCATAATGAATCTCGTCACCTATTTCCTTTCCTACAAGCTTGTTCTTCTTAGTTACCACGCGAAGGAGATTTCAGAAAACGAAAATCCGAGGCTCTTCTCCATGGTCAGGGACGTGGCCCAGAACGCCGGCCTCCCGATGCCTAAAATAGCGATTGCAGATATCCCAGTTCCAAATGCTTTTGCAACGGGAAGAAGCAAAAAGAAGGCGTACATCGTGTTCACAAATTCAATACTCAACATGCTCAATGAACGCGAATTAAAAGGCGTCATAGGACACGAACTCGGCCACATAAAGCACAATGATGTGCTAGTGGTCACCGTTGCCGCGACGATAGCATCTGCCCTTATGGTCGGGTCCAGGATATTCGGCTTCAATGCACTCTTTGGAGGAAGGAGAAGCGGGCAGGATATAGTTGTGATGGTGGTGCTTTTGATCGCAGCTATAGGAGCGCTGATGCTGCAGCTTGCGATTTCAAGGCAGAGGGAGCTCTATGCTGATGAGCACGGTGCGAGGGTTAACAACTCCTCCGAGGGTCTGATTAGCGCTCTCACCAAACTCGAGGAATGGAATAGGAGGAAACCCCTTCAGAATGCCAACCCCGCAACGACAAGCCTCTTCATCGTGAATCCCCTTGGCAGCATAAATGTCAGGGGGCTGTTCTCCACCCACCCCCCAACTGAAGTCAGGATCAAGAAACTCAGGGAACTTGGAATCTGATCTTTCTTTCACGCCCTCTTCTCTTCCGCCTCCACATATATTCTGTCGACGAAGTGTATAGACGTTTTTACCGCCGACTTGATCTCGACTATTGGCCTCTCTATCTCCTCCGTGCTCAGCCCATCTCTCTGAAATTAAGGCCCATGGCAAGAAGTATTTTTCCGGCCAGAGGTATATGGTTCGGACATCGAGAACTTTATTGAACAGCCTATTTGACATCAGTATTTCTTCTATTCTGTTCCCCTGGGGAGATCCCCTTTCCTATCAGGAGGTTTTTGCTTTTTCTGGAGAGGTAAAGTCCGGAAAACATCATGATGACACCTATGGCTATAGATGATGCGGCATCGAACACATTATCGCCCGTGACAAGAGAGAGCACGATGCCCGCGAAGGCTATTCCGACCCCAGCAAGGGCCGCAATATCCTACACCAGTGCAGTGAGGAGGAGGGTATCTCTGAAATCGCTCAGGAATGAGTATGCATCTCTTTACCCCTGCTTCCCGTATTTTGATTTGAGAAATCTGGATGATGCGAACAGCACGTAACCGTCAACAGCCGCAGAGAGGCCAACACAACATACGCTGAAACCGGGTCCTCGATTCTATGGGAAGACGTTGGCTTGATGATCCCTTCCACAAACGTCAACACTCCTGATATGCCGAACACTAGAACTGCTACGGCAAAGGACCAGAAGAACTGCTCCCTTCCCATCAAAATGGATATCTAGACGCATCCTTCTTTGCGCTTAGGTTGCATCCTAGGAGGAAGAACTGGTTCATCGTATCGGATGATGCATGGATAGCCTCAGCCAGCATGGTTACATTCCGGCTCAATATTGCGGCAGCGTACTTTGCCACCGCTATCAGGAGATCCCCGAGCAGGGCCCTTGTGACTATATCCCTTGTAGATGCCCAATGTGCCATCCTGCCTTATTCCTTCCGTGTCCGAATGCTTAAAAATACCAAATCACGAGATTAAGGAAACTTCCTCCACCTCAACCTCTCCCACCTCAGGATACTTCCTGATCTTTTCCTCCACCCTGTCTATGAGCCCGCCCTGGTCGTCCATGATAACGATAAGTCTCAGCACCCTTATCCCGAAGGCAAGTTCATCGATGCTGGTTTTACCAAGAGTGAACTCTCTGGAAAGGTCTTCCCTCATCCTGCTCTCAACATCCTCGAGATGCATAGTCTCGTCCGCAGGCATGATCTTGAAGGATACTGCCACCTTTCCCAATTCAAGGCCCCCTGAATCCGCACTTCTCGCACTCGTACTGGACGGACAGGTCCCTGCAATTAGCACATCTGCTGATCGTGACCTGGCCGCAGGCCGGGCATTTGAACGACGTTGCACCGGGTTCCTGAAGCCCTATTCCACAGGATGAACACACTTCAAGCACGTTGATTTCCATGAGAATCCTGTATTTGTTCACGGATAAAAACTCTGCCGATGATCTCTCATGCTCCCCAGAATTGGTTCTCCTTTCTCTTTATCTCCCTGATCTCGTTCAGCACCATCTGTTCATCTGTGCTTAGTTCTTCCCCTTTAAGCTCCCTGTAATCCCTCTCCTTGATGTCCGAGTACAATATATCACCCTCCTTGATCTGCCGACCAACTGTCACGGTATCCATCGCAATCGCAATCTCATCCCCTTGCCTTGCCTCCTGTATCGACGTATCTCCGCTTCTCATGCTTTTCACCGCTCCTATCGGAGAGCCGTCAGTCTTCATCAGATCCGTCTTAACCCTGAGCTTTCCGGCGAGAATCCTTATGCCGAATATCGCGGGCTTTGATGCCCTGAATACATTTCCCGGGAGAATGAGAATTTTGCACGGGAACGTTATCTCCTTCCTCTTCTCCTCAATCTCCCTCTCCTTTATCTTCTCCCTGACCTCGATGACTGAATCCTTGACGGAATATATTATCTTGTCCTGGACAACGCTCACCCTGGGTGGGATTTCCACCTCCACGGGAACATTAAACGCAACGATGATCCTGTCTTCAGGCTTGCTGTTTGTTTCTGCGTCCGTCACATCCCTCTTGGAAACAGGTCCGACTTCCGCCTTCTTTATAGGAATGCTCAGCCTTCCGAGCTCGTAAACGAGGGCCTCGAGGCTTCCCACGGTGTCAGCCTTGGCCACTATGCCTTCCTGGCTTGGCCTGAATGAACTCTTTATCGCGGATTCAATGGACTTCTTCAGGTCTATGAGGTCGCCAGACGCTTCCTTGAACGGGCTTCCCGGTATAACACCACCGCCACCCTGGAAGAGTATCCTGATGCCTGATGCGGCCCTCACCTGATTCACAGGCTGAAAGCGGTCCCTCGGATCCCTTATTTCATCCAGAGGCTTGGGCTTGAAGATACCCTTGATCCTGAGGGCCTTTATCCCGTCCACCGTTCCGGTGAATACTGTCTGTCCCTTCTTAATTATGCCGTTGTAGAGGATTGCATCCGCAACCTCCCCCATTCCCTTCTCCTCCCTGACCTCCAAAATTGTTCCTTCCGCCGTCTCATCCTCGTTCCTGAGCTGTGATTCAAGGAACGTTTGTGCCAGACCCGAAAGGACCATCATCAGATCAGGCACCCCGAAGCCCGTCTTCGCGGAAATGGGAACTATGGCCACGTTCCTCGTGAAATCCGATATCCTGTCATACCTGTCCGCGCTGAAACCCTCCCTGTACAGCTGGGATGACAGCTGAAGAACGCTCTGGTCAAGCTGCTCCAGCCTTGCTGGATCAAGCTGCTCGAGTGCCTTCAGAAAGGGGCCTTTCATTCCTGAGAAACCCTCGAGAAGATCAACCTTGTTTGCCGCAACGACAAATGGCGTCTTGAATCGCTTAAGAACATCCAGCGATTCTCTAGTCTGAGGCATTATTCCTTCCCTTATGTCGATGACAAGAACTGCTATGTCCGCGATGGAGCCGCCCCTTATCCTCAGACTTGAAAAGGATTCATGCCCCGGGGTATCTATGAAGAGGAGACCGGGTATCTTAAACTGCCTCTTGCCTATGATGTCCTTGCATATCCTTACAATCTCTTCAATCGGAACCTCTGTGGCACCGATGTGTTGCGTTATTCCACCCGCCTCCCTCGAGGCAACCATGCTCCCCCTTATGTAATCTAGAAGGGAAGTCTTTCCGTGGTCCACGTGACCTAGGACGCCCACGATAGGTTGCCTTATCCACATAGCGGGTCACAGCCAATCCCTATCTGCCCTCTCGTATTCCAGGATTTCCTCTTCCTTGAAAAATATGGGTATTTCGTATCTCGCGGATTCCTCAGAGTCGCTGGCGTGGATGAGGTTGAAATCTATGCTCATTGCAAAGTCCCCTCTAATCGTTCCCGGTTCTGCCTTTGCCCCGTTCGTGGCACCCACAAGCTTTCTCGCAATTTCTATGACGTCCTTCCCCTCTAGGAGAATGGCCACCACTGGGCCAGAGGTGATGTATTTCAGAAGGGATTCGTAGAAAGGTTTCCCCTTATGCACGGAGTAATGCATTTCTGCCTGCTCCCTGCTCACACGCATCATCTTCATGGCAGCTATCTTCAGCCCTTTCCTCTCAAATCTTGCTATTATCTCCCCAATTTTCCCCCGGAAGACTCCATCCGGCTTGATGAGTATAAGTGTCTGCATAAAAATCACCGGTTCACGCCTGCGGTTCAGGGCCTGCAGTAGCAGTGGGTTCAGTCTTCTGTTCCTTCTTCTCCGGGGTCTCCCTGACTGCCCTGACCCTCTGAAGCTTCTCCTCCCTCGCTTCGCTCGTCCATCTGACCTCCCTCGGTTCCCGGCCAAGCTTCAGGTAATTCTTCTCGCATTTCGAGGTATCGAAATAGAGGATGGTACCATCCCTCCGCACGAACATCTTACCCGTTCCATACTCCATCTTTCTTCCGCAAAAGGAGCAGTATCTAGTTTCCACCTGAAATCACCTCACAGAAAGCTTCCTTGCTTCCCTGGCTGTCTCCTTTAGCATGAGGATGTCCCCGATCCTCACAGGGCCCATGACATTCCTCGTTAGCACTCTGCCTTGGTCTTCCCCGGCCAGAACTTTTATCTTGACCTGAGTAGCCTCTCCCGCCATCCCCGTCCTTCCAATTATCTCCACGACTTCGCATGGAATGGCATCGTTTTCAGGCATTTCTGATCACTCTATTTCTTTATTTCCTTGAACTTATCGGAGAGCTCGGTCAGAAGCTGCTTTCCGTTCCCTGGATCAATTATCGCGACGGTTGCGGAACTCTTCAGCTTTACCTTCTGTCCCAGCTCCTCCTTCTTCTGAACGTAGAAGTAAGGGATTCCCTTTTCCTCGCACAGAAGTGGAATGTGGAGCACGACCTCCGGCGGCTGTATGTCTTCCGCTATGACAACGAGCTTTGCCTCTCCTCGTTCAACAACTTTCGTAACTTCATTCGTTCCTTTCTTGACCTTGCCCGTCTCGGATGAAACCTCGACAAGCTGAAGCGTCTTGGTTCTTACATCGTCCGGGGTCTGAAACCTCACATAACTAGTCTCTGCCATATTTTAACCTCCTTCACCTTTCGGTCATTGGTCTTACAGTAATGGACGTGGATATAAATAGTTTAGTGGCTCCTGTCTTACTGCCTCTTTCTCCGCTTCAAAGCGGCGTAGATTTGCCGAGAAACTGGAGTTCTGTGCCCTTATGGAACTCTGCTATTGCGCGGGACTGAGCACGGGACTTCTTCCATCTAAGGTTGAATGGAGAGTGTGTAGTTTTGTGTGAGGAGGACGGTGTAATTCTTGTATCCCCCCTGATACGAAACCGAGACCGTGTAATTCCCCGGAAGAAGATAGAGGTAGTACTTGCCGTTTCCCGAGATGGTGAGGCTGAGGTCAGAAACGTTGATCTGCACCGCCCCCCTGTAGTTGACCACCTGCAGCCCGAGTGACAGGGGCTTGCTGTTGTATATGTTCACCGTGTTTCCCAAGGCAAACACAAGGGAATCGTAGGATATGGAGATGTTGTGAGAGAAGTGAGCCCACAGATTCACTGGATTCGTGAGGTTGTTGGTAGAATAGCTCACGCCTGTGAAATTGTAGGAAATCCCGGGTAGAGATCCATCGAACTTGTATATCTCCTCGTAGACCGTAAATCCTGAATAGGAAGCGTTTCCTATGACCTCCGTTCTTGATATGATGAAATAATTCCCGCCGGTGTAAGCGACGAACGATCTCCCGTCAACCGTAAATGTGACATCCCCGTCAGCCACTTTCATGGATACCTGGTGATTTCCAGGTCTCAGGAGAAACCAGTGGGGATCGTACCTGTAATGGATCGTTCCATTTTTGGTTATGAAAGTGTAGGAATAGGTGGAAAAGAATGTTCCGTTCAGCGACGAGAGACCCACCTGGTCGTAGCTCCTATTGCTGTCCCATACGGAAAGGACCACGTAATATATCTTGTTCTCCAGATTCCTCCCCTGAGTGAATGATATCGTTGCTGAGACCTGATCCCCATACTCCGTGTTGCCGCTGTAGATTGCCCCCAGGTACACGTGGGAGTTAAGGGACTGCCTGGTTCCCTGCAGATACTGGTTATATGCAAAAAGGGAAAGAGCAGCGATGATGACTACCACGATGACCAACAGGACGGAGGACTTCATTGTTCCTGCCATTGATATGTTTTAAAAAAATTTTCCTGAGCCCCGGGGAACATTGATTTACGTGATTTCCATTCCCAGAGGTGAGCGAATACGAACACCTTCAGGATGATATAGAACGCCTGGACCTTGGGAAGGTGGATTCCGTTTCCTTCCCCTACTCAAAGGGCAGGACTGTGATAACGATCGAGACGGATGAGTTCACCTCCGTCTGTCCAAGGACAGGCATGCCAGACTTCGGGAAGATCACGATTCATTATCTCCCCGACAGGAGGATAATCGAGCTCAAGTCCCTCAAGCTCTACTTGCACAAATACAGGAACGTGGGAATTTTTCAGGAGAATGCGGTGAACAAGATCCTCTCTGACCTTGTGAAGAGTGCATCCCCGAGATTCATGGTTGTCATTGGGGAGTTCAATCCGAGGGGAGGAATCAGGACTAGGATAGTTGCACGTTACGAAAAAGCTAAGCATTGATTCTTGATAATATGATGTTCCCTCATGGAATAGCCCTTGAATCGATGATAGAGGCTGGACGACGGGGAACAAGAGGGATTTATGGGCCCCTTGGTGAGTATGGCGTGTCGCCTTCCTGTGAATCCAAGGCCAGAAGAAATCCCATATCCCCGGAAGGGTCAAAGGGTACGATAATGAGTTCCCTTGTTAATTCCGGGGAAGACTAAATATCGACACCCTTGACCTCCAGAATCTTGAACCCGAACTCCTCGAACTTCGTCCGTATCTTTGTCAGGTCCTCGTTGCCGTATATTTTCAGTTTCGCGGTGACCTTTTGCTTCCCAACCTCCAGATCGTGATCATAAAGTTCAGTCTTGAGCTCCTCTATGTTCAGCCTCATATCTGAGAATAGTTCAACGGCCTTCCTCATCTCAGATGGGATATTGTTCAGGGTGAACGTTATCGTGAAGACTCTTCCTGATTTCATAAGATTGTTTTCAATGATCTGGGAGAGGAGTGCCAGATCGGCATTCCCACCTGAGATAAGAGCTATCCCCTTCTTCCCTTTCGCGTCAACCTTTCCGCTTATGAGAGCTGCAACCGATGCGGCCCCCGCCGGTTCCGCTACGATTTTTCCTCTCTCGAGGAGGGTGAACATGGCAGCCGAAATCTCCTCGTCGCTCACCGTCACGACCTGGTCCACGTATCTCCTTGCTATGCTGAACGTAAGATCAGATGGAGACTTTATAGCTATCCCGTCAGCTATCGTCGATACGGAGTTGAGCTTCGTCAGCCTGCCTGATTCCAGGGACATCTTCATGGCAGCGGCTGCTTCCGCTTCAACTCCTATTATCCTTCCCCTGAAACCAATGCCCCTGAGATATGTCGCTATCCCCGAAATCAGCCCCCCTCCGCCCACCGGAATCACTATGAAATCAAAGTCCTTCTCAACGTCGCATATCTCGATACCTATGGTTCCCTGGCCTGCGATTACGTACCTGTTGTCGAAGGCATGAGCGAACACCTTCCCCTCATCCCTGGCTAGGGCCTTCGCTTTTTCTGTTGCCTCGTCAAAGCTGTTGCCGTGAAGTATCACCTCCGCCCCGTATTTCTGCGTCGCCATAATTTTGACAGGAGAAGCGAACTGAGGCATCACGACCGTCGCCTTAAGGGAAAGGAGCTTCGCAGCCAGCGCAACACCTTGGGAATGATTTCCAGCGCTGGCCGCTATCACGTCCTTCCTCTCCCTGCTGAGCAGATTGTATGCGCCGCGTATCTTGAAAGATCCTCCCCTCTGCAGGTTTTCAAGCTTAAGGTATATTTCGCCGCCGCTGAGCTCGCTGACCGAACTTGACCTCTCCAGCGGGGTATTTTTCACGACGCCCTTAAGCCTGTCGTAGGCCTCCTCTATATCTTTCAACGACACTTCAGAGTAGTCCCGTGATGTTTCCTTCGTCATCTATGTTTACTTCCTCCGAAATTGGATGCTTCGGGAGGCCCGGCATGGTCATTATCTCTCCGAGAAGCGGAACTGCAAAGCCCACGCCGCTTGATATCATTATGTCCTCTATGTTTATTGTGAAGTTCTTGGGCCAGCCAAGCTTCGTCTGGTCATCCGTTATCGAGTACTGCGTCTTCGCCATGCATACGTCCATGTAATCCAGTCCTTCCTCCCTCACCCTTTTCAGGACTCTCAAAGCCTTCCTTGAATATTCAATTTTTGAAGCTCCGTAAACTTTAGTGGCGATCTTCTCTATCTTTTCCTTCACCCCGTCGCTTCTCTCGTACGTGAAGTTCGGCTTAACCGCAGGGGATTTTGAAAGGGTTTCGAGAACCTTCTTCGCCAGATCTATTGCCCCTTCTCCTCCCTTCGAATAAGCCTCGTTCACCACCAGTTCATAACCCTTTTCCTTTGCCTTCCTCCTGACGAGGTCTATCTCCTCTTCGCTGTCATCCTTGAACCTGTTGAGCGAGATGACGAGGGGGATCCCGTACCTCTCTATGTTCGCGATGTGGTAATACATGTTCTCCATTCCCTTCTCCACGTATTCCGCCCCACCATTCTCCCCCTGCTTGAGGCCCCCGTGATGCTTCAGTGCCTTTATTGAAACTACAAGAACAACCAGGTCAAGGTTGAACCCTCCACGCCTCAGCACGATGTCAACGAACTTCTGGGCTCCCAGATCAGAACCGAAGCCTGCCTCTGTCACAACGTAGTCTGCAAGCTTCAACGCTATCTTGTCAGCGGTCACGCTGTTGTGTCCATGGGCTATGTTGCCAAAGGGACCGATGTGAACGAATGCAGGTACCCCCTCAGTGGTCTGAACCAGGTTTGGCTTTATCGTATTTTTCAAAAGTGCTGCCATGGCCCCCTGCGCCTTCAGGTCAGCTGCCGTTATCCTCTTTCCATCCTTCGAGTATCCAACGGTTATCTTTCCCAGCATATCCTTCAGCATTGAATAATTCTCAGCGAACCCCATTATGGCCATGATCTCAGATGCCGGAGTGATCAGGAAGCTGTCTTCCACCATCGCCCCGCCCTGGTCCCCGATCCCCACTATGATCTTCCTGAGGCTTCTGTCGTTCATGTCAATTGTCCTGTTCCATACTATCTTCTTAAGGTCGAAGTTCAGCTCGTTGCCCTGGAAGATGTGGTTATTTACTATTGCGGATAGAAGATTGTGAGCCGCAGATATGGCCGGAAAATCTCCAGTGAAGTTCAGGTTTATCTCGTCAGAAGGAAGAAGCTGGCATCTCCCTCCCCCCGTTCCTCCGCCCTTTATTCCGAAATTAGGTCCCAGAGAAGGTTCCCTAACCGTCAGCATTACTTTTTTGCCCAGCTTCCTCAGTCCCTGGGAGAGGCCAACCGTTGTTGTTGTTTTTCCCTCGCCTGCGGACGTAGGATTTATGGCGGTCACAAGAATAAGTTTCCCGTTCTGCGTTCCTGAAAGCCTTCTCAATATTTTCGGATCGACCTTTCCCATGTATCTTCCGTACGGCTCCAGTTCATCTTCCTCAATCCCTAGCTCCTGTGATAACTCGAAAATCGTTTTCATTCTATCACCATCCCAGATCATTTCCACATATTTTTCATTAATTCCTCTATTGCCTTTGATGCCTGCCCTATGAGGGAGTCCATCTTCCCTCTGTATTCCTTCACGAACTCCTGATCCTTTATCAGGGAGAGGTTGATCTTCACGTTTTGCATTGAACCAAAAACGCTTGAGTACAGAAAGAGGCCAGCGCAGTAAACATCCGATATCGCATTCCTGTTGCCCTTCTCTATCATGAAAGGCAGCACTTCGAAGAGTGTTGCCGCCGCGCTGCCTGTCTCATAAGGCACCTCCGTCGCCGCCTTGAGCCTCTCCTGTATTGCCTTTGTTCTCGCGGCTTTCTCCTCCTCGGTCCCCTTGGGCATCTGGAGTGCGGCAGAAAGATCGTTGTAAGACTTTGTGTCCCTCTCGGCCTGCCTGTAAAGCTTCCACACCAGCTGCTCTGCCCTTTCCCTTATTCCCTCCATCTCACGTCCCACGGACTCATATCCCTTCTTCCCTATCGTCAGTCCTGCCACCATGGAGATGAGTGCGGCCCCCATGGCTCCAACTATGGCACTTGCTGATCCTCCTCCCGGGGCAGGCTTGTCGCTTGCAAGATCCGAGAGATATGAAACCATGCTTTCATTTCTGAACATGTCTAGAAGCTTCTTCTCCACTACCTGTTCGATGGAGAAATCCCTGTTTCTGAGATAAAGGCGGTATACCTCCTCCATCGCCTTGAGAGGGATCATGCCGACAAGCTCTGACCTTCCCACAACAAGGCCCCTGGCCTCAGCCTCCCTCCTCACGAACTCGAAGACCTGCGGAACTGGGGTCTCCTTGAAGTTAACCAGGTTCATTGAAATCTGAGCTTCCTGGGTTTCCTTGAGATCGAATCCAAGGGCCCTCACGTTCTTTAGGGCACCCCCTCTCTCCCTCGTCCTCTTCGCTATGTCCTTGGCCTGCTTCAGGTCTTCAGGCTTGACGTCCACGTTGAAGGCTATGAGAAACTCCCTTGCGCCTATTATCGTCGCTCCAGCTGAACTTATCTCCCTTGGACCGAAATCTGGGGAATACCTGGGATCGGAGGAAATCGCCGTCTTGAGCTGCTCGAACTGGAAGTTCTCATTCCTTATGTCGGGGAGTTCCCTTCTCTCCTGTGTCCTTGCTGCCTGGCCGTAGAGGTACACTGGAATCCTCAGTTCTTTTCCCACCCTTTCCCCAAGTTCCACCGCCAGAGAAACGCAGTATTCCATGGGCGTATCCAGGAGGGGTACGAAGGGAACCACGTCCGTCGCCCCAAATCTGGGATGCTCCCCGCGATGCAAATTCATGTCTATGACTTCAGCAGCTTTCCTTATTGATTGGAACATCGCTTCCTGGACAGCTTTCCCCTCTCCGACGACCGTGATCACGGACCTGTTGTGATCGGGATTCATCTCGACATCTATGACTTCCACCGGGTATTTCTTCATCTCTGAAATGATGCTCTCTATCTTTTCCCTATCCCGCCCCTCGCTGTAGTTTGGAACGCATTCAACCAGATACATATCAAAGACCTCAGATGATCCTCATTTTCCTTCCGATTTCCTCGAACTTGTCTCCGGCAAACTTCAGGTCCTCCCTTGAATGGACTGCGGATGGCATCAACCTTATCCTCGCGGTACCTTTCGGCACCGTGGGATATACAATCGGAGAGGCAAACACTCCCCCGTCGTACAGCTCCCTGCTGAACTCGACAGTTTCCTTCTCCCCTCCTATTATCACCGGGGTTATAGGGGTTTTGCTCGTTCCTGTGTTGAATCCAAGGTTTCTCAATTTTTCCTTTAGGAAATCAGAATTGTTCCACAGCTTCCTGAGGAGAGAATCGTCCCTTTCCATGATCTCCAGGGACTTCATGATCGCCGCCACCTCGCCAGGATTGAGGGCAGAACTGAAGAGAAACGGCCTAGATTTCTGCTTCAGGTAGTCTATCAGCTCCCCCGATCCTGCGACGAAGCCTCCCATGACGCCCACTGCCTTGGAGAAAGTACCCATCTCCACGTCCACCCTTCCTGCGAGGTTGAAATGATCCACTATCCCCCTCCCGTGGTCTCCCAGAACGCCCTCGCCATGGGCATCATCCACATACATCATCGCCTCATACTTTTCAGCGAGCTCCGTCTCCTCCTTCAGCGGGGCTATGTCCCCATCCATGCTGAAGACACCGTCCGTGACTATCAGCGCCCTCTTACCGCTCTTCCTCTCAGATGCGAGTTTCTCCTCCAGGTCCTTCGCTGAAAGGTGGGAGAAGACAACCCTTTTCGCGGAGCTGAGCCGTACTCCGTCGATGATGCTTGCATGGTTCAGCTCCTCGCTGAAAACCACGTCGTCCTTCCCCACGAGCGCAGGTATGGTACCGAGATTCGCAAGGAGCCCTCCCTGATAGACGAGGGAAGCTTCCATGTGCTTGAATCTTGCAACCCGTTCCTCGAGCTTTATATGTATCTCCATCGTCCCTGCTATGCTTCTCACTGCCCCTGCTCCAACTCCGTAAGCATCTATAGCCTCGTGCATCGCTTTCCTCACTTCCGGATGGTTGGCAAGTCCAAGATAGTTGTTAGAACACAGATTCAGGAGCTTCCTTCCCTCTATCTTCACCCATGCACCCTGGGGGGTCTGAATCGTCCTGATGGGAACGTATCTTCCCGACTCCTTAAGAAGATTTATTTCCTCCTTCACCCAATCCGTTCGCGCCATGCATTGTGATGAGTTCTGCGGTGATATATTTTGCTCACGTTATTGTGGACTTCTGGGGCATTTCCGAAGGAAGTGCGAAATATTTTTTATGCCCTTGGAACTGATTGCAGGATGACGTTCGAAAAGATTCTTGTCACCGGTGCAGGAGGCCAGATTGGAAGCGAACTCGTTCCGTACCTCTCCGGCGTTTTCGGAAGGGAGAGAGTCATCCCATCCGACATCAGGGGCGGGGGAAACGAAGAGCGGTTCCTCCACCTTGACGTCACAGATAAGGATGCAGTGGATTTAGCCCTCGAGAGGTACAAGGTTGATACCGTATTCCATCTTGCTGCCATCCTGTCCGCTGCAGGGGAGAAGAATCCCGACCTTGCATATCGGGTGAATGTCAGTGGGACCTACAACATTTTAGCTTCCTCAGTCAAGAACAGGGTGAATCTTGTCGTTACTCCAAGTTCAATAGGTGTCTTCGGAAGCGATACGCCAAAGGATAATGTGCCCATAGAGACTGTGACCAGGCCGACAACGATGTACGGAATCACCAAGCTGCTTGCGGAAAGGCTGGGGGAGTACTATCATGAGAGGTTCGGACTTGATGCCCGTGGCCTCCGATTCCCAGGGCTTATAAGCTACAAAACTCCACCCGGAGGCGGGACTACTGATTACTCAATAGAGATGATAATTGAGGCTGTCCATAGGAGGAAATATAGATGCTTTCTCAAAAAGGACACAGAGCTTCCGATGATGTATATGCCTGATGCTCTGGACTCTCTTCTGAAGCTCGCGGAGGCTGATGAATCAAAACTGAAGCACAGAACTGATTTCAACGTCACGGCCTTCTCCGTTACACCGGGAGGACTCGAGGCAGAACTCAGGAACCACTACCCTGATTTCGAGGTGGAATATTCTCCTGATTTTAGGCAGAAAATAGCCGATTCATGGCCACATTCCCTGGATGCCTCTGCTGCAAGGGCTGAGTGGGGTTTCAGTCCCAAGTATTCATTACGGGAAACGGTCAGCGACATGATCATGAACCTTTCAGCCGTAGCAGATGTGAAGCATTGATCGTCGATAAGCGGAACAGAGGGGCAGATGGAGCATATAAGGAAGGTGGAAAAGCTATCTGATGTTCAGGATGCGGTCCCTTTCATAATCTTCACCTCTAAGGGGTTTGAGATTCTCAATGCAACCTTCAGGCCGGAAGGGGAGAAATGGAGCACGGTTCGCTTTGAATCCAAAGTTCACGGGAAGAGGGTTAGGGTCAAGGAGTTCTTCCTCGACTGGTTTTATCAGGGGTTCCCCAAGAGCCTGATGGACTCCTTTGTTTCCACGTACTCGCCAGTGAATTCTCTCCGTTTCGGGGATTCGGTATTCTTCTATGGGAAAGATTACAGGGGGGAACATGCTGCTTCCGCTTTCATTTCGGGGACTCAAATAGAGATAGAGGGGGAGAGCAGGGAATCAGTCATAGATATGAGCATGGAGATTGCTCCCCTTGGAGACGAGATCCGCTTCAGAAGACTCCCTTTCCACTCTCGTTCATTCTTTGCAAGGGGAGGAAGACCGGACTGGTTCGAGGAGAGGAGGGTTGCCTCCCTTGAATGGTCTCCAATGGCTGATAATCTCTGGATGGGAAGCCTTAGGGGAGATTCTCAGGGTATTCTGAACGAAAACGGCAGAGCGGTACATAGGATATCAATACTCTCTGAGGACTACATGAAGAGGGTGGTCTGGGTCGACTGCCTCGTTAAGGAAAGAGGCGACAGTGCCTACAGACTCAGGAAGGGAGGGAATTTCTACAACAGGTACGTGGAAACTGACGGCCTCCTGGCCATCAGGGAACCGGACGGCCCCGCAATGTTTCAAACCGTTGTGGAGAACAATGTGGTAACGGTATCTTTCTCGCCCCTTTTCAGTCTTGAGGATATGAAGGACATCATTTCCACGATCCTGAAAGAGAGGAAAAGCTTATTCTTGCTTTAAACTTCACTTAACTGTGATTATCAGCAGCCCTGCGGATATCAAGAGGCTCCTTGATGAAAGCAAGAACATTGCCGTCGTCGGCATGTCGCCTAACGTGGAAAGAGATTCAAACAAGGTGGGAAAATACCTGATTGACAAGGGCTACAACGTAATACCTGTAAATCCCACGGTGAGCGAGATATATGGAAGGAAGTGCTACCCGTCCATTCTGGACATTCCGAAGGACGTAAAGGTGGACATAGTGGACGTTTTCAGGAACCCGGAAGCCTCGAAGGAAGTGGTACAGCAGTCAGTGAAAATTTCACCAAAGGCCGTCTGGCTTCAGCTGGGGGCGGAGAGCAAGGAAGTCGTTGAGCTTGCCCTCAAGCTCAACCTAAATCTGGTGTACGGAATATGCATAATGGAGACGCACAAGAAGATCGAGAAGGGCGACGTTTCATTCTTCATATCGTGAACAATTAAATCCTATATCTTCTATAAGGTATTTTGAATATAAAGGAGAATCCTCAGACTATTCGAGACGGCAAAAATAGAGTTAAGTTTATATATTAAATAAATATATTCATAACATGGTCGGAATAAACGAGATCGCCAGAGATGTTGCAAAAAGTTCCGGTGTGTCTGTCAGGAGCGCGGAGTCGGTAATAAGGGACACCTTTAAGGCAATAGTGACGAACATCAACAAGGGCCAGAAGGTCAGAATTGCCGGATTCGGAATTTTTTCGAGAAAAATGACCAAGGCCAGGAATGCAAAGAATCCGAGGACAAAGCAGATCATCAAGGTCCCTGCAAAGAACAAGGTACACTTTAGCGCATCCTCCAAGATAAAATACAAGTAAATTTATTTTATCTTTTTTATTTATATTACCTTTTCTCTCCCTCTCCTTAACCTTTTGGAATTCTCTTGGCAATGCTGTCCACCTTAAGGGAGGTTAACGTTCTCGCCTTGCAAAAAATTTATATTACGTTTCTTCATAATATAATTGGGTTCTTTCTCGCCATAATACTTAGTGACGAATGAAAAGGCTGCGCGTTGTGCCAGCTCAGGGCTAGTTTATTTTTTCTGCCATTGCGATGTACGTGCCTAAGAAAGCAGGCGGGAATGAACAGGAGGTCTTGGAATGAGAACTTCGTGTTTTGGAGGATTTTATAATTTTTTTACCCCTTTCGAGAGATCGAAACTTTTTTGGGGTTTGGAATTGGCCTACAGTTGTCTCAAAACTTCGTGTTTCCTCCCCCTTGGAGGTGTCCTGCCTTGATGCTCTCCTGGAAGGTGTACGTGAAAAGCCCGGAAAATCTCAGAAGAGTACTTAATCTGCTTGTCGTTGGAAGGGAAACTGAATTAATGATAATGAAGGGGAACTCATTGATGGTAGCATTCAGTGATTCCGAAACCGGTAACGATGTTTCGAGGGTTTTGAAGGACTCGATGGGAAACGTTGTGGAACCTTGTGAGTGCGAATTCTCATGGAAGGATAACGTCTTCTTGACCAACAGGCCCAGGCACTCACTCTTCACCACCTTCCCTTTCCTTGTGGAGACTTCAATGGCCCTTAATTCAGGGGACAGGCTCTTCATCAGTGTAGAGAGATTTTCAACGCTCAATCCCTTGAAGATGAAGGCACTTGGAATGAAGGGCAGGGAGATGCTGTACAGGGTCAGGATATTCACACCCGTCCTGATCAGGAGGTACTTCTCCCGCAACGGAAAGCAGTGCATCACTCTTCACAGGGGCTATCCGATGATTCTCACGGATGCGGAGATTGTCGCACTGATAAACGGTGATTCACATGATGGATTATTGGCCATATGAGAGTGGAACTTCACTTCCTCTCAAGGGGAAGAGGATACTATTCCCTGATGAACTCCAGAAGGCACATTCGCTTGTCATCGGAAAGACAGGGACAGGAAAATCCAGCCTGCTCTCGGCGCTTATCCGTCTTTACGAGGGAATGGGAATGACTGTCATAGTGCTTGATCCCCACGGCGAGCTGTGGAGGCATTCCTCAAGCGACGCGAAAATCATCACGCCCTCCCCCGTTGGTAGGGAGAAAAGGGGGTACCTGAGGTTCAACCTCATGTCCATCCTACCGTACAAGGACGAGAGGGAGAGGATGATAAATGAAGACCTTGTTGTTCACACGCTCAGAGACATATTTTCAGCGGAAGAGGCATTCTCCATAGGAACCTGGGGACCGAGGGTGGAGCTTGTCCTCACCCTGCTCCCAAGGCTGCTGCTGAAATACAGGATGGAACCAACCATTCAGGACATTGCCGAGATTCTTTTGGATTACCACAGGAGAAAGGACTTCATGAGTTCCCTTGAACAAGATGAAAGGAGGCAGCTCTACTTCATATTCTCAATGGGTTACGAATTCATCAGCTCCACCGTGAATAAGATCCTCCCCCTGCTTTCCAGCGACGTATCAAGAAATCTTTTCTCCTCCAGGAGGGATTTCTTCGATATATCCTCGCTAAAGGGCACTCTGTATGTGGAGCTCTCCGGGGACATGTCGCCGCCTTCCCTTTCGAGGCCATTCTCCATCATGCTGCTCTACAAGATATGGAACAATGTCCTCCTCGGCAGGATGAGGAACGTTGTCCTAGTTTGACGAGCTTCAGGTTCTTTCCCCAAATATTCTGACTAGAATAGTCACTGAGGGAAGGAAATACTCCCTCTGGTCCATCATGGCCACTCAGTCCTTAAGCTCCCTTCCGGCGAAACTTGCCAGTGCTGTAACAATGAATGTGCATAACTTCTTCCTGTTACAGATGTCCCACGAGGACCAGAGGATCCTTCATTCCAGGGAGGAATGGATGTCCGCCCTGGATTTTCACTCGTTCGTTTGCCATGTCCCCAGGGACGGAAGCATTTTCGCGGGTCAGGTCTTGCCTCCCCCATACACAGGGGATTTCCACGTGTTCGAGGATGCTTATGACTTCGAGGAAGAGGAGGAGAATGAAATTGATCCTGAGAGAATGAACCCTGCCTATGTCAGCCATCTCGTAAAGAACGGATTCGCTTTCGTTTCCAACGGCAAGATAATCATCAGCGAGGATTACTTCAGAAGGGTTGGATCCAGGGAGAGGAAGGGGAACGAATCATTCTTCCACAGGTACCTTGTGACCAGGGCGTATTTCTTCTTCAGGAAGATGGGATACGATATTGCAGAAGGTGTGGAGTACAGGGGCCACAGACCCGATCTGACCATAATGAAAGACGGAGAGATGAGGCCGGTGGAATGCGAATTCTCAGACGTGGGATATAGGAAGAGAATGATGGAAAAGATTGAGACATACGGAAACTCGATCCTTGCCACATTCAACAATTTCCTCAATAAAATTCCTGAGGGAGTGGATGTTCTTCCGATACCGCCGGTCGGAGATCCATCTGAGCCCAGACTGATCAGGGGGAGCTTGGAATAATCCTCTCACCTCATGAAAGATTTTTGCATAGAATTGGAATAGGGTTCCGTGGAAATATACATAGACGGGAATTACTCGAACATCAGGTTTTCTGCGGCGCATTTCATACCGGGAGACTGGAAATGCTCCAGGATACACGGGCATGATTACTCTATTTCTGCAAGGGTTGTTGGAGAGATGGGTAACGAATCCTACTTCATGGATTTCTCCAAGGCGAAATCGAAGCTGAAGGAGATCGCCGATTACCTTGACCACAGGGTTCTGATCCCCCAGCTCCGCCCTGGGATAGGCATAGAGGAGAGCATGGGAAACGTGACAGTGCGTCTGGGGGGAAAGAGGTATAGCTTCCCCTCAGACGAATGCAGGATAATACCCGTGAAGGACACGACGGCAGAGTGTCTCAGTCAATACGTCCTAGAGGCATTTCTGCCTATAGTGGATGAGAGGGTAGGAGAAGTGGACGTGGAGGTTCACGAGGGGCCTGGTCAGTATGCAAGATCTTCCTGGAAAAGGGATTAGGGCTGTAAGCCTCCTCTCAGGAGGGCTGGACAGTTCTACCCTCCTCGGACTCGTGGTTTCCATGGGATATGACGTGACGGCGCTCTCTTTCGACTACGGACAAAGGCATTCCAGGGAAATACGGTCGGCTAAGATGGTGGCTGAGCACTACGGGGTTGAACACAAGATAATGAGGATAGACCTGAGGGCAATCGGAGGCAGCGCGCTTACAGATGATATTGAAGTTCCTGAATATGGAATTGACGAGATAGGCAGTAAGATACCGGTGACATATGTCCCAGCCAGGAATACCATCCTACTTTCGGTGGCCCTGGGGCTGGCAGAGGTGTTGGAAGCAGCTAAGATATTCATCGGCGCCAACTATCTCGACTACTCCGGCTATCCCGACTGCAGGCCTGAGTATTTCGAGGCGATGAACAACCTTTTCAAGGTTGCCACAAAGAGGACAGTGGAAGGCGACCGGATAGAGGTTGAAGCCCCCCTGCTGAAGTATACGAAGGCAGACATCGTGAAGCTCGCGTTAAAACTCAAGGTTCCCATCGAACTGACATGGTCCTGCTACAGGGGAGGCAGGGCCGCTTGCGGCAGATGTGATTCGTGCAAACTGAGGCTCAAGGGGTTCATGGAGGCAGGAGCCAGGGATCCGCTTGAGTACGAGGTCTATCCCGATTTCTACAGGTCGTACCTTGCTGCAAAGGATGGATGAGAATGCAGCCCTCTTTCACATTCGTCCCCCTCCTGAAGCACGCTGCCACTGGGAAAAGAAATTAACCTCAGTTGCATTGGAGTTCCGTGATAAAGGATCTTGAGATCACTTCGATAGAGGGAAAGAGACTGCTGCCACTTGATTCAAAACCCCAGGAGATAAGAATCGACCAGAATCTTGCAATTGTAGATGTGAGGGCGGAGAATGAATACATCAGGGTCATATACAAGTTCACTTCCTCATTCTCAACCCTCGGAATGATAAGCATCGAGGGTTCCCTCCTGTATTCAGGCGACAGGGAGATAGAGACAAGATGGAAGAAGGAAAGGGTTCTTCCTGATGCTGTTGCAACGGAGATACAGGCGGCAATCTTCTCCACCTGCATAACTGAAACCATTTTAGTTGCTAGGGACCTTAGGCTCCCTCCCCCAATACCCGTTCCAACGATAAAAAAGAAAGATGTGATAGGATTTGGATGATGTCAGTATTCCCTCCACCTGTATCCGCAGTGGATGCAGGTGTAGAACCTTGTCTCCGGCTCATCCGCGGCCCTTGTCTGTAACGCCTCCCAGTAGGCCCCGAACTCGTGGCACTTTGGACATTGAACCGTCTTGTCTATCGGTAGGTTGATCTCCTCCCTCTCAACAACTATCGTCTCCTTGTTCTTTGCCTTTTCAACTATAACATTCTTCTCCTCTTCCTTGATTGGAACTGTGTATCCACACTTGCGACAGACCCAGTTGTTGTCTTTCGGGAACATCATCGAACCGCATTTTGGACAGAACACTATTTCTTAAAGTTAAATTAGATAAATACATTTTCCCCTATTGAGGCTTCCCTGCCTAAAGATATCTAAACAGGATGCAAAGGATGAGATTGCGCGTCTCAGGAGGAACAACTTCATAGTCCCCGGATACAGGATAAGGAGGGAGGGGTCGGAGGTTCTGATACCCGTAAGGGAATCCCCCGTCATGGAGGATTTTGAGGAGGTGAGGGAAAGGAGGATGAGGCACGTAGGGGGCTTCGACAGGATTTCGGATTTCTTCGTCATAAGGGAGAGGGAGGGATGGGAGGACGTGCTCTCTGAGATAAGGGAGAAGCAGAACCCCAGGGCCGTATTCCTTGATACAGGGGTGCAAGGCCCCTTCAGGATAAGGAAGCTGAAGCTTGTCCACGGCTCAGGCCCTCCGGCTGGAATACACAGGGAGAATGGGTTACGTTACTTCGTGGACCTGGACAAGGTGTATTTCTCCCCCCGTCTTGCCTCCATCAGGAAGCTGATAGTTGAGAGTGTTCTTTCCTCCGGTGACGTGGATCAGGTGGTGGACATGTATGCTGGCGTGGGACCGATATCTATTCCCATATCGAAGGGAGGAAGGAGAACGGTTGCAATAGACATGAACCCCGAGGCCGTATCCATTCTTGCGAAAAATGCAATGATAAATGGCACAACTCTTCACATAATTCTTGCGGATTCTACAGCCCTTGCAGAATGCCTCAGGCATGCGAGGCATGTGATCATGAACAATCCCACGCAGCCTTTGGAGGTGACGGAAAGGATCCTTGGGAACTTTTCAAGAGGGACAACAGTGCATCTTACAATCCTCGGTAAAAACGAGGAGCAGCTAAAATTGAAGGGCTGGGAAATGGAGGAGAAGAGAACAGTGCATGGCTACTCCCCCAGGTCATCCCTCTTCTACTACCGCCTCGTAAAGGGTAACGATTAATTCCTAAGAGTTATTAGAGAGCGATGCCTAGGGAGGGCCTCTTCAGCTCCATTATATCCGCGATAAGGGAGAGATACGAAGCGAACCTTCTACAGGAGGTGAAGAAGAACCCGCTACCGAAGCACATAGCGGTCATAATGGATGGAAACAGGAGGTTCGCCAGGCTTCTGAACAAGTCAACTGACGAAGGGCATGCCCTGGGAAAGGAGAAGCTGGAAAGCTTCCTTGACTGGTGCTTCGACATCGGGA
This sequence comes from Thermoplasmata archaeon, assembly GCA_049966795.1. Lineage (GTDB taxonomy): Archaea > Thermoplasmatota > Thermoplasmata > Thermoplasmatales. The sequence continues at coordinate 26,964 of JBMFTY010000005.1, forward strand.
TCAAGATAGTCACCGTTTATGCCTTCTCCACGGAGAACTTCAAGCGCGATTCCTCGGAAATACGTTACCTGATGAACCTCTATGCGGAGAGCTTCGATGACATCATAAGGGATCCCAGGGTAACGAAGAACAGGATAAGGGTGAGGATGATAGGCAAGACTGAGCTCCTGCCGGAGAGCGTCAGGGAGGCTGCAAGGAGGGCAGAGGAATTCACAAAGGATTTTGACAGGTACCTGCTGAACGTTGCCATAGCCTACGGCGGAAGGGAGGAAATCCTGGACGCAATAAGAAGCATATCCAGGGATGTGAAGAGGGGAAGGTTGGAGCCCGATAAGATAGACGAGAAGACCATAGAGAGGTACCTGTACACTGGAGAAATAGACGATCCTGACCTCATCATAAGAACATCGGGAGAGGAGAGGATAAGCAACTTTCTTCTCTGGCAGTCCGCATATTCTGAACTTTATTTCACTGACGTCTACTGGCCGGAGATTACGAAGCTGGACCTGCTCAAGGCAATAAGGGACTTCCAGAAGAGGAAGAGGAGATTCGGAAGATAATGCCCGTAATAGGTATCGATGATACTGATTCCTCCAGAGAGATGTGTACCACGTACCTCACGATCGAGATACTCAAGAGAACAAGTCTCGACCTCATAGGTTTCCCCAAGCTTGTTCGTCTAAATCCCAACATTCCTCTCAAGACAAGGGGAAATGCTGCCATTTCCTTGACCCTGGGAAGGGGGGCAGGAGAGAGGAGGATAGTTGGTACCATAGGCGGGGAGCCCGTCTATTCCTATTCCCTATACAATGAGGAGAGGCTTGACATAGACATCATTTCCATCATAGAGAAATTCTCGCCGAAGGAGGAGAATACAAACCCTGCCCTCATAGTTGCCAGAGAGAAGGGGAATCGTGGATTCTACTGGCAGGCTGTCAGGGAATTCGTTGATTATAGGAAGGTACTGAGCAAGGTCAAGGGAGATGTGAGCACGCTGAACGGTGAAATCGGAATAGTGGGTGCAAACGCCGCGATAAGCTGGCCTGGAGAGAACGCTACCTATGAACTCATTTCCTATCTGGACCAGGGTCGATGGGGTGGAGGGCACTTCGTTGACGACGAGAGTGCGGAATACCTGGAGAGAAACTTCCAGGACACGTTTGACAGCTACGATTTCCTGAACGGGTACAATGCCATAAGACCCTCCACGAAGACGCCTGTTCTTTTCGGCATCAGGGGAACGGATCCTGTTCTCCTCGCTAAACACAGGAGCGTGGTGAAAAGCGAGCCTTACGGCTCTTACATCATATACAAAACAAACCAGGGCACCGACGATCATCTTTTAGAGAGGACAATAGGGGAATCAAAGCTCTACCATTCCTCAATTTTCACAGGGTTTATTACAGACAACCCGGTGTTCCTGAGGGGAGGGGTTCTGCAGTTCACTCTTGACGACGGTAGCGGGACCATAAAGGCGGTTGCCATGGAGCCGACGAAACAGTTCAGGCTTGTCCTCTCCAAACTCAGAAAGGGGGATCGGGTTAGGGTCTATGGGGGAATCACGAAGCCCGGGTTCGTAAACATAGAGAAGATAAATGTGCTTTCCCTTTCCTCCGTCATCTCCCTCTCCCCCCCGGTTTGCGAGAGGTGTGGGACGAAGATGGAGAGCGTCGGGAGGGATGGAGGGTTCAGGTGCAGGAAGTGCGGTACAAAATCTAAGAAGGGCGTGGAGACTGTAGAGAGGAGGGAAATCCAGCCAGGATACTATGAGGTTCCCGTCATCGCAAGAAGGCATCTGGCACGCCCCCTCAAGCTTGGGGTGGTAAAATGATATGCATAACCGGCACCCCCGGCACAGGGAAGAGCACGCTGCTGGAGGCGATGAAACGCAGGGGTTACGAGGCACATGAATTCGACGAAGTGATAGGTGAATGTGTTTCAGGGAGGGAAGGAGACGAGAAAATCGTGGATGCGAGATGCCTTTCCAAGATTAGGAGAGAAGGGCTATACTTCGGCCATCTCTCCCATTACGCAAGTTGCGACATAGTGATAGTGCTGAGGGCGCATCTGAAGGACATAGAGGCCAGACTGAGGAGTAGGGGATACGACAAAGGGAAGATAATGGACAACCTGGAGTGCGAGGCCATTGACCTCATAGGTCATGAATCCCACGCCCTTCACCCCGGAAGAACATTTGAGATATTGAACGAGGATTTTGAGAGAACCGCGGACATGATGGAAAGGATAATGAGGGGCGAGGTGTCTTCCACAGGTATCATAGATCTGACGGAGGAGATACTTGCATGGTACTAGACAAGCTCAGGGGCAGGGCTTCCTTTTTGGTGAATGGGGTAGCATCACATATGCCAAACGTTTCTCCAAATTCGGTTACCCTGCTCTCTTTTCTGCTTTCCGTCCTCTTCGGCATCTCCTTCTATCTTGGTTATCTTATCCCTTCCTTCTTTCTCATTCTGGCTGCCTCTTATCTTGACGCTCTTGACGGATCTATTGCCAGGATGTTCGGGAAGCAGTCCAAGAAGGGGGATTTTCTTGACCATCTGACGGACCGGTATTCCGACCTCGTGGTCCTGGCGGCACTCGCCGTAAGCCATTTCGGGAATCCATACCTCGGAATTCTCGCAATTTCCGGAACTTTCATGACGAGCTACGTAGGCACCCAGGCGCAGGCAGTTGGACTTGGAAGGATATACGGCGGCTTTCCCGGGAGGGCCGATAGGCTCGTCATAATAATGATAGGGATCGTCCTTCAGATTTTCACCGCTGGATTAAAGTTCCTTGGTCTATATGTCACGTCCTGGGTGCTCCTCATCCTCGGGGTTGCAGGCCTCGTTAATTCACTTTACAGGGCTGTTCTTGCCTACAGGTCTGTTTCTTAGGTTCTTCGCCCTGTAGTAACTCAGGGGATGCTTTATCTTTCCGGAACTGCAGAGCGGGTCCCTTTCCTTGAAACAGAGGCCAAGGGAGGCAAGGGTCTGGCAGGAGGGCACGCTGTATTCCCTCCCCTTCCCCGTCCCGGTGATGTGCTCTATCTGGTACCTCGTCACCTTCTCTGCAAAATCAGGCACGTCGCCGAAGTATTTCATGATCTCGTCGTTGGGAAGGCCGATCCTGTGGAGGAATGTCACGAGGAAAAACCTTCCAGCATGGGAGACGTTCACTCCGTTCTTCATCTCCTCAATTATCTCCTTCAGGCACGGGGGGAAGGATTGCTCGTTGAGGGGACCGAGATATGCCCTCTCCTGCCTTATCTCTTCTCCCCTTGCCACGATACCGCGGACGTACGGCCTGAGGAAATCTTCAACTTCAACGGGGAACTCCACTATATCATTCACCTCCCTCATGTATTTCCTGTAGAATGCCTCCCTGACTATCTTCGCAAGAACGTGCTTCGACGCGATCACCCTACCATCCTTTAACTCCTGGTTGCAGAGACGGAGTTCCTTGTCGTTGAAAACGACGGAATTCTTGAGGAACGCATTCAGCTGGACAGAATACCTGTCCCCGCTCCTCTCCACATCTATCCCAAGCTCCGAGGAAACCATCTTCACGACCCTCTCGTCCCCCTCTCTCTCGAAGGTTTCGTAGATGATCTTCCTCTCCCTTATCGCGTATCTTGCGGAAATGAAGTAGTCACGGATGTATGTGAGCACTATCTTCGTGACTATGAAGAGCCTGACCCTCTCGTCGATGTCCACCGGAAATGAGATTTCCTCCCCGTTCATCATTGAAAGCAGCAGCTCCGATGCCTTTCTCACGAAATACTCATTTTCCCTCAGGAAATCCGCTAGAGATACGCCCTCCCCAAGATACTGGGCCAGACCCCTCCTGAGAAATGGATACTTCCCTAGGACCTCTTCCTTCATACTATTAATAGTTCCCTTGGCGTGCTCGTTATCACCTGGCAGCCGGTGGAAGTGACGATCACGTCATCCTCTATCCTGACCCCTCCCTTCTTCGGCAGGTATATCCCCGGCTCTACAGTCACTGCCATGTTCTCTTTCAGGAAGAAATCCGTGGTTGGACCGAGTGCTGGATGATCGTGGACCTCAAGTCCTATCCCGTGTCCAAGGGAGTGAATGAACCTCCCCTTGAATTTAGAAGAATCTATCACCGCTCTGGCGGCAGCATCGACGTCCTTGCCGTTTTTTCCGGCCCGGATGGATTCTATCCCCTTCTTCTGCGCATCGAGAACAGTGTTGTAAACCTCCCTCATCTCCTCATCAGGCTTGCCAAAGAAGAACGTCCGAGTCATGTCGGAGCAGTACCGCTGGTACCTGGCCCCGAAATCCACCAGAACCACATCCCCCTTCTTCAGCTTCCTGTTTCCCCCTGAGAAGTGCGGCTCAGAAGAGTCCGGTCCAAAGGCCGCAATCGTGTCGAAGCTGGGTGCAGATGCCCCGGATTTCATCATCTCAAAGTTGACCTTGGCTGCGAGCTCATTCTCTGTCATTCCTTCCTTGAGCATCTCCGGAATCCTGTCTCCCACTTCGGACGCTATTCTCGCGGCCTCCCTTATTCTTCCCAGCTCCCTCTCGGATTTTACCTGCCTCAGGCTCGCTATGGAATCTCCCACATCCACGAATTCCTTGTCTGGAAGCTTCTCCTTGAGCTGTACGAAATCCCTGTGTGAAAGCCCGGAGTAGTTGATCCCGATGAAGTTCACACCCCCGGTGATCCTCTTGAGGATCTCATCCCTTTCCTTTAGTGAAGAGAACACCTGAACATCTATCGCCTCCCCCCTTGCCGTCTCTTCCTCTAGCTGGCTTGTGATGACAGTGAGCTCCCTCCTCGTGAGAAAGACGTAGGAACCCTCAAACAATCCTCCATTGGTGAGCTGCGTGAAATAGAAGAAGGATGGGTCCGTGCAGCTCTGGTCTCTGTTGTAAATCAGAATCCCCTCGACGTTCTGGTTAAGGTCAAAAAGTTTTTCAACGTCCATATCTCCCTAATTTGAATTCGTTAATCTAATTTTCTTCGAACCGGAAAAGATTTCGTCGTCTCTTCTCAACTGAATACATCATTCCCTAAAGGTCACAAGGAACATTTCATTGAGATCCGGCTGGAGCACATGGCCAACCTTGAATTTGGAGAAAGAGAAAACCTCTTCCCTTCCCGGTGCATACCAGGGGCTTCTTCTCAAACCTTCCAGCGTGGCATACGGATCGTACTTTATCTTCCCGTAGGACATGCCGACTGCATCCCTGCCGAGGAAGAGATCGTCCCTCTGGGAATAGGCAAGATGGAGCAGGTAGATCAGATGGTCCCTAATCTCCACAAGCTTCGAGAAGGCGTAATCCTGGAACTTCCTCATCTCGTCGTCGAAGAGAACTATCTTCGAGTGCCTTCGCTCCATCCTTTTCAGAATCCCTTGGCTCTGGACTATGTTTTCCGAAAATTCCACACCCATCGGAAATACTAGGATGAGAAAATTGTTTGTCGATTCTATAAGTGAATTCTCCTCTACCCCGCTTATCTCTGGTAGGAAGCACAGATAGACCTCCTTTTCCGGAAAAGAGAGGAATGAAATAGCCTCCTTCATGAACAGTTCTGTGGCCTTCTTGCCGATGGGCTTGAGCACAAATGTAAGTGACGATAGGCTAAAATCCTTTCCTATGCAAAAAGATCACTGTGTACTCAGGTTCATACTCTTCAGCTTCTCCTTGACTAGGGATTCATTCTCGTGCCTTAATACCAGGAGACCCAGACCCTCCAGCTCCCTTTCCAGAAATTTCATGACGAGGGAGAGATCTGTTATGAGTTTCATCCCTTCCTCCGTCCTTATCTTGAGAAGCTCCCTTTTATACGGGGAATTGAAGTATTGATAAGTGATTAGAAGGTCTTCCAATCCGGATACAGCCTCGCTGAATTCCCTTTCCCCTGCCCTAACAAGGATTCCCCTTGGGAGCTTCCTGTATTTAAGCATGTTATACACATCCTGTTTCTCCCTCTTCAGGGCGCAAATGAAGTCGGCATCGTTCCACTGGACGAAATCCTCATAGTCAGGATTCATCTCAACTGCAGCCCTGCTGGCTATCGTCGAAGCAACGAGCGCGGTACGGTGCCTGTAGACTGTGCGGTACATCAGCATTCTCGCAACCATCAGGCCCTCTATAGCTGGAAGCCCCTTTTCGAGGATGCAGAGCTCCCCTCCCTCCACGCAGAGCACCTTGAGTATTCTTGGAATATCCACGGCACCCAGGGCAACGCCCGTGTAGTATGAGTCCCTTGCAAGGTAGTCTATCTGGTCCAGGTCCCCGTTCCCCGAGATCAGCCTGCTAAGTATACCGCCCATTCCCCTGAGGATCCTAGATATCTCCTGCTTCCTGTCACCCAGGACGTCTGCAATCTCGTTCTCTCCTGTCCTCCCCTCTATGATCTCAAGTGATATGTCCAGATGGTCCCTTCCATAAAGCTCGAGCGTGGCATTTTCCAGGGAATGGGAGAATGGCGGATGCCCTATGTCGTGGAGAAGACCCGCCAGTGAGACCAGGAGGGAGCTTTTCTGATCCAGACCGAGATTCCTGGACGCTTCGGTGGAGAGATGATATGTCCCGAGAGAGTGCTCAAATCTGGAATGTGTTGCGCCCGGAAATACGAGATAGGTGAACCCAAGCTGCCTTATGGAATTAAGCCTCTGAAATTCCCTTGTTTCGAGAATGGCAGATACAAGGTCATCCAGGTCTATCGATCCGTATATCGAGTCATGAATGGTTTTTCTGCTCAATGCGATGTTATCCCTAGGTGATATATATTGATAATGCCAGGCCACCGGTATCGGAGGTCTGCAGCAAGTGCATTGCCCCTCTTCGGTGCTCCATTCCGCACCCCTATCAGCATCCTTGGCCCACGTAACCGTTGCTCCCTTCCGGTCCTGGCGGGTTCCCGTGATCATTCACGCTCCCTCCCCCTCCGGGAAGGGAACGTGCTACCAGGATCCAATAGGACAGAACCTCACAGCACTTCCGAGGAATGCACAGTCACAGTTGCCTCCTCAGCCGGCTGTCGCCCTCGCATATAGACGGTTTCGAGTTACAGGAGACGCCTATCCTCCCGGCCAAGCCTGGCATTTTTACCTATCAACTTTTCAAGATAAACTTATCGTTGGTGCCGATGGGGCAACCGCATGAATTTGTACCTCGGTGGCTTTAAAGAGGTTCAATGGGCAGTGCGGCACAGGGGCTCATTCCCTCCACCTTATGAACTTTCTTCCAAGCAATGTGAGAATTACCGTCTCCGCCAGAAGGATGAGAAGCATTGACATCTCAACTGGTTCCAGTCCGACGAAGCCCTGGAAGAGAATCGCCGCAGGTGTAACAGGGGATACGGAGAGTATGTAGATGGCATCCCTCGGAAGGAATGTGTAGGGATAGAAGGTTGGCGGAAGGACGGTCATTATGATCGAGAGTATCGCAGTTATTCCCCAGACATTCCGGATGTGTTTCAGGAGGCCAGCTATTATGAAGGAAAGGTTTGAAATGGTGAGCGTAAGCAGCACCAAAATCCCCACTATAGGAAGCACAGATGAGAGTGTGAAGACATGGAGGTAAGCTCCCATAACCGCATACAGAATTATCCCAGGAAGCGAGAATACAAGGTAACTCAGGGACAGTGCAAGCATGTAGTCCTGCGATGTGATGCTTGTCGCCACGAAAAGGTCCTGGATGCGTATCTGAAGCCTGAAGAATGCAGCGTCTGCCGCTCCATTTATGCTGTTCGAGGCAACTATAGCAATGGGACCGCCTGCGATGGCAAATGCTATTAGAGCCCCGTGGGAGAAGATGTAGACCATGAAGAGAAGAGTGAGTGGTAGGGAAAGAGAGGCGATCAGGTAGGATGGCCCCCTTAGAATCACGTAGAAACCGTAGTACCATGCGAAGTAAAGGACGAACTTAGGATTCAAGCATCACACCCCTTGAGAGGAAAACATCGTCAAGGCTAATCCTCTTGATATCGTAACCTTTCCTGATGAACTCATCGGCCCTCTCTTCCCCTATGTACTTTATGGCGATGTTGGCAACCTTTATGTCGTATTCCTCTCCATCCACCTTCTCCGCCCTGACCTTCCCTTCGTAAGATGAGAGAAGGTCCCTTATGCTTCCCTTGGCAATCATCGATCCACCGTCTATCACCAGAACCTCCCTCGAGAGCTCCTGTGCCTCCTCCATGTAATGCGTGGTTAGTATGATGTCAGATGGAAGCCTCTTTATAGCTGACCACACCTCCACCCTTGACAGGGGGTCAAGGCCGGTTGTGGGCTCGTCCATGAAGATCACCTCTGCCTGGGATGCCAGAGCCATGGCAACGAACACCTTCCTCTTCATCCCTCCGGAGAGGGTATCAGACGGAACGTCCTTGAAATCGTAAAGTTCAAGCTCATCCAAGGCCTCTTTTCCCTCTTTTTTAGCGTCGGATGCCGAGAACCCACGGGCTATGAGGTAGAGCTGAATCTGTTCCAGGGGAGAAAGGATTCCTATGAGCTGCGACTCCTGTGGTATGCTGCTTATTATTCTCCTCACCTTCTTCGTATCCCTTAGGATGTCAAGGCCGTTCACCCTAGCCGTTCCCTTGGTTGGAATCAGCTGAGTTGAAAGTATTCTCACGAGCGTTGTCTTCCCTGCACCGTTCCTCCCTATGATCGTGGTTACCCTCTCGCCAAGGGTAGCGGTCACGTCCCTGAGAGCATAGAGCCTTCTATCGTATCTCTTGGAGATATGATCTATCTCGATCATTCATGCCCTCAGTTTAACAGCATGCTCCTCTTTGAAGATGCCGAGGCTGAGTATCGTGCTCACTGCCCTTATTCCCCTTATAGCCCCGACCTTCTCAACCTCGAAATCCTTGAGCTCGTTGCTGTCCCTGACCTTTATCTTCAAAAGAATGTCGCTGTCACCGGAAACATGGTGAACGTCCAGGACCTCGTCAAGTTTCGACAGCTCCTTGGCGATCCTGTCCAGCTCCTTTATGTCCGTTATCCCGATTAGTATGAAGGCGGTCATCTTGTAATCCAGCTTCTCGTGGTCTATGAGAGGAACAATCTTCTTTATTATCTCCCTGTCCTTCATCCTCTTAACGCGCTGGAACACCGTGGTTGGCGGGGACTTTACCCTCTTTGATATTTCGTTATAACCGACGGTGGCATCCTCTCTCAGAACGTTAAGTATTCTGATGTCGAGCGAATCGTATCCGGCTTTCATCGGATAGCATTTTCAAAGAGTATTTAGCAGTTGTGTGCCTTCATTTCGAGAGGAACACTTTTTACTTAGATTCTCAATCCGGGAGAGAAGTAGCATGGAGCTATCAGCGTCAATCCTTGCGGCAGACCTGCTGAACCTGGAAAGAAGCATTCAGGAGGCAGTGGATTCCGGGATAAGGTGGATTCACCTCGATGTCATGGACGGCCACCTCGTCCCCAACCTTACGATGGGTATACCTTTCGGCGAAGCAATAAGGAAGAGATTCAAGGTCAAGCAGGAGAGCCACCTCATGATTTCGAATCCGGAGATGTACGTGGAGAAATACGCGTCCTTTTCGGACGTGGTGACGATTCATTATGAGGCACCTGTGCAGACTAGAAGGGTGCTCAAGGATATAGAGGATCACGGTTCAACTCCCGGCCTGGCAATCAACCCTGATACTAGCCTTTCAAAGGTTGAGGGTCTGCTTGGAGACGTTGGATACGTCCTTGTCATGACGGTGTTCCCAGGCTTTTCTGGGCAGTCTATGATATATGATGCAGCCAAGAAGATACCTCTGCTGAGAGACTACAGGGAGAGGAATGGATATGACTTCCTGATCGGGATTGATGGAGGGGTGAAGAAGGAGAATATAGCGGGAATAGCAAAGCTCGGGCCGGACGTAATAGTTAGCGCGTCCGCAATATTCTCCGGCAACATCGGGGAAAACATTAAATTGCTTGAAAGAAGTATGAAGGAGAGCGGAGATGGACAGCGAGATAGTTGAGAAGGCAAGGGAACTGGAGGACAACGGAGACCTCAAGGCATGCATCGCCTATATCGACGAAAACATTGGAAAGCTGGAATCTCAGACTTCCAGGTCTGATCTGCTCAGGATCAGGGCAGAATGCTTCCTTTACCAAGAATCGCCGGATCAGGAGAACGCTAGAAAATCCGCAGAAGAAGCCCTGAAGATTGCCACGGAGAACAACGACCAGAGGAGAATTGCAGATTCCTCCCTCCTTCTGTCACAGATCGTCTCTCTTGACGACGCAAAGAAGGCAGAGGAGCTTGGAAGGAAGGCGCTGAGCATCTATCAAAATTTAAACGACAGGGAAAATGAGATTTATTCCATCATATCAATCGCAACAATACTCGAAGATTTCAAGGAGGCTTCCTCTCTGTTCGAGAGGGCGATAAAGGAAGCGGAATCATCAAACAACGTGGACATGCTGGCCCAGGCAACTGTAAACTACTCCTATCTGCTCCTTGAGAACGGAAGGGGCGAGGATGCACTCCGCATTATAGACGAGGCAATCAAAAGGATTTTAGGAAACGCCTCTAAACTCAGGAGGAAGGACGAGAGGATAAGATACGTGTCGGATTATTCTGAGATATTCGATGCGGCATCTGATATCGCTATGGAGCTTGAGATGTACGATGTAGCCACGAGATATGCGTCCTACCTCAACAAGGATCCCCTTGAGACGATGAAGGGATCATCCTGATGAGATATAATCGCTGACATCCAGCCCGGACAGCCTTGCGACTACGAGGGCTGCAACCCTTGCACTCAAATAGGGATTCTTCTCCCTTACCCTGTTTATCTCTGCCACTATTTCCTTCTTGCTCCTTCCGGTTATCTTCATAATTTCTGAAATGAGCTTTTCCGTGATATCGGTAGAGCCCCTTTCATCTAGAATAGCATTGAAATCAGGCCTGAAATCAAGGTCTATCTCCACCCCATCCAGGGAACATGTGATCCTGTAAAGACCGTTGACAAGGGTAAGGCATCTCTTCTCCACCGCAATGTTCATGAATTCCTTCACCTGATCAGGCGTAAGGTACCTCGATTTTATGGAGAGGATGTTCATTATCTCCGTCTCAGAGAATTCATCCTTTCCGGTGCTTCTCTTAAGGTAGAGAAGAAGTTTCCTTATCTCGTCGGCCATCCATCTCTCCTATCGGCACCACATTATAACAGTTTTCGCATGCCAGCCTTCTCGTGAATTGCCATCTCGCGCCGTTGATGATCTCCAGGTCCGAAAAAACGTATGAGCCCCCGTTCTGGAGGAAATAATAAGCCTTCCCCACGTCCTCCCTGATGTAAAGTATGATTGCCTCCGTGATTGAGAGCATATCCCTAAGCCTATCACGGCCTGTCTTCTCTGAGATTGTTACCATCTCCGCCCCTGCAGTGAGAGAGTCCTCAATATCATCCACGTGGCTCACCTCTGCATCCAGATAAAGCTTGTAAAGGGATGAGAGATCGTCGTACATCGCAAAGTTTAGTTCTTTCCCGCTCTTGAAATCCTCGTCTATAACCCATAAGGGACCAGATTCGTACCTGAGGAGCGCTTCCGATTCCACTATTCTCCTTCTCCTCACTGTCACTGAGGGTATGATCATCCCTCTGGTTACCACAGCCTCGCTGATATAACTTTTGTGTGGTACTTGCCTGGATTTCAGGCATCCTTCATTCAGGAATCATGAATTCCCTCGGTTCCGAGAGACTTGTGGAAAAATCTGAAGTATAGAAGAGCCGCGATGAGGATCTCAGGAAGTACAATGTAGATTGCGGCAGAGTTGACCAGATATTCGGCGAAGATCGCAGACGAGAAAAGCATCTGCACTAGGAATGCAAGGTTGTAGAAGAATAGCGTCCTGTTAGCGGCCGCGCCTCTGGCCAGGAGGGCGCCTGACATGACATTCGCGAGAAAGGCGAAAACTGTCATGAGCGCCACAAAGAAGTAGTCTGCCAGCTCCCCCCTACTCATTATGGCTATTCCGAATGATACCGGAAAGGAGAATGCACCGCCCAGCGAGGACCCGAGCTGATAAAGGTCCCCCCTCTTCCTGTATTTGCCGGTCAAAACAGACAGCTGTTCCCCTGCCGAGAGGAGTGGAAGAAAGAGGAGAGTGGCGAAGAGCATCAGGTCTTCGTACGAAGATATAGTCAAAAAGGAATAGAGGAAGAGGACCAGATAGAGAACGCCGAGGAGGAGGCCGTAGAGGAGGAATCTGGCGAAGATGTGCTCGTCCACTATCTTGTCCACCCTGTTCCAGTTTAGGTAAAAAAGCACCGTGAAGACAGCCAGAGGTATCAATACGGCAGGGTAGAAATTCACGGAAGCCGATACAATAAATAGTAATTATAATTTCCTTGGTCGGTGAAACTTGCAATAGCAGTTCGAAAGGACCTAGAAATGGGGAGGGGGAAGATCGCAGCACAGGTTGCGCACGCTGCGGTCGAATGCGCCCTCAGACCCTCACTCAAGAGGGACAGATGGATCGAGGAAGGGCAGAAGAAGATCGTTGTCTGGGTGAGGGATGAGGGAGAGCTTCTCTCCCTGATACAAAAAGCGAGGAGCATGGGAATCAACACTTGCCCAATAAGGGATGCTGGACTTACTCAGGTTGAACCTGATACCCTCACTTGCGCGGGATTCGGTCCTGATGATGACTCCCTCATAGACAGCATAACGGGAGGCCTTAGGCTCGTTTGAAGGAAATTCACTCGAGCCAGTCCGTTCCCACAGACCTGAACCCTATCTTGGGAATATAGAAGTTGATTCTCTTGTGTGCATTCTTCCTCACGAGGGAATATATTCTGAGCACGTCATCTTTGGAGCATCCTTCCACGTAACACTTTTCCGGTTCCCTCAGATATTCCAGACACTCGAGTATCCTGTCTAGCTTCTCGTAGGTGATTCCAAGTTCACTCTCATCGGTCTGTCCCTCCCAGAGCTCAGCGCTCGGCTTCTTCTCGATGAGCCAGGACGGAAACCCGAGACGTTTTGCAATGTCAAATACCTGGGTCTTGTAAAGATCGCCTATAGGTTGAAAGTCAGAGCCCCCATCACCGTACTTAGTGAAGTAGCCCGTTAGCAGCTCGCTCTTATTGGACGTCCCAGCAACCAGACCACCGAACTTGTTGGCCATCGAATACAGAAAGACCATCCTAAGCCTTGCCTTAGCGTTTCCCAGTGCCTTCCTGTCCTGTATATAGCTTGAGAAAAAGTGGAGTGAATGAGACAGGTCCACGGTTTCATAACTCATCTCAAGGAAATCTGCCACCTTCCTTACATCCGGGCTCTCTGCCCCGAAAGGGAGGGAGTAGAGATGTATCTTCTCCCTCTTCAGGTTAATCTTGAGGATATAGGCTACCAGGGCAGAATCTATCCCTCCGGAGATTCCAATTACCACGTCCCTGTCCTTAACGAACTCCCTTGTGAACAGGCTGATGGATTCAAGCGCGCCATCCAGGAGCTCCATAGTCCTGGCAACGTGGAAATAATAATAAACCTTGTGTCCTTGAGGATAAGTGTGCCGGGGTGGCCCAGCCCGGAAAGGCGCAGGCCTGGAATGTCCCACGGAAAGCCTGTTCTCGCAAGAGATCGGGAGTTCAAATCTCCCCCCCGGCGTATCTGGCAAATCTCTTGTTTAAGGGTGAGCTACTCCTATTCCCGCAAGATAAAGTTATTTATGTTTTCCTTTCCTGATTAGGAAACGGGAGATGAAGGGAGATATATGCGCCAATCGGAGATGACGAAGTTGGGAGATTTCATATTTTCCAAGTTGATTGAGACAAAGCTGCCAGGCTTGACCGTTTCCATCGTTGAAGAGGGGAAGGTGATATATGCAAGGGGATTTGGCTTTAAGAACGTGGAGAGGGCAGCCCCGACAACGATTCAGACAAATTACGGCATAGGTTCAGTTTCCAAATCCTTTACTGCCCTCGCTATCTCTAAGCTCGTGGAGGATGGAAAGTTGGATTTCCATGATCGTGTCACAGATTTGATCCCTTCCCTGCGAGGAAGGGGTTTGGAACAGGTGGAGATTCATCACCTCCTGACCCACACGAGCGGTATCCCGGGACTCGGATGGGCTGAAGCCCTGATTTTCAATGCTACGAAACAATCGAGAAGCTGGCTCCCGGTCGCGTCTTCAGATGACATGGCTTCCTTTTTTGATGGGGTCTCTGCATGGAGGGAGGCGCCTCCTGGTACCAAATATTTCTATCTTAACGAGGGCTACTTCCTCTTAGGGGAGGTCATTTCCAAGGTCAGTGGGAAATCTTATGCCCAGTACGTGAGGGACAATATCCTCGTGCCATTGAAGATGAACAGGACCTTTTTCTCGAGGGAAGAGGTGGAAGCTGACGGAAACTTTGCCGTTCCGTACCTCATCAAGGATGGCATTGCCAGATCCAGCTCAGTCCCATGGCAAAGTCAGCCCTCTGCTGGCGGGATAATGAGCAACGTTTCAGATTTCTCCAATTATATCATGATGTACCTCGGCAGGGGAGAATTCGCAGGAATTAGGATAGCAGATGAGAGGACTATCGAAGGTATGTGGACCCCGTATTCACATCCTCCAAAGCGAATATTCCCTGATTTGAGTTATGGTTATGGGTTTTTCGTGACGAGACAGTTCTTTGGAGAGAGGCTCGTATACCATGGAGGATCCGTGTCAGTATACACTTCTGGAATGGCCCTCCTTCCTGATAGGGGTATTGGATTTTCTGTGCTGGCCAACGGGGAGGGGTATGACCCAGTGCTGCTTTGCCTGTATGGCCTTAGTTTGATGCTGGGAAAGGATCCGGAGCTCGATCTCCCGCCTATCAGAAGGGAGAATCTTCTCAGAAGACTTGAGGGCACATACAGAACTTACAAAGGCTTGCTTTCTGCAAGGGTTACCAGAAGCGGGGATTTCCTGATACTTTCAGGAGAAGATGTTGGGAGCTACATCCTGGTTCCAGAGGAAGGGAGTGAGCTCCAGGAGGATGTGGCTACATTTTTCACTCTCTCAGAGACAGCTAGGATGGTGGTGCAATTCAGGTTCAGCGCTAACGGCACTGAGATGATCTTCGAAAGGTACAGATACAGGAAGGAATGAGAGAACCTGCATCTTCCAGCGGCAGGATTTTAGGCTATGCCTTTCTCAACAGCAGGCACTGCTCTCGGTTTCATTGGAGCTACAGGAAAGTCAGGGGTGTGGGAAAAGCAGTAAAGCTTCTTGGGAGGAAACACCGGAGAATGTTACAAAGAGACAGTGTGAAACCCTGGTGGCACTGGCAAGGAAATCATTTGCCCCTTGGCAATCTACCAATTTCTTACCCTATCATCCATGATGATGTATTTAGGCGTGTACGCGGCTATCATTCCTTGAGCGCCTTCCGCTAAAATCTGTACCGGTCTGCGATTCAAAAAGTGCAAATACCAATGGATATTGGACAGTGTGGATTCCCGCTATATTCTATTTCTCACAAGGGCAGCGAGGGGTTTTGTGTATGGTGTTTTCTCTGTCGTGACTGTGATATTTCTCGTGGACGATGGCATGAGTCCTATTCTGGCAGGAATCGTGGTCACCGCTTCTATTGTCCTCGGTTCACTGCTCACGTTCTACATAACTACGCATTACGGCCTTGGCTATTCCAAGTCCTTCCTTCTTCTTTTCTCCCTACTGCTGGTTATCGGGGTTATCGGAGTCTACCTTCTCCCGGGGGCGCTGCTCAAGGCCCTCTTCGTGATCATAGGTTCGTTGGGAGTGAATCCATCTGACAATACCCTATTTTCCTCATTTGAACAGCCCATTATATCCAAGATAAAGATGGACCAGAATGCCCGAAACAGGCTCTTCTCTGTTTATTCCTTTTCGGGCTACGTGGCGTCTTCACTCGGGGCGATATCTCTGCATCTCGGTCTTCCTGCGTCGATTCGCCTTTCTATCGTATTTTCCGCAATCACCTTGATAGGCTATCTCTTCATACCCAAGATAGAAGGAAAGCTGAAGATCCAGTCCAGTCCTGTCTCAAAAAGGAGCAAGATTATCGCCAGGGACGTGAGTGTTCTCTTCTCTATAGATGCGATAGGAGGGGGCTTCGTTCTTCAGAGCCTCATGGCCTACTGGTTCAAGGTGAGGTACAACTTCAGCCTGGGCACCTTGGGTGCTGTATTCACGGTTGTAGACATTATAATGGCCGTAAGCGTTCTTATTACTCCACTCATAGCATACAGAATAGGGCTCATAAACACGATGGTTTTCACCCATCTTCCTTCCAATGTGTTCCTGATACTGATACCTGTAGTCCCGAATCTTTATGCATCTCTGCTCTTCCTCTTCCTCAGGCAGAGCCTCAGTCAGATGGATGTGCCGACAAGGCAGTCCTACCTCAACAGCGTTGTTGAGGGCGAGGACAGGAGCTATGTTGTTGGGGTATCAAATGCAACGAGGAGCGTGGCAAATGGAGCGACACCATACATTTCGACATACCTCATCTCGGTCGGTGCTGGCTCAGCCTCTTTCATCGGTGGAGGAGTGATCAAGATAGCTTACGACCTTCTGATCTATTTCAGATTCAGGAAGGAGAGGGAGCAGTATTCATGATTTTCACGGAAAGTTCATATTATTGTGGCCAGCGGCAAAGCAACAATTCTTTCTTCTCTCAATAAGGACCTTGCACTTCCCTTTCAATGTATAAGAACCCTGGGATTATCATACTTCGTTTTTTCAATTTCTGGACGTCCAATCTGGAAGTGATTAAAGGAGATTGAGCATCATTTGCTTTTGCTGTTATTGAAAATGCTTCCATAGAGAGCAGGCCAGCGTCCCTGAAGTACCATCACCAAAGTTCCAGACCATCTTTGTCCATTTAAATGTTGAAGGAACGACTGGCGTGAACGTTACTGGAGCTCCAACCTGTGTTATTATGCCGGACGTAGTAGCCGTTATTGCAAGTTTTGTATATACCGGTTTTTTAGCGGGAGTAGATGGCGGATGGTATGTCACCACAACTATTGCCGCCGCGACCACGATTATCACGACCACAACAACTGCTATCCATTTTACGACAGATCTCCTTTTTGGCTTTTCAGGAGCTAGCTGTCGGTTTTCTGGTTGTGCCATAAAAGCTCAGTCGTTTATTTGCCCCCCAAACTTAAGCCTTTATCACGTTCCTAGCTGGTCAGTCCGAGTGTACTTCAACTTAGACTCATCTCTTTTCTTGTGATGGGTTTCGGCACATCCCTTATGAAATTCATCTTTCTCTGCATATGGGTGTGCTTTTTATTATACCACTATTGTTCTTGCTGACCCTTTGCTCAGTGGAATATCATACCAGTGAGCGGATCCACGGTGAGACTTTCGCCCTCTTTAGGCATCCTCTTTAGAATTGCCGAAGATACGACAGTCTTTCCTTGCTTGGAGAGGCTGTCTACGAGCAGCATGGAAGCTCTATAGGAGAATATCACAGCCTCCACGTCTTTGGGAATTTGATCCCCCGGCCTCAATGACACGAAGATTTTTCCTCTTCCATCGTGCTTGTATGTCGCCTTGCCGGAACAGCCTGGCCCGGTAACATATCCCCTTCCCAGGAAGTCTCCAATTATAATGCACCTTACGTCATTCGTTCCCCCGAATGGGAAGTAGGGTTCGCCCGACGTAAGGATTAGCATGGTTCCCTTTGCAAATATCCCTGAATCTGATATTTCCTTCGTTACTTCATTCACGTTATTCCCTTTTGTCTTAAGATCGATAGGATAGGTGTTGTTGTAGAGATAAAGCCTTGATAGAAGACGACTGTTGTTTGAAAGGGCATAAATTTTTCCAAACGGCCTGAGAGCTGAGAGCATCTTCACTGTGCTCCCTGATTTCGTCAGGGCGATTATGTCCTTCCTGGTTTCTGAGGAGAGTATCTTAGCAGATTTTGCAACCGCATATGCAATCCTGTTCCCGAGGAACTCCTCCGGCTCGGGATAATCTGTGACTCTTGATTCCACGTACCTTGTCACGGAATAAAGCACTCTTACCGCCTTCAGCGGATTCTTCCCAACTGCGGTTTCCTCCGACAGCATAAGTATGTCTGCGCCATCTAGAATCGCATTGCTTATATCGTTTACTTCGGCCCTGGTGGGTATCTCATTCTCTATCATGGATTCCAGGATCTGGGTTGCGACGATGGATGGAATTCCATAGGAGTGAGCCCTGCGAATCAGATTCTTCTGCACTATAGATATCTCTTCAAGTGGCATCTCCACCCCAAGGTCTCCCCTCGCAACCATGATCATGTCAGAAACCCTGCATATGCTATCCGCATTCCTGAGCCCTGCTCTCGTCTCTATCTTCGATATGACAAACTGATCTCCCCCTAGCTCTTCAATCCTATCTCTGAACTCTTCCACGTTCTTCGCACTCTGCACAAAGGACAGGGCAAAGAATTCCACGCCCTCCTTTATGCCCTCATTAAGGAAGAGCTCATCTCGCTCCGTAATTGTTCCGAGTTCCAGCTCCCTGTCAGGGATATTTACCCGGGCATTGTTCCTTAAGGTTCCTGAATTTCGCGCCCTGGCTTTCAGCGCTTCCCCTTTCCCCGCAAGAACCTTCATCTTCACCCTGCCATCGCTCAGGAGGATCGTGTCTCCCTCCTCAAGCTGTGAGATAACACTCCCGGGGACAAGTGTTATGTCCTCCGACCCTCCAACTCCTAAGGTATAGATAGCGTTGGCCATAACAGAAAATTCCTTGCCGCCCCTGAATTTGGCCCTGATCTCTGGACCCTTGAGGTCAACGATTATCGACGGCCCTATCTTCCCGTCAACGGTCACACCTCTCAGCAATTTCCTGGTTTTCGTGACGTAACCCGGCTCAACATGCGCGATGTTTATTCTAAACGATGTCGAACCAAACTTAACCATCTCTTCAACGGACTTTCTATCAAAGCATGAGGGGCCTAGGGTGGATATGAACCTTGTCCTGTTCATAATTTGGTAACGAGTGTTCCTATTTTAAGAGTGACCCCTGTATCCACGGGTTATAAGAAGGCGAATAACGCGACATAAAAAATCAAAGCTGCTCTATCTTTCTTGCCAGCTCTCCAATAAGCGTTCTCATGATCTTAAGCGGTTCCCTGTGCTGCCTCAGAAACTCCTTCCCCTCAGGATTTATCTCGTAGACGGCGATCTGCCTTCCGTTGACCAGTTCCCTGCTCTTGACCGATACAAGGTTGCGCCTCTTCATTGCTGAGAGCAGAACGTATACCGTTCCTGGGGGAATTGGTCTTTTAAGCTTTTTTTCAAGATAAATCTCAAGGGCGTAACCATGGGATGGTGTCTCTGCGAGTCTTGCTAGTATCATAAGGGTCATCATCCCGCTCATTATCTTCTCTTTCTTGATGTCCATCGCATGAGGAATGGGGGATTGTTTATATACTTATGGATAATCAGCTTATACATATGTTCCTTATCTACTGTCGCAAACCACCAAAAAAGAAAATAGGGAATAATCTCTCCAGCGGTAGGTGTCTTCCTTGAGCAGCACGGTCAGCAATCCTCCTGACAACTCAGAAGATCGTCCGCCTTCAGGTTCAAGTGGCCTGAGGGTGATAACGTTCACCTCGCTTGGTCATTTCATAAACGACGGAACAATGTTCCTCGTTCCCGTTGTCCTTGATCTCATGGCAGTGTTGAGGCATACAGCACCGATGGTGATCACGGCATCTCTCACGCTATTCTATCTGACGATGGCATTGAGTGCCGTGCTCCTTGGAGGGTACATTGATAGAAAGGGATTGCAGTCATCGGGAATGGCCCTTGGGATCCTTGTGATGTCCATAGGTCTTCTCATGTTCATAGCGGCATTGGACAGCTCTCTATCCGTGGCCCTCATAATAGTATCTTCCGCGCTTTCAGGATTCGGAGCTTCATTCTATCATCCCACAGGCACCTCCATGCTGCAATCGCACTACAGGGGGGATAAGCTGGGAAGATACCTCGGGATAAACGGTTCGTTTGGAAGCATAGGAAGAGCAATTTACCCGTACATCCTCCTACTGTTCATCGGCGTCTTTTCCTCCGAGGTCGCAGGTATAGGAATTCTGGGATCTGTGGGAGTTGTAGCTGCGGCGTCAATGGCAATCGGACTTAGAGGATACAGTGCATCTCAGCCAGTAAGGAGGGACCTGAGGGAGAAGAGAAACGGGATTTTGAGCTTCAGCATCGTCCTCCTTACGGTCATATCACTTGTGAGGGCCCTGGCCTTCTACGGAATCATCTCCTGGATACCTGAATACCTGTCCTTCGACAGAGGGCTTCATGCGAGCGTTTCCCTTGGAACAATGATGTCACTGATGTATGTTGGCGGCATCCTGGGGCAGTTGATATTCGGCAGGCTGGTTGAGATATATGACAAGAGAAGAGTTCTTGCTGCGACCACAATACTTGCAGCGGTTCTAATGTATCTGTACATAATCACCGCGGGCCCCGTCTCCTATACCTTCCTCGGCCTCTTCGGGCTCGTAAATTTCAGCGGGTTCCCAATTTTCATGTCCATGATATCGGATTACGTTCCCAGGGACAGCTCGACCACAACAAGCAACGCGCTTGTCTGGAATTTAGGGGGGTCTGGGGGGCAGGCTCTCGGACCCCTCGTGGTTGGACTTTCGATTGCAGGTAGTTACGCCAATCTACCCCTTGTATTCGAGATACTGCTGGTTGTTGCTCTTGCATCTTCCGTGCTGACATTTGTCCTTCCGAAACCATCAGTTTCGAAAAAGGTGCCTCTGTTCGGGTGATCTCACTGAACTTCAGAAATGGGATGTCTTACGGAAAACGAAGAAAGTATTTCATTAAGGGATTTGGTAACGGGATGAGGTGTCTCTGTTGAAGAAATGTATCGTTGCCGGCGTTCTCCTGTTCAATGCAACCGGTGACAGGGTTCTCCTTCTGAAGCACAAAAAGCTCAGTGTCTGGATATACCCGGGAGGTCATCTGCAGGAGGGCGAAGATCCCCTAGAATGCGCCGTGAGGGAAACGAAGGAGGAAACTGGAGCGTCATTTCACGTGGTTTCGTCAACAGACATCGAGATCTCAGGCGACGGTACGGTTAGCCTTCCTCACCCTCTTATCATAATGAGGGAGATCGTGCCATACAGAGAAGGACCTCATGAACACTTTGACATGATATACCTTGGCATTGCAGAGGGAGATGAGTATAAAACGAACCACGAGTCCTCTGATTCAGGGTGGTTCACCGAGAACCAGGTGAGCGCGCTGGAAACGTTCGGTAATGTCAAGGAAATAATCGGCTACGGTTTCCGCGTGATCAGAGGAAAATGTAAATTGAATAAATTTCACGAACAGTGATGCCAAATCTTCATGCTCGGGGAAATTTTGGTTTCGAGATTGAGCTACGACATTCTTAAATCAATGGTTGTATCGGCTCAGCATGAAAGAAGAGATTGTGGAATACGAGACGTTTGATGGGTCAGATGTCACGTCATTCCTCGTTGGAGAGAGGGATTCTAGGGCAGTCATAATGGTGATACAGGAGATATGGGGGCTCACGAATTTCATCAAGAAATACTCCAGGAAGCTGGCCGCTCTCGGGTTCCTTGTCCTTGCGCCTCACCTCTACTCCCGGAAGGAAGAGAGGGACGTTTTCACAGAGGAAAACATAGCGACCGCCATGAAACTCTTCTTCGAGATACCACAGGAGAAGAGAAACGATCCTTCCGTGATCGGCGAGATAATGCAGATGGCGGATGAAAGACAGAGGGAGGTTATCAAGAAACTCATGCTAGGCAGGGGAGAGATGGAGGAGAGGATGCTGAGGGACCTGGCGATGGGGTACCAGTACATCAAGGATAATTTCAAACCGATAAAGTTCGGCGTAGTGGGATTCTGCATGGGCGGAGGGCTCTCCTTCCGCATATCAACTCAGATTCCTTTTGATGCAACCGTGGTCTACTACGGTGCAAATCCTCCGAACCTTGACGATATCTCAAGGATGAGGGGACCTCTGAACGCGATATATGCCGGGGAGGATCCGCGCATAAATTCGGGAATACCGGAAATGGTCTCTGCATTCATCAGACACAAAAAGCAGGTTGAACTGAAACTGTACCCAAACACAAAACATGCGTTTGCAAACGAGGACGGATTCGCATACGACCGTGAGGCCGCGGATGATGCGTGGGAGAGAGTTTCTTTCTTCTTTAGGAGGCATCTTTTATGAAAGATGAATTCCTTCCTGACTGTTTTCTAACATGGACTTCCGTTCTGGAAGAGGAATCCAAAAGTGGAAAGAAGAAATCAGTAAAAGGGGAGAAATAGTATTACTTTCTCATCGCGACTGATATCGCGCTGACAGGACAGGCCGTGACGCAGGCATTGCAGAAGATGCAGTCCGCTTCCCTTATAGGATCGCACTTGTCCGTCCTGTATTTGTTCCATTCCTCCGTCCCCGGTTCAATCTTCTTGTCGTTACCAGTCCCCTTGTTTCCGGGATTAAGGAACCACTCATACACATTGACAGGGCAGACATCCATACATGAACCGTCCGCAATGCACGAATCCCAGTCTACGGCCACATTGGTTCCGTGTATACCAAGCTTTGTGGGATACGGCTTTCCGTCCTTGTCCAACCTCTGTTTCCCCTCTGCCCTGACCTCATGACCATTGTGGTTCCCCGTCACGGGGTACTCGTCAGGCTTGTCGAAGAAGTTATCATCTATTGGCTTTGAATTGAAGTCTACCTTGGCCATAATTGGAAAGAGTGAGATCATATTAATAATTTTTGAACATGAGGCCGCAAGATCCTGAATTTAGGACAGGCTAAACATTTTATGCGTGAGGGGAAGGAACAACTTAGTGCATTTATGCTAATTTCCAAAGCATTTCTCATAATCCCGAAAAAGTCAAAATCAAAAAGCATTAATATAAATTTCGTATGAGAACTTATGGCATTTCCATTAGACGTTACTACCCTTGCAATCGTCGTGGGTGAGGAGGTTGTTATTGCCATCGTCGTTCTGATAATCCTGGCATTCCTCTTCTATTCGATAAAGGTCGTCAGGGAGTACCAGAGAATCGTCGTCTTCAGGTTCGGCAGGGCACTAGCAGAGAAGGGACCCGGACTTGTGTTCATATATCCATTCATCGATGTGCCCGTTAGGGTGGACCTCAGGGAGAGGTATCTCACAATCCCTCATCAGACCTGCATCACAAAGGATAATGCTCCCGTGGACGTGGACTTCATAATTTACTTCAAGGTCTTCAATGCTTCTGATTCAGTAATACAGGTGCAGAACTTCGAGGGCGCTGCGATGGGTATAGCAACGACCACCTTGAGGGCAGTGATAGGTGATATAAATCTTGATGAAGTTCTCTCGAAGAGGGAGAACATAAATGCGATCCTCAGGACGAAGCTTGACGAAGTTACAACCAGGTGGGGGGTGAAGGTAACGAACGTTGAGATAAGGGAGATACTTCCTCCAAAGAACGTTCAGGACGCTATGATAATGCAGATGAGCGCGGAGAGGTCGAGGAGAGCTGTGGTGACGGAGGCAGAGGGGAAGAAACAGGCTACCATAACAGTTGCAGAGGGTGACAAGCAGTCTAACATCCTGAGGGCAGAGGGGGATAAGCAGTCCGCAATACTCAGAGCTGAAGGTTATGCCCTGGCATTGACCACAATATTCAACGCAGCCAAGGAAATTGACCAGAAGACGATGGCCCTCCAGTATCTCGACATGATGAAGTCCCTTGGATCGAGCCAGTCCACCAAGTACATAATACCCATGGAGTTCACGGAGATGTTCAGGCCCTTCGCAGATACCCTGAAGGCGGCATCTTCCTCAGGCAGCACATCCTCAAATAACAAGAAGGAATAGTCCATCAGATGGCCAAGCAGGTAAGCGGATTTACGGTGAAGTACGGCTACAGGACGGTGGGGCTTCTTGTAGCCTTGGCTGCATTTGCCTTCTTCCTCCTGGCTGAGTACTTCATCTCAGGAGGGGTGGCCCTCTTTTTAGTTTTTTCCATCCTCATATTTGTAATAACGGTCTTCCTCCTCATAGGATTTTCCCTGACAACCTCGTCAAGGATAACGAAGAGATATTTCCATCCGGATAACCTCGTTGGGCAGACAGGAAGAGTGCTGAAGGGAGTGCCTGCGGGAGAAGTGGGTACCGTAACCGTGGTGAACGAGGACTGGAGCTTCATATCCGATTCTGACACAAACGACGGAGACATCGTCGTCGTCACTGAGGTACTGGAGGACAAGGTCACCTTGAAGGTGAAGAAGGCTTCCTGATAAGGAGTATTCCTTCCCTAACTTCTAACACCTCTATTTCCTCATTCTTGCGTACTGACTCCTGAGATATTGCCGTCCATTCCTCGGATTGCACGAGCACAACACCTTTCTGTCCCGGCTCTATGTCCGTGAGGGCCCTTCCCCTCTTCCCTATAACGGTCTGGGGCCCGACCTTCGGAGGCTTCTTCATCACGGACCTCCTGAGGGCTATGAGGTAGAGAGCCCCTATAGGTATGACCGTCGCCTCAAGTGCAATCAGTGCATAACTTGTCCCGTTCAACACAGGGTTGTTTGAATTATACGTAACTCCGATGAGCATTATCAGCCCTCCCACTATGATGAGGCCAACCCCACCTGCCAGGGCAAACCCGTGTCCGAGCTTAATCTCAAGAAAAATAAGGGCCGTCCCGATGACGATGAAGAGTACTGCGATTGGCTGGAAGCTGATGAGCGTCACGCCCCAGATGCCGAGCGCAATGGCAATAACCCCCGCCACGCTTAGAATTATTGACCCGTGGAATATGTCTAGGACTATGGCTATCACGCCAATGAGGATAAGAAAATCGGCAACAGTTGAATTGGAAAGGAAGGACTCGAGCTGCTGCACCTGGTTCTCGTAGAACTCGGTCTGTGCCAACCCCCCGTATCCAAGCTTCTTCATCACATCGGAGAGGCTGTTTGAGAGGCCTGTGATGAGGCCGATCCTAGACGCATTCTGAGCTGTGAACGCCACGTTCTTCTCCACCATAAGGTAAACCGCGGTCTCGTTCCATCCGTGTGCCTGCGCTAATGAGCTCATCAGGGCCAGCGAGGCATTTGTCACGTGCTGCTGCTCGAGCTGCGTCCCCCCGATAACATAAGGTTCCGAAGGACCTATGATGCTCTCGTTTCCCATGAAGACGTAGTCCGATGCCAGCGCGATGTATGAACCAGCCGATGCAGCCATCCCGCCGGAGGGGACATATGTCGTTATGGTTATATTTTTCTCAGCTGCGACCATGTAACTCACGATGCTGAACGTGCTGCTGAGGTAGCCGCCTGGGGTGTTCATCACGATCACGACAGGGTCCCCCTGGGAGACTGCGATAGAAAGAACGCCCTGTAAATAATCCTGCGCCCCCCTGTCAACCGGATAATTGAAATTGACTATGAGGACAGATTTCTGATCAGCGTGACCTGAGGGTACAACCATAAGGACAAAAATCGCGAGAATTACGAGCAGCAGGATCCCAAATTTCACCTCTGTACATATTAAATCAAGAAATAAGCGTTTCTCCACGACAAGTGAAAGGTTTAACTACCTTCTATCAATTGCCTCCATTACATGGCGATATATCACGGCAAGGGCAAGACTAAGATATCAGGCGGGAAACTGAGGAGGAACAGGCACAAGAAGAGATTCGAGCTCGGAAGGGAGCCAACCCTCACCGTTCTTGGAGAGACAAAGAGGAAGCAGATAAGGGGGATGGGAGGGAACGTGAAGACAGCGCTCCTCAGTGGAAATGAGGCAAATGTCACAATACCCAAAGAAAAAGTCACGAAGAGGATGAAGATATTGAACGTATCCGAAAACATAGCGGACCCGCACTTCGCCCAGAGGAACATCATAACGAAGGGTGCGATTATTGTCACAGAGGCTGGAAAGGCCAAGGTCACGTCCCGTCCTGGGCAGAGCGGCATAGTAAATGCGGTGTTGATAGAGAAATGAAGAGAACGCTCTGGGAGACCTATTTCGACGATTCCGTTTCGAGGAGAATTGGGAGAAGAGTGAGAAAGGGTTTTCCGAAGGACAGGCTGGTTGACATAATAGGGTCCCTCGGCCTGGACTTCACCGTCTCAGAGGGCAGATACCCAAGGCAGCCGTTCAGGGTTGTCAAAAAAATAGAGGTTGAATACGACGGCAGCAAGGAAGAATTAATAAAGAAAATAATGGAGAACGCGTTCAAAAAAGAGTGAAGGCTTCAGTGAGCCTTCACGAATTTTTCCAGCACGTCCCTGAGATCCGGCTTCCCAATCTCCTGCAGCTCGTATTTCACGCTCACTATCGGCTTGTTTATCTTCACTACCTTCGTCAGGTCTATCGGGGTACCGGAAACAACTATGTCCGCCGGAACGGCGTTAATTGTATCCTGGAGATCCTTGATCTGCTCCGGTGAATAGCCCATGGCAGGCAGGTAGTTGTGAATCTGCTTGTATTTCTCATAAACTCCGCGTATTGAGCCCTTCGCATAGTCCTTCGCATCTACCAGTTCCGCTGCCCCATACTTTATGGAGAATATAACTGCTGCCCCGTAGCTCATCTCTCCGTGAGTCAGGGTTGGACCATCCTCAATCGCAAGAACCTTCTTCCCCCTGACCTTCTCCGCATCAGAACTGAAGAACGGAGAGGCTGCATCTATCACGACCGCCCTTGGATTCAGCTTCCTTATGTTATCCCTGATCTCGTTGATGTTTTCTAGCGAAGCAGTTTCCTCTTTGTTGATCACGATCACGTCTGCTGACCTGAGGTTCACCTCGCCCGGATGGTATCTGACCTCATGACCTGGCCTGTGAGGATCAGCTACAACTATCTGGAGGTCGCTCTTGTAGAATGGGAAATCGTTGTTGCCGCCATCCCACAGGATTATGTCTGCCTCCTTCTCTGCCTCCCTGAGGATCGCCTCGTAGTCAACCCCCGCGTAAACAACGACATTCCTCTTTATGTGCGGTTCATACTCCTCCCTTTCCTCTATCGTGCACTTCTGCCTGTCAAGGTCATCCATAGTTGCGAACCTCTGGACCCTCTGTTCATTGAGATTCCCGTATGGCATTGGATGCCTGATGGCAACGACCTTCTTCCCCATGCTCACCAGAATGTCCTCCACCCTTCTGGTAGTCTGTGACTTCCCGGAGCCTGTCCTGACGGCGCATATTGATATGACAGGCTTTTTGCTTTTGATCTGTGTGTCCCTGGGGCCCAGGAGTAGGTAGCTTGCCCCTGCTGCCATCGCCTCTGATGCCTTGTGCATCACATATTCATGTGGCACGTCGGAATACGCGAAAACAACTATGTCCACTTTCTTCTCTCTAATGAGCTCCGTGAGTTCGGACTCTGGATATATTGGGATTCCCTTAGGGTAGAGCTTCCCAGCGAGTTCCTTCGGATACGTCCTCCCCTCAATGTTCGGAATCTGCGTGGCCGTAAAGGCAACCACATTGTATTCAGGATTATCCCTGAAGAATACGTTGAAGTTGTGAAAATCCCTTCCGGCCGCTCCCATAATTAGAACATTTTTGGTCATACTATCACGCCACCTTTATCTGCTGAAAAGATTTATTCTTTCCCCATTTCCCTAGGAGCGAAACTCTGGCATCTTTCTTCCCTTGAATTGTCAGGGGGACCCAGGTCAGGAATGCGGCTGCAGGAGCAATTCAAAAGGTTTAAAAGTTTCCATATCCAATTGCATTACAGAGGAGTGAGCAAGAAATCTCAGTCCTTCAGGGTGGAGGGGAATTGCGGGGCGTATAATATTCAGAAGAAGGATACTGTAATAGTGGGAAGTCCTGTGGATAAGTCCTTTGCAGAAGGCATGCAGGGTACCCCCATAGAAAACCAGTCAGGTACTGGTTTGGAATGCCTCCACAATCTGTCCCAAGCATTGCGGGCAAAGGCATATCCAGATTGTATACAGACAGGGATGTGTGCAAGGGGAGCA
>JBMFTY010000006.1:0-53072 GCA_049966795.1 Thermoplasmata archaeon
GAGACTGGATCACCTGATATCCAGGAAGATCAACGGCATAATAGTGCAGATATTCGCATTCCTGATCGCGTATCTTGCACTCATGATAATACAGACAATAGTGAGGATGTGGAGCCTTGCGGAGATCGTGAGGATGCTCAGACATGGAGTTCCGCTGCTCTCGTGCAATATTGGTCATTCATCCAGGGATCCGGGAAAGGTATAACAATGGTTGAATTGGTAGGCTCTCCCCCGGAGGAGAGAGCCCCTGCTCCACTTTACAAGAGCACATTATGATCGTGATCACGAAAATTAACCTTTTCCTTACGCAATCAGAGACAACTCACCCATGAGTTATGCGTTGATTCACACTCAGATGATGAAGGGTTAACTCAACTTCGCCAAAGCTAATCCAATTGACTTAAATATTGGAAACTGGAATGGAATATATATTTGTGTGCGGAGTAATTTTGTGCAACGAATGTTGATATTTCAGGGTCCGCACCGAAAGTTATGTAGATTGTGTGATACTGGGCGGCGATAGGAAGCTCGGCATCCACCACATCGCTCCTGTACCCGCCGATCAGATAGTTTACGTGATCCTGAGTTATGAGTGACGTTACCCCATTTATGCCAGAGCTTACCGGAATCGAAGGATTCGCCTCTTCAGTGTCATACGTTATGATTTTAAGGAGATAGTGAGTTCCGTTCACCGTTACTCCCCCGTGAGAATTGATCTGGTTGACGGCAAGCTGAGCCGAATCAAGCATGTTTACGCCGATCGGAGAGTTGAGCGGCAGGGGCATACCGATCAGAATGTACTTGTTTGAGCTTTTATGCGCTTGGAGCTCATAAAAGGCAACAGAGGCGCCGGCTGCAACAACGACCACAACGACAACAACAGCAATTATTATTTTGGTTGTTCTAGAATATGACAGTTGATTCACCTCCCATATTTGCCACTGAGATTTATGATTCGAAATGTACCTAATAAATATTTCGCAGGACAGGGGGAGAAAAATTCAATGATTCTTCTTTGCAATACATGATGAGAAATTCTTATTGGAATCATCACTTGGCAGGTATGACGCAGTGAACAACGTTCCTTCATCCACCGTCCCACCATTCATCCCCTGGAAGAGCTGCGAGTAAAAGTAAAAGAAATAGGGTGATTTCGGAATTAAAGCGGGGGGAATTTTTAACAAGGGTCAGCTGGAACGGCGATCTCCAACCACCAGATTAAGTTTCCCCGTCAAAATTTGAAGATGCAAGGGATGGCCAGTGTTTTCCGGACCTTCTTCGAATCACTTTCTATCAAATGTTACTTAAATTTTCAAGGAAATCTTGGACCGATACTGATTCAAACGCTTTCCCATTTGCTATAATACTGCGAGCAGCTTCGTCTCCCATCAAGCTCTTCCCTTTGCTCTCAAGGTCCTCCCAGCTGAACGGATTCCTGAAATGTCCCTTTGGGAATTTCTCTTCCTTTTCTACTGTGCCCGAGGACGTCTTCACCGTAATTCTGACTGGAAGATATTCCGGGTAGAGACTGTCATACTCCTCCGTTACCACAAAATGCATCTTGTCAATGAGGTTCAATATCCTGGGATCCTCTAGGTATCCCTTTTCGAAGGAATGTATCCCGGGTTCCCCGTAGAGGAGGGAGAATGCGATTATGTACGGCATGCTGTGGTCCGCTGTTTCCTTCGTTTTGGGCCTTAGCTTCTCGGGGTCCTTCACAATGATCTTGTGCGCGACGGAGAACGTTTCCACCTCTATTCTCTCGATCTCCTCATTCCCAATCTCTTCCCTGAGAGCCAGAGCGGCTTCCACAGCGCTCATCGCGTGATATTCCACCGGGAAATGCTTTATCATTGTCCTCAGAATTCTGTTTTTCTCGAGGTCGAGAGAAATTTTTCCCGTGACCTGGTTGAAGAAGCCCATCTCCCCCTCGAATATTGGCGAAGGCCCCGTGAAGCCTTTTGACGCAAGCAACGTTGCGAAAACAGAATTTCTAGATGCGTCTGCCGCGGTACAGCCCTTCCACATGCTTAGCTCCCCGGCCCTCGTCTGCCTGAGTGATATGTTGTTGTTCAACGCGAGGCTAAGCGCGTTCATGAATTTTTCTCTGGGAAGGGAGAGCAGCGTTCCCAAGCCTGCTGCGGCAGAGATGGAGATGTAGGTCACGTGATCCCACCCCTTGTCCCTTATGGAGAAGGCATCGGCGAAAGCACCCACCACCTGGTATGCAGCTGCAGCACCTCTCAGAACGTCTTCCCCTCTCATATCATTGGCAAAGGCAAGACTGAGGATCGGGGGGATGTTGTCGGAGGGATGAAGAGCTTCCTTGGAAAGGTAGGTATCGTTGTAATCGAGGTACCTCGTCATGCAACCGTTCAGGTATGACGCAACGTCCACCGAGGCCTTCGTGTTCTCGAAATATATCATCGAGTTCAGGGGGCCGGAAGACGGAAGCAGGGCCTCCTTTGATATTTTCACTGCATCCGCGTTCCTTGCTCCGTATGAAACGAATATCGAATCCACGATCCTCTTTTTGAGCTCTTCCACAGTCACCCGATCTTTCAGAATATCGTCGATGTTGCTGCAATAATCGAAGATGCTCTCGTCAACCCTCATTTTCTCTCCCCTAGCTGCCCTCTCCTGAACAGATGCGCAGCTCCAGCTCCTTCCCCTCTATTTCCTTATGGAGAAGGGAGACGAAGAGGGAGAGATCCATCATGTTCCTCTGCTTGTCCTTCCTGTCCCTCACAGACACCTTGCCCTGTGACGATTCCTTGTCCCCGAGGATCAGGGTATAGGGTATCTTCATCGCGTGCGAGTTCCTTATCTTCTTGTTGAGGGTATCGTTTGATTGGTCTCCATCCACCCTGATGCCCTCCTTCCTTAGGCTTTCAATCACATCTCTTGCATAGCTCTCACTTTTCTCGGAAATGTTAACAACCCTCACCTGCACCGGGGACAGCCACACAGGGAAGTTGCCTGCGAAATGCTCTATTATCACGCCCATGAATCTGTCCAGGCTTCCATATATTGCCCTATGAATCATCACGGGCTGCTGGGGCTGATTGTTCTCGTCCACATACTTCAGGTCGAAATGCTCGCTGTCGGGCATAAAGAAATCCAGTTGTATCGTGGAAAGCTGCCAGTACCTGCCTATTGCGTCCCTGATGTCCACGTCTATCTTGGGTCCGTAAAACGCAGCTTCCCCCTTATTCTCCCTGTATTTCAACCCCCTCCTATCCAGGGCCCTTCTTAGCGCTGAAGTGGCCTTTTCCCAGACTTCCGGGGAACCGGTGTACTTCCCGCTGTCGTTCTCGTCCCTTGTGCTTAAATTATACCTGAGGTCTGATATCTTGAGGGTCTTCACGTAAACCTCGTTTATAAGGTCAAGAAGGTTTCCAACTTCCTGCTCTATCTGGTCCTGCCTCACGAACGCATGACCATCGTCCTGTGTAATCGCCCTCACCCTGAGCAGTCCGCTCGTGACTCCTGATCTCTCGTATCTATAAACGGTGCCGAACTCGCTGAACCTTACAGGGAGGTCCCTGTAGCTCCACGACCTCCTGAGGAAGAGGAGGATGTGCCCAGGGCAGTTCATGGGCTTCATCCCGTACTCCTCGTTCTCCACGTCCATCAGAAACATGTTCTCCCTGTAATGCGCCATGTGCCCCGATTTCTCCCAGAGGGTGGTCTTGAATGCATGCGGCGTCCACACCTCCTCCCAGCCGTACCTTCTGTTCAGCTTCTTCATGTAGTCAATCAGCTCATTTCTTATGGTTGCGCCTGCGGGGGTGTAAAGAGGGAAGGCTGGACCGTATTCCGGCCTCATGACGAAGAGATCAAGCTCCGTACCTAGGCGCCTGTGATCCCTTCTTTTCGCCTCATCCATCATGTTCAGGTAACCTTTCAGCGCCTCCTCTGTGGGAAAGGCAGTCCCGTATATCCTGACGAGAACGTCATTCCCCTCCTCGCCCTTCCAGTAGGCCGTGGATGAAGAAAGAAGCTTGAAATGCTTTATGAAACCTGTCGAGGGAACATGAGGGCCCCTGCAGAAGTCCGTGAAATTTCCCTGAACGTATACAGAAGAAGACCCTCCATCTGGAACGTTCTCCTGTATAAGCTCCACCTTGTACCTGTTCCAGCTGAACGTCCTGAGAAGTTCGTCCTTCGGGAGCTCTCTCCTCTCTATTTTTACGTCCCTCCTGGAGATCTCCCTCATCCTCTCCTCTATCTTCGGGAGATCACCCTCTCCTATGGGGTCCATCGATATATCGTAGTAGAATCCCGGCGGATCTTCCGTCACCGGGCCTACAACAGGTCTGGCATCCTTGTAAAGTTCGATCACCGCATTGGCCAGAAGATGCGCGCAGGAATGCCTCAGTATGGCGGTGCCTTCCTCGCTGTTCACATCCACCGGCTCCACGGTCCCTCCCTTTTTTAGGATGAAGCTTAGGTCGACCAGAGCACCCTCAAACTTGGCTGCGACCGTCGTGCTGGTAAGTGCTCCCGCTTCTTTCAGAATTTCCTCGACAGTCCTCCCTTCCCCAATCTGGAGCTCAACTGCTCCCCCATCCCTTGCTACCCTTACCAGCATGGAAAATGCAATTTAGTCCCATATTTCTAATTTACTGTTAAGGAAATTCTTTGTTATGGACAAGCAATATATCCTTCCCCCGTATGAAGAGGGGTGCGCTGGGGCTGGAGAATAAAAAGGGCATCGATCCTTTCATTTCTGGTATACTTCATCCTGCTCGTCTCCCTCTCTTTCTATATTTCTTACGCGATAATAGGTAGGGAATCGCTGGAGGTGCCGCGGAACGGTTTGGGCAACATAATGATCCTCCTCATCGTATTCTCCGCGCTGGCACTCCGCGGCCTGTTCCTGAGGGTCAGGTATTCCCTTTATCTGAGCGTGTCCATTCTCGTGGTTTCCCTCATCTCCTTCTCCTTCCTCAGGGGATTCCACTTCCCGTTCCTGATACCTTTCGCAGCTCTTTCTCTCCTCTCGCTTGCCTTCATCATTGCGGACAGGAAATACTATTCCTTCCCCACGAGGATGTTTGACAGGCCGGAAGTCGCGGTATCAATAGCGGTGATCCTTCTGATTCTCGTGGTGGGAGTTTCCGGCACCCTTGTTCTCGGAGATCAGTTTAGGCCGAGAATAACGAATCCAATGACCGCGCTGTACTACACGGGGGAAGTTGTAACCACGCTTGGCTTCGGGGACATAGTTCCCGTGACCCCCGCTGCTCGCATATTCACCATTGGCATTTCAATAGTGGGCATAGGGTCATTCTTCGGAGCCGCAACTATTATAGTTGCCCCTTACCTCTACGAAAGGGGGAGGAGATTGGTGAACGTGCTGCAGAAGGCGGGGAGCAGGAGGCTTGAAAACTACGTTCTCTTCCTGGATTTCTCTCCGCTGGTCGGGCCTCTCGTCGATTATCTTCTGGAGATGGATGAACTTGTTATAGTTGCTCTGGACGACAGAAACAAGGAGGCATCCCTCAAGGAGAAGGAGCTGTTTCTTGAAGTTGAGGACGACATAGAGAGAACGATATCAACCTTCGATCTGAGTAAGGCGAAGCGCATAATCCTCGCCAGCGAGAGCGACAGCAAGAACATAATGAATGCCCTCGCCATTCGCTCGAGATTCCAGGGCGACATAAAGGGGAAGATGATCTCAATCCTAAATAATGCGACCAACGAGGGGAAGATGAGGCCCCTGGTCGGCGAGGTGATAAGCCCCTCGCACCTTGTCCTGGACACCGCGAAGAAGATGATCTGACGGAATGTCATTTCGGAAGCAAGGTTAAGATTTTCTACCAAATCCCATTTGCTTTCCGCAGATGAAATTCGTCCTCGAGAACTACGGATGCACGCTCAACCAGGCCCAGGGAGAGATGATATCCAACTACCTGGTATCTCAGGGCCACCAGCTCGTTGATAGCCAGGAGGATGCAGACGCAGTCCTGCTATCGACGTGCGTTGTGATTAAACAGACGGAGGAGAGGATGAGGAGGAGGATCAGGGAGATACGTGAGAGCGGGAGGGAGGCCATCGTCTCAGGCTGCCTGACCCACTTCCCCCTCGACGGGGTGAAAAAGATGGATTTCTCCCTCTCCGAGGGAAATCTCCCCATGCTGAAGGACGGAGATTCCAGTGTTGGAATCCCCATAGCTGAAGGGTGCGATGGCGGCTGCACGTTCTGCATCTCCAGAATAGCAAGGGGGAGGCTGAGGAGCTTTGACCGCGAACGCATCCTTTCATCAGTGAGAGAGATGGTGAATAGGGGGGCTATGGAAATAAGGCTCACCGCGCTTGACACCGCATCCTACGGTCAGGATGCCGGGACCTCTCTCCCGGAGCTTCTTGATGGGATAACCTCTATCCCGGGGGACTTCAGGGTGAGGATAGGGATGATGGAGCCCGAGAACGCGGGAAAGATAATGCCCGAGCTCCTGGAATCGATGAGGTCTGATAAGGTATACAAGTTCCTCCACATCCCATTCCAGAGTGGCGATCCACTGATACTGAGGAAGATGGGGAGAAGGTACAGGATAGAAGAGTTCATCGAGGAAGCATCAATGTTCAGGGATTCGTTCCCGGATGGAATGCTGAGCACAGACGTGATCGTCGGCTTTCCTTTCGAGACCGTGGAGGGCCTGAGGCAGACGCTCAGAACTTTGAGGATCGTGGGGCCTGAGATACTCAACGTGACGAAGTATTCCCCGAGACCCGGAACAGCAGCCTACAACTGGAAAACCCCGCCAACGAACCAGACTGCCACGTGGTCCCAGATATTCTCCGAAGTCCACAGGGAAATTTCCATGGATTCCATGAAAAGGTTCGTGGGGAGAAAAGTGAGGGTTACGGTTGTCGAGAGGGGGAGGGAAGGGACTTTCATCGCGAGGGACGTGAATTACCGCCCCGTGATCGTGAAGAACTCATTCATCGGGGAGAAAAGGGAGGTGAAAATAACATCTTCCACCCCTTACTATCTTGTTGGTGAATAATTGTTCACTCTATGAAAATCCTGGCAATGGTAAAGTGCCTCCTCGCAAGCATCAGAGCTGTCTTGAGGTTCTTTGCCTCCTTCCCTATCGCTGACGCTTTGTAATTCGGGTCAACCTTCACGTTGACCACGTACCCGCTTTCCCCTGCCGTCACATTGAGGGACATCACTTTATACCTGTAGAAGAGGTTCCTGAAAAACTGTTCCGGATCGGGAGAATAGTCGAGGACGTTGACCCTCTTCTTCACCTTCTCCTTTATCTTCTCCAGTGCCCTCTTCCTCTCATCGCTCGTGAACAGCTTGTACGTCCCCCCTTTCTCGAGGACATAGAAGATCACGTCCTCAGTCTCCATCACGTCCTTCACCGGGAGGCTGACGGACTGCTCGAAGAGTTTTATCAGGTCAAGGCTCCTTGTATCAAGAGTGATCTCGCCCACTTTTACTCATTCCCCTTGAACTGAGACCCTCCCGCGTCCATCACCCCGATCACGGAAACGGGAAAGGGCTTGCCGAAGAGATTTCCTAGCTGCGTTGAATTCAGAGGCACCGTGTATTTCTGCACCTGAATTCCCTCCATCCTGGAAACGAGGTGAGGCTCCTGCGCTATCACCACAGATACAACCTTCCCCTTGGAAATCATCTTCCTCGTGACCTTCTCCCCCAGGACAAATTTTCCTGTTTCCTTCAGCCTTGCAAGTTCCCAGTTATGATCCATCTACTTCCCTCTCCTGTATGCCAGCTTGACAGCTCCTGTACCTAGGGTAATAGGCTGACCCACTATAATATTTTCTGCCACACCGTTTAGCTTGTCCACCTCACCCGTCAGCCCGGCATTTAGAAGGTGCTTGCTCGTGATCTCGAACGCGGCTCTGGCAAGAACCGATGCCTTCTTTCCAGAGATGCCGTGCCTTCCTATCGCCTCCACGGAACCCGTGAAGGTCATCATGTCCGCGACAAGCATGAGGTGCCTTATGTCCGTGTTCAGGCCTGCGTTGTGAAGCGTTGACGTGCTCTCCTCTATGATTGCCTCCCTGGCCGCCTCGATGCCCAGGATCTGGGATATCTCTATTATGTCGTTCGTCCTCGTTCTCGTGTAGTCAACGTCCTTCAGTTCAAGCACACCGGCGAGGTTGGAACCCTGGGTGTATATGACCCACTCCTTGTTTTTCTGGTCGAACTTCACGATCGCCCTCTTGATCCCGTTGAGACCCTTCACCTGGAACGTCTTAAGGCTCTCGTAAAGCTGGTATATCTTCTTGAACGACGGTTCGTCAAGGGTAATCCTTATCTCGTCTCCTTCATCGGTGATGCTTGCCTTCTGAACCCTCATCCTCCTGACCTTCTGGACAATCTCCTCCTTCTTCAGGTTCCTCTCCTGCATCTTCCTCTTGTCAAGTATTATGCGGACGTAGCTCTCCGTGGTGTTCACCTCGATGTCCGCTATGTCAAGAAGCGTTGTGGACTCAATGTTCCTTGCGAGGGAAACTGCCTTGTCTTCGTCCCCCCTTGATTTCTCAGAGAGGAAAATGGTCATCGACGGTGTGCTTGGCGTTTTCCTGGCGTCCACTATCTCTATGAGCCTTGGAAGACCGAGGGTGACGTCCATCTCCGCCACTCCAGCGAAGTGGAAGGTCCTCATGGTCATCTGCGTCCCGGGCTCCCCTATACTCTGCGCACCCACTATCCCAACGGCTTCAAATGGATCCACCTTCGTCTCGTTGTACTTCTCTATCGTCGCCCTCAGGAGCTTCCTGAAGTCCTGGTCGCTTATCTTGTACCTCTTTCTCCTCTCTGCCAGCTTTTCCGCTATCTTAACAGGAAGTTCCTCACCCTCCTGTCTGGACATGCTCAGTATTTCTTTGACATCACCGGGAAGCTGGTCTTCCACCGGCCTCTTAAGCTCGATGACAGCCTCCTCCTTTGGTATCAGGAGGGCGAAGGATGTGACCCTGTCAAGGGAGCCGCCCGTGGCCTCCTCGTAATTCACTATGTCGCCCTGAACTTCTTCCACGCTCGCTATGTTTATGCACGTCTTCAGCTGGTCCTTCCTTTTCTTCAGCGCTGCCTTGTCGTCCTCGTATTTCGAAATACCCTTAATCTTCACCTTAGCTACGAACGTCTTGCCCGTCACTGTTATGAGACCCTCGTTTATCGTCTTGTCCAGGGGGATATCGTAGTCAACGCAGTACTTCACCGGGGCCTTCTCGATGATCTCCCTGACCTTCTTTAGCGTGTCCTTCCAGGCGAGGATCGTCATTGTTTCACCTCGTACTTCTTCCCAAACATCTCCTTGATGAGGAAGTCGATATCCACGGATTCACCGGCTACGGACCTTGAGGGATCAGTTCCGTCCTCTCCGTACCTCAGCTGTATGACGGAATCCTCCGTGTCCAGGACTTTGCCATCCTCCGCAACCTTGAGATCCTCCAGAGCGTTGATAAGCCTTCTCTGCATGTAACCTGACCTGGAAGTCCTGACGGCTATATCCACGAGCCCCTCCCTTCCTCCTGTCGCATGGAAGAAGTATTCTGTCGGGCTCAGCCCCTCCTTGTAGGAGGAGCTCACGAATCCCCTGGCATATGCCCCGAGGTCTCCCTTCTTGAAATGAGGGAGGGTCCTGTTCGTGTATCCCCTGTGCTGCCTCTGCCCCCTGATACTCTGCTGCCCTATGATTCCAGCCATCTGGGCAAGGTTCATCATGTTTGCCCTCGCTCCGGAACGGGCCATTATCACGGTGGAGTTGTCCATACCAAGGTAGTGGGATGCAATCTCCGAGCTCTTCTCCCTTGCCTGTGAGAGAACCTTCATTATCATAGACTCCAGCGTGTCCTCCAGTGTCTTTCCAGGCTCCATGCCTATCAGTCCGTTCCTGTAGTTGTCAATGAGCTTCTCCACCTTCTCCACGGCCTCGTTCCCTACCTGCCTGAGCTGTGCCTTTGCTTCCGATGGAACGTCCTCGTCATCTATCCCCGTGGAGAAGCCGATGTAGCTTATCACCCCCGCGGCAAGCCTGGTGAGGTTGTCCAGGAATCTAGCGGCCTCGGAATTCCCGTACTTTCTTATCACATAGTCTAGCAGCGCTCCCTTGGACTGGCCTATCGCATTCTCGTCAATCGCGCCGCTCAGGAGTTTTCCATTCTCAATCCTCACAACACCCTCCGTCCCCTCAGGGTCGAGAGACTTGTCGCTCAGTTTTCCCTTGAATTCTATGTTCACCCCTTCCGGAAGGATCGTTGAGAAGATGTCCCTGCCGCGCATGTACTTCTTCCCGTCAACCTCTATGACCTCAGGCATCTTCGGGACGTCCACGTAAGAAAGTATGTGTATTGCCTGGTCCAGGGGAATCAGTGGATTGCGGAACGTCAGGATGAATAGAGCTGTTATGTGGTCATGAATCGCGCCCATTATCGGGCCGCCGAACCTCGGAGAAAGGAAGTTCTCCTGGACTTTCATCAAAATCTCCGCCTCCGCTCTGGCCTCCTGGCTCTGGAGGACATGGAGGTTCATCTCATCGCCGTCAAAGTCAGCATTGTAGGGTGCGCACACTGCAAGGTTGAACCTGAAAGTCCTGTAGGGGAGGACCTTCACCTCGTGCGCCATCATTGACATCCTGTGGAGGCTTGGCTGCCTGTTGAAGAGCACTATGTCCCCGTCCTGGAGTTGCCTTTCGACCTGCCATCCCACCTCCAGTTTCTCCGCCACCTCCTGAAAGTTCTTCTCCGTTATCTTTATCCTGCTCCCGTCCTTCCTGTAAACGTAATTAACACCGGGCCTGTATATTGAGTCGCTATCATCACCCGGACCGTTTGCAACGAGAGCCTTAAGCTTCTCTATGTTGTGTTCCGTAACCGTTTCCGTGACAGTAAGCTCCCTCGCAGCCTTTATTGGAACACCCACCTGGTTAATGGAGAGGAATGGTTCCGGGCTTATGACGGTCCTTGCTGAAAAGTTGACCCTCTTCCCAGACAGGTTGCTCCTGAACCTCCCCTCCTTCCCCTTCAGCCTCTGCACCAGAGTTTTCAGGGATCTGCCCGATCTGTGCCTGGCGGGCGGGGTTCCCGGGGTCTGATTGTCAAAATACGTGGTCACGTGATACTGCAGCAGGTCCCAGAGATCCTCGATTATGAGCTGCGGACTCCCCTGGTCCCTGTTCTCCCTCAGTCTCTGGTTGATCCTTATAACATCAACGAGCTTGTGGGTCAGGTCGTCCTCGCTCCTCTCGCCTGTTTCAAGGGTGATCGTGGGTCTCACGTTCACTGGGGGAACCGGGAACACTGTGAGGATCATCCACTCCGGCCTCGCCACCTTCGGATCCAGGCCAAGAAGGGGAAGGTCCTCGTTGGGTATCTTCTCGAATCTCTCCCTTATCTCCTTGGGCGTAAGCTTTTTCCCCTCTTCCCTGAATGTGGTTGGCTTATCCAGGATTACCTTCTTGTTCTCGAAGTGGCAGTGCGGGCATATGACAACCTCGGAGGCATCGCTCTCCGCCTCGGAGACGATGTCGTCATACTCTATCTCGCTGAAACCGCTCTCCACCTCCTTTATCCTGTCAAAGTACTCCTTTATCTTCTCGTCCGTCAGTTTAATCCTCCCGCAGTTGGCGCAGGTGCTTGAGAGGATTGAGTATATCTCCTTGATGAATCCGATGTGGACCACGGGCATTGCGAGCTCTATGTGGCCGAAGTGACCTGGGCACTGGTCGACCTTCCCCCCGCATGTCTTGCACTTCAGCCCGGGCTCTATGACGCCCATCGCTGGATCCATCAGTCCCTTCTCGATCGGGTAGCCATCGTCGTCATAGGTGTCAGGAGTGATGACCTTGACGGCTGACATCCTCCTTATCTCTTCAGGCGAAAGGAGGGCGAACTTAAGCTCCTTGATCCCCTTTGATATCTCGATCTTCATTTCAGATCACCCAGCCTGAGCCTCATCACTACCCCAAGGGACATCAGCTCATCCCTCATCAGCTTGAATGCGTAGCTTGTTTCCACGGGCCTTATGTTACCCGTGTTACCGCATACGGGGCATCTCAGCTGGTGTGTCTTGTAATCGTATATCGCAACATGGCCGCAGTCAGGGTCTCCGCACACGTATATGGGAAATCCGTCGCTCTGGTCGAGAAGCCTGTCCTTTATGGCCATCGCGGCCCCGTGACCTATGAGGGTATCCCTCTCCATCTCCCCGAATCTGAGACCACCCTGCCTTGACCTCCCCTCCGTCGGCTGGCGCGTGAGGATCTGAACGGGACCCCTGGACCTTGCGTGGAATTTCCCCGCAACCATGTGGTGGAGCTTCTGGTAGTAAACAACGCCGATGAAAATGTCCGCCTTGAATTTTCTTCCAGTGATGCCGTCGTACATGGTCTCCCTTCCAGAATACTTGAACCCATTCCTCTCCAGTGCCTCTCTAAGGGATTCCTCAGGTTCACCGCTGAACACTGTTCCGTTGACGAACCGCCCCTCCATCGCGCTCACCTTCCCGCCTATTGTTTCGAGAAGATGACCGACGGTCATCCTGCTCGGTATTGAGTGCGGGTTTATTATCAGGTCGGGGATCACTCCGTCTTCCGTGAAAGGCAGGTCCTCCTGCGGTACTATTGCCCCGATGACACCCTTTTGTCCGTGCCTGCTGGCAAACTTGTCACCGAGTTCAGGTATCCTGTCGTCCCTAACCTTCACCTTCAGTAGCCTGCTGTTGTTCTCAGATACCGTGAGTATAACGGAATCTATGTAACCCGTTTCCCCCGGCCTGTTCGTTATCGAACTCTCCCTCCTCTTCTGGATTGATATCTTCTGCTCC
The DNA here is from genome assembly GCA_049966795.1 of Thermoplasmata archaeon. Lineage (GTDB taxonomy): Archaea > Thermoplasmatota > Thermoplasmata > Thermoplasmatales. The sequence goes on from JBMFTY010000006.1 coordinate 12,815, forward strand.
TCCTCCATGAACCTTGGGGGGGATGTTTTCCCCACGATCACGTCCCCTCCCATTACGAACGTCTCCGGCGAGACCATGCCGTTCTCGTCAAGATTCCTGTAGGCCTCCTCGCTCCTGACGCCCCTCACTTCTGGCGGGGGTATCTCGAACTTGTCCTCCTGGCCTCCCGGATACCTCTTCTCCTCTGCCTTGTAGGTCCTGAAGAAAGCAGACCTGCCAAATCCCCTCTCTATGGATGCTTTGTTCACTATGACTGCGTCCTGGATGTTGTAGTTGTGATAAGAGATGAGAGCTACAACGGCATTCTGTCCCGAGGGGCGCCTGTTGTATCCAACGTATTTCGATGCCTCCGTGGTAACAAGGGGCTTCTGGGGGTAATGAAGAACATGCCCCCTCGTATCGGGCCTAAGCCTGAAGTTTGACGAGGATAAACCCAGGGACTGCTTCGTCATCGCGGCACCCATCGTTATCCTCGGGGACTGGTTGTGTTCCGTGTATGGTATCACTCCGACCACAACACCCTGAATGAGCATGGGGTCTACCTCTATGTGCGTGTGTTCCGGACCAAACGTCTTCTTCGCCTCAAACTCCCCGCTGCACTTCAGACACTTCAGCCTGATCTTGTCCTCCCCCGGATTGATCCAGTCGATCAGGTCGCTGTAAAGGTAGCTGCCGCAGTGGGGGCACTTCGAAGGTTTCTCGTAAGGGCTTATAGCTATGTATGAGTTCTCTTCCTCCTCCGCATCAAGCCATTCTATAACTCCGCTTTCGACAAGCTCCTTTATCCCGAGCTTTCCGCTCTCGATTCCCTCCTTGACTGCAGAATTGAACTTTATCTTCCCGTTGTAAACAACGATGAGGGGCCTTCTTATCCTTCCCTTGTCTGTGTTTATGATGACCTCGTTTGTGCTCTCATCATACCTTATGTTCACCTGATTTGAGACGGCACCTGACCTCCTTCTCTTCCTTACTTCCGCCACGACACCCTTCCCGTCCTTGTGGTAACCTATGAGGTTTCCGTTCACATATATCCTCGATAGACCAGGCTTCTCGCCCAGTATCTCCTCAAGGCCCATCTTCTGGAGCATCTCTATGATATTTTCCTCAGGATAGCCCTCCGTTATGTCAATCACGAGGCTTGCGTTCTTGACCAGGCCGCAGTTCTGTCCCTCAGGCGTCTCGTTCGGGCACATCCTCCCCCACTGCGTGGGGTGAAGGTCCCTGGCCTCGAAGTGCGGCTGAGACCTGGTCAGCGGGGAGGAGATTCTCCTGAGATGGGAGAGTGTTGCTATGTACGATGTTCTCTCCAGCAGCTGGGAAACTCCCGTTCTTCCACCAATCCAGTTACCGGTGGAAATAGCGTGCTTGAGCTTCTCGTTCAGCACATCCTGCCTCACGGCCGCATTCAGCCTTATTCCCCTCTTCCTGTTGTACGTCTTCTCAAGCTGTCCCTTGAGGTCCTTGAGGAGCGCCTGGGCCGAGCTCCTGAACAGCTCCTCCAGAAGGTCTCCTGAGAGCTTTATCCTCTTGTTTGAAAGGTGGTCCTTGTCATCCTCCTTCCTTATCCCGAGGTAGAGCTCAAGGAGTGCCCTGGCCATCCTTCCAAGGTAAATACCTTTCTTCGTCCTATCCTGCGGGGAATCACCGAGGTGAGGTAGAAGGTTCTTGTCAAGGATCTGGGACATCTTCTTCTCCCTGAATTCCTTTGCCTGGCCTGCGGCAAACCTCTTTTCGAGGTAATTTATCGCATCCTTTTCCGTAAGGATGCCGCTTGGAGGATACAGATCGGGACTTTCTGCATCCTCTATGTTCGCGTAAACTATTGGGACCATCCTCTCGTCGGTAACTATTGAATCGTAGATGTCCTTATCCTTATCCACTCCGAGGGCCTTCATAAGGACGACGAGCGGTATCGTCCCTGCTATGGATGGGATGGAAACGATTAGGATCCCATCAGCCTTTCTCTCGACTGTGATAAGGGCCCTGTAGCCCTCCTTCTGCGAGAAGACCTTTGCAACCTCGACCCTGGAATCGTACTTCTCCTCGTACTCCACTATAATCTTGTTTGGTGCAAGGTCCTCCATTGATATGAGGGTTCTTTCCGTACCGCCTATTATGAAGTACCCTCCGGGATCCTGCGGGTCCTCGCCGAGAAGCTGCAGCTTTCTCTCATACGGGAGTGAGAGAAGCTCCTCCTCGCTCATCCCCCTGATCTTCTCGTCCTTCCTGAGGTTGATCCTTCTTATGAACTCATCAATGTTGTTCCTGTTCAGTATGCATACCCTTGACTTGACCATCACAGGGAATTCCCCGATCTTTATCCTTTCGGTCTTGATTTCGTTGTCCTCCTCTATGACCTTGAATTCGAGGAACAGAGGAGCCATGTAATTGAGGTCCCTTAGCCTTGCCTCAAGGGGGGTTATGTAATTCTCTGAACCTGTCGGTTCCCTGATCTTGGGGAGCTCTATGGAGACCGTTGGATCTGAATTCCTGTCACCCCCTACCCTCCCGAACCTTATTCTTATGTCCAGTCCCCCGGTCTTGGACCTGTCAAGCTTCATCTCCCCCGGCGGGTCGTCTTCAGTGACCCTCAGGGTATCGAAAACCTGCTGCATCCCCGAATTCGGGTTGTCCTCGGTCGGAATGAAATCGTTGTATGAAACGAGCTGATGATTGACAACCTCCATTTCCCTGAAAAATGCCTTCAGTATTGGATTCATTTATTCACCTATGACCGTCCTGTATATCTTAGTTATTCCACTGGTCCTGCTCTTCCTCACGACCTCAATTATCCTCCCTGGCTCTATTTCTCCAACAACCTTCTCCATCGTCTTTATCACCGGATCGGACTTTCTTATCTTCGGCAGCTGCGACTTTTCCACTCCGAGCTCCTTAAGTAACTTCTCCTCGCTCTCTAGCGGGACGAGCCTGTGTTCCGGCACCATCTCGTGCAGGAGAATATTGTACTTTGCCATTAAAATTCACCCCCTACCATCCCCTCCATTATGGCCCCATCCATCAAATCTTTACACAAGATCATTTTTAACCCCTGGAATTGCTCAACCTTATCATCAAGTAATACTAAGTTTTTGTGCTGATACCTTCAAGCCATGGTATAACCTCTCTCACAAGGGAGGGTCCATGGTGGGCAAAAAAATCGTATTCCCCCGGGGTGACGAAAACAGTGCCGTTCCTGTAAGCCCTCAGATTCTTCCACCCTCTTTCCTCCATCAGTCTGGCCACAAGCCTGCCATCCCTCTTGCTGAACATCTTGGGCTCAAGTATGATGAAATCAGGGTCCTCTTTTTCAACGAATTTGAAATCCGGAACGAGCCATTCCTTCGTTGCACCGTGATATATAGACCTCAGATTCATGAAATAGAGCACATCTGTTATGTAGGAGAGAGAACCGAAGGTCACGGGACCGCCAAGGTCGCACTCCAGATACACGCTTCCCCCCTTTCCCCTTTTCACCTTTCCAAGCCTCGAGAGAAGGTCCTTCTCAATTTCCCTCCCCCTCTCGGGACGGCCTGCGACGAGCCCCACCATCACGGGAAGTTCCACGACGGAGGCAAGCGAGGAGGGGAGATCGAATGAGAATGTGTGAAACATGGGCCTTAGCTGATTTGCCACGCTTTCCTGATACCCCGTGACTGTGAGTATCAGGTCAGGTTCAAGAGATTTGAATAGCTCCGTGTTAACGTAGCCATAGCTCCCAACCTTCTTCCTCTTCTTCGCCTCCGGGGGGCGGACGCAGAACGGGGTGACGCCAACAACGTTATCCCCGAGACCGAGTTCGAACAGTATCTCGGTAACAGCGGGACTAAGGCTTATTATCCTCCTGGGCTCATCAGGCACCTCCACCCTTTGACCCAGCGCATCTACAAGAGAAGGCACCCTTCCCCATTGATTTCCTGTATTTAAAAAAGGCCGGGTTAAATCTTTATTCTCATCTGGAATCATCGCGAAGATGGCAGTGGTAAGGATCATGGGTGAAAAGGTCGAGAGGAAGGTAGATGGGAAAAATGCTTCGGATATTCTTCACTACATGGGAATCAATGCCAATTCCGTCATAGTTCTGAGAGACGGCAGGCCGATCCCTGAGGATGAGGAGCTTTCCGATGAGGACGAGATTACGGTCATCAGGTCATTCTCCGGCGGATGACCACTCCTCGATCCTGTAGCGTAGGATTCCTACGATTCCCCCGTATGACCCTATTATCTTCCCTGTCTCCCAGGATGAGTGCACTATGAACACCCTGCAGCCCTTGCCTCTGCAGGTCTCAAGAAGTGGGAATGCGTTGTTTTCGCGGAAGTACCTGTCCGTGATCACCAGTGTTTCCACAGCCCCTGAATTGAGGGCTATAAACACCTTCTCCCTCCCGTAAGCAGAGAGGCCAGAATTTATGCCCCTGAGGAATTCGTTGACCAGGCTCATCTCGGTGCTTCTCCTCATCTCTAACGCCCCTGATGACAGAAGCGCCCTTACCCCCTCCTCCCCGGATTCCCCTATTTCCGTGCTTTCCACGTTGACTCTGGAATCTTTCAGAACCCTCGTGACCCTCCCCCTCAGGACCTGCGGGCCTATCAGGTAGATCCTCTCCCCCTTCAGCCTCTCCAGCCTTGTTCTTAGTTCAGAGTAGCTGTCATTCTCCTCCATGTCGAACATCTTCCCCTGGGAAGTCTGGATTCTCCACGCAAGCTCGTTTCTTGATTCGTCCACGTAGTAAAGGCTGACACCCTTCTCGTCGACGGAGAGCACAGCCACTCTGCCATACGAGAGGGATGCAGATTCCTGGAGCACCTTCACAAAGGAATCCGGATCTGATGGGATAACGAAGATAAAGGAGCCAACCTCAAGGTTTATCGACTGGTGCTCTCCCACGTATTCCTCCGGCCCCTGAACGATCTCTCCGAGAACATGAAGATTCATCAGAAGCTCAGAGAACTCAATGCTCTCCACCCTGACCGATACGGTCACCCTCTCCCTCTCCGTCTTCTTCCTCCTGACTAGATCCTCCCTGTTCTCCACCCTCCTGAAGACGTCCGCCTTCACCACGTCACCTGGCCTCAGGAGGAGCGAGAGGTACCACAGGTCTTCTGCATTCACTATCTCCAGCCTGAAGAAGTCCCCTTCCTTAGCGTATCTCAATTCCAAGCCCCCTCAGCATTTTTCTGAAATTGTCAGTGTGGCTTCCCTCCCAGTAGTATTTATTGCACCTGCTGCAATAGTAAATCTTCTCTGCCTTCACGTTAACGTACTCAGGCAGGTTCTCCCTATTTCTCACTTCCTGGATCTTCGCTCCGCACAGGCTGCACAGCTCGAGGAATCCATGCTCAGGCTCCGGGAGTTTAGGGATGACCTCCCTGAGCTGCTCCTTTGGATCGTAAGCCTTCACGAGAATTGAATTGGGTGTCTTCCGATGTAAAGCCTTGTCCCTGGTCAAGAGTATCTTCTCCCTGGATTCGTCTGCCACGAACGAATCCTCCTTGTCGCTAGAAACGTATTCCACCTCGTACCCGAGCATCCTGAGGTACGTGGTCAGCTTCCCCAGCATGCTGTCAGCGATTATCATTTCCTGAACGTAATTTCCACACCCTTGATACTATTTAAAATATCCCTTGCGACCTTCATCTTCTCCAGTTTAACGCGTGAAGGTTCGTCCACGGGCTTCTCAAAATTGAAGCCGTACACCTCAACCTTCCGTGCCCCCATTATTATGGCCATAAGGACGCTCCTGTCCCCATCCGTGAAGCCCCCTATGTTCCTAATGGAACCAACTGGTATGCTCTGGGTTGTCCCGAGGATCAGACCTTTCATCCTGGGAACATGCTTTCCAAGCTTCTCTATGTTATCGCCATGCGCATGGACTACCTTTATGAAGTCCCCGCTTTCCATCTTCTCCACGGGCCCATCCAGGTCGGTGACAACCATGTCGCATCTTCCTCGGTAGTAGCTAAGGGCGGAGTCTGCAACAATGACGAACCCCCTCAGGGAGTCAGGTGGGTTAGCGGGGCCCACCACGCTGGCGCTTTTGAGAGAGGGGAGCGAATGCCACATGTCCTCCCGTATTACGCGGTTCAGTTCAACCCCCGCGAGGAAGTCCAGGTAGGGATTGAAATTAAAGCGAGCGACTATCATTCTGTGCAGTGCTATGCTCCCTTCTTTGCTGCTCAGGAACTTTCCCATATCTTCTTCTCACTATGGAAACGACCGTTCCGAATACTATTCCCGTTACGGTCATCACGACCGCCACATCCAAATAGAGGAATTTGAGATAACCCCTCTGGTAGCCGAAGTTCACGAACGAAAGGAGCCCCAGGAGGGCAACGAAGAAGCTCACGTAGAACGATGCGGAGAGCAGGTAAGACTTTATCATCCCTGACCTCCTTCCAGGTTCAAAAAGGATGAGACCCTCAAGTATCCTCCCTATGTCAAATATTATTATCGAGGCAACTGTGAAAGGAACTAGCCTGTAGAGAAGCAAAATAATCGCGACGATCACGCTTCTGGTGGTGAGGGCGGCAGTCATGCCGCTGTACACACCGTACGCGAAAACCGCTACGGATATCAATAGGGAGAAAACTGTTATCCTCGTGTTTATGAACTGGTCCACTATGCTGGAGAATGTCTCAGCAATCTTTTTTCCCGCAGAATATGCCTTGCCGAGAAAGTAGATCCCTATCGCGGAGACCACTGTCATGAAACCCGTGGTCGCCGGGTCCAGGGTGCCGAAACCATAGAGGTATATGCGGAGCGAGAGGACGAACAGGATCGTAAGCCCGAGAACCAGAAGGGCAACGCCTATCGGGACGAGAATCTTCTTGAGGAACTTCTCCTCCTTTAGAGCCTTGACCACCACGTAATACAGGGATTCTATCTGCTGAGCCTGCCTGACCGTTATCCTCTTGATTGCCCTTATCCTTATCCTGCTCTCAATTATCGGTATTATGAATTCGTCCTCCGCGCCGTCGGAAACCACTATTGCCTGGTCGCAGCTTACCCTGCTTAAAACTGAGTCTAGCTGCTCAGATATGACCCTGTCGGAAACCAGGCCAACATTCTTGTCCCCACATATCGTGCATACCTCGACGTCCTCCCCGGAGTTCCTGAGGAGGTCATACGTTGCAATCGCGGAGAACAGGGCATTTGAGTCTGAGTCCTCCGGGTCCCTGAGGATCAAATCGTTTGCGGCCCTGAGGTTGGCCTCTCTTCCAATTATGGGTGACTTTACGCCGGCCTTCTCGCCAAAATCATTGTCCCTGTCTACGCATATGATGAGGGTCTTGCTCATTTAATTATATAGTAACCAGCACTCTTCTGTCTCGCAACCCTCTTCACGTACCCCTTGTTCTGGAGTTCCTGGAGAGCATTGGCTACCACTCCTTTTCCCATCTGGCTTGCCTTCATCACATCATCTGCCGTCTTCATCTTATCCTCTGATGTAGAACCCAGTTTCTTCAATGAATCATACACCTTTTGAGCGTTTGCTGAAAGGTCGCCCATTTTTATTCACCGGCTATTGTATAACTTTCAGATATAAATATAATTTGTGTTGATTTTTCGCCTCTCTTCTCTTTTTCATGCTGACCTAAGCATTCCTTGAAAAGGATATGAACTCTTTTAAAATCTTGGATGGAAGCTACGAAAGAATTAATGATGTTCCCTTCATTCAACCGAAGATGTGCCTTGATGCAAAGCTGAAAGGGGTGCTCTCTGATCCCGACGTAATGCATTTGATAGACAAAAGAAAAGGTGAGTTCATCACAAAGGGGAAATCTTCCCTGGAAGAGATTTTCATGGAGCTTGTTTTCTGCACCCTGACCGCAAACACGTCTGCCGGAATGGGGCTGAGGTGCGAGGAGGGGATAAGGGATCTCGGATCATTTGATGCTGAAAGGCTCAGGGAGGAACTCGTGAGGTGCGGGTACCGCTTCCCCAACACAAGGTCCAGGTTCATAGAGTTCAACTTCAAACGTAAAGAACTCCTCCCGGGAATACTGGAATCGGAGAACAGGAGGGATATGCTTGTGGATACTTACCTGGGTATCGGGATGAAGGAGGCTTCGCACTTCCTCAGGAACACGGGGCACTTCGAGTACTCCATTCTTGACAAGCACGTGCAGAGGTTTCTGTCCTCGTACTATGGAGTAGCCGTGAGGGTGAGGAGTAGGCGAGAATACATTGAGGTCGAGAAGATGTTTCTCCGGCTATCATCATCCTACGGCCTCGAACCAGGGATAATGGATCTGGTGGTCTGGTACATCATGACGGGCAAGATACTGAAGTGATGCATTTCAGAGCTTTCTCAAGGCAATTTTCATTAGCTACCGAGAACTTATCCCTTCTCTCAAGGTGACCTTATGAGGGCAACGGTTGCAGTCGGAGGGAATGCTCTCCTAGAAAAGTATGACAGGGGAACTGCGGATGAGCAGATGAGCAGGGCTGAGATAACAGCCAGGAAGACCCTTGGCTTCCTGAGGGACAACGATGTTGTTCTCACCCACGGCAACGGACCGCAGGTAGGTGCAATTCTGTTGCAGAACGAGTTCTCAAGCTCTATAACCCCGTCAATGCCCTTGGATGTGTGCGGCGCGATGTCGCAGGGAAGCATAGGATATTTCCTTCAGACCTCGTTCCAGAATGTTTTCAATGAAGCTGGGATAGGAAAGAAGCTCGTCACGCTTGTCACAAGGACCGTGGTAGACAGGAACGACAAGGCATTTAAGAATCCAACTAAACCCGTTGGAAAGTATTACACGAAGGAAGAGGCGATGATCCTTGAGAGGAACAACGGATACGTGATGAGAGAGGATTCCGGGAGGGGATACAGGAGGGTGGTCCCATCTCCCATTCCAATTGATATCGTGGAGATTGACCAGATAAGGCACCTTATGACAAGCTCATTCATTCCCATAGCTGTTGGGGGCGGGGGGATACCGGTCGTGAAGACGGATGGAGGATACAGGGGCGTTGAGGCCGTCATAGACAAGGACCTTGCCTCCTCCCTCCTTTCCGTGAAGCTGAACGTGGACATCTTCATCATACTTACCGCAGTGGATGCAGCCTACGTAAACTACAACAAGCCGGGGATGAGGAAGCTTAGGGAGGTAAGCGTTGAAGAGCTGATAAGGCTCAAAAACCAGAACCATTTCGCGTCAGGGAGTATGCTTCCCAAGATCGAGGCTGCGATAAACTTCGTATCCTCGACTGGAAGAAAGACGATAATAACAAATGCTGAAAACATCGAGGCTGCGATAAAGGGAAACGAGGGGACGATCGTTGTACCCTAGACCTTTTCCAGCCTGCTTCCTTCGATTTTTATGAGACCGTTCTTGCTGAGCCATTCCAATGTTTCATCGAACTCTTTCCTCGAGATGAAAAGGTCGTGCTTCCTCCTAAGGCAATCCATCACCTCGTCCTCGCCCTTTGAGTCTACGCAGTTCATTATCAGGTTTCTCAGGTCCTCCTTCCTGTTCCAGGGGAATATGAACCATTTCCAGTTTGATGCGTCGACCTCTTCAGCGTAATAGTCCGGGACGACCTCGGACCTGTTTATATGGAGGAACGTTGCTGATTTTACCACCCTGGGATTCTTCTGGCTTGTGGCATCAATGGCAAGCCTTAGCGATTGGCCGGTATCGGTAATGTCGTCCACCACCAGCACGGCCCTCCCGTCGAGGTCTCTGACTATAGGATACGTAACTCTAGCCTTTCCGTCAGGCGTCGCAGTCACCCCCCAGTGCTCCGTCTTCAGCGTGAAGATGTCCTTAATCCCAAGGTAGTCTGCGATTATGCGGGAAGGGACCAGGCCCCCCCTGATCACAGCGATCACGCAGTCAAACTTGAAATCCCCTATCTTTTCCACGATTATCTCAGCCCAGCGCTCGATTTCCTCCCAGCTCACGAACCTCGACGGGACCTTCTCGCTGTTCATCGCTATCGGTTCCCAGTATCTTTGTTTATTTAAGTTCTTTTTCCCCTTTTCGCATTCCAGAGCTTACCTTTCGAGATTTATGAAGGGCCATGGGAAGACTTTTATTCGGAATACTGAATTACGGGCAATGAAGGTTGTCTGCGGCAGGGACGACATAGCTGGGACAAATATTTGCAGCATCCTCAAGGAAAACTTCTCAGTGCCGTTTTCTACTCTGGACGATCATCCTGTCTTCCACGACTTCCCCGAGAGAGATATAGGAGCAGAAAAGGACGAGCTTATCGTGATAGCAAGCCAGCACAAGAGCCTGAAGAACGTGAAGAGCCTCACTGTCCATGCGGCCGGAAATTTCGGCACAAACGAGCTCGGAGGGTTAAAGTGGAAGATGTCCCCGTACGACGCCAAGTTTGCGCGAAGCGTTCTCCTCAACCTTGAGAAGTACGGTAATGGTCTCGGGTACGAGATCACCTACGAGGCTACCCACCACGGTCCGTATTCATCAAACCCACTGGTGTTCGTGGAAATAGGTTCGACGGAGAGGGAGTACGGGGACAGGGATGCTGCCTACGTGGTAGCCAGGGCCATCTATGAGGCGTTTGATGAGGAAGCGGAGATCTACTGCGGGATAGGAGGAGTTCATTATTCCAGCAAGTTCACCAGATTAGCCCTCACTCAGGGCTTAGCTCTTGGCCACATAGCCTCAAAGTACAGGTTTCAGGAGATAAGCGAGGATGTGCTGAGGGAGATGATGGAAAAGAGCAAGGGATCCAGGGGCTTCGTGATTGAGGAGAAATCCTTTGATTCCTCCCAGAGGAAATCCCTTGTCAGCATGATTGAAACATTGGGTTACGAGTACAAGCTCATATGAATTTCAAAGGGACGCAGCCAGCAGAGGAAGAATGATGGTTGCCTCTCCCTCAACAAGCACCTGTTTCGCCCCGGGCTTTATCTTGCCCCAGGATATTGCCTCCCTGGGCTGTGCACCCGAGAGGCTGCCGTCATATTCCTGAGCAGTTGAAATGTATACTGCGTAGTCCAGACCTCCCCTGAACTGGTTCCACCAGATCACGTGGTGCTTCGATATGCCTCCCCCTACGATTATGGCCCCCATTTTTCGCCCCTTGGACGAGAAAACTATGTCGCTGAGCTTATGCTCATCCTCCAGAGAGTCTATAGTGAAGTCCCTGTGCATTTCCCAGAAGGACCAGAGCTGGGAGCCGAATGATCCGTCTGTGTATCCAGGAATATAGATGTCGATGCCTTTCCTATAAGCTGTGTTTAAAATTGAGCCTGGCTTCATCTCCCTCCCAAGTTCCCATAGAAGACCCGATACTGACCACCTCTTCTTCTCCCCATATCTTTTCTCGAGAAACGGGATCACCTTCCTCTCCACAACAGGCCCGTAGTTCTCCTGAGGTATGACCACATTCCCCAGCCTGTACTTCCTCTCCCTGAGGAGGGAGACATCGTTCATCGAGAAATCGCCGCAGTAATATTTGCTGTAGGACCTCGCGATGTCATGATCCACCGTCCCGGCTGTGGTGATAACGTGATTCACAAGCCCGGATTCAAGAAGGCTCAATATTGCGCCCCTCGTACCCGTGGAAACGATGTCCGCGGTGAAGCTGAAGAATACTTCAACCTTCTTTCTTTTCATCTCCTTGACTATCTCAACCGCTGCCGCAAGTTTTGGAGCTGTGAAGCCACCGATGCTCCTGAACTCTCTCACCAGCTCATCTACGCTCATCCCTTTTCTTATTTTCAGGTCCCTTACCTGTCTCATCTGAACTCCTCCATCAGACCCTTTAACTCCTCGTTTTCCTCGAAGTACCTCCTTGAGGGTGCAAGTATTTTAACGAGCTCCTCCGACAGCACATCCTTTAGGTCCAGGGGCTTCACCTCACCCTTCCTGTAGCTCTCCTCCAGCTCCCCGTAACTGGCGAACTCCTTTCCCCCGATGCTCAATTTCCGGGCATAGAAATTGAAAATTATGTTCCTGTATACTTGCAGGATAGGATTCCCCTCAACCTCCCTCTCGGGGCAGAATGCTGCACCGATTTTTCTCCTGATCTCATCGGGAGAGTCGTGAATGAACACCGCTGAATCCGCCCTGCTCTTGCTCATCTTGTTCAGCGGATCCATCCTGTTTCCACCCTTGAGGGACGAGATTAAGGGGCCATGTACTGCAACGAACCCTTTCTTCCCTACCTTCTTGTGTATGTCCCTGGCCATCATGTGGACATGCCTCTGATCCATCCCGCCGAACGCGATGTCAAGGTCCATGAAGAAGATGTCTGTGGCCTGCATCAGGGGGTAAATGAGCTTGGATGAGTCCTTTTCCGCCTCGTCTTCCGATCTTCCCATTATTGGCAGGGCCCTTTTTATCCGCGAGATCGTCAGCGACTTGGCAACCTTCAAGAGGAGCGCCCAGTAGTCAGGGTTTGACACAAGCTCCGTCGCGTAGATGAACTTCACCTTCCTGTTAAGCCCCAGGGAGAGAAAACCGTGCTTCATGTACTCCCCGTTCCTCCTGATCTTGCTCAGATCACCGCCAAACTTGTCATTCACCGCAGCATGCCAGTCTGCAAGGAGAATTGTGAAATCAATCCCGCTGTCCACCGCAATGTTGAAGACATTTGTCCAGTAGAGACCCGTGCCTATGTGAAGTGGACCGGAGGGCTCAAAGCCGCAGTATCCTTTCGCAGAATCTAAGGACTCCAGCTCCTGCTTTGTGACTATTTCCTGAACCACTGATTCGAGCCTGTGAAGGTTCGTTAGCATAGTTCGTTAGCTTTAGGTTTTATTTCACCCTTTTCATAGCCATATCGCGTGCCTCTTCCTCAGGTCCTCCTCCCTCTCCCCCTTCAGCTCCATCATCTTCGCTATCATGCAATCGAAGAGCACGTGGCACGAGTTCTCGAACAGCGTTCCCAATGGTGCCAGGTCAGAAGGCTTGTTCGTTTTTAGGACTATGGCGTAATCTCCTGCCCTGTAAACGGAGCTGTCCTTGGTAGATGTGATTGAAACTATCCTCGCTTTGACGCGCCTGCATATCTGGGCCACTAGAATCGCTCCCTGCGTCTCTCCAGTGCCTGAAATTATGACGACCACATCGTTCTTTGTGACGACGGGTGTGATCGTCTCGCCGATTATGAAAGCCTTCAGGCCGAGCTGCACCAGCCTCATGGCGAACATTCTGCCCACTATGCCCGAGCGGCCAACGCCATAGACGAAGATGCTGTTCCCCGAGAGAATAACTTTTATTATCTCCTCGATCTGTTCCTCGTCGAGTTCCTTCAGGTTCTCCAGATTCTCCAATATGTAGCGGAAAGAACTGTGGAATGTGCTCATCGCTAAGCAAATGATACCTGGTAATTTAATTTATGCGGGCAATTTTACTGGTAAAGGGTGATGTACCTGTAGGCTTCCTCCTCACCGAAGCAGTACTTCACCCTGCTGAATCCCCTCTTCAGTTCCAGAACATCCGCCCTGATGTCCTTCCCCCTCAGTGCCCTGTCAATGAGTTCCGCAATCATTACCATCTCCCCCTTCCCCATGCCCAGCCTTGTGACCTCCTGCGTTCCAATTCTTATGCCTGAAGGGTTCTGGGCTTTCGTGTTCGAGTCCCCCGGTATCATATTCTTGTTGAGAATTATGTTGTTCCTCTCAAGCTGCTCCGCCACGTACTTTCCTCCGCCCTGCTTCCTCACGTCCACCAGGATCGTGTGGCTCTCGGTGAAGCCGGAGCTCTCCGCTAGCACCTCGAACCCCCTTGAGTACAATTCGTGAGCAAGGGTCTTCGCATTCGCCACTATGTCGCTTGCGTATCTCTCCCCAAACTCCAGCATCTCCGCCGCCGTCACCCCCAGGCCGGCCATCGCTCCTAGGTGATGATTCGATATAACTCCCGGAAACACTCCCCTCCTTACTCTCTTCCACTTTTCGTCATCCGTGTTTCCCAGTATTATCCCGTGCTGGGGACCGGGGAATGTCTTGTGCGTGCTGCCAGAAATCAGATCTGCTCCCTCTCTCAGCGGATCCTGAAACTTCTTTCCCGCAATGAGGCCGAGGACATGGGCACCGTCGTACCACACGACGGAACCAACTTCGTCTAGCGCGTCCTTCAGTTCCTTTATCGGGGCCGGAAAGAGGAAGACGGAAAAACCGAACAGGGTGATCCTGGGCCGCTCCTGGAGGATTATCTTCCTCGTTTCGTCCACATCTATCCTCATTTCCCTGACGTTGAAAGCCATGTTCTTGATGACTGCGCCCCTCATCCCCACGGCACCAAACTCCGCGGAAGAGATGTGCGCACCGGAATCAAGGCTTGGAGTGAGTATCTTCTCCCCTGGCTGGAGAAATGCGAACGTGATCGCCTGATTTGCGTTCGTACCCGATATGGGGCGGACGTCGGCCTGTTTCGCGTCGAAAAGCCTCTTCGCCAATTCCTCAACCTTTATCTCTATCTCGTCCACAATGCCGTTGCCCTGGTAGTACCTGTGCCCCGGCAGGCCCTCAGCATACCTGTTGTTCAGGTCTGAGATCACCATCTCCTTTGTCAACGGGCTCATGAGGTTCTCGCTGGCAATGAGTGGTATGGACCTGCCGAAAAGCTCCGTGTGCTCCATCGCCTTCTTTCTTATCCACAGAGCCTCTTCTAAATTTGAATTTGAGCTCATATACAGTCAGTCCATTCGACTAATAAATTCTTTATGCAATTGGTTCTCCCTGTTTTCTTCTCTCGCTTGCTATATTGACCGCGATCTCCACAGCTTCCTCTGGAGAGCTGACCTTTATGAACCTCCCCTCGTTCTCCTTCCTCGTTTCTATCACTATCTCCCCTAGGGCCACAACATCCTTTCCCTCGGCAAGGGCGAACGCCGCTTCGGAGAGAGTGCCTGTGGAGCCGTCTATCGCTATCACCACGTCCCCCGCTCTGGCGACAAGGAAATTTCTAGCGTAACCCATGCCCGTGGGAATCGCGGCGGAAAGGTACTTGTTACCTTCTTCAGGCGACCTGCCCGGAAGGATACCTATGACAAGACCATTTTCCTCCCTTACCCCTCGAGATACGCATTCCATCACGCCGGTTAGCCCTCCGCAGAACACCGTCACACCCCTCCTCGCAAGTAGCCTCCCAACCTCTTCCGCCTCTCTGCATATGCTCTCCGGTACCTGGCTTCCGCCTATCACAGAGACCGATGGCATGCGGGACCCTCCATCCCTTCCCTCAGCCATATATGGACTGCTCTGGGACCTTCTGAGACTTCTCCTTCTGGAGCTGGTTGTACTTGTCTATAACTGCCTTTTCCTGTTCCTGGAGCTTCTTGACAGATTCTTCAAGTATTGCGGTTTCAACGTTGAGCCCGTATGCCTTGTTCAAGATGTCTATGATGGAAAGCACGGCCTGTGGGTCCGGAATATCAACCGAGCTCGGAGTCATAAGTGTGAGCGCATCTATCTTCTTCCCGAGGGACTCGTTTATGAGCGCCCCTCCGAGCCCCGAAATGATCGCGGACTCCGCGTTCTTCACACCAAACTTTGAGAGATATTCCAGGATCTTGGAGGGAGCTGCCGCATAAACATCCCTCTGCTCGAGGAACCCTTTGACAGGTATCCCGTCTATTATCACTATCTCCCTTGGAGTGATGTTCTCAAGCCACTTCAGAAGAACGGAAGAAATTTCGTAAAGCCCTTCATCGTCCACTGGCACCTCGCACGTTATAACCATCAGGGAGCCGTCCTTGCTTGCATATATCCTGAACGGAGACCTAAGTTTCCCGCCGATGAAAACAGCAACGGGAGGAATGTGAACGGACTTGACCTGTGCAATCTGGTGCAGGCCCTTCTGTTCTATTATGTAGGAGGTCGTCAGGAGCCCGAGGGTCGTCATTTCAACGAACCCAAGAATCACAAGGGGGTTCTTCACCTCGTACTTATCCAGCTCTATTACCCTCGCCTCTATTGAATCCATGAAAAGGAAAGCCTAATTCAAATAAAAAGTTACTGGGTGTTTATCTTCCTGTACTGTGATCGGAGGTTCTCGAATACCTTTTCCATCCTCCTGAGACTCCTTTTTAGGGCAGCCTGGGGCTTGCCCTGCTTGACTTTTATCGTGATCCTGGGATTGGAGAGGTAAGGGTGATCCATATAGTACTTCACGCTTTCCACCATTGCATCATTCTCAATCTCCTCAACAAGGGGCCTGAGGATAGTGTTGTCGTTGTTCAGAACTTCGTATACAATGTAGTCCTTGCCCTTATCTATAACGACAAATTCCATCTCCTTCATTTCGTCCGTTAATCCATCTCACTTATTAACTTCATCGGTCTTTGCCAGGTCCTGCATCCTCTTGACGCCGTCAATCTCCAGGATCACCCTGTGCACTTCCGTTGGGACAAGGTGCCCCCATTCCTCGCCATTTATCATCTTCTTCCTGATCTCCCTCCCCGAATAGATTTCCCTTGACTTCATTTCCGGCTCTATTACCGTTTTCCCCGCTTCCTGAAATAGACGTTTCACTAGCGGATTCCCTGATATGGCTACGTCAAACGGAGGGGTCAGGGATATGATGTGACTGACCCAGAGGCTGTTTCTGTAAATGTCCTCAATAGGGACTAGATAGAAATCATGGATGGAATTGGATTCGAGGGCCCTTTGTATCATGTACTGCCTTTCACCCGCAGTGAATGGGTTGACAAGCGTGTGCGATTCCTGCGCGCTTCCTATACCTATGATTATTGAGCCATATTCATTAACTATCTTCCCGACAAGCCAGAGGTGACCATTGTGAAACGGCTGGAACCTCCCAATGAGAAGAGGGCGCATGCCTCTACATGCAGGGGATAGTTAAATCATTTGTTCTGCCCCCATCCGTGGATGGAAGATCTACGGCAACTATTTCTAAGAATTCCTTATGCATGTGAGTGGAACACACTATGGAACCCGGAGATACTGTCCGCGTCACTTGGAAGGGCCTGGAAATTGTTGGAACATTTATATCCAGGGACGAAAGGGTGACCGTAATCAAGCTTAGGAGCGGGTATAACCTGTCGCTCAACAACAGTACCCTTTCCGGGATCAAGCTGTTATCAAAGCACACGGAGAAGAGGCCAGAAAGGGGAGAGGGTTCCGGCAGCGGTAAAAAAGTTCATCTCATCGGAACGGGGGGAACGATAGCCAGCTACGTGGATTATGAAACCGGTGCAGTCAGACCGCTGACCACTGCACAGGAAATGCTTTACGCTCACCCCGCACTGGCTGAAATTGCCTCAATTGATGCGGAGATCGCCCTGAATATTTTTTCCGAGGATATGAGGGTGGACAACTGGGTTAGCATTGCAAGGAAAATTTATGAGAAGATATCTGACGGGGCTGGCGTCGTGGTGACCCATGGAACGGATACCCTTGCCTACACAACTTCAGCGACCTCTTTCCTCATTGAGAATCCCGAGGCCCCAATAGTGTTCACTGCGTCGCAAAGGTCATCCGACAGGCCGTCATCCGATGCCTACCTCAACCTGCTTGGAGCGGTCAAGGTTGCCCAAACGAGGCTGGCTGATGTGTCTATAGTGATGCATTCGTCTATCGGGGACGACAGGCTCGAGATACTTTCTGGTGTGAGAACAAGGAAGATGCATACATCAAGAAGGGATGCCTTCAGAAGCGTGAACTCCGACTCCCTGGGATATATTGACGACAAGCTCGAAATCCACTGGAAGAGCTACAGGGAAATCGGCAAGGAGCCTATGAAGTTATATGAGAGAATGAGCAACAAAGTTGCTCTGCTCTACTACTACCCTGGGATGGATAAGGAGCAGTTAAACAAAGCGTTGGATGGCAAGGATGGGGCAATTATCATGGGCACAGGCTTGGGACACGTTTCAAACAACCTCATCCCCGAAATCCAAGAGCACATTTCATCAGGAAAGATAATAGGGATGACGTCGCAATGCCTCTTCGGCAGCGTGAATCTTAACGTCTACAGCACCGGGAGGAATCTAGTCAAGGCGGGGGTGATACCTCTCGGTGACATGCTGCCTGAGGTTGCACTCACCAAGCTTTCATTCCTTCTTGGAAATTTTGACCAAGATACAGCGAGAAAGATGATGACGGTGAACCTGAGAGGTGAGATCTCTGACAGAAGAAGGGATTGAGGTCAAGATAGGCCTGGAGATTCACTTTCAGGTGAAGGGAAGGAAGCTGTTCTGCTCCTGTCCTGGGGAGGAGGACAGGACAAATCTCGGAACGTTCGTCAGGAGGTTGACAGTGGTCTCGGGAGAGAGGGGCGAGCGCGATCTGGCTGCAATGCAGGAATCAGCGAAGGGGAAAGTGTTCGAATACATAATCTCGGGGAATTCGTGCCTTGTGGAAATGGATGAGGAGCCCCCTCACCCGCCAGGAGAGGAAACGATTTCTGCTGCCCTGCTTGTATCGATGATGCTCGGTTGCAGGATAGTGGACAACATACATTTTATGAGGAAGATTGTGGTTGACGGTTCCAACACATCTGGATTCCAGCGGACAGGAATAGTTGGCCTCTCCGGAACATTCTCATACAATGGAAGAAACATAGGTATCGCAACGGTCACCCTGGAGGAGGAGGCCTGCAGGAAGATCAGGGAAGAAAGAGGGAAGGTAACTTATTCCCTGGACAGGCTCGGAATTCCCCTCATAGAAGTATCCACCGAGCCTGACATCGGCTCTCCGAAGGAGGCGAGGGAGGTTGCGGAGGCGATAGGTTTCACGGTAAGGAGGAGCAGGATGATAAGGAGGGAGGTGAGCAGCATACGCCAGGACCTGAACATTTCAATTGGGGGAGGGAACAGGGTGGAGATCAAGGGAGTCCAGTCCCTCTCCCAGATAGAAAGGGTCCTGGAAAAGGAGATAGAACGACAGAAATCTCTCATTGCGATTTCCTCGATTCTTAGGGGAAGAGGCGAAAAAGGACAGATAGTACCGGTGGACGTGACCAAAGAGGATCTTTTCAGGGGTTCGTCGCTGATCTCAAAGGCACGCGATGATGGGAAGAGGATAGTCTGCTTCAGGCTTCCTGCCCTCGGCGGTCTCCTTCACAGAGGGGGCTTCAGGCTAGGTTCTGAGATTGCGGAGAGGCTAAGGGCTCAGGGTATAGGCGGTATAATACATTCCGACGAGCTTCCTAATTACGGGATAACGGAGGAGGAGAAATCTCTCCTTTTCAGGAATCTGGGATGCGGCAAGGACGATGCATTCGGTATAATTGCCGTTAACTCAGGGGAGGTGGAGAAGGGGATGAGGATCATAGAGGGGAGAATAGCGGAAGCATTCGAGGGAGTTCCTGCAGAAACGCGTGCGGCGGCCGAGGATGGAACGCGCTTCCTTCGCCCTCTCCCTGGAAGTTCAAGGATGTATCCCGAGACTGATATCCCTATAATTGAGGTGAGCGACGTGTACCTCGATGAGGTGAGGAAAGGGATGCCGGTGAGCATCGAGGAAAGGATAGCTCAGCTGGAATCCCTCGGGATCCCAGCACAGGAAGCCGCCGCATCGGTGAGGAAGGAGTACGACGATGTTCTCGAGGACTTCAGCAGGGAATTTGGAAATCCGAAGCTCTGCGCGAGGTTTCTGTCAACAGTCTTCTCCTCCGAAGAGAAGGACGTGAGGGCAGCAAGGTTCCTCATGCACAGGGAGGCAAGAAGAAATATTCCTGTTGAAGCACTTGAGCCTCTCTACCTTCAAGGCTCCTTCAACCTCCCTGATGGACGCGTCATAATGCTCGAGAAGGGAGATAAGCTTAGGCTTCTCGTAAATGAGAATGGGAAAACAGGCGAGATGGCGGAGAATTTCACGTACAGCACCCTCACCCGCCAGGACCTGGAGAGGATAATAGAGAGAGTGCTAAAAGAAAACGCCCAGACCGTAAGGGAGAGGGGAGAGGCATCCTTCAAGCTTCTGATGGGAAGGGTGATGAAGGAGGTAAGGGGGCAATTCGCAGGAAAGGAAATTTCCGAGGTTCTCAGGCAGAAACTTGATTTCTTGCTTAAGACTATGAATTCCGGGAAGTGAGCATTTTCCTTCAGCATCGTCACTGAATGCGAACAAATTATATTAGAGGGAACTCGTTCGCAATATGTGATAGATGTCAACCTTCTCAGGAAGAGACCAGAGGTGCTGTACGACAGCCAGAGAAAGAGATTTCAGGATACCAAGATCGTGGACGAAGCAATAAGGCTTGATCAGGAATGGAGGGAACTCCTCAGGAGAACGAACGAGCTGAAGGCCGAGAAGAATTCCCTCGTAAGGAAGATCGGTGAAATGATCAGGACTGGCGAGGATATATCCAAACTGAAGGTTATGGCGGAGGAAATAGATGGGAAGATCAGTGAGCTTGAGAAAAGGCTCAGGGAGAAGGAGGAAGCGCGTGACTCTGTCCTGAGAAGGATCCCCAACGTCGTAGATCCGGATGCTCCTGTGGCTGAAGACGAGAGCGGAAACAGACCCGTTTTCTTCTCTGGCAAGGCAAAAGTCTTCTCCGGAGATGTGGAGAGTTTCAGGAAACAATCAAACGGTAAAATGGAATTTGAGGTGATCCAAAGAAGGCCGGAGAGCCACGTTGACCTCCTTCAAGCCAGAAGGCTTGTGAATCTTGAAACTGCTGCAACAGTTGCAGGGGCGAGATTTTACTACCTTCTCGGGGACCTTGTTCTCCTGGAAAACGCCATTGAGCTTTTTGCCCTGCGGTTCCTCAGGGACAGGGGGTTTGTTCCCCTCGAGCCACCATTTATGCTCAATAGGACTGCGATGAGCGGAGCGACGGACTTCACTGCATTCGAGGACACTCTCTACAAGATAGAGGGAGAGGACCTTTACCTCATAGCGACCTCAGAGCACCCGATAGCCGCGTACCTTATGGATAGGATAGTGGAAGAGGATGAGCTGCCCCTCCTCTACTCCGGCATTTCTGCCTGCTTCCGGAGGGAGGCCGGCGCTCACGGGAAGGACACGAAAGGCATATTCAGGGTCCATCAGTTCAACAAGATAGAGCAGTTTGCATTCGTGAAGCCTGAGGAGTCGAGGGAGTACCATGTGAAGCTTCTGGAAAATGCGAAGGAATTCTACGATCTCCTTGAGATACCTTACAGGGTCGTAGACATCGCAACAGGGGACCTTGGAAACCTTGCAAGCAGGAAGTTCGATATAGAGGCCTGGTATCCCGCGCAGGGCCTCTTCAGGGAAGTGGTCAGCGCGTCTAATGACCTCGATTACCAAGCAAGAAGGCTGATGATAAGGATGAGGAGACCGGGTGGGAATGTATACATCCACACACTTAACTCGACTCTTGTCGCCACGACGAGGACACTCGTGGCAATAGTTGAAAATAACCAGACGGACGAAGGGAAGATAGTAGTTCCAAAGGTTCTTAGAGATTTCGTGGGGAAAGAGGTAATTTGAACCTTGAACCGTATTCCAATTCCTGATGTGTTCTCCGCTTACCTAAAGGCTGAGGGCATAGAGAGGCTGTACTCGTTTCAGGAGGAGGCTATGGAGGCACTCCTCGATGGCCGATCAGTCCTTCTTGCTACGCCAACTTCCTCGGGGAAAACAATAGTGGCATATTTCGGGATTATCCTTGCATGGAAGAAGGGGCTGAGATCGCTCTATATCGTCCCGCTGAGAGCCCTGGCGGAGGAGAAGTTCGAAGAGATGAAGAGATTTTCCGAGGCTGGCCTCAAGGTTGCTATAAGCACTGGAGATTACGACAGGCCCTCAAATTATCTCAAGGAATACGATGTGATAATAGCAACTTCAGAGAAGGTGGATTCTATCCTTCGGAACAACCCTTCGGTTTTTGACAGACTGGGGTTTGTTGTGTTTGACGAAATACACAACATCCAGGACGAGACCAGGGGAAGTACGCTGGAGATTGTGATATCAAAGATAAGGGAGGTGGTCGAGGGAGTGCAGTTCATCGCGATGTCTGCAACTGTGAGCAATGTTGATGAAATAGCTGAATGGCTGCAGGCCACAGGCATAAGGAGTGATTTCAGGCCGGTTCCGCTGCAGAGGTTCATTCTCACGTCTGATGCACTCTACGACGACCAGGGATCTGCGGTAAGGGAGATAAATTCCTTTGATAACTTCGTTGTTGAGACTCTCTCCAACTCCGGTCAGACCCTGATCTTTGTGAAATCGAGGAGGGAGGCGGAAAGCGCAGCTGAAAGGCTCTCCAGAAGCGTTCAAAGGGTCCTCAGCGATTCCGAGAGAGAGGAGCTGGATTCCATCTCGCTGGACCAGGAGTCCCCTGGATCGGAGAAGCTCCTATCGGTGTTGAGAAGGGGAACGGCGTTCCACCACGCCGGAATGCTCTCTGAGCACAGGAGGCTGGTGGAGAGGCTCTTCAGGGAAAGAAAGATAAAGCTCATAGTTGCAACAACCACGCTTGCTGCAGGCCTCAACCTACCTGCGAGGAGCGTCATAATAAAGGATACCTTTAGGTACAACGGCCTTTCCTCCGTGCAGATTCCAAATCTTGAGGTCCAGCAGATGCTAGGCAGGGCCGGAAGGGTTAAGTATGATTCCGTAGGATTCGGTTACATCTATTCTTCAAAGGCGAGGCTTCTCGACACATTTTCAAACTACATAGAGGGGGAGCTTGAGAGCATAGTTTCAAGGCTTGACGAGGGGAAGACAAGGATGCACGTCCTGGGACTTATATCATCCAGCCTGTGCAGAACGAGGGATGCCCTGAGGCATTTCTTTTCGCGAACTCTGGCGCACCGCCAGAACATAGTGATGGATGAGTGGATAGACGATAGCCTTGCTTTTCTAAAGGAAAATGGAATGATCTCTGGCAGCGAGACCTTCAGGGCAACCCCATTTGGGAGGAAGGTATCGGAGCTGTACGTTGATCCCATCACCGGCGTGATCTTGAGCAGGGTTTGCGATCTCGAGGACGTTGACCAGATTCTTCTCGGTATCTGTTCCACACCTGATATGCCGCCACTCTACGTTACGGAAAGGGAGGAGCTCTCATTTCCGGGAATAATAAATCTTCCCTTCCGGGTGACACCTGAGAGCGCGAAGGTGGCAAGTATACTTAGCGACTGGATAGACGAGGTACCTGAGGACGAGATTGTCGAGAGGCATCACATCTGGCCCGCAGATCTGAGAAGCAGGGTGGAGATCGCGGAGTGGCTCTCGCATTCGCTCTACGAAATTTCCCGGGTGCTGAACAAATCCAGGACGGACCTGAGGGTGCTCAACTATCGTATAGCAAACGGGGTTCTCCAGGACATAGTACCCCTGACTTTCCTTCCGGGAGTAGGCAGGGTGAGGGCGAGGAGATTGAGGATGAACGGATTTGATCTTGAAAGGCTAGCACGTTCATCCCCCGAGGAAATCGAGAGGATCCAGGGATTTGGCAGCAAACTTGCGGAGAGCGTTGTAAGGTCGGCGAAATCTCTCGTGGAAAAAGGCGTGACTAAGGGCCTATAGCTTTATTCCCAGATCCCGCAGGAATTTCAGGTCGTCAGGATAGCCTTCCTCACCCAGAGGGGTCTCAAGATATGCTGGAATATCCTTCAATTCCTTCCTAGAGAAGATGTTCACGTAGAAATCCCTTGAAAGGAAGCCCTTGCCAAGGTTCTCATGCCTGTCCAGGTGTCTTCCGAGCTGATATTTGGAATCGTTGAGATGTATTGCCTTGAGCGTTCCGATCCCAAGTTTCTCCTTGAATTCTGAGATGAATTCGTCAAGGGAGCTGTTGAGATCATACCCTGCCTGGAATGCGTGGCAGGTATCGATGCAGAAGCCTAGCCTCTCCTTCTTCTCAACTCCGTCCATTATCGACTGCAGATGCTCCAGCGTTGACCCCACCACGGAACCCTGGCCTGCAGTGTTTTCCACAATCAGGGAGACGTGGCTGCCCTTGGTGTCATCAATGGCTGAATCTATTGCGCGGGATATCCTTTCCAGTGCCTTCTTCTCGCCTGAACCCATGTGAGCCCCAGGATGGAAGATGAGAAGCCTGACCCCGAGCTTTTCCGCCCTGTTTATTTCGTCGATGAACGCATCGTAAGACTTCCTGAATTTATCCTCTTCCGGTGTTCCCAGATTTATGAGGTAAGATGCGTGGATCGCTTCATCCTCAATACCGTATTTCCTTGCGGCCTCTCTGTGACCCAAGGCATCCTCTTCCCTTATTGGACTACCCTTCCACTGCATCTGGTTCTTGGAGAAGAACTGATACGTTCTTAGGCTTAGCTTAATTGCGTTTTCTGGAAGCTTGGGGAAGCCGTCCTTCGTTGAGAGGTGGCCGCCAATCCTCATTTCCTTATCAGCCTATCGCTGAATATAGTCTCCATCCTGGCAATAGGCTCTCCCTTTGAATTAAGGATCGGCGAATCGCTTGGCGGCTCCGCGAAGTAGTTAGGGATATGCTCTGCAATCCTCTCCTCATAGGAGGGAACAAATTCATTCTGGTATAGGACGCCAATGGGAATCCTGTCACCCCATTCAAGAGACTTCTTCACCGCCTGGACGAACTTTTCTTCCACGGCTTCTGATGTTGCCTCCTTCACCACTGGGTCCCAGGTAGGATCCTTGTCCAAATAGTATATCCTCTCCTCATACCATTCCTTGGTGTTGATGTCGTTGTACGTCGGGCACGGCTGAAGGAGGTCTATGACGGCAGTGCCGCGATGCCTTATCGCCTTCAGGATGAGTTCCTTCGTGTGCTTCACATCAAACGAGAAACCTCTTGCAACGAACGTGTACCCTACAGAGAGCGCGAGAGCAACTGGATTCAGGGAATCCATTATGTTGGGTCTTTGAAGGCCCTTCGTCTTAGTTCCGCGTGGAAGCGTAGGCGATGCCTGCCCCTTCGTGAGACCGTAGACGCCGTTGTTGTGTATTATTATTGTCATATCCACATTCCTTCTTCCGGCAGCAACGAAGTGACCTGCTCCAATGCTCAGGAGATCCCCGTCTCCCCCGTCCACTATCACCGTGAGATTGGGATTAGCAAGCTTGATACCCGTGGCAAACGGGATGACCCTGCCGTGGAGAGTGTGCATCCCGCCCGCATTTATGTAGTGCGGGGTTTTAGCGGAGCAGCCTATTCCCGAGAGGACGACAAAATCCTCCGGTCTCCTGTTCAGCTCCGCCATGCTCTGCTGCACTGCTGCAAGGATGCCAAAGTCCCCGCAACCAGGGCACCAGTCTACCCAGAGGTCAGTCCTGAAATTATGCGCCACCGGTCATCACCACCCTGTGTTCCTTTCCAGAAATGATGCGCTTGATTCCCTCGTAAACTTCGTCATCCGTGACATGCCTTCCATTGTATTTCAAAAGATGATTACCCACAACTATTCCACAGTTTTGTCTCACTAGATTTGAAAGCTGACCGGTGTAGTTGTTCTCAAGGTCGATTATGACCTTTGACTTAGACAGGTACCTGGAAACGAGATTCGAGGGGAACGGGTTCATGAGTTTCACGTAGACAAAATTCCCGTGGATTCCATCACGTCTGAGTTTCTCCAGAACGCTGAGAACCACGCCCTTGTTTGTGCCCCAGGACAGCACTGTGAAATCCGCATTGCTGTCGCCGTAAAGCTGCACCTGGTCTTCCTCAGGAATTCCCTTCAGTATCGCCTCGGCCTTCCTCATCCTCTTCTCCATCATCATATCCCTTGTCTCCGGATCCTCTGTGATGTGGCCAAGCTCGCTGTGCTCATCTCCCGTAAGCCATATTATGTCCTTCCCGTACAACCTCATGGGAGATATACCATCTTCTGTGAACTTGAATCTCTCCGCAGTTCCGCCTGATTCCTCCCTCTTCCATCTTTCAATCTTTATCCTGCTGTAGTCTATCCCGCCTATCACGTAAAAGGAGTTGGCAAGGTTCTTGTCAAGTATATGTATGACGGGCACCTGGAACTTCTCCGCGAAATTGAAGACCTTGACCGCATCCTCAATAGCCTCCGGAACGTCACCTGAGGAATATACAATCCTCACAAACTCTCCGTGACCTCCGTAAATGGCGAACAACAGATCCGCCTGGGAGTTCCTGGTTGGAAGTCCCGTGCTTGGGCCTCCCCTCTGGTAGAGAGTGACGACGACAGGTACCTCATTTATTCCGGCGTATCCCAGGGCCTCTGCCATAAGGGAGAAGCCTGGCCCGGATGTACCGGTGGCCGCCCTCGCACCCGTCATGGCACCTGATATCGCCATGGCTATGGCAGAAATTTCATCCTCAGCCTGAACCACAACCACCCCAAGGTTCTTCAGGAGCTCGCTTTCCTTGGTCATATCATCGTCCTCAGAAGTGGAGAAATAATCATGTCCCTCCAGGAAGAAGCTCTCATCCGCCGCAGGAGTTATCGGGTAGTATGTCTGAAGCTTCAGACCGCCGATCATCTTTCCTATCGCTATGGCCTCGTTCCCGGTCAATATATATTTGTCCCCCGTCTCCCTAACTGGAAGCTCACGCCCGTTCCCGGTACCGTGGCGGCTCACGTAACCGTACCCAACGTTCAGAATTTTCTCGTTGTCCTCCACCACTTCCTTCTTCCTGCCGAAAACGCTCTCTATGCCCGTCTTCGTGAAACTCGAGGGAAGACCGAGGATGGCCATTGCAAGGGATGCCCCAAGGGTGTTCGCATACCTTGCTGGCGGCTTGTTTGGACCCAGTGCCTCAACCACTAGGTCCCTGAACGAAACGGGATACAGCTTTGCTCCTCTTTTCTCCGCGTGCCTTAGGGCGCCAGCAAGCGTGGCATCGAAACCCTCGGACTTGAGTTTCTCTGCTATGTGCTTCTTCGTTTCCGGCTCCATCGTAAGGACCTGCTCCAGCTTTGTGTTTGTAAGGTCCTCATCGAACAGAACGATGGAATTGCTGGAAACATCATCCATGTGCACAAAAGGACTCTCCGAATCGAGGCATACAAGAAGGTCTGTCGGGTACCTGAGACTCCTGACCGGACCATCCCTAACCCTCACGTGAAAATAACTGTGCCTTCCCTTTATGTTGGAGTGGTACTCCCTTATGCCGTACGCATCGTATCCTGCTATGGAAAATGCCCTTAGAATGATCTGGGCCGCACTGTCAATCCCCCCACCCTGTGGCCCACCTATAATTAGGTCAATATCAACTGAGGCCATATCCAGGTTAGTTATTATGAGTTAAAAAATTTTGTTAGTATAATTTTTTGAAAATTTCCCCTGCATTGCACGTGTTTCCCATGCACCCCTCCATTGAACAGCCAGAAAAGGATTTATAACATATGTCTATTAAACGACGGTGGTCAATCTGGCAGTTGGATTTGTACTGATAAGCACCGTCCCCGGCAAGGAACATCAGGTTTACAATGAGATACTTAAGATCAAGGAGGTCGTTGAGCTTCACCCGCTTTTTGGGGAGTACGACCTCATAGCCAAGCTGGAGACGAAGGATTTTACTGAGCTAGGACAGATCGTCATGGAAAAGATTAGGATGATAGACGGCATCCTTGATACGAAGACGTTAACAGGAATCAAGATGTGAGGGTGTTCACATGAATTCATGGGACGTCTTCGTGGCGATGATTCTCCTGATATTAGGTCTCTCCCTGGTTGTTCTCGGAATATTCGCTGCCTACTTCGGTTCTGGCAGGGTCAGGGCATTCGGGACAGTGCTGGGCCTGGTTGGCCTTGTGGTATGGGTAATAACATATTTTGCCAGGACAGGGCTTCATGTCATCCTCTCGCAGGTAATCTACAACGGCATCCTGTACCTCGTTTCCGCCATCATTGGAGCGGTGATAGCGCTTCTCATATTCCTGGCTGTCCTTCTGAAGACCTGAGAACTGATCTGAATTGTTCTCCCCATCTGAATTCTATCTGGAAGCCGTTAAAAAGGTGAGGAATGAAGTCAGGGGACGCGCTATAATCGCGGTATCCGGAGGGATAGATAGCACTGTTGCTGCGAAGATCGCATCAGATGCCCTGGGGGATTCCGTCCTCGCTATCTACGTGAACACAGGGCTGATGAGAGAGGGGGAGGACGAGGACGTCCGCAGAACCCTGGAGAGGCTTCGCGTCAATCACAGGATCCTGGATGAAAGGGACCTTTTCCTCGAAAGACTCAAGGGTATCAGGGAGCCTGAGCTGAAGAGGAAGGTCATTGGGAACACGTTCATAGAGGTGTTCGAGAGAGAGGCAAAAGCTTTCGGAGCTAACTACCTGATCCAGGGAACCATAGCTCCTGACTGGATAGAGTCTGGCGGGGGGATAAGGGACAGAATAAAGAGTCACCACAACGTTGCAGGCCTGCCGGAGCATCTAAATCTCTACATAGTGGAACCACTAAGAGACCTCTACAAGGATGAGGTGAGGAGGGTTGCGAAGCATCTCGGAATACCGTGGCAAAGACAGCCCTTCCCCGGCCCAGGCCTGGCTGTCCGCATCATGGGGGAGGTGAGCGGGGAGAAACTCGATCTCCTGAGAAAGGCTACCGCCATACTTGAAAGAGAGATTGATAAGCTGGACCAGAAACCCTGGCAGTATTTCGCGGTTCTACTCTCGGATAGGAGTACAGGGGTTCATGGCGACAGAAGGGTGTATGGATTCACGGTTGCGATACGGTGCGTCAACTCTACGGATGGCATGACAGCGAACTTCTCTCCAATCCCCCATGAAGTGCTGGGAAGGATATCGTCGGCGATAACGAACGGAGTCCCTGAGATCACGAGAGTTGTGTACGACATCACCGACAAGCCACCGGCTACTATAGAATGGGAATGAGGTGATAGAATGGAAAGAGAAACAAAGTCATACATTCCTGACACGTCTGTGATAGTCGACGGAAGGTTTTGTGAATTCCTGAAGGGGAAGACTCCTTCAACGGTAGTCATAGCTGAATCTGTAATCTCGGAGATAGAACATCAGGCAAACGAGGGAAGGAGCATTGGCTTCGCAGGCTTAGAGGAGATGAAGAAATTAAGAAAGATGTGCGACGAAGGGCTCATAAACCTCGTGTTTCACGGGAAAAGGCCTTCTGAGTGGCAGATCAAGAGGGCAAAGAGCGGGGAAATTGATGACCTGGTCAGGCAGGCAGCCCTTGATACGGGGTCCATTCTGGTAACAGGAGATTACGTTCAGAAATCCATCGCTGAGGTTAAGGGTATAGAGGCGATATATCTCGAGCCGATACAGCTTCTTTCCAAGAGGATAGAGACGTTCTTTTCGGAAAATACCATGTCCGTGCATCTCAAAGAAGGCACAAGGCCCAGGTTCAAGATAGGGAAACCTGGAAGCTGGAAACTCGAATATGGGTCTTCCGTTGTTTCGAGGGAGGAGATAATCACGATAGCGAATGACATCGTTGAGAGGGCGAGGAATGACCCCAAGAGCCTTATTGATCTTGATGCGAGGGGAGCCACGGTTGTCCAGCTGGGAAACATCAGAATCATAGTGACGAGGCCTCCTGTCAGCGACGGAATAGAGATAACGGCGGTGAGGCCTATAAAGAAATTGAGCCTGGATGATTACAAGATTGAGGAACAGCTGATGAGGAGGTTCAGGGATCGAGCAGAGGGGATTCTTGTGTCTGGCAGGCCTGGCGCAGGCAAGAGCACGTTCGTACAGGCCCTTGCGGAGTATTACAACTCGCTTGGGAAGATAGTGAAGACCATAGAGAAACCAAGGGATCTCCAGGTTTCCGAGGAGATCACCCAGCTTACCCCATTAGAGGGATCGATAGAGAAAACAGGTGACATACTTCTACTTGAGAGGCCTGATTACACCGTCTTCGATGAGATCAGGGTATCAGATGATTTTACGATATATGCTGACCTGCGTCTGGCAGGGGTTGGCATGTTGGGAGTCATACATTCGTCCAGGGCAATTGACGCCCTCCAGAGGTTCGTTGGGAAGATAGAGCTTGGTCTCATACCCCAGATAATAGACACGATAATATTCATTGAGAGCGGAGCCATAAAGGAGGTACTGGACCTTTCCTACTCGGTGAAGATTCCCACAGGAATGAGCGAGGAGGATCTTGCCAGGCCTGTGATAGAGGTAAAGGATTTCTTCACTGCAAGACTTCTTTACGAGATATACACGTTCGGGGAGCAGGTGGTTGTAGTTCCTGCATCGGGGAGGAAGAGGAGGGACATGAAGAGTGTTTTTAATACCGTTGAGAAGGAACTGGAGGGGATACCCCATAGGATAGACATAGAGGAGAGCGGCCGGCTCAAGCTCTACGTTCCTGAGCAATACAAGGGAGAGGTGATAGGGAGAGGGGGAGGGAGAATAAAATCCCTGGAACACAGTGCGGGGATGCCTGTGGACGTGGAGGAGATGAGATCAGAGGCTGGAACACCACAGTCCGTAGAGGTCACGAACACGAAGATAAACCTTTACATCGGAGAGGAGATGAAGGACAGGCAGATTGAGATCATGGTGGACGGTTCTCCCTTGTTCGTTGCAAGGGTTTCAAAGAACGGGGTAGTTCAGGTCAAGGCCAAATCCGTCCATGGAAGGGCACTTCGGAAGGCCATCACTGAAGGGCAGAGGATCAGCTACTCGGCGATTTGATATTTGTACCACATATTTTTATAGTGACCTTTGGATTGATGGGCGTTGAGCGAAAGGGTCCAAGCATTCATCGTTCTGATAATCATCACAGGGGCGGTTGGATATCTTCCACTTATGAGTCCGTCCCCTCTCAGCGGACCGGGATTTCCTGTGATGAGTGTCGAGTCAATCTCATTCGGTACATCCCCCTTCGGGCAGACTGAAAACTTCTTTGTCCATTTGGGAAAGATGAACGTGAACAGGGAAAACGGGTCTGTCGCCATTCAGTCCGTTGCGAGTATGAGGTCGTTCATAGGTGACCGCGTGAATGCGACATACTCTTTCATTCTTCCTTCCGAGCAGGTCACGCTACCCTCGCAATCACCTGGTGGGAGACTCGCATTGCAGCCCGGAAGGCTCCTCATTTCATCTCTCAATGTTTCGGGGTCGTCCTCCTTCCCGTTTATCACGATAGAGGAGAGCGTGCTATCAAACGCTTCATATGCCCTCCCGCAGAATAGTTCCACGTACTACAATCTTTCTTTAAGCTACGAGAACTCCACGTTTTCCCTTCTTGTGGATCGTGAGGTATACGTGAACGGGACGGCCACCAACGTCTCCCTGACGATTGAAAATCAAGGCGGGAACAGCACCATCTTACTTTCTTTTAGGTTGCCATCAACCTCATTCTCATTTTCGCTGCAGCAGTTTCTCACTTCAAATGCGGAATTCACGAGCAGGGTTCTCGACTACTACCAGATGCAGGTGCTTCAGGAGAAGAGCATAGCCACAATGGATTATCTCTATTCGGCCCTCATAGGGGCGTCGATATTCGCTGCTATAGTGCTGTCCCTGTATCTCTATTACAGGAAGAAATGATCACCTGGACCAGAGCTCTATGAAATCCCTCATCAGCTTGTCGGTGAAGGATTCCCTGTACTCAAGCACGAGACCCTTGAAAACATCCAGATTCTTGATCCTGTATCCTACGACGTCTTTCCCCACAACCTTCTCGACGACGCCATCAGCCACAAGCAGGGAAAGATGATAGCTGAGAGTGGACGACCCTATCTTGACGCTCTCCTTGATCTCTCCGGGAGGCTTTGTCTTCCCATCAAGCAGCGATCTCAGTATTCTGTTTCTTATCCTGTTTCTCAGGTGGCTGAGCACGATCGTCTGCTCCTCCCTGAAGCTCTTCGAGGGAAAGAAGCAAGTTGTCCCGTTGATCTCCCTCTGAACTATTTCTCCCTCCTTCAGGAGATTGTAAATGTGATACTGCAGCACGCCCGTTGATATTCTCAGCTCCCTCTGGATGCCCCTGAAATGATAGCCCGGATTTTTTGATATGAATTCAAGAATCTGTTCCTTCCTGCCGGGCAGATCCAAGGGATCACCTTGTTATCATCAGGAATATCAGGAGAAGGAGCATCAACAGGTCTGATGAGGCGAAGAGCAGTAGGCTCACCTTCATCCCCTGGAACAGGAAATAGAGAAGAACTGCATACTCCACCGATATCACCAAAAAGAATGAGGATATCAATGCACCTTTCAGCGTGTATTTTCTTGCTATCATTGCCAGGGAAAGGAGAAGGAAGAGTATTGCTATCAGGAAGACTGTGAAGGAAAGGGCGATGAGCATCGACACAACTCTATAACTTCCTTTCCCTTAAAACCATTCCGTCCTCTTCACCATGTACGGGCCCGAGAGCTCATAACCTACCTTTCGGAAATATTCCCGTACCCCAATGCCAGATATGACCGCTATTCCCTCAAGCCCCTCATTCCTGGAGATTTCCTCTGCCTCCCTCAGGAGACGCTTCCCGTAACCTCTGTGCTGATACTCCCCCTCCCCGTCTATCCTCGCCTCCTTGCCGAAGGTCTTTATCTCCCTCACTATTGCCTTTCCCGCCAGTTCATGCCTCGTTACATTCTCTCCAGGAAACCTCAGCCTGAGGAATGCTATTATCTTGTCCCTCTCATCGACAAATTCAAGGAATTTCTCGAGCCCGCCTGAGGCGCGGTAAGTAGTTACCTGCATCTCTATCCTTCCTTCCGCGCGACCCCTGTGACCTATTTCCCTGTACCTTATCTCCCTTATCTTGTACCCCTTCTCGATGGCCCTCCTTATGGCAAGATCGTGAATGTCGCTTCTCTTGACGCCCTGCACTATCTTGTATACCGGTATGTCCCTCTGTATTCTGTGTATTCTCACGTAATTCGGTATGTACCTGAAGAATTCCGACAGGAGCTCCACCGCTTCCTCAGTTTCATACGACCTGTATCCCCCACTGACGAATTGGTTATAATATCCTGTGCCTGCGACAACCAACGCCGGGTATATCTTGAGCATATCTGGCCTGAGGTTATCATCTTCAAATACCCTCCTGAGGACTGCAATGTCCCCGGCATAGTCAACCCCCCCGATTCCGGGCATAAGGTGATAGAGCACCTTCAGTCCTGAATCCTTTGAGAGAGCAGTTGCCCTGATTATGTCAGAAACACGGTGCGCTCTTCTAGTTTCCCTGTGGATGTCGTTGAACGTGGTCTGTACCCCGAGCTCAACTTTTGTGGTGCCATAGCTGAGAGAGAGGTCGATCTCCTTTTCGAAGAACCAGTCAGGACGCGTTTCCACGGTAAGCCCTATACACCTGTTTTCTGCTGTCTCATTCTCCATGATCGCCTGCCCAATGTCGCGAGAAACGAAACCGTTCATCGCATCCAGGCTTCCCTTGACGAACTCCCTCTGGTAATCTTCGTCCCGGGCCGTGAACGTTCCTCCCATCACTATGAGGTCCACCTTGTCAGTTGGATGCCCTATCCTTCTAAGCTGATCAAGTCTGTTCCTTGTCTGAAGAAAGGAATTGTAATTATTCTGCCTTCCTCTCAGCGCAGCAGGTTCGAGGCCCGTGTAAGACTGCGGAGACGAATATTCCACGCCTCCGGGACAGTAGGTGCACCGACCGTGAGGGCACGAATAGGGAGATGTCATAATTGCCACTACAGAAACACCTGAGAGGGTTCTTGTTGGCTTCCTCACAAGAAGGTCCCTGTATTTTCCTCTTTCTTCGTCCCTGAGCATCAGGAGGATGTCAGTGTTGCTTATAACCCTCCTGAGACGGAACGTCCTGGTTACTTCTAGACGAAGCCTCTCCAGCTCGTCCCTTGACCTCACGTTCCTTATGCCTTCCCTCACGTATTCCTCAATCTGGCTGGTCACTGCGATGGAATCAAACCTAATATCTTAAAGTTGTCTTTTAGGAGATGCTGCCGCGAGACAAGCGTTTAGATTGATCAGGTCGGGAATAAATTCGCAAAATTTTTATAAAATCTAAATATTTAGTACGAAATGCCAGAGGATGAAAAAGAGGCACAGGAAGAGATATCAAGGGTCATACTGCCCAACCCGAACAAGGGAGAGATGTTTGGTATCGTAGAGAAGATGCTGGGCAGCTCAAGGTTGAACGTTATTTGCGCCGACGGAAAGACTAGGGTAGGACGAATTCCTGGGAAGATCAGGAAGAGGATGTGGATGAGGGAGGGGGATCTGGTGATAGTGAAGCCTTGGAGCTTCCAGGACGATAGGGCCGATGTAACATTCAGGTATACAAAGACGCAGGCCGCATATCTCTCCAGAAATCAGATTCTTCCAGAGATCCTAGATGTATTCAAGCAGCAGTGATGCCAAGGAGAAGGTAGAGAAGAAGATCAAGGAAACGGAGAAGGTCTTCGGTTACGTTTTCGACAGGTATACTCTCCTTAACATATACAAGCTCTTCACCGATAAAACTCTTGACAGATTTGAATTTCCTATTGCCTCGGGAAAGGAGAGCATTGTATTTGCTGCGTCGTCTAAAGGTCGGTTCCTCGCCGTGAAGATCTACAAAACCGTGGCCTCAACGTTCAAGAACATTGAAAGATATGCTGGCGAAAGATGGAATGTGCAGACCACAGGTAACAGGAGGAAATTTGTGGCAAAGTGGGCTTTCCGAGAATTCAGGAACCTTTCCCTTGCATACTCCGCAGGCGTACTTGTTCCAAGACCTGTTAAGGTGTTCGGCAACGTCCTCGTGATGCAATACCTAGGCACTAGAACTAGGCCTTCCCCGTTGATGAAGGATTTCCCCGTGGATAAAGATATGATGCTGGCGTGTGTTGAGTCTCTAAGAAAGCTCTACGCAGACGCGATGCTGGTCCACGGAGACCTAAGCGAGTACAATTTTCTTGTTTACAGAAAGAAGCCCTATATGATAGACCTGGCCCAGGCAATCAGCTCAAGAGACCCCGCTGCATCCGTTCTGCTAAGGAGGGATGTAAAAATAATCACAAACTTTTTTAACAAATTTGGATATGATCTCGGTGAAGACAGAGTCCTGAAATACGTGACTGGTGAGGAGCATGTTTTCGATTAGGATCCCGATGGAAAGGGTGGGAGTGCTCATTGGAAAGAACGGTTCAGTGAGGGCAGAGATCGAAAAAATTTCAAACACGAAAATCACGATAGATTCAGGGACGGGGGAGGTACTTGTGGACGATTCCACAATCACTGATCCGGAAATGAGCATCCGTACCAGGGACGTCATTAGGGCCATAGGGAGGGGATTTTCACCCCAGAAGGCATTCAGGCTGTTTGATCCCGGTACGTATCTGGAGGTCATCGACATCAAAGATTTCGTGGGGAAGAATTCAAAGAGGGCAAAGACTGTTCGCGGAAGGCTGATCGGCTCAAGGGGTAAAACAAGGAAACTGATAGAAGAGCTTTCGGAATCCTACGTCTCGATTTACGGCAACACCGCATCGCTGATAGGGGATTACATCCAGAACGAAATTTCGAGGGAAAGCATCCTCATGATCCTGAGGGGGAATCAGCACAGCACCGTTTACAAATATCTTGAGAGAAAGAGGAGAGACCTCAGGCTTTCCAGGCTTGATTCCATTTAGGGGATAACGCTGGCAATCATGTCGGCAAGCCTCAAAGGTTCCGGCATCTGGCCTGAGAGTGTGACCTGCTTCACGAACTTGTAGGCCTGCTTGAAATCTAGTCCTATGGACTGGATATACAACCGGTCCGCTCTGGAGAAGTGCCCCTGAAGAAGGGAAAACCTCCTTTCCCAGTCGATGAAGTGCTTCCTGAGGGCGCTTTTAAGGGCCGCAAGATCGGGCTCGTGATCCACCACATTTATTATTGGTATCCCCGTGCTGTGAAACACCTCATCCACGTCAAGAATGTTGAAACCTCCGAATGTTATCCCCTGGGTCATTATCAGGCTCACCCCCGATCCCTTTTCCCTGACCATTGAAACAACTGCCTCGGTGGCATCTGAACCATCGACCTCTATTTTCCTCTTGAATATGGATTCTATGTACATGTCCTTCCTCATTATCAGGCCCAAGAGGACTGCATGCCTGTCTCCCCTTGAAAAGGGGGCATCATCGAACGCGATTATCCTCGTGTCCTTATTGAAGAGGGAATTGATGTCCACGCCCTATTATTGAAGTTTTGCCTATTACTCTTTCCTGTTTCATCTTAGTTGCGTGACCTTTCACTTTCCTATGAATGCATCTTTGAAGCTTCATATGCTTCGCCGAACCGACGGAATTTGAAAAATCAAGATGGAAAACATATCCTGATGCTTTTTCATGAATGGATGAAGCGAAGAAGGCATTTGACAAAAATTTTTAACGCCAGAATATTCATTGCCCAATGAAAGACGATATCGAGAGATTTTTTCTTGAAAGGGGATGCCTCGTCGAGGAGAGGGTAGTTGAAGAGATAGAGAGAAGGGGAGGAATTGAATACGTCATCAGGAACCAGAACAGGCTCGATTTCTCCGGACCGATTTTCTCCATCGACAAGCTTCCTGCGATTAACGATTTTTCCATCGTCAAGGAGTTCAACATTAACGGATATCCCGGAGTCAGTGATTCCTTTGTTGACATCTTCCGTTCTAGATATCGTTTTCTCCATGAGAGGCTGAACTCAAGAAGCAGCTCGCATTCTTTCTTCCCTGTATCCAAGGCGCGGAAGACTGACGGGCTGGTATTCGTGTCAGGGATAGTCACGGATTATTCTCAAACTAAGAAGGGATTCAGGATAGTTGAGATAGAGGATGAGAATGCGTCCGTGAAAGTCATACTTCCCAAGACATACAAGGACATAGTGATAAGGGACGAGGTTCTTGGTTTTTCCGGCAAGTACAGCAAAGACGGGGAGGCAATCTTCGCTGAGAACGTGTATCACCCGGAGGTGTCGAAGACTCCGCAGGTTTTTGATTTCGGGGTGAAGGTGCTTGTGGTTTCTGACATCCATGTGGGTTCAAAGAAATTCATGAGGGACAACTTCCTGGAGATGGTGGACTTCGTTAATTCTGAGGGAATCCCGTTTGTCATCATGAATGGCGACCTTGTGGACGGGATAGGTGTGTATCCAGACCAGGAGAACGATCTGGAGATAAAGGACATCAATCTTCAGTACAAGGAGCTTGCGGACCTAATATCTGGATTCGGAAAGCACACGAGGATCGTTCTGATTCCTGGGAACCATGACATAGTCTATCCAATGGAACCGCAGAACCCGCTCCCTCCAGATATTGCCTCCCTCTTCCCGCCGAACGTTGTTTCCCTCTCGAACCCTGTATGGATACAGGTATCGGGGAGGATATTCCTCCTGTATCACGGCACATCCATCTTTGATTTCCTAGAATCCATACCTGGAGCAACGCTGAACGATACCGCGCTTGTCATGACGGAAATGCTGAAGAGGGGTCACCTGGCGCCAGAGTACGGAAGGAATCTGTCATTCATACCGCTGAAGACGGACTACTATCTCATAGATCCCGTTCCTGATGTACTGGTAACAGGACACGTTCACGATCATTCCGTAACCACCTACAAGGGCATACTGGCAGTTAACGGCTCCACGTTCCAGGAGCAGACCGGATACCAGAGGATGATGAATTTTAACCCGAAGCCGGGAATAGGGACGGTTATAGATACATCTGATCTCTCTTACGAGATGGTGAAATTTTGAGGGGATGGGGCGACAGGCTGAAGCGTGAAGGGTATCTGCACAGCGAAGCTCACGTAGACGTGTTCAATCGGGTAAAGAGGGAGGACTTTGTGGATGAAGGTATGAGGGCATTTTCATTCACGGACGAACCGATACCCATAACCCACGGGCAGACACAGTCTGCGCCTCACATGAACGCGATATTCGTTGACCACATCAACCCCAGGGAAGAGGATCAAGTTCTGGAGATAGGGACAGGCAGCGGCTACCTTACAGCAATTCTCTCGTTGCTTTCGAAAAGGGTGGTCACTGTGGAGTATTTTTATGACCTTGCACATTCTGCCTCAGGACGTATTGCGAGATACAGCAAGAGGAATGTGGATGTCATATGCGGGAACATAAACCAGATTTGTTTTCGAGCGAAGTTTGATGCAATCATATCCACTGCCAGCTTCCGGAAGGAACCTTCCTACCTTCTCTCCTTCCTCAAGGACGACGGGAGGATTATCTTTCCCCTTGGCGGCTACCCACCTCAGAGGCTCATAAAGATAGAAGGAGGCAAGAGGGAGGACCTTGGATACGTGTCCTTTGTCACGATAATTGACTAGCCGTCCGAAATACCATCCTCGGAGACCATTATGACTGCCTCGCCTTCAGGGAGATGTGGCGAGTCAATGAGCCTCGCTATTCT
The DNA here is from genome assembly GCA_049966795.1 of Thermoplasmata archaeon. Lineage (GTDB taxonomy): Archaea > Thermoplasmatota > Thermoplasmata > Thermoplasmatales. The sequence continues at coordinate 50,985 of JBMFTY010000006.1, forward strand.
CTTCCCCCCCTTGGATTTTCTGAGGTATATTCTGTAGGTGCTCGCGTGACCCACGATGTTCCCGCCTATTGACGTTGTGGGATCTCCAAAAAATACGTCCGGTCTCGCCGCAACCTGGTTTGTGACTGCTATGGCCGCGTTGTATATATCTCCGAATCTCAGCAGGTCGTGGAGATGCCTATTCAGGAGCTGCTGCCTCTCCGCAAGGGTGCCCCTGCCGGTATATTCAGCCCTGAAATGAGCCGTGAGGGAGTCCACAACGAGAAGCTTGACCTGGTACTTCGAAGTGAGTTCATACGCCTTCTCCACAAGCAGTATCTGGTGACTTGAGTTGTAAGCCCTTGCAACGTGAATCTTTTTCAGCACCTCAACGGGGTCAAGCTCGAGATGCTTTGCCATCTGCACTATCCTCTCCGGCCGGAACGTGTTCTCCGTATCTATAAAAAGCACCTCGCCTGCCAGGCCGTTCTTCTCAAGTGGCAGGGTAGTATTTACGGCAAGCTGATGCATTATCTGCGTTTTCCCAGAAGCGAACTCACCAAAAAATTCAGTAATGGCCGCAGTCTCCACTCCGCCCCCCAGAAGCTCGTCAAGAGCTTTCGAACCTGTGGTCAGTCTTCTTATCTCCTTTCTCTTCTCAAGGAGGACGTCCCCTGACTCAAAGTTCCCTATGTCTGCTGCCTTCCTTGCGGACATTATTATCTTCGCCGCCACATTCTCCCCTATTTCGGCGGCCTCAGCGACATCCTTCGGCGAGGCTACGGCCAGGCTCATTATGTCTCCGTATCCCGATTCCCTCAGCTTCTCCGCTATTGATTCGCCTACTCCGCTTAGGTCCTCTATGTCCCTTGCTTTTTTTGCCTTATCTGCCATATATGAGATCACCTATTCTCAGTGTTCTGTCTGTCTCCTTTATCGAGGATTCCTTGTCCTTGAGCTGGAACATGGACCTTATTGCATCAACGTTCTCGGGAACGACATCGCTCTCCTGATGCACCGCCTGATAGTAGAAAAGCTCGCCACCTTTTGAACTTACGGAATCCTTCCAGAGCATTATCTCATAAAGATCCGATCTTTCCCTTCCCGTTTCCCTTGCCACGTCCATGATCTGGGAGGTGCTCTTCACCCCGTCCTTGCCGGAGACGAATGCTATTCTCTTGAAGCTGGACCATTTGGACAGGATTTCTTCCTTTGGAATGTCCCTCGGCAACTGGACATTGACGAAATGCACGTGCATCAGGGTTGTTGGAACCTTTACGGCCATGGTCTCTATGTCAAGCCCCTTTATCACGGATGCAACGTCGGGACCATGATGCGACGGTATCTTCAGATCCGGAACTATGGAATTTATAGGTCCCTTGGTGTAGTCGTCCGGATCCGTTGCCCTCCTCACGAGATTGGCCCTGACCTTCAGTTTCCCGAAGGATGTCAGTGGATAAAGAGTTCTTATGAGCCCGGTGGTGTTGCACGATACAACCCTCACGTAATCCTTCCCCCACGCTTCATCGTAATTTGCATATGCGTTGAAGGAGAGGCCAGTGAGCTCGTGTTCCTCCCCTCCCTGAAAGATTGCTTTTTTCCTCGCCTTCTCATAAACCTTTTTGTACTTCTCCCCTTCACCCTCGGGAGTCGCATCAACAATCACATCTGCCTCGTCAATCAGATTGTCCAGAGTTCCCTCCACCTTTATTCCCGCCTCCTGAAATGCCTTCAGGGCTGTGCTGTCTGGAACGAAAAGCTTGAACCTCTTGCTTGCAACATGTGACATGTAATTGGGGTGAGCCTTCACCACACCTGCCACGACCATATCAGACTGCCTGGAAACGGCGTCTGCAACCCTCTTCCCAATGGTGCCGTAGGCATTTATTCCGACCTTCAACATAACACGTCGATTTGTAAATCACGCTCTCGTTATAATTCTTTGCTTATGAAAAAAAATGTGTGCGATGGGAAGAGACTCCATTCAAGCTTAGGAGGTGATCCATCCGCAGGTTCCCCTACGGATACCTTGTTATGACTTAGCCCTCCTCATCAATCCTAGATTCGAAGATACCAAGAAGTATCCCCTCATCCAGAACCAACTCGGAT
>JBMFTY010000007.1:0-48924 GCA_049966795.1 Thermoplasmata archaeon
GTCAGCCAGCCAATCGTTGCGGTTCAATGAAACTCCACTCACGGGTGGAGGGGAGACCAGCAACAAGCTCCGAAGCTTTAGCGAGGAGTAGCTGACAAGCTCATCCCGTGTTTTTGTCTCCCTTACACATTCCCAGAAGGTGGTGAGATCAAGGTCAAACTGGTCTCTCCTTCCTGATACATACTCCTTGTTCGATGACCCCTCCGCCATGCAGATCGGTACGCGATTTTTCCTCGCCTATATAAACACTTTCGGGAGGACAGGTGATTGGATTTCCAGGAGGGTCAATGAAGCTTTTCAAGCACTCTCTGGGCAGCGGGGACCCCCCTTCCAAACTCCAACTTGGCACCGTTCCTCCTCAGAGAAGCTTCAGCAGCATTTATGGCAGCAAGGACTTCTGCTGGGCCAATGGATCCCATGTGGCCTATTCTGAAATATTTCTGAGATATCCCCTCTATCAGACCGCCTGCAAACACCACTCCTCTTTCCTCCGCGTGCGCGAGGAATTTTGAGAGCTCAACATTTTCTGGAAGGTACACGGCAGAAACGGTATTTGCGAAGGATGACCTGGCAATAATCTCCATTCCCATCTCACTGAACGAACTGCGAATTGCCTGGCCAATGATCTCGTGCCTCCGGACCCTTTCCTCAATCCCTTCCCTTAAGATGGATTTAAGACTGGCATGCAACGCCGTTACAAGGTTCACGTTTGGAGTTGCGAAGTATGAAGCCTTCCCATCAAGCGCGGACCTGAATACGGGCATCCATTTCCTAAAGTCTGAGTAGTAAGTGAGAGGCTCTACCTTCTCCATTCTCTCCAATGCACGACTGCCTATAACACCTACGGCCAGACCAGGCGGAGCTCCAAGTGCCTTCTGTGAGCCTGAGAATGCCACATCTATCCCCCAATTCATATCAAATGCTTCCCCTCCTACAGAGCACACTCCGTCAACCACAAGGAGCGGATTCATCCCCCTTAATCGGCCAGCTATCTCCTTCACATCATTCCTGACGCCAGTGCTTGTATCCACGTGAGTAACCGTGATCAGGTCATAGTCCTTTCTTTCGGCAGCCTCTTTCACCTCTTCCGGGTCAGCTGCCAGGCCAAGGGGAGGTCTAAGAACTTCTACGCTTTTGGTGAATCTGGATACTAGCTCGGCAAAGCGATCGCCAAAATATCCCGTGCTTACGACTAGGACCCTGGAATTCCTGCTTATGAAATTTGCAGTGGATATCTCCATTGCAAGCGTTCCTGAACCCGATATTATGTACGGAACGGAGTCGCTCGTCGCTCCGAAAACTGTTTCCACGTCCCTCAGGGCTTCCTGAAGAATGTTTATGAACTCTCTTGAGGTATGGGCTATGGTTGGAAGAGACATAACTGAGAGCACTTCATTTTCGTATTCTATCGGTCCCGGGATCATCAATATCTTCTTCATGGTTTCGTGAATGCACAATCAATCTAAGGTTTTTCCCGAGAGGTATCCACGGAGACCGATTGGATCGAAAATCATTCTGCCCAGGTTCACCTTTCGCAAATCACCGATGGAGAGGAAACAGTAATGCTTTGAAGTTCTGGCTGCAGTTATTCCTTGGAATAGTAGGCAATAAAGACATCTGACAGATTTGTCCCGGTCGGTCCGGTGAACAGAACGTCCTTGGTTTCCAGCAGGGGCTGGAGACTTTCGCTCTTCGATAAATGGGACATTATACGGTTCTTGCCAAGAGTCTCCAACGTTTGATTGTCAACGATTGCACCCATGGCATCGCTGGATCCATCCATTCCATCGGTTCCGATAGAGGCAAAGTGTATTTCCTCTCGTCCCTCGAGCAGGATAAGGATCCTAAGGCAGAGTTCAAGGTTCCTCCCTCCCTTTGCGCTGCCGATACGCATAGTTGATGTCTCGCCACCACCCACAATGAAGAACCCCTTCCCAAGTTCATCATAGGACTCTCTCATTTTTCCAAGAAGCAGGGACGCGACCTCTTTGGTAGAACCTTGAATTCCGGAATCCAAATTCACAACAGGGTACCCCCTGGATTTCAGCCTTTCTGCCACAGAATCCACGAAATCCCTGTTCCTGAGAATTATGTGATTGGAGCAAGGGGAGGATTGTCCTACCCTCCTCTCCGGCATTGGCGGGAGGTGACACAAATCTCCATATTTCCTCAAAGCCTCAGTGACTCTATCCGGACCGGGGGGATTGCCTGTCGGGCCGGAAGCAACGGTGTCAACATCGTCCCCAGGAACGTCCGAGACTATGAGGCTTAAAACCCTTGCCGGATAGGTGTATTTCAAAAAGCCCCCACCCTTCACCTCTGAGTACAGGTACCGTATAGAATTCAGTTCATAAATGTTTGCGCCTTCTTTCATAACACAACTCACCGCCCTGTTGTACTCCCCAAGAGTTACCCCTTCCCTTAGCACTTCAAAGAGGGAGGACCCTCCACCTGATATAAGAACAAGCACAACATCCCCCTCATGCAATTCTTTCAGGGTTCGAAGAAGTGAAAGAGAACTACTTAAGCTACCTTCCGTGGGGATCGGGTGCCCGCCGTGCAGAAACTTTTCTCCACTATCGGAATTCTCGTATTCGGGAACTATTACCGCAGAGTTTTGAATCCCATCACCAAAATACTCCCTGGCACCAAGGAACATTTCCTTCGCTGCCTTTCCGAATCCGACCACGAATACCCTGGCCCCGGATTCCCTCAGGCCAGTGTGGGCAAGGAACTCAAGGACATGTTTGCGTGGGGAACTCGTCCTGAAGGCATAGTCAAGAGAATCCAATATATCCATTCTTATTGAATCTGTTCTGAAATCTCTGAGCCCTTTCAAATCCAGCATCGGACGAATGATCCAAAACACTCAAAAATATTTAACCACCGAACACATCCAACCCTGTGAAGGACCTGGTTGTTGAGGGAAATATATTTCACAACGGTCGCATGGTTCAGGGGAGATACAGCATAAGGGATGATGCATTCGTAGAAGATTCTAGGAGACCATCGATAAAAGGAACCCTTTTAAAGGGGCCAGTGAATTTCCACACGCACCTGGGCGATTCGTTCATCTCCGAGGAACCGATAGGAGACATACCCTCAATAGTGGGCCCCTCGGGTTTCAAGATTAACAAGCTGAACGCCGCTGCCATCCAGGAAATAAGACAGGGTATGAAGAGATCAATAGAGTTTATGAAGTCCGTCGGAACCGCTGCATTCTTTGATTTTCGCGAATCAGGCCTAAGGGGAATTAAATCCATACCCTCCTTCGAGAGAATAGGGGGTTTCTTCCTCACGCGGCCAAATGACAGCTCTGAAATCTCGGATCTTTTGGAATCGTCTGCGGGCTTTGGTTTCAGCTCAGTTTCCGATTATGACGAATCCTTCCTGGTTAAATCATCTAATGCCTCCCATAAGCATGGGAAGATCTTTGCCATACATTTCAGTGAGAACGAGAGAGAGGACGTCAGGTCATTGCTAAGGTTAAAGCCGGAGTTTGTGGTGCACTGCATTGAAGCGAGCGACGATGACATTAAGGCAATAAGAGACCACGGCATCCCCATAGTCTTGACCCCCAGGTCCAACATATTTCACGGGAAGAGGCCCAATTACAGAAAGCTCTTTGATTCCGGGGCGGAGATACTTATCGGAACGGACAACGTATTCATAGCGGAGCCTGATGTGATGGAGGAGGCATCCTTCCTATTCCAATATCAGCACGGGCTTGCTAGGGTAAGTCCGGATTCCATCATTTCAGCGGTGACCGAGACTCCGAGAACGGTTATGAGAAAATTTGGTTTGGTCACGGACGAGGAAACGTACATTCTCTACGGGGAGAAACTTTCATCCTACCAAATACTTACAAGGCCTCATCTCTACGCAAAGCTCGTGATAAAGAAGAGGGGAAAAAGGATAAATTTTTTTCCCAGGATCAACTCAGCAAAGGAGGTAGAAATTAGGTGGCCGGCAACGAGTTCATAGAGGAATACATAAGGAGATTTTCCGAGGCTGTCCAGAACAACGCTCAAGCCATTGACGAATTCAAAACGGAAATCGCGAAGAGGGGATCCGCACCGCAAAAAGTGGCTGTAGATTTAATAAGGAGGTACTCAGGGGATGTGAACAAATTTTTTCAGGCTCCGCCAATTGGCGAAATAGCCGAGGGGTATAGGGGTAACATCCTTGGAACCGTCTCCACACTCAGATGCTCGGAGTATGAAAGGGATGGAGTGAAAAGGACAAGGTGCATAGGGTCCCTTGAGGATCGCACGGGGCGCCTTCCCTTTACGGAGTTTCCTGAAGGGTCGAGCAGGCTCTCTCGCGGGGACCTCATTCTCATTGTGAATGGATACGTGGGGAGCTTCAACGGGAAACCGTATCTCACCATCTCCTCCAGAATGGAGATAAACGTTATCGAGCGCATCTCGCGGGGAGATCAGGGAGGGGAACTCAAGGTCAAGGATCTTCGCCCGGACATGTACGACGTGAAGATAAGGGGGAACTTGAGGTTCATAGAGAAGACGGAAAATGTCGGAAAGAATCAGACCACGCTTTACAAGGGTTTGCTGAGGGATGAAACGGGAAGCATTTCAGTGCAGAGCTGGGGTGTGGAATTGAAGGATGGATCTGTGGAAATAGAAGGAGCGTCGGTAAAGCAGTTCAATGACAGGATCTACCTGCATCTGGGCAACGGGACGAAGATCACGTACACCACCCAGTTTGAGATGGGTGAGTATCGGAATCTTGAACTTCTTCTGAATGCTTCGAGGGGTATTTTCAGGGGCGAGGGCGTGATAATAAGGATACTTGAGCGAAGTCCTGTGGTTGAAGTATGTGCGACCTGCCAGAGGGTTGTAAGGGAGGGGAAATGTCCTTCCCATCCTGATTCCCCCGTGGAGAAGATACTGAGGCTTTCCGTGATTCTTGACGACGGTTATGCTGCCCCCCTTGTCTATGTTTATCAAAAGGTTCTCGAGAAATTCGTGGACGGTGGGAAGGAAGGGATTGCGGAAGCAATGAAGGGCGGGAAGGAGCAGGAGCTTCTGAGGAAAATCGGAGAAAAAATTCTAATGAAGCCCATCCTGCTATCCATCTATGGCTTCAAGGGGAGCAACGGCAATTACCTCGAAATCCAAGATCTTGAGATACTTGAGGGGGATCGGCTGGATGAGGCTTACGGAAAACTGCTGGAGGTGCTCAGATGAAGGCAAGAGAACCCGCATTCAGGATTACGTCCACGGAACTGCTAGGGGTGGATCAGAGCATCGTGATGGATGAGGGGGGGACAGCACTTGGCCTGACGGAACTGGGGCTACCTGTTAGCAGGTTCATGATATCGGGGAAATTCAAAGGAAAATCTGAAGAAAGCGACAGGGTCCTCATCAGGGTATCTGATACTTTCAACGAGGTGACCTTGAACGTGGGGAACTTCTTTTCTCAGAGCCTTGAGGTCTTTGAGGAAATTCAGCTTGAGGATCCCGTGGCAGTCATTGGGAAGGTATCTATTCTCAAGGGTCAGTCACAGTTCTCCAAGAGGTTCTACGCGGAGAGTATTCACAAGATTTCGGAGACGGAAATGAGGTATTTCGAAGGCAGGGCAGTGCTGTTCCTCAAGGAGAGGACAGACAGGATAGCCAAGGCAATATCATCGGGTCTGAAGGAGAAGCGGGAACTGGCCGCGCTCATGGATTCAGAAAGGCTGGGGTTTGGTCTGTCCAAGAGATTTGAGCTGAATGGCTCAGTGGATCTGGAAAAGTACATTTCCCTGCCGGGTCTATTCCTTGAAAGTTTATCAAGGAGGAACAGGGAAGTCATACTTGCCGAAATTAGGAACTTCAGGGAGATCTCGCTTGAAGAGCTTATGAAGAAGCTCGGCGACAAGATCAATAGGGAGGATATCGAAGATGAAATAAGGAACCTGCTGAACGACGGAGAGATCATGGAGGTAAAGACCGGGATATACAGGTATATACCCTGAACTAATGCCTGAACCCCCTTTCCCCTACATCCACGAAGTTTATCCCGTATTTCCTCGCCGCAGAGATTACCTCCTCATCCCTCAGTGAGCCAGTAGGTGCAGCCACATTCCTGATTCCATTTGACCATATTGTCTCGATGGAATCAGCAAACGGGAAAAATCCATCGGAAATGAGGACCGCTTTCTCATGAATCCTGTTGCTGCTCTTCGCCCTCTCTATCGCTATCTTCACGGCATCAATCCTGTTCGGCTGGCCACCGCACGAAGACAGCAGCTGCCCATTGCCAACGAGAATTATAGCGTTGCTCTTCACGGATTTCACTACCTCCCATCCGAACCTGATGTCCTCCTCAACCTCCCTTGACAACTCACCGCTCCTAACTTGAAGATTCAGTGTCGACCTCCTGTTCCATTCCTGGACAAGGATCACGTTTCCTGCTGTTCTGATTTCTGGAATCCTGTAGCAATCCTCATTCCCCCTGAGAATCCTAAGGTTCCTCCTCTTCGAGAGAAGATCCAGTGCCCTTCGGGAAAAATCACTTGCTATTACCACCTCTACGTACTTCCCCTTCAGATACTCTGCCTCCGACTCACCGATTTTCCCGTTCAAAGCAATAATGCCACCGTATGCAGAGACAGGATCTGATTCATACGCTCTTCCCAGAGGATCGGGTCCTACTGCTGCCCCGCACGGAGAGCCATGCTTCACCACGGCGCATGAATTTTTCCCAAGCCTAAGAACGAGATCCCATCCAGACCAAGCATCCATTATGTTGTTGAAACTTATCTCCTTCCCTTCCTTCAGCATCTCAAAAAACGGGGGGAATGTTGCATATATCTTTGCGCTCTGGTGCGGATTCTCCCCATACCTCAATTCGAGGAGATTTGATCCGCCCACAGTGAAATTCTCACCCTTCCCGTCAAACCACTCTGATATCACGTAATCGTAGAGGGAGGTGAACCTGAAGACCTCAGACGCAAGGCTCCTTCTGAGCTCCAAAGTGACTTCCCCATCCCTCATCTCCGCCACTACCCTCTCCATATTTCTCTTTCCGACAACGGCTATGACCCTGGAGAAGTTCTTCGCAGCAGACCTGAGGAGGGTGATCCCGCCTATATCTATGAATTCCGTCAAATCCTTCTCTCCGGCCAGGAATCTGCCCCGGAAATCGTAGGGCTCCACATAAACCAGATCTATCGGCCTGTACCCAAGTTTCTTGATCTCCTTGTCGTCCCTTTCCTTAGCCAGGATTCCTGCTAGGAGCTGGAATGAAAGGGTTTTCACCCTACCCCCGAGGATTTCCGGGGTAGAGGTTAATGATTCTATGGAACTGCATTTAACTTTTTTTCCTTCCAGATACGACTTGGTGCCGCTAGTGCAGAAGAGCCTGTATCCTTGGGAGATCAGAAATTCGGAGGTTACCTCAAGACCTGCCTTGTCCGAAACTGACAGAACTGCATTCCTTTCCACGATCTATCATTCAGTTATCCCCTCGGAATATTAAAGCTATTTTAGGCATCAAGAAAAAAATTACTGCCAGAGTCACAAAAATTTTAATCATATGAAAAATTGCAGAAGATAACGGAGGAATCCTAATGGTTAAAAACATAGTCGTCGAATCTTTGCCACAGGCGCCTGTAGAACAGAGAGAAGTTGAGATAGTTGAGAGAAAGGGCATCGGGCATCCTGATTCGGTTTCCGACGGTATTGCAGAATCGGTGAGCCGGGCCCTATCCAGATATTACCTTGAAAATTATGGTCGAATACTTCATCATAACACAGACCAGGTGGAGGTCGTTGGCGGCCAGTCTCAGCCGGAGTTCAACGGCGGGATAATATTGGAGCCTGTTTACATTCTTCTCTCTGGAAGGGCGACTACCCAGGTAAACGGCAAGAGGATACCTTACAGAAGCATCGCGATAAAGGCCGCTTCGGATTACCTCAAGGACAGGTTTGATACGCTGAACATAGAGAGCGATGTGATGATCGACTGCAGGATAGGTCATGGTTCAGTGGACTTGAGATCACTCTATGACACGGCAAAGCTTCTTTCAAACGACACCTCGTTCGGCGTAGGATTTGCACCTTTTTCTGAAACGGAAAAGGCTGTTCTGGCGGCAGAGAAATATATAAATTCCGATTTGAAGAAGATTATACCGTCACTCGGGTATGATGTCAAGGTCATGGGTTTCAGGAAGGACGGTACCATCAACCTGACGATTGCGGCTGCAATGATAGGGAAATACCTGAAGGACAAGGAGGATTATCTCGACAAGAAGGAAAAGGCCAGAGAAATGATCGAGAACCACGTGCAGAAGAAATCTAGCCGGGAGATCAAGGTTTTTGTTAATACAGCGGACAACCCCAAGGATAACATATACTACCTGACGGTCACAGGCCTCTCGATGGAGAATGGAGATGATGGATCCGTGGGAAGAGGGAACAGAGTCACAGGTTTAATAACGCCATACCGCCCGATGAGCATGGAGGCTGCAGCAGGTAAGAATCCGGTAACGCACGTTGGTAAGCTGTACAACATAGCTGCCATGAAGATAGCAGAGGATGCCATAAAGGAGAGCGGAGGGGACGTACCCGAAATCCATGTAAGGATCGTTTCCCAGATAGGGAGGCCCATAGATGATCCCCACGTGGCAAATCTTCAAATCGTGGGCGCTTCTGAACAAATTGCCAAGAGGTACGCGAGCACATTTACCTCCATCGCGGATGATTGGCTATCTCATCTCGATCGCATTACGAAGGGGCTGGTTAACGGGGAGATAGACACATTCTGAAGTGCATGTTCGTCCAGTTCCGAGCCTTCAGGACTTCCCAGCTCAAGGAGATCGTCGAACTGGCACGGAAGAACTTAACTGAAAGGTACAGCGACTTCGTTTTTCTCGACATACAGAGGGCCTGGCCCTCAGGCTTCATTGTTGCCACGGCTGACCAGGGAATAGCGGGATTCATATGCGGCGGCCTGTCAGGTGACAGGGAGGCCAGGATACTTATGCTTGCGGTAGACGCCCCTTACAGGAGAAAGGGTATAGGTTCATCCCTTATCTCCCTCTTCGAACAGGAGGCCGCCAAGGTCAGGGTTGCAAAGATAAGGCTAGAGGTAAGAACAGATAACAAGGAGGCAATATCGTTTTACAAGAATCATGGCTATTCTATAATAGGCCTCCTCCCCTCGTACTATAACGACGGGACGGATGCATATACAATGGAAAAGGTGATAGCGGGGGACTGAACTCAGATCTTCAGAAATACGTACCTTTCTATCTTTTCCGAGAGGGAGGCATCGAATTTTTCAGGGAACTGCGCTCTGTAGCCGGCTAGGGCGATTGCAATCCGCCTATTTTCCATCAGAGCCTGGTAATATTTGAATTTCAGGGATGCAAGCCTTCCTTCAAGGGCTATTACTTTTCCTTGACCCGATGCTGGCATTTTTCAACTTCCTCCAGCTTTTTGAGCAGCGCGGATCTATCCTCCAGCGCAACCTTCAACTTCCCCTCCAGTTCCCGTATTTCCATTTCCAATCTCTCTATCTCATCCTCCATCCGTTCACCCTTCTGAGGAATCATCATCCCGAAGGGCAGTTCGGCTCCACGGAGCACAGGAGGATTCCATCTCCCGGAATGGAATGGGCAATAGGTATTTCAACTTTTTTCGGGAATTCAGACAGCGAATTCGTCCTGGTCGTACTTCAGCTCTGGAACGGGGAGGGTGCTTTTATCCCTTGAAAGGATGCTTACCCATATGTCTCCGTAAGGAATCTCTTGATTCAGGTATATTCTCCCGTAGTACGAAAGGAAGAGGGATGACTGGAAGACGTCCAGGAAATCATCAATCCCCCCCTTCGCAAGGGATTCCATGGCGAAATGATCATCCTTTCTTTCAAGCATTCTACCCCATATCTCCGAAATTATGGCATGGAGATCCTCTGGATGTGCTGTCTCCTGGAATATTATTTTTTTTGCTTTCCTGACGGAGTTCCTGAGGAAGTTTATAGGAGTGTTTCTGATTGCATTCACGATGTCGTCGACTGTCACGCTCCTCTTTTCAACTGGAAGGTAGTCTAGAGTTATGCTGGTTTCCTCTAAAGGCTCCTTCTCCAGATCCTGGGGGATATCGTCAAGGCTTTCCTCCTGCTCGGGAGCTGGGATGAGAAGCTCGCTCTTGTTCCTGATGTTCACCCATGCTAGATATACTATCTTTCCGGCGATCGGGAAGTCCTTGAAATTCTCGTTCACCTCATCCAGGAATATCGAAGTGAATTTCTCCAGATCTATGTTCCACGGATCAAGGTTGAACTTTTCCACAACTTCAAAGACCTTGAGGATTAGTTCCCCCTTTCTTTTCTCAATCTCAGGGTTGATCTCTTTCTCGATGATCTTCTCTATGACGGCCTGATCCCTCTTGCTGTCGAGTATTTCCATTATGAAATCCGTCATGTTGTCGCCTCCCCCTTCTCAAGGTCTTTGACGAATACAGTGCTGCTCTTGTCCTGGAACGTGACCCCTATGATCTGATGTGCATATTTCATCGTGGCCTTTCTCAGCGTGACCGCGATTATCTGGGCGTTTTCAGAGTTCCTCCTGAATAGACTTCCCACGTTTTCTGCGTTGACTCCATCGAGGAACATGTCGACCTCATCCATGAAATAGATCGGGGAGGGCTCGTAGTTCTGGATCGCGATGATGAAAGAAAGAGCGGCAATGCTCTTCTCGCCGCCGCTGAGTGATGCGAGGTTGTCGACTCTCTTCCCCTTGGACGATGCCTTGATTATCAGTCCCCCCTGGAATGGATTTGTAACATTCTCAAGCTCGAGATAACCTTCGTTCCCGTTCGTCAACTCCTTATATATCGTGATGAAATTCTTATTAACTGCCTCAAATACCTCCAGGAAGACGACCTTCTTCTGTTCCTCCAGTCTCCTCTCAAGTTCCTCGAGTCTCTTCATCTCCTCATCGAGCTTCGATTTCTTCGATGTCAGTTCGTCAAGCCTTGCTTTCTGCTCCTCATAATCTGAAATGCTCTTGAGATTCACAGGTTCCATCTGCTTCAGCTGCGCTTCTAACGTGGTTATCTCCTTCTTTATCTCCTCCTGTGATCTCTGGTCATCCACGAATTCAACTTTTTTCTCCTGGATTTCCCTCTCCATCTCCTGGATCCTTGAAAGTGCGTCTTCCATCTTCGTTCTCAGAGATATTAAGAAATCCGCCTTCGTCTTCTTTATCGCTCCCTTGGATTCTATGCCAGAGGTTACCTTGTACCTCTCAGCAGAAAGTTTTTCAATCTCCGCTCCAAGGTCCTTCAGCTTCTGCTCCTTTGAACGGAAGAGTGCTGAAATTGTCTCGAGTTCCGCCTTAGCTTTGATCATTGAGGCTTCTGACTTCTCGAGATCACTCTTGGCCTGTGACAGCTCTTCCTGCTTCGACTCAATTGCTTCCTGAACGGATTCCCTGTTGGACTCGAGGATGCCTGAATTTGTTCTCAGCTCCGCCAGCTTCTTACTTTCCTCCTCCAAATTACTCTTGATTTCAGAGAGTTTCTCTCTGAGTTCTCTTATCTCATCCCTTGTCTTCTTGTCAAGGCTTCTCTCCCTTTCCTCCTCTAACTTTTCCATCTCAGATGCAACGTTCCTTAAATCTGATTCCGCCTGTGCAACCGTATCCCTTATTCTCTGAAGGTCCTTCTGCCCAAGTTCAAGAAGTTTCTTCCTCTCCTCAAGATATCCCTTCTTCTTCCTGAGCTGCTCTTCCATCTCCCTTTTTCTGCTGAGTATCTGCTCAAGCTCTCCCTGGCTCTTTCCGGCCTGGAGGTTCATTTTATTCAGCTGCTCTGCTATGCCCCTCATTTCATTATCAAGCCTTGCAATCTCTCCCTTCACCTCTGCCCTTCTGGATTTGAGGGCTGAAAGCTTTGCAGAAAGACCCTCGATGTCCTTGCTCATCTCCCTCTTCGGGAGGGTTCCCCCACTCATTGCATTGCTCGGGTCTATGAGGTCTCCTTCAAGCGTGACAAGCCTAACGCCGCCCATCACTCCCCTCGCCGTCGCTAGGTCCTTCACAAGAAGTGTATCTGAGAACACATAACTTATGACATCCTTCAAAGAGGGGTCTGATTTTACCTTGTCTCCAAGGAATCCCATGGTCGAAGGATCCTGCGAAAGCATCACGGCCTTACCGCGGGGCCTCACTGGAATTATCTTGTTTAGAGGAAGGAACGTCAGCCTTCCCTTTCCCTTCTTCTTGAGAAGTTCTATTGCATCCTGCGCATTCGCATCGCTTTCCACTACAATGCTGAAGAGCCTGTTTCCTCCCGCTGCTCTGACAGCTTTGTCAAATTCCTCGGGGTACGATATGAGGGAATCCACTGTTCCCCTGATCCCCTTGAGGTTTCCCTTTGAAGCTTCCGATGTGACAAAATTGATGCTCTCCCAGATTCCAGAAACCTTTACACCCTGCACCTTTCCAAGCTCTCCTTCCGCCTTCTCTATCTCGGAAGTTAACCTCTCTTCCTCCTCTCTTAACTCCTCCATTCTCTTCTTTGTCTGAAGGTAGAGTTTGTTTAGGTTCTCCGACTGCGGATCACCCTTTTTAAGATTCCTTGACCTCCAATCAGCATCCTTTATGGAAAATTCCAGGTTTGCTATCTCCTCTTCCACCCTTGAAATCTCTTCCACAATACCTGAATTCTTTGTTTCAATCGAGGAAATCCCTGAGTTCAATTTTGAAATCTCCCCAAGGAGGGATTCTTTCCTGGATGCGAGTTCCTTGGACTGCACGTTGAGCTTTTCCAGTTTCTCGAAGGACGCAGATGATTTGTTTTCCATGTCTGAAATTGTGAGCTCGAGCTCTTTGGATTCATCTTCCTTCTTTCCCATCCCCTTCAGGAGGTCATTTATCTTCTGCTCATTCGCCCTCTCCTCCTCCTCTAGTTTCTTTTTTCTGGAGGCAAGGTCTGCAATCTCCCTCTTGAGGCTCGTGATCCTGGTCTGAAGGCTGTCCCTTTCCATCTCACGCTTTGCATATTCAATCTTCTTGGAATCAAGGTCTTCCTTTATCTTCCTGAATTCCTCAATTTCCTTGCTGTTTCCCCTCATCTCATTTACCTTTCTGTCAAGCTCTTCGCCCCTTGAGATGAGGTTCTTTATATCTTTATCTATACCCGCAATCTCGTCGTTGATCTTACCCATCTGCTCCCTTATTGTCTCGATTTCGTTCTCCGCCTCCCTCTTCCTTCTGATCAGAAGGACGCCCTCGTCCCTCTCTATCTCCTTCTTTTTCTCAAGATACGCCTCAGCCAGCTCCTTTTCGCGGAGAAGAAGTGACACCCTACCGGAAAGCTCCGTAATCAGTGCCTGAACCGTGACCATGTTCTCCTTGGTCTTCTCTTTCTCGCTGTTGGCCTTCTCGATCTCTCCGTTGTACTGGGATATCCCGCCGACCTCCTCAAGGATCCCCCTTCTCTCGTTAGGCGTCATCTCAACAATGTTAGTTATATCGCCCTGCCGTACGAAGTTGTACCCGTCTGCGAATATCTTCACCTTTTCCAAGAGGAATTCGAAATCCTGCAGTCTTGCGCGGTCATCGTTTATGTAGTAATAGGAGGAATACTCCTGTTCATTGTTTTCTGAAAGCTTTACAATCCGGGTGAAGGTTACTTCGTTAGAATCTATGGGAACCATTCTGTCAGTGTTATCGAAGGTCACACTGGCCTTGAGGTAAGGGGAAGGCCTACCGGACTGATTTCTGTGAATGAGATCCGTAAGTTTCTGGGCCCTGAGGGACTTGTTGCTCTTTGTGCCCAGGACGAAGAGGAGTGCATCCCCAATATTGCTCTTGCCAGAGGCATTGGGGCCGGTAACAGACGTATAACCTGGTTTGAATTCTATTACCGTTCTCTTCCCGAAGGACTTGAAATTCTCCATCTCTATTCTCTTTAGGAACATTTTTTTCACCGTATGACATATGTCTGTTATATAGCATCAATATGTCATACGCGATATAAATAGTTTTCCGTCGGCGGGTCCGCTATATCCTTGCTCTTTTAGCAAATCACTCAGCCTGAGCTGTGACGCCTCCTTGAGATGACAAACCCTTGGGTATCGCATCTCTAGCTCCGGCAAAGGATATGTGGGGAAAACGAAATCACAAGGAAAATGGAACCACCGATCATCCCCGAATGCAATGCCATGGAAAGAAGTTATTCGCTCTCCTCCGTTTTCCTGCTGGAACCGGACCGCGATGGGCACTTCGGATTTATGCACTGCTTTACCTCTCTCTTTCCATAGGAAAATATCGCTATAGGGAAATTGTCAATGCTGCAATACTCACCGGTTGGGGTTATCTGGGCCCTGTATGGGAGAGGGAGGGTAACGGTACACCTGGGGTAATTGGAGCATCCTACGAATCTCTGGGCCTTTCTGTTCCTCCTTATTACCAGGTTCCCCCCATCAGCCGGACATTTTCCAAGAATTTCCCTGTCCGTGTTGTACGCGCACTTGTTGTCCACGCATCTCAGCTCAGGCGGTTCTCCCTTTCGGATTACTCTTATAAGGAAGAGCCCGCATACAGGACATTTCTGATCCGTTATCTCAATCTTCCCCGTCTTGGGTACAAACTGGAAAAAGTCTGCTGCGGGACCCACGCACTTAATGAATCTCGCATTCCTCGTCGAATCAATAATCAGGTCACTGCCGCATCTGGGGCATTTGCCCACAACCTTCTCCTTGTTTAGAGTGTCGTAGAACTTCCTCTTTATGTTTTCCGAATTCTCAAGAAGCTGGTGAAGGAGGGATAGGAGAAGCTTCCTGCTGTCTTCTACAACCTCCTCCTTCTTCTTTTCCCCATTCGCAATAAGATCCATCTCCCTCTCAAGCTGTGCGGTCATATCCGGCTTTGCAACCGCTATCGAATTCAATAAGAGCGATTCACCCATTGCCATTCCAAGCGGCTTGACCCTGATGGGATTTCCCTCGATGAACCCCCTATCATACAGCTTCTGGATAATCTCATGCCTCGTGCTCTTTGTGCCGAGCATCTCCTTTTCCATTTTCTCCACAAGGCTCCCCTGTGTGTACCTTGGGGGAGGGGAAGTTCTCTTCTCTTCCGTTGCCGCGTTTGAGAATCTTGTTTTCTCACCAACAATGAGCGCAGGGTCATCCTTCTCCTGATAATAGACCAGATTGTAATATTGCATCCATCCTGGCTTCATTGCCTTTGAAGCGGTATAAACAAAGTCTAGACCATCTATTGTCACCCTGTACTCAGTATCGAGAATCTCCGCATTCTCTGCAAGAGTTGAGATGAATCTTCTTGCTATTAG
This sequence comes from Thermoplasmata archaeon, assembly GCA_049966795.1. GTDB lineage: Archaea > Thermoplasmatota > Thermoplasmata > Thermoplasmatales. Next base: position 15,312 of record JBMFTY010000007.1, read on the forward strand.
GTCATATATCTTGAAGTAATCTCCCTTCATCTCCGTTTTCTTTATCCCGGCGGTGGGGTATATCGGAGGGTGGTCCGTGGTTTCCACCTTGCCCCGAGAGGGGATTAGTCTGCTCTCCTCCCTTAGCCGAGTAATCTCGGGCCTAAGGTAGGACCCCTCCAGCTCCGAGAGCACATTCTGGATGTTGAGAGTTCTGGGGTAGACTGTGTTGTCCGTTCTTGGATAGGAGATCATCCCGTGTTGGTACAGTGATTCCGCGATTTCCATTGCCCTTTCCACCGACACACCAAGCTTGTTGGCTTCCCTCAGGAACTCAGTAGTGGAGAAAGGTACAGGCCTGTATATCTTCCTCTCTTTCGCTAGCTTGTCCTTGACAATTGCCACTTCAGACCTACTGATCCTCTCCAGGATCTGATTTGCCTCCTCCCTGCTTTTGATGGGATTGCCTTCGTAACTGAATTTTGCGTTATTAATCAGGACAGAGACTTCATAATAGCTCTGAGGCACAAATTCCCTTATTTCCATTTCCCTCTGGACAAGCATCGTAAGGGTTGGGCTTTGAACCCTTCCAACGGAGATGAACTCATTACCCAGTCTCTTTGTGACTATGCTGAAGAATCTTGTGAGAACGGCACCCCAGAGGAGATCCACGATCTCCCTTGTTTCGGCAGAAGAGGCGAGGTTATAGTCCACCTCGACCAGGTTGTTGAATGAGTTCACGAGGTCCTGCTTGGTCAGAGCGCTGAATCTCGCTCTCTTCGTGACACCGTTCCAGGACATGACACGGAGGGTTTCAACGCCTATGAGTTCCCCCTCCCTGTCATAGTCCGTGGCTACTATTATCATTCTCGCTTCCTTTGTCAATCTGGAGAACACGCTTTCAATGCCCTTGACCTTGACTTTCTCTTCGGGAATAGCATACACCATTTCCTTGAGGTTTTCAATCTTCCAGTCAGAGAATTTAACCGGGAAATCAAGCTCTACAACATGGCCTCTCAGGGATAACACGCTGAACTCCTCATCCCCCCTTCGGAATCTAAACAGGGTTGTCGGGCCGGCTTTGACGCGCTCAACCTTCTCTCCGGCCAGCGCGTATGCAATTCTCAATGCAACATTTGACTTTTCCGCGACTATTAGGTTAACCACTGCCCACCTAATGCAATGTTCGTATAAAATCGCTTGGAGTAACAGCACGACCAGGAATCGCGGTCATGGTGAAGAGGCATTGTATTCCCGAGCATTGTCCGGGTTCCTAATTCAGTATCTTGAATATAGTCAATGAGAGTGCCAGGGACAGGACGACAGCAAGGGCACTAAGCACCTTTGCCTTGTTTGCAGACCTCCTTATGGTGATATTTAGCTTCTCCCACTGGTTCTCGCCGGCAATCTTCAGCCAGAGGTCACGCTTCACCTGTTCTACCTTCGTCTCCCTTGTAAAACTAGCGGATTCAGCCAGCTTGGTGACCAGCTCAATGATCTCCTCGTGGCTGGACGATGCTCCCACCGGATTGACATTGAGCCCATTTACGTTGACCACATGGTTATCTGTGGTGCATATCAGTACCTTGTCAAATCCGTGCAGGGATTCCTCAATCCTCTTTCTGAGCTCGAACTGCATATTGTTGCCGTCAAAAAGTATCAGCGCTACCTTCTTGGAGCCCATATCAAGAGCAAGGAAGGTGATCCCGCCCGGACCTATGTCCCTAAGATTTGGGAACACCTTGCTGAAAGCGGCCCTTAGAACTCTCCTAGATTTTCTGGACTTGACAGCTTCGTCAGCCTCCTTCATAAGGTACGAAACGTCCTTGAGCTCCTCAGGAACGTCCATGTTATTATTGTGCTGGTCGACGGTGATTGCCCACCTCAGGCCAAGGGACCTTGCTCTCTTTATTATTTTCCTCCCTTCAGATATCTTGACATCGTCGAATCTGGGATTGTCAGGGGAGAGGAAGAATATTCCTCCCTCCCCCAATGGAAGAAACGTCAGGTAGTTGCCAAAATAAGGCTCGTAACAATAGTCAAACTCATTTCCGTTCTGCGAAAGGACCTTGGAGATTTTCTCAACCTCGGAATCACCAGCGCAGTTATCATCGTGTGTCGTTGTCGTATGGAAGACCATCAGATTCTCCTTGGGATAGGACCTTTGGAGCTTGCCCGTTATGTTTGAGGAGCCGAGATCCCCGAGCGGCCCTGGATGCACATATGGAAACACGAGCATCACGCTTGTCTCCTCATTTCTCAGTTTAAGAACGGAAACCTCCCGAGGGGCCAGCGTTGTGTAGATGTCCTCAAAGAACTTCCTAAGGACCGCGTTGTACGAGATGTCGGAGGTGACGGAGTTGACTATTTCGCTAAGTATCTTGATCGGATCAGTGCTGAATTCTCTTGCAAAGTTGGATACTGAGAATTTCACGAAGAGGTGCGCGGAAATTGAGTATACCACAGCGGACAGGATTATCGGCGCGATGAATACATCCAGGCCCCTTATGAATATGAAGATGTAAAGGGAAAAAAACAATGGAAACATCACGCTTATGAAATGCGTCAGGATAGTTCTTCTGTTCGTGAATGTGAGAAAGACCATGGTTCTGAGGAAGGGTATTGTGGTTACGGATAGCAGGAGACCCAGAGAAGGCGTGAGGAACCTTATTGCGACAACAATGAGGTAAAAAGCTATAGCTGCATACAGGCTAACAGCGTTGAGAAATATCACCCTGTTTATCGGGAACTTGAATTTAAATATCCTGGGGGCAACGTAGTCCCATAGGGACGTCGATACAATCGCCAGGGAATAGACGAGAGTGATGGGCCAGCTCCTTGATACGAGGTAAACAACTGGCACCAATACCGCGATTAGGGGGATCATCGTATAGTATCTCGGCGATCTGAATGCAAACCTTCTCAGCCTTTGGCTCTCATTCAAGCTGAATCATGGGTTAATGATGCGCTATTATTTATTTTGTTATAATTTTATGTAACGCAAATGAACCAAGGAGGATGTTGAAATAGAATGTGATGAATCTCCATGTTATCACGAAAGCCACGAGGTAGCTGTGGGAAAGGTAGAGAGAGAATGTGGCAAGCATCAAAATCTCCATCAGACCTGCAGATCCCGGTGTTATTGGAATAAGAGAAATCAAAACGAGAATGACCTGTATGAATACCACGTAAAGAATAGAGGGCATCACTCCGAAGCCGAGCAGAAGGAAAATTGGGACCGAAAAATCCGAAAGCCACATTCCGCTGGTTGCGGCGATGCCGGCGGCAAGATAGCCTGGTTTGTTGATGAAGATCTGTCTGGTGGAGAGGGAATAAGATTGTATTTCTCCGGTCACGTTTGGCGCATCCCTCTGAAGCCACTTTCCCCTTCTAATCTTCTGAAAGAGCCAAGAAATGAACGAGTTGACGCGTCCTGCCACCCTGTGGACCCTCATCGAAAGGAAGAGGAAAGCGATGAAGAATACGAGGACGGCAATTCCTGCGGCCGTATACAACCTTAGCCGCCCAGATATAACTTCGAGGCCCGTGAGAACCACGATGAGGAATACGGACACGAAGAATATCGCATCGAATCCTCTCTCTCCCAGGACTATAGCGGTCGCGGTTCCATAGCTCGCCCCGTAATCAGAGAGCTTCTTTATCCTAACAGGTTCTCCTCCAACATAACCAGGGGTGAGCGAGGCTGCGAAAAGTGAGGTAACTACGACGGTCATAGCCCTGAAGAAGGATACTTTTATTCCATTGGCCCTGGATAAAATGCTGACCCTTGAAGCCCAAAGAACAAATGAAAGGACGTGGAAGCTGAGAGCAATCAGAAAGAAAAAGAGAAAATCTAGCGGAAGGGAGGCAAATGTCTTCAGGAGGTTCTCAGGTCCGTAAATCATCGCAAATATCGCTATAGTCACGGCAGATATGCCTATCCCGAGGTACTTACCTTTTCCCTTTAAATTCAATTAGTTCACCGTAAAGACCCTCGAGTGCTTCCGTGGTCCTTTCTATCGAGTACTCCCTGCTGGAAGCATAGGCATTCTTCATTATTTCAGAGAGATCAAGCCTCTCTATCTCCTTAATCTTGCTTGCAAGACTTCGCTCGTCCCCGAACTTCACGAGCCACCCATTGAAGCCATCCCTGAGGATTCCAATTTCTCTGCTCTCCTGTGAGCCCACGACCGGAGTGCCAGAAGCCATAGCTTCCACATACACAACACCGAAGGTTTCAGCCCTGGATGGCACCACAAGGAGCCTTGCCCGTCCGAGCAGGTCAACCTTCTCATCCTCAGATACGTAACCTAAATACTCCACGTTATCGTGGCTTCTTGCCCATTCCTCAACGGTTGTCCTCATTGGTCCAGTTCCGGCTATTTTGAACTTCTTGTCACTAAGTATTGACGATGCTTTGAGCAGCTCTGGAACACCCTTGTCCTTTGTGAGTCTTCCGAGGAAGAGATAAAAGTCCTCCTTGTTTTCATTGAACTTGAATTTCCTGAGATTAATTCCAACTGGAATTGTGGTCGTTCTTCCAGGAAGAAATTGGGAAAGGAAGTTCTCCGTCAATTTAGAAGGGGCAACGACAGCGTCAAGCTTGGAATAGAGGTGCATATTGTACTGGAACCCCAGGTTCAGGAGGCTCTTTACGAAGGGGAAATTCAAGGTACCGTTCATGTTTACGAAATCCGTATGATACGTTCCGATCGTTGGGATCCCCCTCTTCCGGGCGAACCTGTATCCCATTGTCCCGAGGACGAAAGGGGTGTGTATGTGGACCACATCAGGCTGGAACCTCTGCATATCGCGGTACAGTTCGTATACCGGTATCCCCACCCTGTACTCCTTGTAGAGGGGGAACCTGTACGAGGGAAGGCCAAAAACGCCGTCATTTGTTGAAAACACTGTGTAAACTCTCACCTTATGGCCCCTTCTCTCCAGTTCCGCCTTGAAATCGACAAGATGCTTGGATACGCCGTCAGCTATCGGGTGGTACGTATCGCTGCACAGGGCTACTCTCATTTAGGTTCTTGTTCCCATTATGTCTCCTATTATAAAGATATATCCGAGTAACAAGAGTGGCCTGTTCTAATACGTTCTTCATCGACGGTTCTCTAAAGCACTGGATGAAGCATTCGTTGCAGTTGTTGTTCCACTTTTCCCATTTCCTGCTGGTGTTAAGCTTCCTTGTGGTCTTGTAAAAACAGGGATAGACGTCCCCCCTGTAATCCGCATAGAAGACCTCCTCCCCTGCCCTGCATCTCTGGACCGGTCTTTTCTCCAGCCAGTCGATGGCCTCCTTGTAGTAGGTTCTCGTGTTTCCGAAGGCAAAGCTCTTGTAATTTCTGAAGGCAAAATCAAACGCCTCCTTTATCTGTTCATTCTCCACAGGGACCTTCTCATAGTAATACGCGCTGTTATCCGGGAAGCAGATGGATGCAGGCACCCCTATCTCCTCATTCACGAACTTTGCATATTCACCTATCCTGTTGTAGTTGAAATCGGTCACAAGGATGTTTGACGTGAGAACCTTGACTCTTGGTCTCAGGTATTTCATACTCTCGACTACGATGTCGAATATCTTTCTCCCCCTGTACTCATTGTGAAGTTCTGGAACATGGCTGTCAAGGCTGATTGTAGCCGCATCAAGGTAGGGGTATATCTTGCTCAGAACGTACTTGTTCGTTCCGTTGGTGGCGATGTGGGTTATGAAACCCTTCTCCTTCAGGGTCTTCATGATTCTCGGGAGATCCGGATGAAGGGTTGGTTCGCCACCTGTGACGGAAACTATGCGGACCTTGTTGTACTTCATCTCATCAATGAAATCATCAATCCTGTCCTTAGGGAACAGAACATTCCCCTCGAATGCGTTGCATCCCTTGCAAAGCAAATTGCACTTGAAATCTATGTTCCAGATAACAGTTCTCACTGGTAAGCTAAAAATTCTTACTATTTAAAGGAAATTGAGCTTTGGAAGCAACTAGCCCCTGATGCCAGCGTAGTATTCGGTGAAATAGCTTATCACTAGATCAGCACCGGCGCGGAATATCGAGGTGAGTGCCTCTTCAACGACCGCTTTTAAATCTATGATTCCGTGATCGGCAGCACTCCTGATCATGGAATACTCAGCACTCACGCTGTATGCCGCGATCGGAAGATTGAACCTATCCTTAGCCTCCCTAATCAGGTCCAGATAGAAGAGAGCCGGCTTTACCATCACTATGTCCGCTCCCTCCTCTATGTCCTCCTCGATCTCCCTCAATGCTTCCCTTCTGTTTCTGTAGCTCATCTGGTAAGTCTTCCTGTCCCCGAAGGATGGGGCTGAATTGACAGCCTCCCTGAAGGGGGAATAAAGCGAACTGGCGAACTTGGAACTGTACGCGAGGATTACGGTGTCCCGATGCCCGCTGGAATCCAATTCCCTCCTTATTCTGGCAACTTGGCCATCCATCATCCCGGAAGGGGCAACGCCGTCTACGCCTGAGTCAGCGTAGCTCCTTGCTATCTTCGCGTATACTTCCAGGGTGGAATCGTTGTCTATCCTGCCATCAATAATTAGTCCGCAGTGGCCACTTGAAGTATATTCGCAGAGACAAAGATCGGCCCAAACAACGAGGCTTGTTTCCTTCTTTATGGAGGAAATCGCCCTCTGGACTACGCCCTTGGGATCATAGGATGATGAACCGTGCTGATCCTTGTATTTTGGGACCCCAAATAGAAGTATTGACTTGATTCCCATCCTCTCGTATTCCTTCGCCTTTTCGACTGCAATGTCCACAGGAAATCTGTATATGCCCGGCATGTTTTGAATCTCAACTGGAGATGAGATGTTGTCGTCCACAAAAACAGGCATCACAAGTTTCCTCAACTCCACTGAGGTTTCCCCGAGGATATCCCTGAGTTCAGCGGATTTTCTTAACCTTCTCATCCTCACGTCTGGATAGGTTCTCATCGAGTATCTCCTCCATGTTTGCAATGGTCTCTGAAGACTTGACATCCTTGGATCTCTTGATCCCGTTTATGACGAAACCAAGTAGTCTATTTCTTGTCGATTCAAGTCCTCTTCTCATAAGATCTATGTCCTCCTCCGTAGATACCCTCTTCTCCATGTAACGAAGCTCGTCCTCTATCACCTTGTCTGAGAACTCTATTATCTTCCTGAGAATTTCCTCCTTCTCCCTGTTCATCATTTTCATCGAAAATTTGTCAAACTCCTCGTTCACGGTCATGAGGGCAGTCCTCATAAACTCCTCCTTCTCCTCCTGTTTGCTCCTTACTATCTCTGAAAGACTCTTCATGCTTATCACTTCCACCCCCTGAGGCATCCTTTCTTCAACGTTCGGGGGAACTCCCAGATCAAGTATTTTCCTTATTCGAGACCCGATCACATCCTCGTACCGTAGAAGTGGCGATGGTGCTTTGGCGGCACTTATGATTACCTCGTATTCTCTCCATTTTGATGCGTCGAAATCCTCGATTCCGCAACCAATGGACTGAGAAAGGAGCACAGCCTTCTCCAAAGTTCTGTTTGTCAATGAGAACTTTATACCTCTCCTCTCCAGGATTGAGGAGACTTGCCTTCCAACCTGACCTGCACCTATCACTAGCACCTTCTCTCCACCTGTGAGGCGAAGCTGATCTATTGCTATGCTCGCAACACTCTTGTTGTGCCTTCCGTTTCCTGAAATCGTTCTCACCTTCTTTCCTATCTGCAGTGCCTTATTGACGATTGAAGTGACATCGGGTCCCGCGAGACCATTCTTTTCCGACATCTTAAGGGCATCCCTGATCTGGGAAACTATCTCGTTCTCCCCTATCACCATGGAGTCCAGCCCCGCGGCTACAATGAATAGGTGTTTGACGGCGTCCAGGCCGTGGATAACAGAGTGCTGGAGCGACTTTCCCCTCACGTAATCTTCCACGAATTCAACGGTCTCCTTATCCCCGGGGTAGAAATACACCTCGAACCTGTTGCAGGTCCAGAGGACTAGTGCCTGCTGAATTCTTTCATTTCTTCTAATGTACTCGTATACCTCATCCAGCTGAAAATTAGTAACGTTGGAGAAGTAAAGGGAGCCAAGTTCGCTGTACGTAACTTTGACCAGGAATAAACCCCCTCTTTCCAATTTTTAACACCCTTAAAGATAAGTGCGAATTTGATATTTACCTTTGCGTTACGCATTTATATAGGGCCCGGTACCTAATGGATACGGGCAAACTTACCAGTCCCCTTCATTTGTTTTCCGGGCGGGCAAGAATCTTCCCCTCCTCGTCGCTCAATAGCGCAAGAAGTATCTCGTTGATAGAAGGTCTCTCAAAGTAACCAGCTGGGGAAAAGGACATTTTGGAGATCGTCTCATATGTGGGCCTTCCAATCGCATATATCCTCTTTCCCACAATCAGGTTCCGTGCCCTGGTGAATAGGATCTCAAAGGAGTACGAGGAGCCCACAAGTATTTTCTCCACATCAAGCAAATCCTCGTATCTTGCGTCGGGATTTTCCTTGATTTCGTAGCCTGTCACAACATCTACATTAATTCCCCTGCTCTGTAGGGCCGAAAGCAACGTCCTAGATACCATGTTGCTGCCGATGATTGTAACCTCAGATTCCCTCCCAGATATGATCTCTGCAAGTCCATTGGAGTCCTGCGTCTCTGGAACAATGCATTCGAGTGAATACAGTTTCCTAAGATATCTTGACGTTTCCTCCCCAATGCAGTATATCCTGCTTGTTGCTATTGAGATGCCTGACATTTTCATGGAGATGACGGCCCTTTTCGACGTTAGCGCCAACGGGATTCTGATTTTCCTGAGATGGGAAATGTCCCTGTAAACTATCCTCAACACTGGAACCACGATGACCCCGGGGGGGACACTACTGAGGGGGGCGCCCACATAGGCAACATTACCCATCGATCGCATCCCTCATCTTTTCAATATCTGCCCTGCTCACGTCGTTTCTGAAGCTCATATCTACCCTGTGGTCCTCATTCGCATACGAGAACTTTATTCTTTTTGAGGAGTAGTCAGCTCGGATGCTTATGGCAACGTCGCACCCCGTATCCAACTCCCTCATAATCTCCCTCTCCACGCTTGCTTCCCAGAGGGGCGGCTCAGTCTGCAGATGAGAGAATATTCTTGAGGTCGGGCTACCATCCCTGGATACAACTGCTACAAAACCCTGATTAGGATCAGGAGGGCATATTTCCTCCGGTATAACCGCCCCAGGAACAGAGAGCCCAAGCCTGTCCAGGGCCACTTTCGCAACTACCAGGGAATCAACTTCCCCCCTCTTCCATTTCCCTATTCTCGTATCTACGTTACCCCTGATGTCGACGAACTGCAGGTTCCTGTTGGCTAGTAAAAGGAACATTCTTCTCCTAATGGAGCCCGACCCCACCTTTCCTCGGAAGGAAAGGAAGTCGGGATCACCTATGAAGTAATCCCTCACATCGCCTCTCTGTGAGAAGAAAACAATTCGAAGCCCCTCTTGGAGCTGCGTTGGGATATCCTTGGCAGAGTGAACTGCAGCATCGGCGCCTCCTTCAAGCACCAGTTCGTTGAGCCTCTTCACGAATATCCCTCTCTCGCCCATCTTGTAGAGAGGCGTAGCAGTGTCTATCTCGCCGTGAGATTTTACGATCACAGGCTCAGCCCTGAATCCCTTATCACTAAGCCCTTTGGAAATTATGTCGAATTGTGCTAGCGCCAGCCTGGATCCCCTTGTTGCTATTCTTATAATCCTCTCCACAGCTTTCTCCCCTCTTCTGCCAGAAATGAGAAGCTTTCCCTGACATCATTTTCGCTGTGAGCAAAGGAGAGGAATACTGTCTCATCGAACGATGGCGGGATGTAAATCCCGTTCTCCAGGGCAGATTTGAAAAGCCTGAAATAGAGATCCTTCCTTGTTGAAAGGACGTCACTGTGGTTCTTCACCCCCTTATCCGTGAAGAATATCGAGAGCATGCCCGTGACGCTGTTTACCGATAGGCCAGACCTTGAGAGTTCGGAAGCAGCAACCCGAGTTAGGTTCGCAAGTTTCCCATAGTCCGTGCGGGAAAGAACCTTAAGCGTTACAAGACCTGCGGTTACCGAAACTGGGTTTCCGGAATATGTTCCAGCCTGTGGGAAAATCCCTTCAGGTCTAACCTCCCTCATCAACTCCTCCCTCCCGCCGTAAACTGCGAGAGGAAAGCCACCGCCAACGATCTTTCCGAACGTCGCAAGGTCCGGTTCAATCCCCTTCGTCCTGTAGTAAGGGTAGAATCCCACCCTGAATCCAGTTATCACCTCGTCCAGAATAAGGGGCGTTCCATACCTCCTGCTCATCTCTTGCAGTTCCTCCAGATAGCCGCCACTAGGAGGAATCACTCCGCTGTTGCCCATGACTGGCTCCAGGATAAGGGCACCGAAATCCCTGGATGAAAGCATAGCCCTAGCTGCTTCAGGATCGTTGAACTCAACTTCCTGAACAAGCTCCGAAGGAAAATTGTAGGGATGCGTTCCGTGGTATCCTCCTCTGACCTTCAGTACCTTCCTTCTGCCGGAATGATGAAGAGCCAGCCTTATCGCATGCATCGTTGCTTCCGTCCCAGAATTGACGACCCTCATCATTTCAAGACCCGATGCTTTCTTGAATATCTCTCCGAACTCCACCTCCTCCTCAGTCGGAGCTCCGAGTAATGAACCAGAGTCGACTCTCTCCTTTATTTTCTCGATTACTTCAGGGTGACAATGACCGAGGATCAGCGGCCCGTACGCAAGGACGAAGTCCTTATATCTGTTTCCGTCAACATCCTCAATTTCTCCGCCCATTCCCTTCTTGAAAAAGAGGGGATAGGGATCGTAATACCTCACGGGGCTGTTGACTCCCTTGGGGTATATCTTGGCAGCGCGTTCATAGAGTTCTTGACTGATCTTCAAAAGAACACCCCCGCAAGGATCTCTGCTATGAGTACTATTAGAATCATTAGGCCCACAGTGATGAATGAGAAGATGTGTGCTATCTTCCTTACCCGCTTAAGTTCATCAAATTTAGCAGCTTCAGCTAATTTTGGAATCAGTTTCCCATGCCACAGATTGTTTCCGTACAAGATGGCATACATAGCGGCGACCGTGACAATCTTTATCGTAAGGATGTAACCCCATCTGGTTTTTACGGAGGCCCCGATATTGTAAAAGTATACCGGATAATAGAGAGCAACAAGGAGCAGACCGGTGATGGTGAGGAGTATAATGGAGATGTTTGTGTAAAGTGCGTACCTTTTCCCCATCACGCTCATGAACCTGGTTCTCAATTTTTCGTCTTTGAGTGCTATAGAGCTGGCCGGCCATATAACAATCCACACGAAGATCGAGGACCCAACCAAGAAGACGGCTGAGATCACGTGTATGAACAGCAGAAATATAACTAGTGGTGTCATTCGCTCATTACGTGATGGCCTAAATGTTATTCAAACTTTGTATTTCACCGGGGATATAGAGGCACCTTGGATCCTCCTGAAACATGTCATGAAAGTAACTGAATGCTCTCGCCCTGGAGCCGCCGCATATGTCACCATATTCACAGATCCCGCATCTCCCTTTGAAGTTCTTTGGGTCCCTGAGCTTTATCAGGGTTTCATTTGTCTGATATATGTCAACGATGCTCTTCTCCTTTACGTTTCCGAGACGCACTGGGAGAAAACCTGAGGGGTTAACGTCACCGTTGTGCGCAACGAATATCACGCCTTTTCCGTCCCTAGTGAATGTAGTATGGCTTCTTGGGTGTCCTTCCGGTTCTCCGAGAATTTCTCTTGTCCTATTTACTAGGTAGCTGTAGAGTTCGCCTCCATCAAATTCGCTAACCTCTCGTTCCCTTATTATCCTCCTGAAGAACGGTGCCTCTACGGTCCGGACAGTTATTCCATACCTCGAGGCAAATTCAAGGTAATTGAACACATCTTCATACTCCCTCGGCTCCAGATCCTCCCTGTCTATTCCCCTTCCCGTCCTTATCAACGAGAAAACCTCCCACGTTTTCACACCGTTATCCAGGAGGATCTTCAGCAGGTCCGGAAGTTCACGAGCATTCCTCTTGAAAACGGTAGTATTCACTTGGAGGGTGAAACCCTCGCTCGTGATCCTCTTGATCAGGTTCATTGTTCTGTCAAAAGTTCCATCCAAGCCACGAAGCCAGTCGTGGGTAGGTGACGTTGCCCCGTCGAGGCTGAGGGAGAGTGACCTGACATTGAATTCCCTCATCATGCCCATAGCCGAATCATCCAGAAGGGGAGTCGCGCTGGGGGACATTGATACGGGTATTCCTAGATCCCTAGCATGCGACAATATCTCCCTTAGGCCAACCCTCTTCATCACATCCCCCCCGGTCATTATCACGATAGGGTAAGGTTTCCCAAAGCCCGTTATCTGGTCAAGGAATGCCAATGCCTCTTCGGTGGTCATTTCATCCGGGAGGGGATCAAGAAGTGCAGACGCCCGACAGTGCTTGCAAGCCAGATCGCAGGCTTTGGTTGTTTCCCAGAATATGAGAATGGGTTTCTCATTGTAATCGATGGAGGGGTGATTCATTGCGGCATTATGACTCCCTCGTATTTAATGGAAATGTACCTGTCCAGTTCAAATTAGGGATGTAGAAGGAATAAATATCTCAAGAACTTACCAAGAGGTGCAAAGGAAGGTCATTCTGAGGATAGCCAGGGGGGAAGAACAGGGTAATGCAGTGTGGTTCATGCGGCAGGCAGGGAGGTATCTTCCGGACTACGACAGAATCAGGTCCGGAAGAAAATTCACAGACATTCTTAGGGATCCGGATACCGTTTACGAGCTATCCGTTCTTCCGCTGAAATACATGAGGACGGATGCAATAGTTGTTTTTACGGACATCCTGATCCCGCTGAATGAACTAGGGTATAGCGTGAGCTACGAGAACGGAATCGTGGTAAACAAAGGGGAGACTGAGCAGAAAAGCCAGTATTCCGGAATTTCCAGGGCGATCGGCAGGTTGTCGGAAGAGCACTCGGATCGTACTATCATCGGTGTTCTGGGAGGGCCGTTCACTACACTCTCCTACATATATGACGAAGGGAGGCATGGCTATCACATAACGAAAAAGGAGGTGGTGGAAAAGGGGGATGAAATCATGCCGAGAGCAATAGAAGGCATACTGGATTTCGCTAGTTTGCAAGTCAAATCAGGTGTGGACGTTCTTCAGGTTTTTGACAGTTGGCTGGGGAGCCTTTCCGAATTCTTCTACGAGCGTCACGTGCGCAGATGGGAAGAATATTTCATGGAAAAAGTTAAGGATCTGGGAAAGCCGGTGATATTCTTCAGCGAGGGATCATCCCACCTTGCGGCAGCATTCAAGAGTCTTCACCCGGATGTTTTCTCGGTGGACTGGCGCCTCGGTCTGGATAGATACAGGGACGAATTAGGAGACCACGTGATACAGGGCAATCTTGATCCGAACATTTTAGCAACCTCTGACGAATATCTCAGGAAAGAAGTCGCAAGGATAATGAAGCAGGGTAGGGCATTCAGGGGTCACATATTCAACCTTGGGCATGGCGTTCCCCAGTGGGCAGAGTGGAGGAAACTTGCCATGGTAGCGGATGAGGTGCACAGCTATGAATGAGAAGGCCGTTGCTCTCATGTACTACGGATTCCCCGAAAGAAAGGAGGAGATGGCCGATTATCTCAGGCACATACTCCATGGGAGGGACCCGCCTGAAAGGCTATTAAGGGAGAACCTGAAGAAACTCGAGCTGATAGGGGGAACATCTCCTTCTCAGAGAATTGTGGAAGGTATAAGAAGAAAGGTTGAAGAGAGGCTTCGGGGGGAGGGATATAAGGTATATTTGCTATCGAAACACTACAGGCCATCATTGAGGGACGCAAAGGGAATTATCAGGGAGGAGGCGGTATTTGAGGTCCCTCTTTTTCCCATATACTCGGATTACGTCTTCAGCAGCTATTTCCAGGTACTTGAGGAAACTCTCGCAGGAAGAAGGTTCATCCGAATATCCAATATAGGCTTCGAGGAGGCCCTGCTCGGATACTACAGGGATATGATAAAGGGGGATGAGGACTACCTTCTTGTTTTCTCCGCACATAGCATACCGCTTGAATCACAGGATGAGTATCCCGGTCTCGTGGAGATGATGTCAAATCTTCTCTCGGGCGGAAGGGAGCACGTTAACATATTCCACAGCCAGGGGCCGTTTCACAGCAACTGGCTCACTCCTTACCCGGAGTTTTCGATAGAATATGCAACGAAAAACGGATTTGCGGGATTGAAGCTGGTTCCTATCGGCTTCATCTATGAACACCTTGAGGTTCTCTATGACCTCGACCTTGAACTCAGAAGCAAGGCCATGGAATCAGGGCTGGGATATAAGAGGGTGCCTCTGCCCAACGATTCACAATGCGTCATAGATTCCATAGTGGATCTGGTTCACAAGAACGATCCCTCTCTAAGAAAAGCATAAAGTATTCGTTGAGATACCACGCTATGTTAGACCAGGAGTTCAAGCCATTTGCTCTTCAGGGTTACAGTGAGAACCTTGAGAGAGAAAAGCAGTTTGAAGTCAAGAAGACCGTAATTGACATAAAGATAAACTTCGAGGAAAAAGCGGTGGAGGGTAAGGCCGAACTTCACATAAGGATGAATGGCCTGAAGCAGGATCACCTGGAGGTTGACGCTGAGGACATGGAGGTTTATAACGTATCGGTCAGGGGGATGCCCACAACATTCGAAACTCTCTCGAGAAAGATATTAATCCACGGTGATTTCAATCCGTTTGCCGAGTATACGATAACGATAACCTACAAGTCGTATCCAACGAAAGGAGCCTACTTCTTTGAGAACGAGGAGGGACCCCAGTTCTGGACTCACGGAGAGAGCGAGGACAACCACGCATGGTTTCCCTGCTTCGACTTCCCGAACACGAGGAGCCAATATGAGATAAGAGTAACGGTTCCCCCGGATTTCTTGGTTATAAGCAACGGAAAGATGATCAATAAGGTTGAGGGGGAGTTCACAACGTACGTCTTCGAAGAGAATTTCAAGTTCCCGGCGTACTTGGTGAGCGTGATCGCAGGAAGATTTGCAAAATTTGAACAGGAGTGGAATGGGATAAAGATAACATCGTATTTTCTCCCCAAGTATTCGAACCTGGCGGAGATGGCATTCAAGAACACGGCGGATATGATGCAGTTCATCAGCGAGAAGACAGGCGTTCCGTATCCTTACTCTAAATACGATCAGACATGCGTTACAAATTTCATAATGGGAGGGATGGAAAACATAACTGCAACCACTCTCACCGATAGAACTCTCCACGACGAGATAGCACATCTTGACTACCAGTCCGAAAGTCTTCTATGCCACGAACTGGCTCACCAGTGGTTTGGGGACTATGTAACGTGCAAGGACTGGTCTCATTCCTGGCTAAACGAAGGGTTTGCTACTTATATCGCCCTTCTTTACACCGAGAGGTTCAAGGGGAAGGAGGACTTCCTGGCTGAAGTTGAGAGCATAAGGGAGGCATACCTCAAGGAATACGGGGAGAGATATGGCAGGCCGATAGTGGAGAGGACCTACAAGGACCCGGAAGAACTGTTTGACAGGCATCTCTACCAGAAAGCCAGCCTTTTCCTGAGGTATCTGGATTATCTGCTTGGGGAGAGAGTGTTCTGGAAGGGCATAAAACTTTACCTGGAAAGGAACAAGATGACTAGTGTTTCAACGGAGGATTTCAGAAAGGCGCTTTCCGAAGTTTCTGGTCTGTCTCTTGAGCAGACCTTTCATGATTTCCTTGAGCTTCCCGGGCATCCGGAGATTGAGGTGGAGGAATCTACGAGAGGAGAAAAAAAGATAATCAGGCTTACCCAGACTGGCAGGTTGTTCAAAATAAGGGTTCCAGCGCGGATTTACGTTGATGGAGGGAAGACCGATACGGAAATAATGTTGGAAGAGAAGGTCACTCAGCTGGAGTTCGACAGAAAGGGTTTCATGGCGTTCTCCCTCGATCCCGAGAGCCGGGTGCTGATGACGCAGAATTTTCATTTTTCCAAGGAGCCTCTGAGATACCTGCTCGAGAATGGGG
The DNA here is from genome assembly GCA_049966795.1 of Thermoplasmata archaeon. GTDB lineage: Archaea > Thermoplasmatota > Thermoplasmata > Thermoplasmatales. The sequence goes on from JBMFTY010000007.1 coordinate 31,403, forward strand.
AAACCGTGATAGAGAGAGCAAGGGCCGCCATGTCACTTGGCTCCTTTGGAAGATCGGAAATTCCGGTGCTCGAGGGGGCTTTCTTCAAGGAAAAGTCGTGGTATGTAAAGGGAAAGATCGCGGAAAGCATTTCAAAGCTTGGAGGGGAAGAAGCGTCAAGAGCGCTGGTAAGGATGCTCGGCGACGAGGATTACAAAGCAAGAAGAGAGGTAGTGAGAGCTCTATCTAACGTAAACGACCCTGGTATTCTCTCGAGGCTCCAGGAGATTTTTGAAGGGGAAAAGGGGTACAGGATAAGGGCGCTTGCGCTGGCGGCTGCTGCAAAGGCGGGCAAGGAAAGATCAAGGGACTTGCTCATGAAAGCATTGAATGTCCCTTCTTACGACAGCTGGATAAGAACGTCTGCCCTGAACGCCTTGGGGGAGCTTAACGATCTCTCAACCGCCTCAACGATATCACAATACACCAAGAAAGACTACGACTGGCAAACAAGAGTGGCGGCCGTGACTGCCATTTCAAAGCTTTACTGGCAGGACAGATCATTAGGTCGTTACATTTCGGACGCCCTCAGGGACGAGTTTCCGGCCGTCAGGTCCAGTGCGGCGGAAGCCATAAAATACATCCAGGATCCCAGGCTTCTTTCAGAACTGAGGACGGCATACGAACGAGAAAGGAACGGATTTGTAAGGAGAATCATAAGGGAGGCGCTTGAAGTAAAAGGAATCCCGCTCCCGCAGGATTATTCTCAACTGAAGGAAGAGGTCGTTAGATTAAGGGAGAGGGTGGAGAAGCTTGAAGTGAGAAGGGTCAAGGGAAAATGATGATCCAGGTGTAATATTCGAGGCGGGAGGGTGTTGATCCCCTATCATCACTGGCGATGCAGCTTCTATTGCTCAATCGAGAATTTTCTCTCATCTTTTTGGTGTAGCCTCTCTCTTTAGCTCTGACAATAATTTCAGACCATATTTCCAGGCCCCTTCTTCGTCCCCTCCCTCTACAAGTCTCCAAAATTCAGGGTCCTCAAGCAACTCATCGAAGAAACGGGCCCTTTCTCCGTGATCTTCATTTGCAGTCACCTCTCTAAGTCTTTCGAGCGTGGGCAATGCCTGAGAGTACCTCTGTGCAAGCTGTGCAAGCTGCCTCTTCAGAAATCTGGAGAGGGATGGAGACCTTCCCTCTGTCGATACCGATACTGTTACGCCGTTCGACGTGAAAGCAGCGGGGAATATGAAAGGGCTGTCAATCCTGTCCACGCTGTTGAAGAGGACCCCCTTCATTTTGCAGTATTCTCTGAGTTTCTCATTCAGCGAAAGGTCATCGCTTGCTATCACAACTATCGTTTCTCTATCAATCAATTCTGCAACTGACTGTGGGGAATCAATACGGCGAACAACCTTTTTCACGTCAGATCCATCAAAGAGAGGATCGAATCTTTCGGAAACCACCGTTATCTCTTCAAATTTCGAAGCGAGGCTTTGAAGCTTGAGTGCAGCTGCCCGTCCTCCGCCAACTATCAGCAGCTTCTTATCCGTGACGTTGAGCATTACTGGTATAAATCTCATGTTACCTTTCCCTCGTCACTGCGGCAGTATTGCTTAACTCCGGGGCAGGGGTGGAGAACATATCGGTAAGCTTCCTTAAATCAACTGCGGGAAGCATACCACCTTCGATGAGGGCGTTGATCACTCTGCCGATGACAATTACGCTGGGAGCCCTTATTTTGAATTCCTGCATCATCCTTGGAAGTTCTCGTAGGAAACAAGAAAAAACCCTCTGCTCAGGCTTCGTGCCATTTTCTATGACCGCGACTCCAGTCAGTGGATCCATTCCATTCTCTATAAGGCCAGAAGCTATTTCAGATGACGTTCCGACACCCATAAGGATCACGATTGTGCCATCGAACTTCGCAATCCTGCTCCAGTCGTTCTGTATTCCAGAACCCTTTCTGTGTCCCGATATTATGAGGACTGAAGAAGAATGTTCCCTGTGCGTCAGCGGAATACCTGCCGCAGTTGCAACCGAGATGGCAGACGTGAGTCCAGGAACAATCTCATATTGAACACTGTTCCTTCTCAGAAACTCAACCTCCTCTCCCCCCCTCCCGAATATGAAGGGGTCGCCAGATTTCAATCTAACGACGGTCATCCCCCTCACATAGCAGTCAAGCATCAGCTCATTTATCCTGTCCTGCTTGACAGACGGCTCTGCACCGTGATCTGTGCCAACACAAATCCTTTCGCATGAGGCTGAGGATAGGTTGACAATCTCAAGATCAACAAGCCTGTCGTAGAGAAGCACGTCGCATCTCCTTATGAGTTTCATCGCCCTGACAGTCAGGTACTCGGGGTTACCCGGACCGGCTCCTACAAGATACACCTTTCCCTGTTTCTTTCCCTTCTTTTCGCGGATGTCTTTATTCCTCATCATGGCTATCAGAGCTCTATGGCGTAGCCAACAAGGTCCATCAGGCCGTGGTTCTGCATGTCCACCTTGTGGTAATTCATCACGTAGGGGAACTGAGCTTTGTCTATGGCGCAAGGAGAGACCATGTGGTGCGACCCTGTCTTCCAGGAGAAGTATACGGCGGGCCAGCCGGCCCACGCCCTGTATTCATTCCATTCCTTTTCGTCTGCAAGCAGACCCCCGCCGGCACCGCAGCAGAATGTCTTATCCTTTGTGAATTTTGCCTCCACGGTTTCCCGGACAACCGAATTCAATACGTATCTTGGCTCGTTCACGAGATTTCCCCCTCTCGCTAGGTTGCAGGGGTCATGATAGTTGTAAAGATCGTCATTCTTGTTTTTATCCACCTTTATCTGTCCTCTTTCTATTGCCTTGGCGGTAACTTGGTGAATGTGCCTCAGCTGAATCCCCCTCTTGTCAAGCTCGTACCGGACGTAGTTGTTCGCGGTTCTCCATCCGTGGCCACATTCCCCCCATAAGACAATTTTCGCGCCTTTCTTGACCGCTTCATTCACCACGATATCCCCGAAATCCCTCAGGTGGCGTTCGCTGGCAAAGGTACCGAAATTCGCTGCCTCTGTGGCTACTGAAGATATAGTCCAGTCTGCCTTCAGGGCGAAAAGCGTCTTGGCGTAGCCTTTCAGCGTATCGTTGTTTACTGCAATATCAGCAGATGAGGGGATCAGGAGGATATCAGCCCGGGGCTTATCCACGGGAATCCTGATCTCCTTTCCAGTCTCCGAGAGCATCTCTTCTTCTATGAATCCCGTCACGTTCTTTATGAACTTCTCCTTCAAACCCATGTTGTTTCCGGTCTTGTACACCTGAGACATCGTTGCCGCAACGTATTCCGGTATCATACCCATATCCGTGAGGATGTTGCGTATATTCCTTGTGATCTCTGCCTGGTCAATGCCCGCGGGACAAAACACGGAGCACCTCCTACACTCGGTGCACTGGTAGTAGTATGAGTAGAGACGCTTCAGGTTCACATCATCCTTCTTGATTCTTCCCCTGCTTCTGTATATGTCACGAACGAGGTTTGCACGTCCGACGGGAGAGTTGTTCGGGTCTCCCGAGGCAATGAACATATGGCACTTGTCTATGCATTCGCCACAGCGGGTGCAGCTTTCCATGAATGCAACGAACGCCTTGCTCCTCCTCAGCTCATCGAACCTCTCTATGAAGAAACCTTCGTCCTCGTTTCTCCCCACCTTTATCTCTTTTAGAAGTTGATCCTTTGCTGGTCTTTCGAAAACGCCTTCCGCCCACTCCAGGTTCTTCTGCCTTGCTAACCACTCCTCCGCCTTTCCGCTTGGACTCTCAAGGATTATGTCCCTAATCTTTGGATTCATTCACACCACCAGGATGGAATATGGAGTACATAGTGGGATTGGTGAAGAAGGAATACGGATGCATGAATTTGCTGAAGGGAAAATAAATCAGCAATGTAGCTGCTATCAAGAAATGCACGTCGAACTGGATCGCAGCAGGGACGAAGGTCGGTGAGAAGGAAATCAATGAGTAGATGAAGGGGGTTATCGAGTTATAAGCGTACAAAGGAGGCAGGGTGAACCTCATCACAATTCCTGAGATGCCGAGAGCAAGTATCAAGAGTATCGAAAAATAGTCTGAAGCGTAGCTTATCCTCCTGAGGTATCTGTCCCAGACTCTTCTCGCAAGGAGATATAAGCCAAATACCGTCATAACAAATGCGAGGGATGTGCCAAGATAGTCTCCGATTGCAGACATAGTGCTCTCGCTTATTCCGACGGATGCAAAGTAGGGCATCAGGACTATGTCCAGATGAGCGGCAATCACTATCCATAAAGTCCAATGGAAAAGCGCCGATGTAACTCTCAGGACAGGGTCTTCCTTCATACTGGAAAAGAGGAATACCCTTGAAAGTATGTTTTTGAAGGCCTGAAGCCTCGTGTTATTGCCAGGATAAGTGAAGAGGTATGGGTACCCTAGAAATGTTTTCGTGGGGCCCTTAGGCAGGAATATCCATCTGACCAGTGTTATTATCGTGCCTACCACGAATACCAGGGCCGCAATGTATGCATAGGCAACGATAATCCAATCGGCCGAGTTCATAGAGGATCACACCAGCCATTTTGGAAGCTCTTACCTAGTACCCCCATCCCTCAGCGTGGTGATCCCTCTGATATCAAGGTATTCCATATCCTGCTCAAAGAAAGGAAGTCCCGTTTTCTCGAAGAACTTCTCCCATCCTATCCTGTCGACCCAATCCGCGATCCTCTCTCCCTTCTTTGCGTCCTTCTTCCAGGTTTCGACTATTCTCACCACCGCTGCTACAGTCTTCGGATAATAAGGCGGTTCGTTAGGAAGGTATGGTATCACTATCCTTGAAAGGGTAGTTCCAACCCTTGAAGGAACTGCCTTTCCTCCTATCGCAATGGCGTGCCCGTCAGTTTTCTCCGGAGTCTCAAATATTATGCCAGCGCAGGCTCCGACACACAGGCCGCAACCTATGCACAGGTTGTTCCTGATTTCCAGGGTTTTTGACCCATCTGGGAGCTGCTTTATTTGGATCGCGCCAACGGGGCATGTGTATGCGGTACCCTGGAGATCGCATTTTGCGACGTCTGGCGTTATTATTGGAACCTCGGTATGTATCCCGCTTACGGATATGTCTGTGAGGAAGCTATTCCCGCACGAACTGGGACAGCCTGATGCAGCAATCGTAAGTTTAGCGGGGAGTTCTTCCTTGTTGAAGTACTTCCCTAGGGCATTTGCAAGATTCTGAACTATCGACGGTGCGTCCGTCGCAGCCAATGCACAGTGGAAATAGCCCGCACAGGAAGTCATGCTCCACAGGTGGCCGTCCCACCCGCCTATTGGAAATCCTAAGTCCTCTAGCTCTGTTTTCAGGGCAATTGCATCCTTCATGTCCTTGGTTACGAACTCCATGTTCACTGCCCCCGTGAATCTCATGCTTCCGCCTGAGTATTTCCTTGCCAGGGCGGAAATCTTCCTCATCGTTTCCGTGCTGTACCGCCCGTTAGGCGTGGACCCTGCCCTGACTGTATATATCTTGTTTCCGTTGATGTCCACATGTTCAACTATTCCTGGTTCCAGTACCCTGTGCGTTTTCCATTTTCCTATCGATTGCTTCAGATATTGGGGAATGAAATTCGTGTACGGTCTCGGTGGTCCTTCCTGCATTTCAATCACGCCCCACGGATTTGCTTACCTTTCTTGGAATCTCCTCTCTCCCTTTTTCGTCAACAGCATAGAATACGTTCGTTCTCAGGTCCTTTGAGTTCATCGCCTTCGGTTCCTCCTTTATCATATCCATGAAACCTTTCATCCCGACCCGAAGGAGCATGTCACCGATTCTCTCCTTTCTCGCAGCCTGGTCTATGTATACTTCCACTATCCTGTTTATGATGTCAAGAGCTTCTTCTGGGGAGTTAAGTTTCGTGAAAAGCTTTCCTGTAAGCGGCCCCTTCTTTCCTCTCAGTTTGCCCCCCACGTATATCAGATACTGTTTCTCCCTTCCAGGCATTATGGCACCCTTGCTTTTCCTCACGCATAGCATGCACTGTGTGCAATCTTCTCCCTTTATGGATATTGAGGATCCGCGCTTCATTATCGCACCCGTGGGGCAGCTGCTGACGATCTGATTTACCTCCTCCTCAGTCAAATTCTTGAGGAGCTTCTCGTCCACCTCAGGGGCCCCCTTCCAGGAGCCAACTATTCCAATATCCGCCTTCTGAGTAGCCCTAGCACAGTCTATTGGGCAGCCTGAAACTTTGACTTTAACCTTGTGGGGGAATGTAGGATACTTTGCAAAATCATTGTACCTATCGTAAAATTTGTCCCTGAATTCTTCAGTATTGAGGTTTGAGTACTCGCAAAGTGCGCTGCCGACGCAGGTAGTCGTGGCTCTGAACGCGTCGCCCGTTGAACCGCACTCGTATCCGTTTTGCCTGAGTTCTGCTATGAAATCCCTTATTTTTTCCTTAGGAATGCCTGGGACCTCGATGTCTTCTCCTGTGCTTATCGCGTGCACCATCCCCACTCCATATTTGTCCGCAAGATCACATATCTTGTCAAGCATCTCCGACGTTACGAAATTGCCAGACGGAATGAGAACCCTCACGATGTTTGCATTTTCGCCTATATCGGGCCTGCTTGTCACTCTCATCAGTATTCCCGTCGGGGCTCCCGGCACAGAAACATACCCCCCGGTAGTGAATAGGTCACGCTTGAGGGCCAGAGAAGCGCCATAAAGGTCCACGGGATACCTTGTTTTCTGAGCTTCCTTCACAAAATTAGGCCATTCTCCCTTCTTCAAGTCCTCCAGAATTTTTCTTCCTTTAACAACCTCTTCAGGCAAATCCGTCATTTTTTACCACCTCTAAATTCTTCCAACGCATATTTCGTCCCAACGATGTATCCCTTGCTCTTCAGGAACTGGGAAAAGGGCCCCTTTTCTCCATCCCCAACTTCAACCCTGATTATGGGAACCTCATTTTCTGGAGCCTCTATCTTCTCGCATTTTGGTATAGCGTTAATGCAGTTTGGGCAGACCTGATCCCTGGTCATGAGATACTTCATCCTCTTTGACCTCACAGGGTTCTGGGACTCTTCTTCTGTGAACAGATCAATCGCATAGCCGCAAATTGGGCAGACCAGATATATCATTTACACGCACCCCGTTGGTTTAGGTGCGCCGGCCATTCTGCAGGCACCTTTTGCCGGACCTGTAGGAAAAAGCTCATATATTTTTTTAAGTTCGAATCCAGTACTCTTGGTTAGCATCCTTATGGGCGGGCAGCTATCATATGTCTGATAGTATTCCCTAAGGTAATTGATGACCTTCCAGTGTTCGTCAGTAAGCTGAGAAATCCCTTCCTCCTGTGAAATTGCCATCACAAATTCAGGGCACCAATCTGCTGGGTTCAGAATAAAGCCATCCTCATCCATTTGGATGTCCTTATAGGTTCCGTCCTTCAATTTAACTCGCACCACTCTATTGGCCGTATCAACCATAAACAGCACCTGAACTTACATCGGGAAACCCGTTATCAATTGGACACCTTACACATTAGGGAAAATCCGTCCTTTCCATACTCCTATATTTAAACGACCCAATAAGCGACGGAGAAAATTGAATCCCTGGGATTCAAAGGATTAAATTGATTTAGTGGATTTATCATTTTTCGGTCACGTAATGACTGCGAAACGGCCAACTCTCCAGAATAGTTTCCCCTCTAACACCCTATCAAAATTTAGCAGCACATCGATGGCAGTATTGGAAGGGAATTCTAGCGGAAAGAATGAAGGAAAAAGTCCAGAGGATTTAGGGGAATATATTATATCTAAATACTTCCATTCGCTCCTATGACTAGTAAAGAGGCTTCAAAAGGAAAGAGAGTGGTATTTTTCTCTATGATTCCCCCGAGCGATAACGCGAGACTGGAGACCATGCTAGGCTACGCGAATGCAGCGGCACTTATGGATTATGAAACCCTAATCTACTTTTTCCTCGACGGGGCATTGATTGGGAAACAGACGGTCTTTGATAGATTGGACCAGAAAATAAGGGACAGAGTGAAAGAAGCACTGGATAACGGGGTTCTCCTTAAGATATGCTCCTCAGCGGCACAGACGTTCGGAATAGATAAGAAAAACCTCGTTCAGGGGTTTGAGATAGTGGGGATAGCATATTTCTACGCGTATGCTGAAAGCGCCAGCATAGTGCTCACATGGAGCTGAGCTAAACCCTCCTAAATAGGAAATATTACGATTGATACAGATAATTAGAAACTGTCTTCTTTAGTCCTCTTCGCAGGAGTTCCGAAAGGGAAGCAGGGGTGACACCAAGAAAATGCGATAACTCAGTGAGTGAAATCCTCCCCTCAATGTCGAAGTATCCTCTCTTGAGCGCCTGCTCGAGGGCATATTTTTCTTTCTGAGTCAGCTCTTGATGCACAAATGGCGATATGCTTATTATCGTGTAACTGAGACCTGCATCGTCCATTTCCTTCTTGAAGAGTTTGAGGTCCCCCCTTGATGCCACAAGGAAGCGAACCTGAACATGATTCCTCCCAATTGAGTGGGTTCCAAGAGGGTTTACGAACTGGGTCTTTGACAACAGGTTGCAAACGGAACAGCTGGCACTCTCTATCCAGAATGTCCCATTCCCAACTCTACGCAGCTTAAGGCCCTTCAATTTTGAGACATCTATGGGATCGCAGGTATCAGTGGGTTTCACGCGGTGGAGCGTGTAGTCCGGTCTCATGATAAGTCTGACGATGGTACAGTCAACATCCGCTAAGGCATTGGTAACTTGGCAGTCCTGCCTTTCAATTTCCACAACCACTTCGAGAGCCGTTTTGGTTGGCATAACTCTTACTATTCCTAAATTCAATTCATTCATAAATCTTTTAGGGGATAATTTAGATTAATTAATTCAGATATGAAAGACCAGCTAAAAAATTTCCTTTACATAATACCTAAAGAAATACTATGTAAACGCAATAATCCAGGAATAAGCTAGGTTTTTCTGGATATGCAACGCGTTCGGACCTTACTGATAAAGGTATAGTCTTTTATAATTTTCAAAAATTTCAAGACATAGACTAGCTTTGGCGAGATATGGATGAACGTCCATAAGACGGAGGAAGGCTAGACTATAGGAGATGTTGATAAAGATGCCGACTTATGTAAACCCGGATAAATGTGATGGTTGCAAAGCGCTTGCCAGAACAGCCTGCCAGTACATATGCCCGAATGACCTGATGCTTCTGGACATGACAAAAATGAAAGCATACAACCAGGAACCAGACATGTGCTGGGAGTGCTTTTCTTGCATAAAAACGTGTCCAAAGGATGCAATTGAGGCGAGAGGATATGCCGATTTTGTGCCTCTTGGTGCCAAGGTGACTCCAAAGAGAGGAACGGATTCAATCCTCTGGACTGTCAGGTTCAGGAACGGAAAGGTGCTGAGGTTCAAGTTTCCGATCAGGACCACACCCTGGGACTCAATTGATCCCTTCCAGGGCTTTGAACAACCAACCACCGATAAACTGAGGGGTGGGGAATTGGCTGGAGGTCACGAATGCAAGGACCCAGCGAAACTTACTCTAAAGAAAAAGGGAGCGTAAGGGGTGAAAAAAGATGGCAGTAGAATCCTACAAGAAAATTGAAACGTACAAAGCCTCTGATGTGAAAACGAAGGTCGTAGAAACGGATGTTCTGATAATCGGGGGTGGCATGTCGGGCTGTGGTGCCGCCTACGAAGCAGCCTACTGGGCCAAGGCAGTTGGAAAGAAAGTTGTCCTTGTGGAAAAGGCGGCAATAGAAAGGAGCGGAGCAGTAGCGCATGGCCTATCGGCGATAAACTGTTATCTTGGTCTTTCCGGAAGGTCGCAGTTCACGAACAATAAGCCTATCACACTCGAGGAATTTGCAAGATACGTTACCCTCGACATGATGGGTGTCTCCAGGGAGGATCTGGTGGTGGATTATGCTAGGAATGTGGACGATACAGTGCACCTGTTCGAAAAGTGGGGACTGCCGATATGGAAGGATGAAAACGGAAAGTATGTGAGGGAAGGAAGATGGCAGATAATGATCAACGGGGAGTCCTACAAGCCCATAGTTGCGGAAGCCGCAAAGAAGGCGATCGGGGAAGAAAACATCTATGAGAGGGTCTTCATAACCCATCTCCTTCTGGATAAGGATGATCAGAATAAGGTAGCGGGTGCAGTAGGCTTCAGCGTAAGGGACCCGATATTCTACGTTTTCAAGGCAAAGGCTGTGATAATAGGGACGGGCGGCGCAACAGGTCTCTTCAGGCCAAAGAGTACGGGGGAAGGGATGGGCAGGATATGGTATGCAGTTTTCAACACTGGCTCCGGCTACTCAATGGCAATAGAAGCGGGTGCACATACAACGCAGATGGAACACAGATTCATTCCAACGAGGTTCAAGGACGGATACGGACCTGTGGGGGCATGGTTCCTTCTGTTCAAGAGCAGGGCTACAAATGCATACGGGAAGGACTATACGGAGAACGTTGCCGCAATAGAGAAATATAAGCCATATGCGAATGCCTCACCCGTTCCCACGCCACTGAGAAATCATCAGATGATAGAGGAAATTGTTCAGGGTAGGGGTCCTATTTGGATGAGGACCGAGGAGGCCATACAGAAGCTTTCCGCCGGAGACCCCAAGAATACAAAGAGGCTTCTTGATGATGCATGGGAGGATTTCCTAGATATGACCATAGATCAGGCATTGCTATGGGCAGCTACAAACACTGAGCCAGAGAAGGCGCCGTCTGAGATTGTGGCTGCTGAACCGTACCTCATGGGATCCCACTCCGGCTGCGCCGGTCTCTGGGTTTGTGGGCCTGAGGATCTTATGCCTGAGGAGTACAAGAAACTCTTCCCTCTCTCGTACAACAGGATGACCACAATCAAGGGGCTATTTGCCGTAGGGGATAATGCGGGAGCGAGTCCTCATAAATTCTCCAGCGGGTCCTTCACCGAAGGCAGGATTGCTGGGAAGGAAGCAGTAAGGTTTGCCGTCGAACAGGGGAAGGACGTAAATGTGGACGATTCCAGGGTCGAAGAGTTGAAGAAGAGAATATTCAAGCCGATGGAAACTTATGAGCAATTCAAGAACGCGACCACGGCTGAGGAGGTCAACCCGAACTATCTATTCCCGAAACAGACTCTCTGGAGACTTCAGAAGATAATGGACGAATATGCAGGGGGTGCCTCAACATGGTTCAGGACTAATGAACCGATGCTGAATGAGGGTCTCAAAAGGCTACAGATGCTGAAAGAGGACATGGAAAAGGTGGCGGCCAGAAATCTCCATGAGCTGATGAGGGCGTGGGAGATGTTCCACAGAATAACTGTTGCAGAGGCGCATATGGAACACCTGAAGTTCAGAAAGGAGACGAGATGGCCCGGTTACTACTACAGGACCGACTACCCGGAGATCAACGATAGCGAATGGAAGTGCTTCACAGTTGGCAGAAGAGATCCCGCAACGGGGAAGTGGGACTTGCAGAAGGTTCCATTCGTTCAGGTGGCTGACTACACCATCTGATCCTTCCCCATTTTTTGGTGATGGGCATTGAATGTAGACCTTCTGGTAGTTGGGGGTGGTATATCAGGTATAACTGCTTCGGTAGAAGCGGCGGAAATGGGTTTAACCGTAGCACTTGCTGAAAGGAATCCTTACATTGGAGGGAGGGTGGTACAGCTTTATAAATATTTCCCGAAATTGTGCCCACCGCAGTGCGGTTTGGAAATATTCACCAGGAGGATAAAATCCCTGGGGAACATCAAGGTTCTGACGAATGCCGATGTAAAGAGCGTGAAAAGGGACGGAGATTATTTCGACGTAAGAATAATAGTACATCCAAGGTATGTGAATGACAGATGCACGGCGTGCGGGAAATGTGTTGACGTCTGTCCGGCCAGCAGGCCTGATACATTCAATCTGTACATGGGAAGCACGAAGGCAATCTACCTCCCCAACACATATTCCTACCCTTTCATCTACTCCATAGATGACAGGTATTGCAAGGGAAAGGAATGCTCGAAGTGCGTTGAAGTATGCCCATATGATGCGATAGACCTTAGCGAGAGGGAGGACGCGATAAAGGTTGTGGCAAAATTTGTTCTGATTGCCACTGGCTGGGAGCCTTACGATGCCTCAAAGATAAATGGCCTCGGTTTCGGGAAATATGAGAACGTTATAACAAACCTCATGCTAGAAAGGATGGCCTCTCCAAACGGCCCTACAAAGGGCAGAATTTTGAGACCGTCCGACGGTAAGGAACCCAGAAGGGTTGCCTTCGTTCAATGCGCCGGTTCAAGGGATGAAAACAATCTGAGTTACTGCTCGCAGATATGCTGTCTCGCATCCATGAAGGAAGCAAGCTATATCAGGGGCCAGTACCCCGATTCCGCTGTTGAGATATTCTACATTGACCTCAGAGCCTACGGCCTCAATGAGAACTTCATGAGCAAGATACAGGCAGACAAAGGCATAAAGTTCACAAGGGGTAGGGTCACGAAGGTGGTCGGAAGCGAGAAGGGGAACCTCATCGTCCAGGCAGAGGATACAATTGCCGGCGGGAAGGTGACTGAGGAGTTTGACATGGTAATCCTGGCAACGGGAATGGAGCCATCATCCGTAAAGGATAGAATAGAGGGAATAAGCTATGATGAATGGGGTTTCGTGATTGACCAGGAAGGCATCTGCGGAAGTGGTGTGGCAAGCAGGCCTATGGACGTGAAACAATCCAACGAAGGTGCAACTGGGGCAGTGCTGAGGGCCATTCAGAAAATCGCACAGGCGAGGGGAAAAGAATGAGCGACATAACTAGGGTATTCCTATGCAGAGGGTGCGGGATCGGGGAGAGTCTTGATCTTGATAAATTGAAGGAAATTGCTGAGAAGGAGTACTCAGCGCAGACAATGATTTGCGGACAGCTTTGCAATGAATCAAATCTGCTAAGAGAATGCCTTGCCCAAGGAGCCCAGAAAATTCTAGTGGCTGCCTGTTCCCAGCGTGAAAAAAGTGCAAATTTCCAGCTTGAAGGGGTGATCGTTGAAAGGGTCAACCTCAGAGAGGCGGTAGTCTGGTCCCATAATAGGGAAGACAGTCTGCAGGAAATGGCTGAAGATTACCTTAGGATGGGCATGGCTTCGCTCAAGAACAAATCCCCTCCGTCTCAGCTTCAGCTTGGCAAATCAAGGGAAATTCTGGTTGTAGGTGGCGGGATTACGGGGATGACTGCCGCATTGGAGGCTGCCAATGCTGGCTACAATGTGTTCCTGGTAGAAAGGGATGAAAAACTGGGGGGAAAGCTCAACCTGTACAAGAAGCTCCTGCCCATGCAATACCCTTACAGGGATGTGGTGGACGCAAGGAAGTTCCTGGACGAGAAGATAAAGGAGGTTTTGGAGCAGGGAAGAATAAGGGTGATGACCTCAAGCACGGTCAAAAATGTATCGGGGCAGCCTGGGGCTTTCAATGTCACAGTGAACAGTGCAAGCGGCGAACTGAACCTGGATGTGGGCTCAATCATCGTCGCTACGGGATGGGCACAGTACGATGCTAAAAAAATCTCGAAACTGAAATACGGCCAGAGCTCTCTAATCATGACGAACACGGAGCTTGAATCCTATCTCTGCAAGAAGAAGAGTGAACTCAACTCCCCGGGCTCGCCTAAGAGTTTTGCTTTCGTACTTTGTGCTGGGCAGAGAGACCCAGACAATATACCATACTGTTCATCCGTATGCTGCCTGACATCACTTAAGGAGGCGCTTGTTATAAGGGAACGCGTCAAGGACTCGAAGGTTTACATTTTCTACAAAGACATCAGAGCCCTAGGAATATATGAGGAGTTCTACAGAAAGGTCCAGAAGGATCCTAACATATACCTTGCGAAGGCAAACGTGGATGACATATTTGAGGACGGAGGTTCAAAAGTTTCGATATCCCTAAAAGAAACGACCCTGAACCTTGATTTCCAGGTCAAGGTTGACAGGGTTGTTCTCGCAACAGGCATGCTTTCATCGATGTACGGTCTCTACAACGTAAAGGAAGAGCATCCAGATTCAGGCGAATTGATCTACAAGCACCTTAACCCTGTTCCTCTGAAGGAAGGAAACAGTGCGCAAGAAGGGGAAAGGATCCTGAACCTGAAATACAGGCAGGGCCCCGAGCTTCCGACACTCAGCGACGGTTTTCCGGATTCGCATTACATATGTTTCCCATACGAGTCCAGGAGAACGGGCATCTTTCCAGCGGGGTCGGTGAGAACTCCATCCACGGTTCTAGAATCCATGGAGGACGCAAGGGGGGCGGCGATGAAGGCGATAAAGGCAGTTGAGCTTGCTTTTAAAGGGGAGATTGTTGAGCCTCCCAGGGTTTTAGAGGCAGATCACATCACCATCTCACTTCAAAGGTGCACGCAATGCCGCAGATGCACCGAAGAATGTCCATTCGGGGCACTGGATGAAGATGAGAAGACTTACCCGCTTTACAATCCGCTCAGATGCAGGGACTGCGGCATATGCATGGGTGCCTGCCCTGTTCAGGCAATCTCGTTCAACCAGTACTCAGTGGAGCAAATACACAGCATGATAAAATCAATAAAGATTCCAGAGGGCGATGAGAAACTGAGGATTCTCGTATTTGCATGCGAAAACGATGCCTATCCAGCACTTGACATCGCATCCCAGAGCAGAATGAAGTATTCTGACGAAGTGAGGATAATACCCGTGAGGTGTCTTGGATCCGTAAACAACGTGCTTATTGCCGACGCTCTTTCCGCTGGAATAGATGGCATTCTCCTCCTTGGATGCAAGTATGGAAAGGACTATCAGTGTCATTTCATAAGGGGCTCCGAGCTTGCAAGCAAGAGGCTGGAGGACCTCAAGGGTACGCTGGAAAATCTAGCATTGGAACCGGAACGCCTAAGCCTTCAGCAGATAGAACTTTCGGATTGGAACAGAATTGGAAACGTTCTGGACGACTTTGTCAGGGCGGTCAAAGCAGTAGGGCCAAATCCCTACAGGGGGCTCTGAATATGTCGGTAGCCAATGTCAAGAGAAATACAGTGAGTTTTGACGATTCTTTTGTCAGGGAGGTAATCAGGTTCGGAGGTTCGGACTTGAAGGTTTGCATGCAGTGTTCGGAATGCACTGTCGTATGCCCTCTGAGCCCCGACTCAAATCCTTTCCCGAGGAAGGAAATGATATGGTCGCAGTGGGGCCTGAAAGACAGGCTTCTGAGGGACCCTGACATATGGATGTGTCAGGAGTGCGGGGAATGCTCAAAGGAGTGCCCAAGAAATGCCAAGCCGGGGAGCGTGATGACTGCCCTCAGAACGGTGACGATTTCCTATTACTCGTGGCCACAATTTCTGGGGAAGGCATTCAGGGAAAAATGGTTTCTTCCGGTGTTCTCTTTAGTCCCGATTGCGCTCTTCATCCTTGTCTATTACCTTTTCCACCTTTCCATACCATCTTCAGGTCCAGTCTATTTTTCCTCATTCATTCCCTTCAACCTTGTTGATGCTTCAGGAATAGTTATCGGCATCTTTGCAGTGTTCTCTCTTGGGTATGGTTCGTGGAGGTATTACAAGAGCATAAGTGCGGAGAAAAAGGGTGAGAAGAAGTTCATCCCGGCAGCCATATCGGCATTGAAGATAGTCCTTTTTCATACAAGATTTAGCAAATGCGCTTCCAACCACAACAGATACTACTCCCATCTTCTCGTGTTCTATGGTTTCATCGTTCTTCTGATAGCGACATTTGTAGGAGCTCTTGAGATCCATGTTTTCGGTTTTCAGCACCTCCTCCTTTGGGAACCCCAGAACATTATCGGGGATATTGGTTTTATCACGATTTTCCCGGGCATCATGATAGCGCTAGTGAACAGGGCGGTCAGCAAGGTTCCAAAAGAGGAGACGTATTTCGACTGGTACTTCCTCGCTCTGTTGGCTCTCATCGTCCTGACGGGATTCGCAATGGAGATACTGAGAGCGATGAACAATGGGAGCGCATATTATGTATACGTATCTCATCTCATCCTAGTTTTCATGCTCATAGCATATGCGCCTTACTCTAAGTTTGCCCACGTCTTCTACAGGTTCTTCGCAATGGTATACCTGGAGTCCATAGGAAGAGTTCCATCTAGGGAGATAGCTTAGCGCTTCCTGGTTCCCTATTTACCCTCTATCGCTTTCAATATTTTCCTGGCAGCTTCGTCAGATTTTCCAGTCTCGTTGTTCACAGTGAGGAAAGCGCAGCCGCTTAGTGCAGAGTAAGCAGCCCCGTACATTCTGTTCATCTCCATATGCCTCCTGATGTCCTCCTCTGAGTCCATATCCCTGGCTCTCGTGTTGTCCTTTGCCCTTCTCAGGAACACTTCGTGAGGATCCGCTTCCAGGGAGACTATGAGCCCTGGTTTTATGGTGTTCAGAACATTCAGGGGAAGGCCTGGCAAGTATCCGCTTCCTGTTTTAACCGTAAGGTGGGTATCTATGACCACAGATTCCTTGCGAGAGAAATATTCAGCAGCTACCCTCTGAATTTCCAGCTGCCTCTCCAGAGGCATCTTTCTCATCTGATCCCTGTCTTTAACAAAGCCTCTCGTTATTGCCTCGCCAAGCATCACATCTCCAAAATTCTCAACGTTCAGTCCCACTTCAATCAGATGGCCCAAAACAGTCGTCTTGCCAACACCCGGTATTCCGCCAATCACAACCCTCATGTAGTTCACCCTTTGTGTTCCGTCAAGTATCCTGCAGCTTCAGATTTGTCGCAGCCACAGCAGATGCTTCCGTGCCTTTGTTTCACGGCAATTTTGATTGATGGACCAAATATATAGGTTCAGCCTGATTGATAAGGGTATAGGGGTCTGAGGGAAGAAGTTATCGTGCCGTTGACACAACGAGCTTTAATTCAGAAGGGCTTCGAATTTCTTGAGTATATCCTTTTCAACGTGCAATGACCAAAGCATCTCAGGTATGTCCACAGCGAGGAACAGCTCAGAGAGGAGTATCGCCTCGACGGCCATGACTCCAAGGTTCTGAAGGAGCTTTCCCACCCCTATCCTGACGGTGAAATCATTCGGATCCCCGGAGATCAGTATTGAGAAGGCCCTGTCGGCAGTGATTATATCTCTCAGTATTCCAGCCTTCTGAGCCTGTACTATGAACCCCCCAGGAACTTGTTTTTTCTGAACCTTGTAACCATCATCCTCAAGCATTCTAGCAAATTCGTTTCCCAGCTCGTTAATGTCCTTGTTCTTCCCCTGAACTCTAATGCTCTTTTCAGCTACCATTTTCGGGCTAGAACAATTTTCAATTAAATCCTTTCGCTGGTTGCGCCACAGCCAGAAATCATTCCTGTTGATAGAAAAGTGAGCTACTCCTCAGCTAAAGCATCGGAGCTTCCTGATTCATAGACAGACATCTGCCTGTATGGATATATTCCATTAAGCACAGCCCAAAATACCTCTTCCATTTCAAAATTCACTTATTCCCT
>JBMFTY010000008.1:0-47594 GCA_049966795.1 Thermoplasmata archaeon
GGAGGTCCGTAGTGGGATACAGCTGAACGGGAAAGCTACCCTGCGGAATATCGTACGCTATTCCATAATCATAAGGCCATTGGTCAAACAAAATAAGTTGGGTATCAGAAGGCTCGAATTGTACCATTGACTATCTGGGGTCTTCAAGTCCCGAACGCTCAACTGTCGCTTGGCTTGAATAAACCTCAGCTCTGAATCAGAAGAAACTCTTCTTTATTGCCTTGTTCACCTTGTCCATCACATCTGGGGGAATCTCTGCCATGCCGTGCGCAGTTTTAGCGTGCTCCGCTATCTTCGGCATCAGTTCCTCCTTGGAGGATGCTTTTGCCTCGAAACCGCAGTTCATTCCAATATCAGCACATTTGAATGAGTATTTTGCCATATTATCATCAACGGGAATCCTGGATATAACTTTTTTGGAACGGAAAAAGATTTTTCTACGCGCTATGCATTAATTCAGAATGGAAAGGCCGTCTTGGGATGAATATTTCATGAGAATTGCGTTTCTGGCAGCAACAAGGTCCAATTGCGTTAGAAGGAAGGTGGGTGCGGTTATAGTCAAGGACAGAAGGATCATTTCAACCGGCTACAACGGACCCCCAAGGGGGGCTCTTCATTGCGACGACCTCGGATGTCTCCGGGAACAGCTTAAAGTTCCATCTGGAGAAAGAAGGGAGCTGTGCAGAGGGTTACATGCGGAGCAGAACGCAATTATACAGGCGGCATACAACGGCACGGCAATAAATGGCAGCGTGATATACGTGACAACGCATCCGTGCTCGGATTGTTCAAAGATGATCATAAACGCGGGGATTAAGGAAATTATATTCTCTGAGGGCTATCCAGACGAGCTCTCAGAGCTGATGCTTATCGAGAGCAATATCGTCACCAGACAGTACGATGTTTCTCCTGACTTCAAAAACCTTTTGTTTGGTACGAAGATCGACCTTATCGGAAAGGAGGAGGATTAGGTCAGAATAGGTCTATCTTGTCCTTAATCTCCCGGTATTTTTCTTCAATTCTTCGGCTCTGCTCTGACGTGAGACGCCATCCGTTTGACTGGAGGTTAATCGTTGCCTGATCTCTGTTCTTTGCACCGGGGATCGGCACAACATTACCTTTGGATATAAGCCAGTTTAGTGCGATCTGTACCACGGAGTGCCCCGTCTCCATAGAGATTTCTCTGAGAACCGAGAGGAAAGAGGAAATCACCCTGATGTTGCTCTCCGAAAACAGCTTGTTGTTCCTCCTGACGTCACTTGGTTCGAATGATGCGTGGTCATACTTGAACGTCAGCAGTCCCTGGGCTAGCGGGGAGTATGCTATCACGCTTATATTCTCCTTAGTCAGATAGGGGAGCATCTCATCCTCTATTTCCCTCTGTATGATGTTATACCTCACCTGGTTGGACACTACATCCATCGAAGAAAGATAGGACCTTGCCTCCTCGATCTGACAGACGCTGAAATTAGAAAGGCCAATGTAACGAATCTTCCCGTTGGCCGCGAGACGTTCAAGGGTTTTCATAGTGTCTCTCAGCGAGGTGTAAATGTCGGGCCAGTGAATCTGGTAAAGATCAATGTAATTCGTGTTCAGCCTCCTGAGGCTTCCTTCCAGTGCCCTTTCAATGTATTCAGGCTTCAGATGATTGCCTGAGACTTTTGTAGCAATAACAATATCATCCCTGAAGTCCTTTATCACCTGACCTATGACTTCCTCCGAATGACCGTCGCCGTAAACTTCTGCGGTATCTATGAAGTTCAGCCCCATCTCTATGGACGTGAGAATAGCATCCTTGACGTCAGAATCCACGATCTTCCCCCATCCTTTGGCTCCTGCCTGCCAGGCACCAAGGCCTATAACGGATACCTTTAGGTCGGATTTTCCAAGAGTGATGTATTCCATAAACCCTCATAAGAGGCTTTATAATTAACTTTCGTTTAAAGTCTAAGAATGAGGGTAATAGCTAACCCTGCTGTTTTCTCTCAGGACTATGTACCTCCAAGGTTTGTAGGAAGGGAGGAGTATCTCTCCAAGCTACTGAACATGATACAGTTGAACGATACATCATCAGCTTTTGTTGTCCGAGGAAATCCGGGGACGGGAAAAACTCTGCTTGGAAAATACTTGCTGAGGTTGTTGCCTGAATTCAGGGGTTTTTATGTGAATTGCTACGTAAGTTCCACTGACAGGGCCATAGTAACACAGATCTTGAACGAGGTAACAGGAAAGTCCTCCGACTACCTGAACACCCCCTCAGAGACTCTCTTCAGGATGCTCCTAAGAAACCTGCCGAAGAAGACAATAGTCATATTGGACGAGGCACATTCCCTCAAGAGGGTAAAGACACAGGTGGTCTATCTCCTCTCGAGGAGCAGTGAGCTTGGAGGCCCTAATGTCAACCTAGTTCTCCTCTCGATTGAGGAGCCGGAGATGTTCCTCGATGTCAGCACCATTTCGGGATTGGGAAAGTACAACAGGATTGCGCTGAAGGAGTACAGCAGGGAGGAGCTGCTAGAGATAATAAAGGACAGATCGAAGTCGGGTTTCTATGAAGGTTCATACACTTCGGAAGCTCTTGATAGAATAGCTTATTTGGTGGAGGATAGTGGAAGCGCGAGGACTGCAATAGAACTACTTAGGAATTCCGCCCTTCTCGCCGAATCAGAAAACTCATACCTGAACCAAGAGATGGTCCTCAGGGCATTCAGGGATTTCTCTCCGCCGCTTGACGATAGCTCACTCGTGAATCTTGAGGATGATGAAATATCGCTGCTCTATGACCTCCTGAACAGTATTGGCCAGGAATCTATATTCAGAAGCAGTGATATCAGGAGCCTGAAACCCGATATACTAGACTCAAGGCTTTATAAATTCATCAATTCCCTAGAGTTATCTGGGTTCATAGGGAAGAAGAAAATGGGAAAGGGGTACGGAGGGGGCGTTGAAAACGAGTACTTCTTCAAGATCCCCCCTGGCGTCCTGCTCTCAAAGGTTAAGACCCTCCTCAGGACCTAGGGCTGTTATACGTTTTTGGGCCAAAAAATTTAAATATCGTCAGATTAATGTCATTTATATGTCAGACAATATCAACATCATTGGAATAGGAGGCGCAGGGACAAACATTACAAAATACATTGATTATGGCAAGCCAACTCTCCTTAATTCATCCACGTGCAACTCGGCAGACGGAGTTATTGAGAAAATTGACTTTAAGAACCAGTCTAAGGATGTGGTTATAATAACATCCCCTGCCGGCCAGTTCTCGTCACAGGTTCTCCCTACTGTATGTAGCACATTGAATTCCAAGGGAAAGAGGATCTTCTTGATAGCGGTAATGCCCTTTCACTTCGAATCGGAGGAGAGGAAGGAAAGGGCTGAAAGAACAATGAGAACCGTAAGGAGTATGGTTGATTCCTACCAGATAGTGGAAAATGAGAACTTTGCCTCCGCCATGCTGGACAGGCCCTGGGACGATGTGATAGAGAGGATCAACTCATTCGTGAAGGGAATCCTGTTTAAGCATCTACTCCACGCAGGCTCAGACGTGCAAGTAGCCACCCAAGACATTCAAAGCTACCCCGTATTTCAACACACCACTTCAAGTTGAAAATTCGCATCCTCCAGAGCAAGCTATTTCTTAGGGTATTGCGAGGTATAATGAGCGCTTAAGAGCTCACGGCCTGCACTTGAGCGCACCCATAAGGACTCTGTGCTCGTATTTGCTAAGGAGAGCTCGGGACATCACACGCCTGAATATCAAGGAGGTCTTCTCTATTCGATGGCCAGGATAACCATTATGATGCAAATTTTCCTTGAACATTGAAACAAGGGAGTCCATCTCCTCCTTAGAGGCAAGCTCTTCAGATTTTTCTCTAGGGCTTCTGAACAGCTCATAGAAGAGGATCGCCGCTGCGCTGGACACATTGAGTGTGGGATAATCTGATGAGGAAGGGATATGGACGAAGAAGTCGCACTTCGAAAGCTCATCATTGGTAAGGCCGATATCCTCCCTACCCAACACCAGTCCCACCTTCCCCGCCATTTTTGAATAAATCCCCTTGAATTCCCTTGGGGTCAGATATTTCCTTAAGACCGATTTCGGAGAATCCCCTTTAACGTCCGAGGTTCCAACAAGATAGGTTAGACCGGAAGATGCTTCGTCAAGAGAATTCACCATCCTTGCCCTTGATAGGATTTCCACCCCCTTCATGGACCTGAAGATATCCTCACTCGGAATTCTGTAGGCATTTACGATAACAAGATCATCCAATCCGAAATTTTTCATGAGCCTAGCGATGGCCCCGAGGTTTCCAGGGTTCTTTGGTTCAACAACTATTACCCTAATTCCTTGCATAATCTCCGATATGTCTGTCAATAAATTTTTTACTCGGTTCTATTTACCACCGTAATGGAGTGGGAAAATTATCTATTTTCGCTCTCGAGGTTCGGCATCAAGCTTGGACTCGGTCCAACGGCCACATTTTCGCAGATGCTGGGAAACCCCCATGAGACGTTCAGAAGTGCTCACATAACTGGCTCCAATGGAAAAGGTTCCACCTCCCACTTCATCTATAACATTTTCAAAAGAAAGATGCGTTCGGGACTTTACACCTCCCCTCACCTTAGAAGATTCAACGAGAGGGTGATAGTGGATGATCAGGAGATACCTTCATCGTTCATTGAGGATTTTATCAGAAAGAACCCCACTAAGATCAATTACAACGGAGAACTAACTCAGTTAACATTCTTTGAGTACACAACAGTAATGGCCTTTGACTATTTCCGGAAAATGGGTGTGCAGTTTGCCTCCGTAGAGGTTGGCCTGGGAGGCAGGCTGGACTCAACGAACATTATTTACCCTGAGGTTTCAGTGATAACGAGCGTATCCCTTGAGCATTCTGACAAGCTCGGGGGAAGCATAGAGGATATAGCACGTGAAAAGGGAGGGATCATCAAGAAAGGAAAACCCGTGGTCATTGGAAAGATGACGCAGCAGGCAAAAGATATCCTCCTTGATATTGCAAGGGAAAAGGGCTCTGAATTCCGGGAGGTGGAGAACTGCTCTGTAAGAAATCTTGCCTATTCCCTAGATGGTACTCGTTTCACTCTTGATACTGGCAGGGACGAATACCAAGTTTTCCTAAAAGCCCTTGGGTCCCATCAGATAAGCAACTCCATCGCTGCCATCCTTGCATCTGAATCTATAAGCTTCGCACCGGGGAAAGAAGATATGTTGCGTGCACTTGCAGAGACTGTTGTGGCTGGGAGGTTTGAGATCAGAAGGAGAAGACCACTGTTTATTCTGGACAGCGCCCACAATTCTGAGGCTTCCAGGGTACTTTCGGATAACATAAAGCTCTACGGTATCAGAGATCCACTCATCGTCCTTGGGGTCCTGAAGGATAAGAACAGCTATAACATTCTTCAGAACCTTTCCGAGGTTTCATCCAAAATAATCGTGACCGAACCAAATGAACCTGAAAGGAAAAAGGATGCAAACGACCTCAGGAAGGAGGCCTCTCTTTTCTTCCAAGACATAGAGGTAGTGCCGAAGCTTCAGAGGGCAGTGACTCTTGCATACCAAAGAAATGAGGAGGTGGTGGTTACGGGATCGATGTATCTGGTCGGTGAGGCGGAAAATGTTCTGGACCGCCTGACAACGGAGGGGAGAACAGTCGACGAAACCGGGAGTTCCAGTGGAAAGGAGCTTCCGGTTGAATGAGGAAATGTTCATCGTTTTCCACTCGAAGAAGAGGGGGGTACATTGACGGCCACAATATATTATCCTTTTGGTAAAAGACCTGATAAGAAACCGTTTTAATAGAGAACACGCTAGATACGGTAAAGCATGGAAAAAGCTCCGAAAAACCTATTTGAAAAATTCGTTAGTTCCTCATCCATCGTAACGGGTGAAAGGAAAGCCCTAGAGCCTGGGTTCCTGCCAGAAAGGCTCCCGCATAGGGAAGTGGAGACTGAACAGCTGGCAGAGATACTGTCTTATTCCCTGAAGGGAAACAGACCTTCCAACGTGATAATCTTCGGGAAGCCCGGTGTGGGGAAGACCAGCGTGGTCAGGTTTGTGGAAAATGAGATGAGGAAGATCATAGTCTCTTCCGTCAGGACAAATATAAAGATAGTTGATATAAACTGCGGAGTGGTCGATAACGCTTATGGGATCCTTCTAGCCATAGGGGAGGGCGTCAGGGAGGACTGGGAGGAAAAGTTGCCATTTACCGGCTGGCCTCTCGACAAGTTGTACAATGTTGTCCTGGAAAAGATCAAGGGAATTCATGGAATAGTGATAATAACGCTGGACGAGGTGGACAGGCTCGTCAGGAAGAGCGGGGATTCCGTCCTCTACCAACTTCTCCGCATGAATGAGGAAATGCAGGAATCTAGGGTCTCGATCATAGGGATAAGCAACGACCTGAGATTCACAGAATACCTGGACCCGAGGGTCAGGAGTCGCCTCGTCGAGGAAACAATAGTGTTCAATCCTTATAATGCTTCTCAGATATATGACATCCTTCAGGACAGGGTTCTGTATGCTGGCATAGCCAGCGCAGTGGATGATTCAGCCCTGAAGATATGTGCTGCCCTTGCCGCCCAGGAGCACGGCGATGCGAGGAGGGCCATAGACCTTTTGAAGATTGCGGTTGAACTCGTGGAGATGCGCGAGGATAAGAGAATCACGGAGGACGTAATATACAAGGCTAAGGCGAAGCTTGAGAGGGATGTCGTTGTCGACACAGTATCGAACCTGCCGCTTCACAGCAAGCTCATCCTGTTTTCGGTGACGCTCATAAGTGAGATTAGGAATGGAGGCAGGTCAACCATGGGAGAACTCTACGATCTTTACGCGAAAATATCCGAACGGATAGGGGTTCCGAACCTCACTCAGAGGAGGGTGGCTGATATAGTGGGTGAACTCAACAATCTTGGCCTGGTCAACTCTGAGGTGCAGAGCTTTGGAAGATACGGAAGGACAACCACAGTGACCCTTAACTATGACTTGGAGAGGCTTAAGGAAGTTCTATTGGCAGATGAAGTTCTTTCGCAGTTGAAGGACGTGAAGCCTCTGCAGAAATCTCTCCCTATCTCCTAAATGTATAAATCTTCCAGATGATAAAGCTTGGTGAAAGCTAAGGCAATACTCGTCATTGGAATGCCCGGGTCAGGCAAAGATGAATTCGCAAATGTTGCCAGGGACATGGGGGTCGAGGTGATAAATATGGGAGACATCGTCCGTGAATTTACTAGGAATCTAGGATTTGACATATCCTTGAGCGGGGAGGTTGCATCGGATGAGAGGAAAAGAAACGGAATGGACATCTGGGCCAGGAGGACCATTGAGAGGATAAGGAGCAATTTTGTTGTGATAGAGGGAATAAGGAACACGGAGGAAATAGAGAGGTTTCGGAAGGACATGGAAATAGGACTTGTGGTCGGCATAGCTTCGGGCAGGGAGAACAGGTATAGGAGACTGCTGAGGAGAGGAAGGGGAGACGACCCTCGCGACACGAACCAGTTCAACTCAAGAGAGGCCAGAGAGCTGAGCTGGGGCATAGGGAATGTTCTCGCGACCGCGGACTATTACATATGCAACGATTCTTCCCTTGAGCAGTTCAGATCCAAAGTTAAGGAGTTTATTTCTGGCCACACACCTCGATAAAGTTTTTGAATACCAGGATGCCGTGCTGAGTGTGTTCTACCTCAGGGTGAAACTGAACCGCATATCTTCTCAGCCTCTCGCTGGACATCGCCTGAACCTTGCAAGTATCTGATGAAGCCAAAAGATCAAATCCTTCAGGAACTTCGACGACCTCATCATTATGGTTCTCCCACGCAACGAATGTCCTCGGGAATCCTTTAAGAATAGAGTTTTCGCTCTTCACTGTTATCTGCACCGGGCCGAACTCTGGATGCACAGCAGGCCTTACAGCAGATCCGTAGAACTTCCCCATGAATTGAGCACCCGCACAAATTCCTAAGATTGGTATCTTAAGCTTCCCTAGATACTCCCCCGTAAGTCCAAGCCTGAATTCTTCCATCACTATTGACGGCGAACCACCTGAGAGAACCAGGCCATCTGCGTCCTCGATAGAACTCACCTCAGATTCGTTGCTCCTTATCTCGCATGCGACTCCCAAGTCCCTGAGGACCCTCCACTCTCTGTGCGTCCATTGCCCCCCGTTATCAATCACGTAAATTCTTAGCATGCTGGTGGTCACTTCTTATTCATCAGCATGTCGATGTAGCTGTTGATGTGTTCGGCCAAAAGCGGGTTATCCGTGTATCCACAGGCTGAGAGGTCTGGAGCAGCTATCAGGGCCTTGGTGCCATCAGCAACCATATCAGTAGCAATCAGAGAGTTGTTCCTGTATATCCTGGTTCCCTGCGGTACCCTTTGGTTGTCCGGAGCAACAATGGAAACTATCACGCTCCTCGTTAACGCTGATTCTATCTCCTTCCCTAGTTCCTGCCTGAGTTCCCTCAGCTTCGGTGTTGAAATCGCGGCATACCGCTCGGCAGAATTCAAGAGTTCCTTCATCTTCTCGAGAACTCTTTCTCTTCCATATATCGTGTATATAAGCTGTGGAAGCCCCTGTTCAGTGAGCTTCTCGCTGAGGTCAGTGAGCTTCTCGAAGAGCTCATCAAGATTCTTTGAGAATGCTTTCCTTATCTCGTATATGTTCTTTGACTTGAAAACCTTTGGGCGCCCTTCCAGGGATGTGATGAAACCCCTTTCTTCCAGCTTCTCAAGGACCTTGTAGGTTGAGGTTCGAGGTATTTTAGCTGTCATCGCTATCGTGTCGGGCGTACTAGCTCCCAGTAGGACGAGTGCCAGAAAACCCCTGAGTTCGTAGTCAGTCATCGCAAACGTCTCGAAGTATTTTGAAATCTCCGCAAGTTCTTTGTCAAAATCTTCCATGCCTAATAATAATAAAGGCTTTTATAATTTTTTTCACTACAACCAGCATGCGATGTTCCTTCTGCAACAACGAAGCGGTGATATATCTTAGATACAATGGTACTCACCTTTGCGAAAAGCACTTCATTCGCTTCTTCCAGAAGAGGGTGAACCTTGAATTCAGAAACGAGATAAAGGTAACGAAACCCACAAAAATCGGGGTTGCCCTCTCAGGTGGAAAAGACAGTTCCGTTGCCCTTTTCGAGACCAAGAGGGTCCTGGGGAGGATGAGAAACGTTAGCATTGTTGCGATAAGCATTGACGAGGGCATAAAGGGTTACAGATCTAGGACGCTAGAAGCCGCTAAATCCCTTACTGAGAAGCTTGGGGTGGAGCATGTAGTTCTAAAAATGTCTGATTTCTACGGGATCACGATGGATGAGATTTCAACGGGAAGGAGGATGCTTCCTTGTAGCTATTGTGGGGTCTTTAGGAGGAGAATGATTAATGTCGGTGGCATCGAGGCAAAGGTGGACTATATGGTCACAGGATTGAACCTGGATGATACCGTTCAGTCATTCCTCATGAATATGGTCAGGGGGGACTTGGAACGCCTATCAAGAATGGGCCCGCATTTTGTCGTCAAAGAAGGTCTTGTGCCAAGGCTCCAGCCGCTGAGAAGGATACCGGAAAGAGAGGTCCTTCTATATGCGATGCTTCAGAAAATTGACTATTCCCATGAAGAGTGCCCTTACGCGAGCCTTGCCATTAGGAATGAGTTCAGGAATGCCATAGACGCCTGGGAGGAGAGGACTCCTGGAACAAAATTTGCCCTCATTAGCTCCTATGATAAGATAAAATCCCTGCTCAGCCAGGAGGAGGGGAGGAAGCTTGGAAGATGCAAGATTTGCGGTTCTCCGACGCCTGGTGACGTCTGCCAGAGCTGCTCTATGGAAAAGGAGATTGAAACATGGACATCATCCCAGGGATAGTTGCGCTGGCTTTATCGATTCTAGCAACCCTTGCGATAAGAGCCCTTATTATAAGGGCGATGTGGAAAGGCAGCAGGGTTGTGCTCCGCGACCTTAAGATTTCCTCTGTGGATGGACTTAACCCCGGAATCATGACGTACCTCATATCCATCATCACGATAATCCTTGGACCTTTCTCCTTCAGGGTCTATAACGTAACCTCCTTCTCGTACCTCATCCTCAATGTAGCGGCAGGCGTCTTCTTCTCGATCACATATCCATATTTCTCTCCAGTAACTTCATTTTCCACTGTTGACCTTTATGAGAAGAAAGGAAGGAAGTTCTGCATCGCGGGAAAGGTAATAAACAGAAAACTTGAGGTGATTTCCGTAAAGGAAGAGATAACGGTCGAACTCAATGTTCGCTGTGGCCGGTCTGTATGCCGTATAACTGCTGTTAACCCTGCTGCTTTTCAGAGGTCATCCTAGAGATCACGCTTATTGCGGTGTTCATATATTTCTCATCCATGATGTAAGTGATATCGTTGTAGAATGCTGCAACTTGATACACATTGACTCCATTTATGGCAAGAGCGGTAGAGATGTATGCAACGTATCCCCTCAGATTCTCTATTATCAGTGGCGATACTACAACCAGCTCCCCGAGACCGTCCCTAAATGAGAGAACCTCAGATTCCTGGAATTTGGATTTCACCAGCTCAGCGTTTTTCCTGTCCACTACGACAACAATCCCCTGGCTTCCCTGAACAATTCTGATCTTCCCGCCGGAGGAGAAGATATCGCGATATATGGAAGCTATTTCTGAAAGGTTCTCCGTGGAGTTCCTAACCGTAATATTGCTTATTGAGTAATATGCCTCAAGCCTGGATTCACGGAGTGCTGACCTGTACGATGATTCTAGCGAGGGGTTCTGTTCCGGGTACCTCTTGAGGGCAGCGAGGATGGCATTGAAATTGTGAGTTTTCAGCTCTTTCATTAAGAATCGTGCTAGAGAATTATAATTCACTATCCCAGACTGCAGTGCGCTTATCGCACAAGGGTTGGAGGAGAGGTACTCAGAAACCCTCTTGCTAATTCTCTCCATACCCCCCTATAACTATACCGGTAGATAACACTAATGAAAAATATTTGAGCTACTCAAGACTAACTTGGTGGTGCAGATGAAGAAGGTCGTGATACTTCACAATTTTGCGAGAGAGGAATACGCCAGGCTACTCGATTGCCTCAAATCCTCGGGCGCCTATGATAACACCATAGTAGCGGTAACTACTGATACCACAGTCAACTGGAAGGTCGGTGACCTGATAAAAGAGTTGCTCATTGAAGATGAAAATATAAGAAAAGAGAGAGATCCCTAGAACTGTTTGAATTTCGTCCCGGATGTACCGCAAACGGGGCACTTGTCTGGCGGCTTCCCGATAACGGTGTAGCCGCATACAGGGCATATGTATATTTCCCTAGAAGGGATATCCTTATCGTTTTTCACGCTTTCAAGTGCTTCCTTGTAAAGCGATTCATGAATCTTTTCTGCCTCGAGGGCGTATCTTGTGGACGTTTCGGCCCCGGCCTCCTTCTGGAATTTCGCGACCTCATTGAACACGGGATACATCTCCGTAACCTCATAGTGCTCTCCAGCTATTGCATCCTCAAGATTCTCAGATGTTCCCTTTATCATTCCGAGGTTCCTGTAATGATTTGTCGCATGAACAGTCTCCGCATAAGATATTGCCTTGAAGAGTTTGGCAACATTCGGGTATCCGCCTCTCTCCGCAACCTCAGAGTAGATCATGTACTTCATCGCAGCCTTGCTCTCACCAGCAAAGGCTTCATTCAAGTTCCTCTCTGTCATGGATTTCATATCTGATCAAATTTATATTAAGGTGGTCCTATTAAGAATTTTCCCATAATTACAAAGACCTTTAGGACGCATTTAGATTCTCTTTCAGACTAGGGAGACTGAATCTTAATGCAGCTACTCTTACGGAAAATGTGAGGGTTGCGGAGACTTCTAAGCTCCTTGATTCGGTTCGGACTTTTTAATTTCTTCTCAAGCAAGGCTGAGGAGGTGTGCTATTGCGGGGAATTGATTGAAAGGGATTATCTCCTATTAAGAATTTCCAGACTGACAGAGTGGGGGAAGACGTTTGGGATATGCCTTCAAAGCTTACTCGATAATCGTTGCAAGGGCGCTGTACGCCCTCAATTGGTTCGATATAGCCCCAGGGCTCATCTACATTTCCACCGAGCTTAAACTAAAGGTTGTTGACCTTGGGATCGTCGCGACTTCCTTCTATCTGGGTCTTGCGGCATTTCAGCTCTTGGGGGGTGCTCTAGCATCTCGTGTTGGGGCCAAGAAGGTTGCCTTCGTGGGCTTGATGATTCTGGGAATAGGTGGAGTACTCTCTGGGATGTCTTCAAATTTGTTTGAGCTGTCAGCCTCAAGATTTCTTGCCGGATCAGGATCAGCCCTATTCTTTTCCCCTGGTTTGACCGTATTGAGGGAGATCTCTACTCCAGATTCCTACGGCTTTCAAGTTGGCCTATACAACGGTGCCTTTAATCTAGGAGGCGGCATCGGGGCCTTCGGATGGGTCTTCGTTGATAGAGCAATAGGTTGGAGAATGGGCCTTGTCTTGGGCGGAGCACTGATCCTGGTGGCTGCACTGGAAAACTTGATCGCCCTCAGGGGGGAGGTTGAGGAGAAGGCTATTGGCCATGAGCTCATAGGGACTGTTGTTGGAGTACTAAGGAACAGGCTCCTCTGGATACTCCCAGTTGCAACAGTCATCTCTATGTTTGCGGAAACCGTAGGTGGGCAGTTCCTTGTGTACTACGCGGAACAGTACCTCCTGATACCTGCATCCGAGGCGGGCCTGGTGGATGGCCTATTTCTCCTGTTAGGTTTCGTAGGGGGTATAGTCGGTGGAAGGATGCTCTCGAGGCGAACCGGAAGAGGCTGGTTTGCGTACTTTGTGCTCATTTTGACAGGCTTATCCTTACTGAGCATTTCTTTTGCGAGGAGCTTTCTCGTTCTTGCTGTCTTGAGTTCGATAACGGGCTTCTCCCTCGTTTCCGGCTTTACCGTGTTGTATATAGAGTCTGTCAGATTCCTAAAAGAAAAACCGATGATACCATTCGCTCTCGCCTTCGTGAATGGAGTGAGCATCGCCTTAGGCTCCGCATCCCCATACCTGTTCACCTTCGTCGCCTATAGGCTGAACCACTATGCAGGATGGATGGTCCTAGGAATCATAGGCATTGCGATGATACCCCTTCTGCATCTCGCAGAGAAACATAAAGGCAACTAAAGAATTTATCCGAGAATCTGATTAAGCGAAATGCTTCCATGTCCCTTTTGCGAGATTGCTAAGGGGAGGCGCAGCGCAGTGATCCTATACAGGACCGACAGGGTCACTGCATTTCTGGACCACCGTCCCCTTGGGACGGGCCACACTCTCGTGATATCCAACGCACATTACTCAGATATTTTTGACGTCGATTCACAAACCCTGGCGGAGGCCGTTGCGGTCGCTAAGAGAGTGGCATCGACAATCAACTCAACCTTCCATCCACTTGGTATAAATATAATCCAGAACAACGGTTACCACGCTGGACAGACTATTTTCCACTTCCACATTCACATTATACCAAGGTATGACGAATCTTATTCAAATCTCCTCAGTAAGATTGCCGAAGGGAGGAGAGTCGTGGACCCCTCAATACTTGAAGAGGTCGGAAGAAGAATGCAAAAATCCCTTTAACAAGGATGATGGTTCCCCAATGTATCATTTCTGAGACGTAACATTCACAAGGCTTTATTACCTTCATTATATAACGATAAGCGAATGTATAGATTTGGAATCGCTGGTATACCTTTGGGTTCTAAAGGTAGGACTGTTAAGGACGCCGTTGAAAACACATTCCAGCTGGGCCTCAATTATCTAGAGATTCAGCTATTCAGGATAAGCACCCAGGAGCGGGAACTGAGGGATTTCGTTGGGATGAGGCCGAAGGATCTCGATGACGTGCTCCTCGTTGATCTCCTCCGAAGCAATGAGGAGGGAAATTACACCTCAATTGGCATAGACAATGAAATTGAAGAGGATGATATAGGAACAGAACTTTTCTGGAGCATGGCAAGGGATTACAAGGAGATCAGCCTGGCAAGGGATATCGCGAAGGAGCTGGACGTGAAGATGTCCCTGCATACTCCATATTACGTGGACTTCTCCAACGAGGAAAGGATGATATTTGATTCCATACAGCACACGATCTGGGGAGGCGTGCTTGCCGATGCACTGGATGCAGAGTACGTTATAACGCACCTGGGTCTTGCGACGGACCAGAGAAAGAGGGATCTCGGTAAGACCGCCTCATCCCTAAAACAGATAGTGGATAGCATGTCAAAGCTCAAGCTGAAGCCGAAACTATGCGTAGAGAACTCCGGAAAGAAGGATGTGATTGGGACGGATGAGGAGATTGATTATCTGGTCAACAAGGTGAAGAATCTTACGGCGATCACAAACGTTTCTCATCTGTATTCCATCAGAAAGGGGCCTGTGCTTGAACATGAAGACTTCAGGGGTATAATAGAGGAGACGAAGAAGAAGGAAAGGCCGCTTTACTTTGAATTTTCTGGCGTTGAATTTTTGGACCAGAACGAGTACAGAATAACACCTATCAAGAAGGGGAATCTGAAGTTTGAACCCTTTGCCGACGCCATAGCTGACTTTGACGATGAGATGACCATAATCTCTTTCTCCCCTCTGCTGGAGCATGACGCACTCTACATGAAGGTTATCTTTGAAAGGAGCATCCTCAAGAAAATAGGCAGGCAGGTAAAGCCGATACCCACATAGTCATTTAACCACAATCTCCGGGAATTCCATCTTCGCTTTGGTGACCTTCGGGGATATGACGAGCCGGCAATAAGGCTTATTTGGGTTATTGAGAAAATAATCTTTGTGGTAAGATTCAGCAGGATAGAAGACCTTCAGCTTTCTGACCTCAGTAACAATCTTCCTGCTGTATCTCCCTTGCGCCCTACCTATCGATTTCTCAATAGTTTCGATGTCTCCGTCATCCTCGTAAAATATAACGGACCTGTATTGAAACCCGACATCTCCTCCCTGCTTGTCAAGGGATGTTGGATCATGCATCTCAAAGAAGATATCTAGCAGCCTGTCAAGCGATATGTAACTGTCATCGTATTCCACCCTGACCACCTCAATGTGCCCCGTGCCCCCCTTGCAAACCTGCTCGTAACTAGGATTTTCAACATTTCCCCCAGAATAGCCTGGCATGGTGCCTATTACCCCTGATACCCTTGAAAATACCGCTTCGCTACACCAGAAACAGCCTGCTCCAAGCACGACGCGCCTGATCATTGCTTATCATCCACGAATCTGAGGGAAATTGAATTCACGCAGTGCCTCGTGTTCCTAGGAGTGAAACCCTCTCCATAGAAAACATGGCCAAGGTGGGCATCACAACGCGAACACCTTATCTCCGTTCTATGACCATCCCTGTCAGGGAGCTGCCTGACCGCTCCCTCTATGAAATCATCGAAGCTTGGCCAGCCACATCCGGCATCAAACTTCGTTTCAGACCTGTAGAGCGGTTGGCCGCATCTTTTGCAGACATATGTACCCTTTTCGAAATGATCGTAGTATTCACCGGTGAACGGTCTTTCAGTCCCCCCGTAAACGATCACGAACTCTTCTTCCTTCGACAATCCTCTTTCCCCATTCATTACCATAGCATCGGAGATCGACTCTAAAACATGTTGTTACTTGACCAGCAAAATATTACCCGTTCGAAAAAGAATATAATGTAATCATACATATGGGAGCGTTGAGCGATAACGGTTATTCTGAGAGCTGCGTATTCTGCAGGATAATTCGGGGGAAGGAGGAGGCAACCTTCGTATATAGGAATAGCACGGTGTCCGCATTTCTTGACATCCATCCCTTGTTTGAAGGACATGTGCTGGTTGTCCCAAATAAGCATTTTTCAGACATAACTGATGTGGATCAGGAATCATTGAGCGCAACAATCCAGGCAGCCAAGCTCGTGAGCGAGATGCTTATGAAGAACCTTGACGCGACAGGCATAAACATAGTCCACTCTACGGGAGAATCGGCGGGGCAGACCATATATCATTTTCACCTTCACGTACTCCCAAGACATCCAGGAGACGACGTTCAATTCCAGCGCTGGTGGTTTACTCGTTCCCATAAAGCATCACGAGAGGAGCTGAATGCCCTTGGTGCGAGAATCCTAAGATAGCATCCCCTGAAATCTGTTAAATATCAAATTCTTATCATCAATAATGCCACGAAAAGAGAAGGATTCATTGGGGGAGGTTGAAATTCCTGACGATAAGCTTTACGGCCCAGAGACCGCTAGGGCGCTTTCGAATTTTCCATATAAGAGAGAAATGGACAAGAGAATAATTGATACCCTAATAGCGATAAAAAGGTCATATGTGAGCGCCTTCATGGCAAAAGGTGTCATAAAGAGAGAAGTGGGAGAGGCGATAATTAAGGCGGCAGATGAGATGCTCAGGCAGAAAGACTATTCGAATTTCCCCCTGAAGTACATACAGGCAGGGGCCGGTACGTCCACGAATATGAATGTCAATGAGGTCATTGCAAACAAGGCGTTGCAGATCCTTGGCAAACCTCTCGGAAGCCACGAGATCATAAGTCCCCATAATCACGTGAATGTAGGGCAATCTACGAACGACGTGTTCCCTGCGGCAGTGAGAATCACCCTCATCTCCGTTATTCGGGAACTTGTTTCTCATCTGCAGGACGTTATAAAGAAACTTGATGACCTAAGTGCGGAGCACGACATGAGCATAAAGACGGGAAGAACCCATCTTCAGGATGCTTCCGCAGTCACATTTGGAGGGGAATTCAAGGCATATGCTGACGAGTTAAGGTCCTTTGTGGCGCAATCCGAATTTGTTGTTCAGCGATTGAGGAGACTTAACCTCGGTGGAACCGCAGTTGGCACAGGGGCCAATCTGCCTCGTGATGTCCGGGATATGGTATACAGCAACCTGAACCAATTCTTCCACGAGAATTTCATTCCTGCGGAGAACCTGATGACAGTTATGCAGTTCACGTCGGATTTCAATCTGGCTGCATCTATGCTCTCAAATCTCTCCGCGTCTATTATCAAGATCGCCAGAGATTTCAGGCTCATGAACTCTGGTCCGGTGGCAGGATTCAATGAAATCGTTCTTCCCGCCGTTCAGCCCGGGTCCTCGATAATGCCCGGGAAGGTCAACCCCAGCATTTTTGAAGCGATCACCATGAGCGCCCTTTACGTGAGGGGCCTGGCCCAAACCGTCAACGACGCATCCTCCCAGGGAGAGATGGAGATAAATGTCTTTACCCCAATAATTTACACGACCCTCATGGAGGCAGTGGATGTACTGAACGTTTCCCTGGAAATTATGAGGACGAAAACTCTTGACGGCATAAAGGTGAACAAGGATTACGCCTACGCGATCCTTCTTAACTCTCCAGGAACTGCTCTGCTGCTAAACCCGGTCATAGGATATGAGAGAACGGCGGAGCTTGTGAAGGAGTCGAGGGAGAAGAGGGTACCGCTCGTTGAACTTCTCCGCCAGAAGGGCATACTGTCCGAAGATGAGATAAAGAAGGTGTTCAGCCCAGAGAACATGCTCAACAAGTGACCAGAAAGGATAAAAACAGCACTGCTAATCTCAACTTGAAAAAGATTTATACCTAGGATATATCCCTCTCAGATAAGAGGAACGTATGTATTTCATATTAGAAACGACCGACACGGTCAGGATTCCTCCTGAGAATTTGGGGCCGGAGTATGAGAAAACTGCAATATCGACCGCGATAAACAACATAGAAGGGAAAGTGGGAATGCTCGACAGAAATCTTGTGCGCGACCAGAACGATAGAAGATACATCAACCTCCTCGTGTTGAAGGTGGAACTAGAGGGAGAAGGACGCATAGTCCACGGAGACGGGGGAGTGTATCAGGATGTCAAGTTAACGATTCTCGCTTTTCAACCCATCCTCCAAGAGGTTATAGAGGGGGATGTTGTCGACGTGAAGAAGTTCGGCGCCTTTGTTAGCCTGGGACCCGTGGAGGGCCTTCTTCACGTGAGCCAGGTTCTCGATGACAGGATAGAGGTGGACGAAGAAAACAAGAGAATGATAGGAAAGGACACTAAAAGAGATTTAAAGACGGGGGACTACGTGCGCGCGAGAATCGTGGCGCTTTCGTTATCGGATACGAATATAGAGGAGAGCAAGATAGGCCTCACAATGAGGCAGAACTTCCTCGGAAAGCTTTCTTGGCTTAAGGGGGAGGCCAAATGATTAAGATCAGAGCGTGCAGAAACTGCAAGAATATAACTGAGAACACTAAATGCGAAAAATGCGGGGGAGATACCGTTCTGGAATGGAAGGGTTATCTCTTCATACTGGACCCGGAGAAGTCACTGATCTCCAAGAAGGCTGGTATTAAATCGCAGGGCGAATATGCAATTAAGGTTCGATAAAGACCTCGTTATCCCCCAGCAATACAGGGAGTTCTTTTCCAGGCCTCCCGATGTCCTCGTGACAAAGGAGTCTCAGATAGAATTTCTCTTTACTAAATTGCTGATAACGGTGGGGGACGTTGTGACTTCCACGGCGGTGAAACACAAGATGGTGCCAAAGATTGCCATTGTTGATTTCAAGACAAAGAGGAATGAGCCTATAATTCCGCTTCCCTCAAAATGGGAGAGAAGCGTGAGGGTCAGGAATCCTGCTGGAAGCATAACTGTGGAGCTGTGGAATTCAATTGATGAAGCACTGAAAGCCAAGGGGAATACCCTAATAGAGATAGATGGGGAAGACGATCTTGCATCTATCCCGGCAATTCTTCTTGCTCCCGATGGGGCGATAGTTATTTATGGAGTTCCTGATAAAGGGATTGCAGTGTACGAAGTGGGGGAAAATCTACGGAAGAACGTTTCGGATTTGATACAGAAAATAAGGAGTGATGAGAAGTGAAGATCGAGATTATTGAGAGGAGCGACAACAAGCTTCTGAACCGGAGCGAGGTCAAATACAGATTGATCCATCCGGGTGAACCAACCCCGAGCAGGCAAAAGGCAAAGGAGCAGCTCTCTGCAAACTTGCAGGTTCCACCTGAGCTGGTGATCATAGATAACCAGCATTCCAAGTTCGGGAGGAACTACACCGACGGGTATGCCAAGGTATACAGAACAAAGGAGAATGCGATGCAGCTTGAACCGGATTTTATCCTGATTAGAAATGGCCTGAAGTCAAAGGAAGGGGATAATAGTGCAGAAAAGGGAAATGTACAAAGTTGAGGATGGCAAGCTAGTAAGGATTGGAAAATTCTGCCCGAAGTGCGGACCTGGAGTGTTTCTGGCAAGGCACGAGGACAGGTTAACCTGTGGCAGGTGCGGGTATTCTGAGATCATAACATCCAGCCGCTGACTTCCGGGCATCTGGAAAATCAGGATACATCAAGGAAAAGCTTAAAAGGTCGTAATTTTTTAACTTCTGGTAGTTATGCTCCAAATCAAGGTTGACGCTAAAACCATCAGGGAATTTTCGAATCTTATCCTCACTCTCGTCCAGGAGGCACGGGTTGATTTCAAACCCGATGGTATCTCGTCAAAGGTGATGGATCCGGCAAGGGTCGCGATGATTGCCCTAGAGATAAAGAAGGACGCATTCCAAGAGTTCAACGTTGATGGTGAGGACAGTCTGGGTTTGGATATTGAGAAGATGAGGAACTTCCTGAGGCTCACAGGACCCAACGAGATAATAGATATGAAGTTCGATGGAAAAAGAATATCCATGAAGATAGGCAATCTCTCCGCGAGCATACCGATAATAGACCCATCGACCCTAACCACCCCAAAAATACCTACGATAGAGCCACAGGACAAGATCGTCACCGATCTCTCACTCCTCGCAACGGGCATAAAGGCCGCTGAAGGCATCTCCGAGGTCGTGACATTTACCATGAAGAGCGACGAGATGAGAATTTATGCGAAGGGAGAGACTGAATCCGAGACGACTGAGATGACCGTTCCGAGAAGCCAGGCAAAGGAGTACATATTCACATCCGATGCCAGAAGCTCATTCGCCCTGGAATACCTGACGAAATTCCTAAGGGCACTTGAAAGCACGGAGGAGGTATCCATTGCACTGGGTAATGATTACCCCCTCAGGATGGAAGCTCCAATCCTCAATGGCAAGGGGAAGGTGACCTTTCTCATAGCCCCGAGGATAGAGAACATCTGAAGTGCCTGGTTCTCAATCCTGAGGTCGTGCGCAGCTGGAAGAGGTAGAGGAGATTGTGAATTCCGTCTTTCCAGGGTTTGAGTTTCTTCTCTCCAACCCTCCTGTCGTACCTTATTGGGACCTCAGCATAGCAGAACTGGGTTGCAGCCCTTATTTTTATCTCCTCGGAGAATTCCATCCCCGTTCCCATGGGCATTATGGACTTTAGGATTTCACGCCGGAACAGCCACATCCCGGACTGGCTGTCTCTTATGTCCACCATGAACAGTATTCTTGTAAAAAGATTCAGGAGAACATTTCCGGCCCTGTGCATTGAACTCATTGCGTCACTAGAGGCACCTGACAACCTCTCCCCACTCACAAATTCTGCCCCGCCCAACAACGCTTTCATAAGGAGGGGTATGTTTGATGGGGGGTAGGTACCGTCCCCATCGAGTGCACAGATGAATTCGCCACTAGCCATGGAGAACCCTCTCTTATAGGCATATCCGTATCCCCGTCTCCTCTCGTTCACGACTATTGCGCCCTTTAAGGATGCTATTTCCGCAGTCCTGTCAACTGAGTCGGAATCCACGACTATTATCTCCCCATCACTGTCAATTTCCCTTATTCCATCTATCACCTTGCCAATTGTGGCCTCCTCGTTCATCGCCGGAATCACGTATGTTATCATCTGAATTCACCGAACAGATATCCAAACATTCCTGACACGAGACGAGATGATTCCAGAAGCGGGTGCTTCTTCAAATTTTCAAGATTCAAAGAGCTCTTTACACCATGCTTTCTTCTTATAAGCCTTCGTCCCACGCCATCATAATAACTCTGCCTGATAAGAGATGAAAAGGAAGATCTGGGAAAATGATAGACCACCAGATCTTCAGCATACCTTATTTTAAAGCCAGCTTTCACAGCCCTTATATTCAGGTCTATGTCTTCCGCCGTATCGAAATCCTCGTCAAACAGACCGATCCTCTCTATGACCTCCCTGGAATACATGAGGTTGTTTGACGGATAAGTGACGTCATTTCCATCCACGAACATGGGGACACGCGCAAGGTCGGCCCACCTCTCCCCAGATTTCTGAACGATTCTTCCGGCCACTATATCTTCATGGAGGTGATCCATAATTCGCTCCCCCCAATCGTGGGAGACCACAGTGTCAGAATCCAGGAAGACCAGCTTCAATCCAGTTGAAAGTTTTATGCACTCGTTCCTCCCAACAGATCTTCTTCCCTCCTTTTTTGAGAGAATGAGCCCCATCTCCTCTTTCACGCTTTCAAGGTACTCGAATGTCCCATCGGTGGAATACGCATCCACTACTACTATCTCGAACCTATCCTTCACGGAATCAAGGGATTCTAAGAGCAGCTTCAACCGGTCCCTATCATTTTTGACCGTAATGAGCACCGAGACCTCCATCCGAACCTGAATGTCATAGGGAATATAAGTTTCTGTCCGCAATCATATTATTTCAGTTTCCCATATGAGTTCATTATGGAGGACACGCTGGACGAGGAATATGTCATTCAGCTGGATGATTCCCCTCCCTTTTCTTGGATGAGAGCGATCCCTGAAAGGTTCATGTCTTGCAGAAGGGCGAGTAATAATGATCTGAGAATTTTTTCGGACGGGCCTTTATATTCTATTGCGAGAATGGCTCAAGACATATTGGGGGGAGGTAAGATTGTTGTCATCAGAGGCTACAAAATCGAACCTGGAAACGGGCTGATTGTCATTCTCTCCCATGATGGCCAATCCAGGGACGCAATTCCCTACTTGAGAAGTTCAGGGGAGAAAGGCATTGTCCTTTCCGTTGGAGGGATCATAAGAAAGGAGGCAAAGGAAAACGGATGGGAATACCAGTCACTCCCAAGGGGTTATCCCCTGAAATTCCTAATGCCGGAGGTGGTAGGGTGCATTCTTTCAATGGCCGGCAAAATTTTGGAACCATTGAAATTGGGTCCATTTATTGAGTCCTTGCTCCCGTCGTCGCCCTCATCTGAGAACATTTCCAAGCAGCTGGCAAAGCAATTGAGGAACGGTCCGATCCTCCTTGTTTACGATGATTCTTCCGTCGGACTCGCGAAGAGGTTTAGCGATCTTTTGAAGTTAAATGCAAGGGTTGATGCGGTTTCAGCCGACGCGGAAAATGCCTCCGCCCTTATTGCAGGAAACTCCAACATTAATGTAGTCTCTTTTGCAAAGGATACGAAGTATGGTATTGGACCCCCCATCAAGGGGTTTCCGTACCCAAGCGAGGATCCTTACGGTTACTTGAAAAATGCGGTGATTGCAGAATTTTCATCTGTCTATCTCTCATTCCTTCTTGGCATAGAGATTGACCTTCTGGATATCTTATAGAAGTCAAAGGACAATTAAAGTTTATATGTACTAATAATATGGTATTACGTAATGAAGAAAGACCCGCTTGATAAGATTATTGAAGATTACTCTAGAAGGCCATATATTGACAGCATGCTGCTAATCTCAAGCCTTTCTGGACCAATTCTGACTACCAGGAAGTCTCAAGCCCCAGAAGAACCCATGGCTTCTCTCCTGAGTGTTACCTACGAAGGCACAAAAGAGCTAGTCAACAGCGCAGGGTTCAAACTAAGTGAGGTCGATGTGAAAACGCACAGCGGTCACAGCATAATCATAAAGCCCCTAAACGAATCGTATTTTCTAGCCGTTCAAGTCAAGACATACGACCAAAGAATTTTGGAGGAAATAGATAATCTGGTCACTCTTATAGAACCGCGGATTTGCGATTTGGACCATTGACATCTCGTTGGATGACAGGTCAGCGGCCCTCTCCACCTTCTAAATCAAACGCGAGAGAAAGGATTAAGTATCACAATTAGATATCGAAAAAGGATATCGAAAACAGATATCATGAGGAATGAGAAAATGAATGGCGGTAAAGAATTTCACCGATGGGAATTTGGAAGGGGAAGTAGAACATTTATGGGCCCCAAGGGACACCATAGCGGATTCGGGCTGAGGTACCTCGTATTGAGCATAGCGAGGAAGCAACCTTCGACTGGCGCAATGATAATGGATTCGCTGGAAAGAATGACATTGGGTCAGTGGAGACCTTCACCTGGACACATATATCCACTTCTTGAGGAGATGAGGAATGAAGGGCTGCTGAATATGGAGATGAAGGACGGGAAGAAGCTCTACACCCCAACAGATAAGGGAAACGAGGTTCTTGACTCAAGCTGGTTCCCCTGGAGGATCACTCCGGGTTTATCGTCATTCAGCACGTATCAGGAAGCGCTGAGGAACGTGGAAATACTCGTAGACTATCTCGTAGATTCAAAGGAAGAGGTGGCGGGCGACACCGAAGCGAAGAACAGGATAAAATCGCTAATAGAGAGACTCAGCTCCATCTGAATTTCATATCCTCTTGAAGCCCCTTGAGATGTAATCTCTGCCAAGTTTGAAGTAGAGTGAAATATTCCCTGTGAGGGAAAGATCCCTCCCGTACAACTTTGTGTGTCCCGAAAGTATCTCTTTCCTGAGGGATTCTTCATCGCCAGCCTCCACCTCCATGAAAACTCTGCCTATCTCTTCGTAAAAATGAGCGTCGCTTCCAGCGGTCTGCGGCTTCAGAATGTCGATGGAAAGCGATACGGCCCTTCCATTGCACTTCCTACCACATCTCCCGTTCTTCGTCTCAATGGCGTCATATACGTTCCTGAATCTTCCTCTGACTCCGTTGACCCTCCTGAATGGATGGGCGCATATGGCGATTCCGTTGAGATCATGGATTGCCTCTACTGTCTCCTCCTGACTCTTTCCCTTCCTGACCTCTCCCTGAATGAAAAGCCCGAGAACGTGCCCATCGATGGAGGAAATCTCCTCACCGCTTATTGCGAGTATCCCCTCAAATTTGTGCTGCCTGAAGGCATTGTGATCAGTTATTGCTATGAAATCCAATCCCATTGACTTAGATACTTTCGCTATTGTCTCCGGCTCCAAGGTGGAATCAGGGGAATATTTTGAATGGATGTGAAGGTCACCCTTCATTTGATCTTCAGCCCCTCCCTGGGCGACCCATCCACATACAGATACTCTTCCCTCACCTTTAGGAAGAATGATCTGTCGCCAAACGACATCCTTGCGAGAGTTTTGCCATCGGCAACGTGCGTTTTTATATCCATCTTTCTGAACTCATCAATAGTCAACTCTGAATCGTCAGTCTCAAGCCCTCCCAAGTCGACCTGCTCTCCTTCCTTCACAGTTTCCGGTGCAAGCAGTAGATGAACTCCCTTCTCGTCCTCTGCAGCCAGAAGCATGCCATTTGATGTAAGCCCCCTTATTGACGCGGGTTTCAGATTGTAGACCATGATTATCTTCTTTCCTATCAGATCGGATGGAGAATAGCTGTCCTTTATCCCGCTTATTATCCTTCTCTTCTCACTTCCCAAATCCAGATCAAGGACGTAGAGCTTTTCAGCATTCGGATGGTCTTCCACTTTCTCTATCCTCGCAACAATGAGCTTGAGATTGATTCTTTGATCTACAATCTTTTCGAAGAGCCTCTCTGGCTTGCTTGACAATCTCGCCACCGGGAGCTGGAGATCCTCTGAAAGCATCACAGGCTCCTGATGCCCGAGCCACGATAGTATCAGCTTTGACGTTCTCGGAAGGAATATCTGCCCCGATACTGCTAATGCAAAGACGATCTTTACTCCAGTGTAGATGGCGGCATTGCAGTCGCCCCCTTCTTTCCTGCACGCTTCCCATGGCTTCCTTCGAGTGATGTAGGAGTTACCGTAGTATGCAAGATCCATCCAAGACTTGAAGGC
This sequence comes from Thermoplasmata archaeon, assembly GCA_049966795.1. GTDB lineage: Archaea > Thermoplasmatota > Thermoplasmata > Thermoplasmatales. Next base: position 25,039 of record JBMFTY010000008.1, read on the forward strand.
TTCCCTGATGTTCACCCTTTCCATTCTCTCTATTATCTCCCTCAGAGATTGCCGTATTTTGTTTTCCGCTTCAACATCGATGTCATTCTGCGCTATCTGATCAAGGGAAACAGGCCCATGCTTGAAAGCCAGAACAAGGGCCCTATTGACGAAGTTGCCGAACTTGTCTATTAATTCCGTGTTTACCTTGCTCTGGAACTCCTCTATAGAGAAGTCGGAATCGTGCTCCTCAGGCAGATTATAAAATACCCCAAATCTGATGTATTCAGGATCGTAGCGACTGAGCATCTCCGGCATGGAGACCCCCGTTCCCCTGCTCTTCGAGAATTTCTCGCCCTTGAAATTGAGATATTCGTTTGCCGCGATGAAGTACGGAAGTGTCATGTCGCCGTGTGCCATAAGCATTCCCGGCCATATTATTGAGTGGAACGCAATGTTATCCTTCCCCATGAAGTAGTAGTGCCTTATTTCCCTATCACTCCAGAGCGCCAGTGCATCCTCATAGCTTCCGAGTGCTATGGATGTTCCCGTGAGATAGCCTATGAGCGCTTCGAACCACACGTAGATCCTTTTATTCTCATAGCCTTCAAACGGCACCTGAACCCCCCAGCTAAGATCCCTTGTAATGGGGCGGTCTTTGAGCCCTTCCTTTATGAAATTTGTGGAATATCTGATGACGTTTTGCCTCCAGTGCACGTTTGATTCCACGAATGTCTTTAGTTCATCCTGGAGAGCGGAAAGCTTGAAGAAGAGATGGGTCGTTTTCCTGAACTCCGGAGTTGTTCGATCGAATATGCACACCGGATCGATCAGCTCAGATGGTTCTAGGGTAGAACCGCAGTTCTCGCACTGATCCCCCGTTGCCAGCTCGTAACCGCAGTGAGGACATTTTCCAGTGACATACCTGTCGGCAAGGAATATGCCCTCCTTCACGCAGAAGGGCTGTATCATCTCTGATTCGTATATGAAACCCCTCTCCTTCAGTCTGGTAATAAACTCCCCAACTATTTTCTTGTGGATATCGGATGAAGTTTCAATGTAGGCATCAAATTCAATTCCCATCTTCTCGAAAATGTCCCTGTTGATCTTGTGGTACTTGGAGGCTATCACTTCAGGCGGAATTCCCTCCCTGATTGACCTAAGGGTTATCGGGGTCCCATGTTCATCGCTGCCCGAAGCTGTTATCAGGTCAACCCCTCTTAACTTCATAAAACGCCTAAAGGCGTCGTACGGAAGATAGGCTCCTGCTATCTGCCCAAGATGAAGGGCTCCGTTTGCATAAGGTAATGCAACAAACACTAAGGCCTTCGGTTTCACCTGGACAGATTAACAAATAGTATATTAAAACTACAGAGAAATGAAAAAATGAAAAAAATTAATGGGCCTTCAGTCCAAGCTTGGATCCGCTTCTGCTATAGTTTGTGGAATAGGCCGCATATAGGTAGCTTATCGCCGCTATGAGCGCGGTGGTGAGCGCCAGATACAGGAACAATCGGCTCCCGCCGATTATTATCTCAACCGCATATATCATGGCCAATCCCGCACCCAGGTAAACGAATGGAACAGCTCTGACGACCCTGTGCTGCGAATTAGATAGAAGCAGGTACGAGGCCAGCGCATAAGCAAGCAGAGCAAAGGACGTGTAGAGAACACCCTGGAGTACAGAGTGCGCTATCTGGAAGACATAGAGCACGAAGAGCAAAGAAGCAAGGAGGCCAAGCAGACCCGATGCAATCCTAAAACTTTTCTTATCCATCTCACATCACCGTATCTATTTCTGCATCCAACCCCTTCGCTCCCTTGATTGCCACTCCCTTTGAGGAGCTAAGGAAGTATGGAGAGTTAACACCCGTTAGAACAACAAGGACCTTGAACTCGCCCTTCAGTGAGGGATCCACGGAAGCTCCCCAGACAATCCGTGCCATCGGGTTGATCTTCTCCTGAATCATTCTGACGGCCATCTCTGCCTGAGAAATCGTCATATCCTCCCCGCCCACTATCCTTACGAGTGCGCCCTTGGTTGTTGATATGTCAGCTTCGATTAAAGGAGATGTTATTGCCTCCGTAACCGCCTCCTCCACCGTGGCCTTTCCACCAAGGCTTTCTCCTATTCCGATCATTGCCACTCCCCCCTCCTTCATGACTGTCTGTATATCGGAGTAATCAAGATTAACCAGCCCGGGCTTCGTAATTATTTCCGTCAAGCCCTTAAGTGACTCCATGAGGATTTCATCAGCCACCTTGAAGGCCTGATCCAGAGGGAGCCTTGGAACTATCTCGAGAAGCTTGTCATTCGGAATCACAATTGTTGTGTCAGACACCTTCCTGAGCTTTTCTATGCCGTACATCGCATTGTCCATTCTCACCCTGCCTTCGGCGGAAAAAGGCAGTGTGACGATGCTTATTACCAGTGCCTTCTGCCTCTTTGCGGCTTCGGCGACGATAGGAGCAACACCGGTTCCCGTGCCACCTCCCATGCCGGATGTGACGAAGACGATCTCAGAATTCCCTATTGCTGAGACTATCTCATCATAACTCTCCCTTGCGGCCTCTTCCCCGACCTGAGGGAGTGCGCCGGCTCCCCTTCCTCCGGTTGCCCTCCTTCCAACAAGAATCTTCCTGTTGGCCTGGATTGTCAGGAGGTGTGGGGCATCAGTGTTCATCGCAATGAGTTCCGCACCATATATCCCTGACCTTGCGCACCTGTTTATTGTGTTTGTCCCAGCCCCACCGCAGCCCACGATTCTTATGTTGACCTTTAGAGATTCAACGATTTTGGCAAGCTCTTCATCGTCTGGCGAGACGAAGTTCCTCTGATTTTGGAAATTGTTGTCTACCATAGTCATACGTATGTCAGACGGTCTATAAATATTTTTCCTCATGACTTAGCATTATTCAACCCCATGTCTGTAAGACATTTTGCTTAGGAAATGGATTCAAATTTTCCTCACCCCTTCCAAAATCGCCATTCATAACGCACTTCCCCTCACTGGATGAAACGTTGTCTGAATCGCCTGGGGCGAATCATATCAGTCAATCTACCTCTTTTCCAGGTCCTCGGACCCGTAGAAGAGGTGCTGAAGGAACGAATAGATGTCCTCCATTCCATCACCCGATTCCGAAGATGCGAAAATGCTCTCACCAAGAAGGTTGAGGGTTTCCGTTGTCTTGATGACCTCCTCGGAGAGCTGGATGTTCACAGTCGCGGAGAGGCGACGCAGGTCATCCACGAGCTCTCCCTTGTTCTTGTCCCACTTCTTTATCCTGTCCATTTCCCCGGGTTCTAGAAGGTCGGACTTAGACACCACCGCAAGGAACGGGAGATAGAATCTTGTGAGAACGCTGAGACCGAGGAACCTTAGAGAGGCGTATGATTGCGGATTCTTGACCAAGGATGAGTCAAAGAGGTAGACCATCGCGCTCATGCCTGCCCCAAGGTTCTCAACAAGCATGGAGGATGACTGCCTGAAAGCGAAAAGTTCCAGCTGGCCTGGCGTGTCGATGAGAACGTAATCGGAATCGTAAGAATCCACGAGGTCCCGGATGCTTTCCGCATCGTTGATCATGAGGTCAGCCGCAAGTATCTGGGCACCGTTTGGACCCAGATTGTATTGGGCCATTACGTCCTCGAGTGAGATCGATTCTCTTATGTCAACGTCCGGTTCGTATGGGAGAAACTCCGCACCAGGATCGAGGTTGACTGCAATCGCGTCATAGTTCATTGTTTCTAACCAATCCTTGAAGGAACGCACCAAGGTGGATTTCCCCGAACCCGCCGTACCCACGAAGAACACCCTAGGGATTGTCATAATCCTCCAGTGTTCTGAAGTTAGAAGACTTTGCGTTGAAAATGGAGTTGACAGACTCCTTCATTATCTTTATTCTCTGTCTAACATAATTGCTTACCTGGAACTCATTCGTTATCTCGTAACTCTTCTCCAGGTATTTTGTGATGTTTCCTTTATGGACAGTGCCTATGAGCGGAGTTCCGCATCTGCTGCATTTACCGCTTATCGGCAGCCGCCTGTAAATACGGTTGCAGGTGGTGCATCTGAATGTCTGAGAGCCGAACTTGTTCAGGTTGCCCATGATATCCGGGATGAAATGATACTTGAGAATCCTTTCAGCCATGTCAGATGCGTCAACGGCCTTCAACTTCTTGGCAAGCTCCAGCTGCCTGACCAGCTTCATCTCCATACTCTCTATGCTCTTGTAGCTTGATCTGAGCGTTCCCAAGTCGATCGAAGAAGTGTCATCCGTGAACCTACACTCCGGGAACATATCTCCTTGCTTCACCCTAGAACCTGTTGTCACGACGTATTTGGCGACTTCAGAAGCATCCGGAAACTTCCAGGTCATCTCCAACAGTTCCTCCGGATAATCGCCTGTGATGTCAAGGTTAAGAGCTTCCTTGTCTATTTCACTTGGATTTATTCTTAAGGACAATACCAGTGGAGCATCCATCAGGCTTCCCCTAGAGCTGGGAAGGTAATCCCTGGAAAAATTCAGCAGGCCGTCAAGGAGGAGCATTATGGAATCCTCATCCCCGTCACAGTTCCTCCTCTTTGCGGCATGGAAGAAAGGATGCGCGTAGCACGCATCCACCTTCGCAAATCCAATTATCCTCCCTAGGACGCCTCCCGAGGTGTGCGGTGCTAAACCTATAACCATGGACCCTATTAGGTCTTCCTTGGATTTGGCACCGTAACGAAGGGGGAGACCGTAGAACCTCACCAAAAGGTCGTCGATGAACTGGGAGACCCTGAGAAGATATTCGCCTGCCTTTTCGCTTGGCACTATGTCCTGAGGGTAGATCTCAAGGATCTGGGATTCATCTCTCAGCTCATTGCCCATGTAGTCCCTATGATATCCAAGGGCTCTCGCCTTATCCACGGAAAGAGAGACCTCGCTTAGTTTCACGTGGGTCAGGGGGAGATCTGACATATCGAACCTGCACGTCCCGTCCTTGAATGGATAAACCTGGTGAACTGAGCGAAGTATTCCCTTCTCAATAGGTTCCGGAACCTTGCTCCCGGAGGTGAGGCCTCTCACCCCGTTTACCTTTCCCTCAACCCTGACACCGAGGCTCTTCTCCCTGCTGCTCAGAATCTCTGCTATGTCAAGATCGAACTTCCTCGTCTTTCCAGAGGGGAGGGTATGAACGTTGCAGTGATCACAGACATTAAGATAGGTGCTTCCTCCGCATTCTGGACAGTTGCGGACCTGCATCTCTGATCCTACCAGTTCATCATATTGCTTTAGGTCACGTCTGTTCTTCAGGACGTTTCCGATGGGAAAGAGAGCATGTATAGGGGGGCTCATAACTCTCTCCTCCGCCTTCTCGGGCCTGCCCATTCTCGCCCCTATCCTGGATGGACCCTTCGGGTAGATGGGAAATCCTGCCAGTCCTGAAACCATTTCCATAGAACTACTACCAACGAAGCTCCTCTTCCTGATCAAGCTACCTCCCTCGACACCGATGCCAAGAGGATGTATGAGACTGTGATATTCCCTAACCTTTATCGAGCCTGATACTGAGTACTCACATAGTATGTCACCGAGAAAATTCCTTACGAATGGATCATCCGGAAGCTCTAGGCACCCTTCGCCGATTTTCCCGTGCTGCAGGACAAAATTTGAGAATTTCTCGATATCTTCGGTTGTCACATCGTGCCATAGGTGAGTCCAGGCAGGATGAAGGGGAACCCCGTAGCTAATGGACACATCCACCGCCTCTTTATCCGATTTTACCTCGGGAACAAAACCTATCTTTCTCTCACAGGTCTTTCTCCACCATGCCTCGGTGAACGCTCCAGGGAACACGACCTTGTTGTTCTCTATGAACTCCCCAAACGAGATCATTATCTCCCCGAGGTCCACTATCTTTTCCACGCTCTCCCTGTACCTTTCATAGAGTTCCATGCTCCTCAGCTTCACCAGCGAGCCGTCCTTCAGAATAACAGAAGGCCCCTCTATGCTGTCGTTCGCCACTACGGCACCAGCCTTTCCAGGGCGCTCCATCTTTATCTGCGTGCCGATTGCGATAAAGTCATCCAGCACCTTCATCGTAACTGGATTGATTGCAACCGCGGCAAGCCCGGTATTCCTGGCCCTGCCGTACCTCAACCTGAAACCTCCCTTCGCCGACGGATAAGCAAGTGCGGGTCTACCCGCAACCATCTCCTTCAGATAGTTGAAATTCGGAAGGACATCCTTCTCTTCCTTCTTTTCGGTGGAAAAGGACCAGCCCTCCAGCCTAAAGGTACTCACGTATTTCTTCAATTTTGACGCCTTCAGTATGAGACCTTCAGCTATTACAAGGGCCATACCGCCCCTCAGCCTGTTCGTCTCAACATCTGGCAGGTCTCTGTGCCCGGCAACTTCGGCCTCTTCTGTCCCTTCCCCTGTTATGCAAACGGGGGAACCGATGATGGCGTTCTCTATCTCCTCTGATGTGGGCACGTACTGCAGGTGCTGAACCCTCGCATAAAGGGGTATCTCCTCCTTGCACCTTTCTATTTCGTCCTGCGTTGCCTTATATTCTCCTATCCCGAATTTCCGCCTGAGGAGGTCCCCAACGAAAACGCTCAGGGCCTGCGCTGTACCTCCAGCGCTTCGTATGGGGCCAGAGTAGTAGATGGAAAGGTATGTTCCGTCCCCTCTTTTCTTAACCTTTACCCCGGTGATTCCCTCCAGGGGAGCCACGAGTATACCCTCCGTGAGGATTGCCAGCGCAACCCTAATGCCCTTTTCTATCTTCTCCTCCACCGATCCCTCCGCTTTCTGGGAAACTGAAATGGCGGCCTCAATAGCAACTGTTTCTCTGTCATGCTTTCCAGAAAGGCTCCTGATTATTTCCATGCACTCTATTCCCGTTAAAGCCTCTACCCTTCCAGCCAGATCTTCTGCCTGGGGAACCTCAACGGATGTCACGCTGTCCTTCCCCTCCGCCCTCGCGATTCTAGCAATCTCGTACTCCTCGTCAACCTTTTCTTTCAGGGCCTGAAAATAACCGTTGAGATCCCTGTTCACCTGCTCACCATGAACTGATCGAATAAATAATTTCAATAGAAGTCAAGCGTGGTAGTTATTGAGTTAACAGTTTTCCAAGACTTTCTGGTGTGCGGAGGAAGGTGCCTGAACTGCCTGTAATAGGACTTGAGAAATTCGATGGTTCTACGATCTGAAGGATATCCGGATCCGAAGTCACCGATCTCATCCCTTATTTTCGCCACTTCCCTTTCCCTAAGGACCTTGGCCACGATCGAGGCCGCAGATACAAGAGGATACTTGACGTCAGCCTTATGCTCTGCCTTCACGTTCCTGTTTCCCGTCAGGCTTACGAGAAGAGCGGCGAATCTCTGTTCGTTTACATCAGGACAGTCTATAACGTAATCTCCACCCTCCCTTATCATCTGAGAAATGATCTTTGCTTCGAGAACGTTGAGCTTGTTCTCCGAAACTGCTGTATCTATCTCCTCCTCGCTCACTATCCTGTATTCCACGGACTCCGCCACTTCGTATATCCTCTTGAATAACGCTTCCCTCCTCTGCTGTGAGAGCATCTTCGAATCCCTTACCCCTAATTCCAAAAATCTCTCTTCATCCCCGCACACGACCGCAATCACCATAGGGCCTATCACTGGACCCCTTCCTGCCTCGTCACAGCCACATTTCATAAGACATGCCTCATTGTTACCGTGATATTAACCTATTTTCCAAGAAGAACTGCATTGCTTAATGAAATCCCTTCGCTTCCGGTTAACTTTCTGTCAGTGATGATGGATATCCTCCCAAGCTCAGTTTCCACGAGGTAATTGTTCCATATACCCCTCTCCTCATGAATGACCTTGAACGCCACCGGGCCGCCAATCAAAACCTTTGTGGGGTGTACCGCATAGCTATTTCCGTTCATCTCAAAGAGGTTGAAGCCGAGAATCCTTGCAGTTTGAATCCTGCCTGGCCTGTTGAAAACTTCCGATTTCTTCCCTTCCTCTATGATTACCCCCTCATGAAGAATTGCTATCGAGTCCGCAAGGATTTCAGCGTCCGCTATGTCGTGGGTCACGTACAAAATTGAAACGTCAAACCTAGAAGGGATGTCTTTGATGTACCACCGTATCTCATTTCTGTGGAATGAATCAAGCGAGGAGAGAGGCTCATCCATCAACAGAAGGCTCGGATCTGTTATGAGGGTCCTTGCCAGAGCAACACGTTGTTTTTCTCCCCCGCTCAACTGCGAGGGAAAGCGGCCAAGTTGATCCTTTAGAGAGAACATATCCGCCATTTCCCTCACTCTTCTGTCAATCTCCCCTATCTCAACCCCCCTTATTCTTAGACCATATGCTATGTTCTCCGCGGCGGTCATAGAGTAGAATAACCCCAGGTCTTGAAAGACGAACCCTATGTTCCTTTTGTTTATCTCCAGGTCAGTGATATCAATTCCATTCTTTAACACCCTCCCTGAATCCGGCCTCATTATGCCCGATATCACGTTCAGAATAGTGGTTTTCCCGCTTCCAGAAGCCCCGAGGATGACCTTCGTTTCCCTGCTCTCCAGTGAGAAACTTATGTCCTTAAGCACCTGAAGGTCACCTATTCTTTTGTACACATGCTCAACCTTAAGCCTCTCCACTTACACCACTCCGGCCCCTGCCGAGGGCGTTTATTATGTATGAAGAGATAAATATTACAATAAGAAAGACCTCGGTCAGACTATAGGTCCCGGCAGTATCTCTGAGCTGAAGGAGCCTGTATATGCCGATGGTGATTGTTTCCGTTAAGGATGTGTATACGGTCACGATCGAAGCGAACTGGCCCATTACCGTTATGAATGCTATTGAAAGGATTGTTGATACCTCGCCCTTTATGCGCGGGAGCTGCACCCTGAAAAGGGAGGAAACCTGACCATCCCCAAGCACTAGTGAAGAGAAACCCTCGGACTTAGGTACCGTGTCCAGAGACTGTGTGAGCATCCTGAACGTCAGGGGCAGAACTATGACAGCAAAGATCACAATGATGAGAAGTTCGGTGGGAATGTAGATACCGTATATCAGGAAAAAGGAAAGAGCAAGGGTTACTGGCGAAAGTATCAGGGGAAGAAGAACGAAAGTGTTTCCAAACCTGCCATGCCTATAGAGAACGAGAAACATTGAAATCAGGAAGGAGACAAACGTGCTCGCGAAAGAGAAGAAGAGCGTGTTGAATATTAATCCAAGAAGCGATATCTGCAGTCTTGCGGTGATTCTCGAAAAATCAATGTCCCAGAAGGGATACCTTAGAAACATAGACAACAAAGGTGCGTATACAACAAATATGAAGATGATAAGGAGGAGGAGGGACAGGATCCTGTACCTTGAGAACGGATTCTGAAGAGAGGAGGATGATCGAAGTGAGCTCGTCCTTATTGTCACGTAGAGGTAGAGGGGAATCAGCAGCATTGCTATCTGAAGAACCCCTAATAAGGCCGCGTTAGAAAAAGGAAACTGCGTAAGTGAGGGGAAAATGCTCTTGAACTCGTAGATCAGAACCTCTATCGTGGAGTAACTGGGACCGCCAACGATGAGAGGGAGGCTGAACCCTTCGAAGCTTAGGATGAACGTCATTATGGCCCCGAGCAGTCCTCCCCTCAATAGATTCTTCCAGTAGAATCTTCTTAGAATCTCCCCATCCTTAGCCCCTAGTACCTTTGCTGAATAAACTTCCTGCAGATTGGTTGCGCTTCCCGTTGCAAAGGAGAGGACAGCCACCAGAGGGGAGTTGTACGCAACATTACCATAAATGATCTCCCAGAACCTAGAGGAGTAACCTAAGAGGGAGATGATTCCCAAAGCCATGATGATCCCTGGCATCACGTATGTCACGAGAAGGAGGGAAACGATGACATTTCTTCCCCGACCTCCGTACATCGTTAGAAACATGCCTGCAGGCAGGCCCAGGGCCACTGCCAAAACAGTTGAAACGGAGGCCTGAAGGAAGGATTGCTTCGTGGCAGCAAGCAGGACGGCAGTGAGCAAGGGAGATAGGCTCGAGTGGAATGCGTAGTATACGAGAAAGATAACTGGGACTATGAGGATGAAAATGGAGTAGAGGAGAAATGGTACGATAGATAAGATATTCCTATTCAATTTCTTTCCATTCCAGAAGCCATGTCGGTAGATTTTGGGCAGCTTCGCTTATGTTGAGATAGGAGTTCAGAGGTATTATGGACGAGATCTGAGGATTCACTGAGAAAACCCCTGGGAGATGAACCTCGGTGTTCGCAGGGTACATCCATTCATTGAGCGGTATCTGGGTCTGCACCTGACTTCCAAGGAACCAGTTTACGAATGCAAGATCAAGGTTCTTGTTCTCTGATGAGTTCAGTATTCCGAGGCTCAGGACCTGTATCCAGGCATAGCTTCTTCCCTGGTAGTGGAAAGGAGTGGTACCTATCTTGGAGTAGTTGAAATACAGATTGTAGGAGGGGTCAGCTTCGTAGGAGAAGAACATCTGTGCTGATCCGCTCTCAAAGAGACTGAATCCAGAGTCCCAGTCCTGGGTTATCGTTATATCCGTGGCCTTCTGCCAGAAGAGCGTCCAGTTTTCCTTCAAAACGCTCTGGTAGAAGGCGATCTGTCCAAGAAGGAAGTCCTGCCCATTTATGCTCACAGTCGGATTCTCAACGATGTACTGCTTTGCGATTGATCCGTTGTATAAATCTTGAAACGAGAGGTTCTCAATAATCCCAAGGGGTATCTTCCCTGAGTAGTTAAAATCTGTTGTCAGAGCTGAATATTCATACGGCACCGCATAACCGTCCCCCTCAATGAAATTGAAGATTGTTCTATTCAGGTATGACTCGTTGCTCACGTTGAACTTGTAGAATAGCCCGCTCCTTGCGGCAAGGTAAGAATCCAGGTTATTGAGACCTATGACAATGTCGTACCCCTTTCCCTTGCTTTGAAGCACCTGCTGATACAGATCCCCTGATGAGTTAACTATCTTGACCTTCACGTCATACCATTTCTCAAAACTCCCGATTATTTTGGCAAGGGTTTCATTTGGATTTGCACCCGACTGAAAAAAAGAAGGGTACGTCAGGATTGTCAGCGTTGATGTGCCCACGGTCTCAATGCTCGGATATTCCACATAAATCAGCACTGCTGCGATTATTACTATCCCTGCCACGATGAAGGCTCTATAATCCGCCTTCCTCCTAATTATTCTATCACTCATATTCTCCCTCCGCCAGCATTATCTGGATCAGGTTCAAAGGGTCGATCTGTTCGATCCTCTCAGCCCGCTTCTGCGAGCTCCCCTGTAAGAACATATTGCGTAACGGTATAAAAAAGTTTACGAGTGTGATCGTAACGCTCATTGTTTCCCCGGCATAGAAGCGAAGTTCGTTGAAGGGGTTGGGCGGGCAATTAAATCGCGATACTAGGACCCTATTCTATTTCCTTGTGGTCCGATTTCGCTGAAGAACCATACTTTCAGCTTCTCTTGTGATAGATTCTCTTCTACCAAAGCTCAACCTTCAATGTGGACGGGCAATTATGAGGAGAGGGTATCTCGCTCCATTTTCTCTTCGCCTCAGGCACGAACAGCGAGATCGGTGCATTAGGCAAGGTGGCAGCGAAATGAGGAATGGGTTTCCCCTTTTTGAAGCAAATAACATTTTATTATTATTTATATTACTGTCCTATGTTTGTATCAAAACTACAAGAGGCCAAGGTGGGTTACACCTATGATGATGTCCTCGTACTTCCAGGGGCCAGCCGCGTCGAGCCGAGTGTAGTTGACGTTGAGTCTTACCTTTCAAGACACATCAAACTGAACATTCCAGTAGTTTCATCTCCAATGGACACAGTTACGGAAACTGATATGGCCATCGCTATGGCGAGGCTTGGAGGGATCGGAATAATACACAGGAACAATAAAAGGGAGACCCAGGCGGAGATGATAAAGCGCGTAAAGAGAGAGGAATCCCTTGTTATAAGGGAGCTTTACACAGTTACCCCGGACACGACAGTTCAGGAAGCAATTAAGCTGATGAGAGAGAAGCACATTGCCGGTCTTCCTGTCGTGGAAAATAAGATCCTGAGGGGAATTCTGACGAACAGGGATGTCAGATTCCTCAGGGAGGACAACAGCAAGGTCAGGGATGTTATGACCACGAAGGTGATAACGGGAGAAGATGGCATCTCAATGGAGGAAGCTCTCTCCATAATGAGAAAGGAAAAGATTGAGAAATTGCCACTTGTCGACAAATCTGGGAATCTTGTTGGTCTCATCACAGCGAAAGATATCATGAAGAGGGAGATGTACCCTCAGGCAGCCAGGGACGAGGACGGAAAGCTTCTTGTTGGAGCTGCCGTCGGACCATTTGATGTTGAGAGGGCAAAGATGCTGGAAAAGGCTGGGGCAGACGTGATAGTTGTTGACAGCGCCCACGGGCACAACCTCAATCTCATAGACTCAGTGAAGAAAATGAGGAAGGAGATTGATGTAGATCTGATCGCAGGCAATATTGCGACAGCCAAGGCTGCTGAGGACCTTATTGCCGCGGAAATAGACGGGTTGAGAACGGGGATCGGACCAGGATCCATATGTACAACGAGGATCGTTGCCGGAATTGGAGTGCCGCAGCTAACGGCAATAACCGAGACGGCGGAAGTGGCAGAAAGATACGGGATTCCCGTGATAGCGGACGGCGGGATCAGGTATTCGGGGGATATAGTGAAGGCGCTAGCTGCGGGGGCGAGTACTGTGATGCTTGGTTCTCTCCTTGCCGGAACCGACGAAGCGCCTGGGACCGAAATAAACATATCCGGAAGGAGGTACAAGACGTACAGGGGAATGGGCTCCCTCGGTGCCATAATGAGCAGCGAAAATGATAGGTACGGAAAGATAGGTGCGAGCAAGTTCGTTCCGGAGGGGGTTGAGGGCGCCGTCCCGTACAAAGGGAAGGTTGCAGACACGATGTTCCAACTTATTGGGGGTCTAAAATCCGGTATGGGGTACACAGGTTCACGTGACATTGAAAGCCTCAGAAAGAACACCAAGTTCGTCATACTGACGCAGGCAGGGATAACGGAGAGTCACCCTCACAACGTGATCCTTCTTAGCGAGCCTCCGAACTACACGAACAGGTCCTTCTAATCCTCCTGATCCTCATCCCTTAGGGAAGAAGCGTACATGTCTATGTAGGGCTCAAGTGAGGACATTAGTTTACTCCTTGCTTTGTTAAGATGCTCCTCCGCGGTTGACTTCGATACGTGAAGCGTTACAGCTATGTCAGCGAGCCTCCCCCTTCTTGGGATGGAAAAATACCCTGACCTGACTGCAATCTGCAATGCTCTGAGCTGGATGGGTGTCATCCCCCTGAATACCTCAGAGAGGCGAATGAGAAAGGACTGTCTCAGCATTCCCGCTACCACTGTTGTCTTCCTCAAAATTCTCGCTTTCCCAGCAGCACGAAGCATCTTGAACATTCTGTTCGTGTAATCACCGTGAACTGAAGTCACGTTGATAATTTCCTGCCCTCCATTGTAGACCAGGGGGGCTTCCCAGATGCATCCTGCCTCCTCAGCCATGCTGATAGTTGAATTCTCTACAGTGCATCTGCAAGAGAACATCACGGTAAGAGCTCCCCTTTCTCGATTCAGATATACGATTTTACTACCGAGCTTCCCTTCAACGGAGGGAAGCACAGAAATAAGTCTCTCCAGTTCTTTGCCTTTCCCATAAAATTCGAGGTAATCGACGGCAGAATTGCACCACCTGTAAAACCTGAGTTCAGGAAATTCCTTTGAAAGCCTGCAAAATGGCATCTCGTTTTCTGAAGCGAACTCCACCTTTTCCATGTTATACCAATCATGACCGGTATAATTTATTTGTCTCTTCCCTTGATAACATTTAGGTGAAATCATGGCAAACCTGATAGTTGAACACAGCTGGAGGAAGGAGGACACGGATAAGGTCCTTAAGACAGTCGGCGGAATAGTGGAGATGGCAAAAGCATCCAAACTGCCCCAGGGATTCTCATTGAAATCCATTAACGCGCTGCCGAATGAAAACAGAGCAATCTGCAATTGGGAGGCTCCAAGCAAGTCTGCATTGGAGGATCTGCTTTCCAGTGTTAACCCGCCTACGGACCATAAGGTTTACGAATCAGTGCGCCTCCTCTGATTTGTTAACCACTTTTTTTATTTTTTGCAAGCAAAGAACCACATTAGAATTTTTTACTAAACAAAATGAATTAGAAAAAAATTAAGAAATTTATGGAGCACGGAGTAGGTGCTGTGGGACAGCCTCTATCGCAGTTAAAGCAGACAGAGCTGTCGAGACTATAAGACCTATCCAGAAAAGGATCAATACGACAGTCCATAGCTTTGAAACATTTTCCCTGGCCGGGAGAAGGTCATATATCAGGGTCGCAGGAAATGTGAAAACCCCCGTCAGCCCAAAGGCTATGTATAAACCAAGCATCGCTATCGGACTTGATGTCATCTTGTCAAGATACGCGTTGATTCCATAGTACAGAGAAATCAACCCGGAAAATAGGGCAAGAATGCCTGAAAACTGAAGTTTCTGCTTGAGAATTATCGATGAAGATACGGAAAGAAGGACGATACCAAAGAGGAGGTACGGGTCGTAGAACAATATGTTGTAGCTTCCTGGAAGGGGCCAGGTCACCTCTCCGTATATGCCCATGATCGTGACGATTGCGCCCAAGATCACCAAAATATAAGCACCGGGCCTCATTAAATTTTCCACATCCCTTATCCCCTTTCTGTAGTAGACGTAGGCATATTCCGTCAGATATATGGACACGATGCCCACCAGCGACAACGTAAACAATTCTAATGCGAGGTCATCTATAAATGCTATGAAAGGGGAGTATTTATGGCTATTAATACATTTCAACAACCCTTAATCGCTCCGAGCGCTTGCATGAAATTGCACAATTCACCTGAACTGCGACGCTCAAGGATTTAAACCATCTGGTGAATCCCGGCTGCCGGATTTGAACCAGCGACCTGTGGATAGCGGCGGTTGCGCCGCAGCGCTTTCCCTCTACAGTCCACCGCTCTTCCAACTGAGCTAAGCCGGGTAAGACCCTATTACTGCAGACAAAAATATTTTTCTGTGAGGAAAGTGCAGTTTACCAAGACCTGTATTTCTGATTTTCGATTCTTGCTCTTTTGCCCGATTTACGTAGAAAGCGGTTAGGCCATATAAAATAACGAAAATATTAATTAATAAGTAGTTTATTTGTAAGCAGGTGACCCTTTAAATGCCGATGACATTCAGAAAAAAGACAGTTATTCGTGCAGACAAGCCCCCGAAAGAGCCGAGGAAGTACATAGACCTAAATGAGTACCAGTTCTCGGATGAGCCCGGAGCAGGCACGTCCGTAAAGATAGGGGAACTGCAGAAATTTGAGGAGATTCCACAATTCAGCGAGATAGTGCTTAATGGAGATGTCCTCATCCTCGATTACGGATCCGTCCAGTCTGATGAGCTGCAACTCAGAAGAATAGTTAGCGAGCTCAAGCGTGCAGCCACAGACAACGGTGGAGATGTCGTTGCCCTTGGGAACAAGTATCTCATTGTTACCCCAAGAGGCATGAAAATCGACAGGAACAAAATCAGGGTATCCCAAACTTTCTGAGGATAGGAATTTTTCTTTTTTTAATTCTCCCGTTTTTACGTACTTCGGCCGCAGATTACGTAGCATTCAGCGATTTTAGGGAAAAGTATTATAAATGGTCTGAGAATGCGGTGGCATGCCTATAAACCTGTTCTACTGGGAGCTATTTATACTGATAGCTGCGATAATAGGTCTCATATATGCTGGTATCCAGAGCTTTCTGCTTCTGAGGATACCTGTGAAGGATGAGAAGGCAGAGAAAATATCAAGATCAATCAGGCAAGGGGCAAATGCATTCATGAGAAGGCAGTACACCAATATATTCATATTCGCAGTAATTCTTGCCGTTATAATCTTCATAGCATTCTACCTCTCATCGGGAATCTCAGAAGCTTGGAAGCTCACCCTCGGATTCCTGGTGGGCTCAATTGGATCTGCGGTTGCAGGTCTAATAGGGATGAACATCTCCGTCCGTGCGAATGTTAGAACAGCAATAGAGGCAAAGAAGGGTCTAAATCCGGCGTTAAAACTGGCGTTCAGGGGAGGTACCGTAACCGGTTTGATGGTTGCTTCCCTGGCCCTTCTCGGTCTAATAGTTTTCTACATGTGGTTCGGTAATCCTGAGCTGATGGTTGGGTACATCTTTGGTGCCTCTCTGGTGAGCCTGTTTGCAAGGGTCGGGGGTGGGATATACACAAAAGGAGCTGACGTTGGAGCCGATCTTGTCGGCAAGGTGGAGGCAGGTATTCCTGAGGATGACCCGAGAAATCCTGCTGTTATCGCTGACAATGTGGGCGACAACGTTGGAGATTGTGCCGGAATGGGAGCAGACCTCTTTGAAACCTACGTGGTTACCGCGTTGTCTTCCATGCTTCTCGGATACCTCATATTCTCTACAGCCTCTGGCTCAAAGCTCATCTCGAGTGCTGGTGTAGTACTCCCCCTCGCAATAGGCGGTACAGCGATAATTGCGACCATCATCGGTTCGTTCTTCGTGAAGAAAGGAGAGAAGCAGAGAATAATGACTGCAATGTACAAGGGGCTGGCGGTGACGGTGATACTTTCCGCGATAGGCTTCTACATAGTTGATCTCTATCTCATGAAGGGAAACCTCGCGATATATTTCGATGCCATCATCGGTATGATAATAATGGCGATAATAGTGTACGTGACAGAATACTACACCTCCGAGAGGTATAAGCCCGTTTCCCTCATTGCCAAAGCTTCAGTCAGCGGAACTGGGACCAACATCATAACTGGTCTCGCTTATGGCCTTCAGGCGGTGTTCATTCCTGCGATTGTGATTGTTGCAGGTATCATAATATCGTTCACTATCACCTTCTTTTCATATGGCAGCAATGCTCAACTTGGCCTCTACGGTATTGCCATAGCGGCCGCAAGCATGCTTTCTGCGACTGGAATGATCATATCCATAGATTCCTATGGCCCGATAACTGACAACGCAGGCGGAATTGCAGAGATGTCCGGCTTCGACGAGAAGACGAGAAAGGAAGTCACAGACCCTCTGGACGCAGTTGGTAACACGACCAAGGCCGTAACGAAGGGGTATGCCATAGGAAGTGCGGCGCTTGCGGCCCTAACCCTGTTTGCGGCGTTCAAGACCTTGATCTCCTCGATCCCGCAGTTTTCAAACATACAACTTGACAACCCCGTGGTCGTTGCAGGCCTTCTGATTGGAGGTTCTCTTCCCTTCTTCTTCACATCCTATCTCATGAACGCCGTTGGAAAGGCGGCTTCTGCGATAGTAGAAGAGGTAAGGTCACAGTTCAGGAGCAAACCGAAGATACTTTCTGGGGAGGAGGAACCGGACTACGGGAAGGCAGTTGATATAGTAACCAGGGAAGCACTGAAACAACTGATGGCACCGGCCCTCATAGCCGTGCTGACCCCAATAGTTCTGGGCTTCCTGCTAGGACCGCTAGCAGTCGGAGGCCTTCTTTTGGGAGTCATCATCTCGGGATTTCCTCTGGCTATAATGATGACGGTTGGCGGGGGAGCCTGGGACAACGCGAAGAAGTACATCGAACAGGGGAACTATGGGGGAAAGGGCTCTGATGCCCACAAGGCAGCCGTCGTGGGGGATACCGTTGGTGATGCGACAAAAGATACTGCCGGTCCCGCAATAAATCCTCTAGTGAAGGTTGTGAATACCATATCCATACTGTTCATAGGGATCATAATGTATCACTACCTTGTGCACATCTAATATTCATTCATTTTTTTCATTATATTTACTAGTTTGACGCTTTCTTCTACATCGTGAACCCTTATTATATCGACCCCCTGCATCAGCGCAATAGTGTGGAAAATCAACGTGGAAAGCCCCCTCTCCTCAACGCTCTCCCCCGTCAACGTGCCAATGAAGCCTTTTCGAGAGAGCCCGATGAGAAGAGGATGTCCAAGTTTGAGATCCCTGAGATTCCTGATAATGGTAAGGTTATCCACCACTCTCTTCCCGAAGCCTATCCCGGGGTCGAAGATAACATTATCATCAATCCCGAGGTTCTTTGCGTCCTCGATCCTGTGAAGGAAGAACGAGATTATTTCTTCAATCACGTTCTCATAATATGGCGCAACTTGCATCGTCTTGAAATCTCCCTTTTTGTGCATTATAATTAACGGTACCCCGTACCTCTTTGAGAGCAACCCAATTTCTTGGTTCTCCATGCCCGTCACATCGTTTATCACATGAGAGCCCATCTCAAGGCATTCCCTGACAACCTCAGGATAAAAAGAGTCAATGGAGACAAAGAAGCCCATATTTAAGGAGATTTCCACTGCCTTCCTGATTCTCCTCATTTCCTCTTCCGCTGTAATTCTCTCGCTTCCAGGTCTTGTGCTCTGCCCCCCGATGTCAACCAGTTTCACGCCCTTTTCCTTAATCCGTGTCAGCGTTTCAGCCAATTTTCCATCCTCAATCCTGCTTTCCGGATAGAAGGAGTCGGGCGTCATGTTTATTATCGCCATTACGACGGGCGGTTCGATCCCCTTCAAATGGCTCTCAAAAAAGGTATTCGTTGGCCGTATCCAGAATGATTCTCCAGGCGGGTATGAAATTGCGGTGATGAGGCGATTGACATCGCTAACAGAAGAGGGATATACGTATCTCCCCTTGGTCATGAAATATTCTGATTCCCAATCGATTCT
Organism: Thermoplasmata archaeon; assembly: GCA_049966795.1. Taxonomy (GTDB): domain Archaea; phylum Thermoplasmatota; class Thermoplasmata; order Thermoplasmatales. The sequence continues at coordinate 43,844 of JBMFTY010000008.1, forward strand.
CTCCTTGGAAATAATGAATAAGCTATGATCGGCAAGGTTATCAATCGGTATTCCGTACTCCTTCGAAACGGACGCAGGGTTGAATCTAAAGAACACATCATTCCATGATGGAGAACTGGGCATGCGGCACACCCTCTATGTAGAGAACATTGTCCTTTGTAACAAGACCCAGATCGGTTGCAACTGCAATGCACCTTGAACCGACCAGATTCGCAACGGAGCAGAGAGCGAGGAGGTCTCCGAATACCTTTTCATCGACCAGCACATCCTTGTAGAAACTCTCCGAGACCTTCAGCTTGAATTTCCCCTCCCTGAATTCCCTACCTAGCAATTCCTCATCGGCTGCTGCCAGGAGCGTGTCCGTGGGAGTTCGGTAAGTTTTGGTCCAGATCAAGAATATTCCTCCGAGCCGCGTCTCAACTTTCAGTCACCTACACTCTGACAAGCCTGTAAAAACCAGTTCTTGGTTCAATCAGCTGCCCCCTGTCCCTCAGAAGCTTGACATTGCGCTCCACCTGCTCCGTGGTCATGCCTAATCCTTTCGCCTCCTCAAGGATCTGCTTCAAAGAAACGTCCTTTCCCCCGCTTTCCTCATGAAGCTTCCTTATGATCTCGCTCAATGAAAGAAGATTCTTCCTGTCCTTGGATGGATACCCTGTGAGTATTATGTCTATGTCAGGAATTCCGTTGACGAGAGTGGTCTGCGAAAGGAAGGATTCCATGAGTCTCATCCCTCTTTCCACATCCTCCTCCGTTATCCTGTCAGAAAGCCTTATTCTTGCTGATGCTTCTGAAAGCCTTATGAGCGCCTCCAGCTGCCTAGGGGTTATTGCAACTGTACCCTGCCTAGAAGACCCCCTCTTTTCCACGTAGAACTTGCTTATCTTTTCCTTCGCCCCGGGGGAGAGAACCGGGAAGCAGTACTTTCTCGCATACACAATGTATTTTTTCAAAAATTCCCTTTCGAAATATGGCTTGAATTCTGATTTCTCTATGGTAATTCCTCCGGCCAGCTTTTCTCCGTCAGAATGAACCTTGAGGATATAATTAGACATCTCAACATCGTTCTTTCCTGGCCTGTCCACGATCACGAATATCAGGTCAAACCTGGACAGGAGGGTCGGAGGAAAATCCGTTTGACCGATAAAGGGCTCATTCTCGTCATACCTTCCAAATTTCGGGTTTGCCGCAGCAAGCAGGGCGCATCTAGACATCAGAGTTGCATTGATCCCTGCCTTGCTTATAGTTATCGTCTGCTGCTCCATGGATTCGTGAAGCGCGCTGCTGTCTTCTCTGCTCATCTTGTCCAGCTCATCCACTGCGGCAAGACCACCATCCGCGAGGACGAGCGTCCCCGCCTCAAGAGACCACCTTCCTTCGGAAAATTCGTCCTTCACAGCGGCTGCAGTCAAACCTGCGGCCGATGCCCCTTTTCCAGAGCTGTATACGGATTTAGGAGAAAGAGTGATTGCATATTTCAGAATCTGGCTCTTCGCCGTCCCGGGGTCTCCAAATAGAAGGATATGGATATCTCCCCTGACATAGGTTCCATCCTCGAAGAGCTTCCTCACCCCTCCAAACAGCTGGAATATAACCGCTTCTTTAACAACCTCCATAGCATATATTGTCGGCGCCACACTGGCAACAAGTTTCTGATAAATGTCAGGATCACTCGCTGCCTTTTTTATAGCATCAACATCGGCCTCGTCTATCTCCACCTCTTCGTACTCCGAAGATTCCTTTTCCACGTACATCGCATAGAGAAAGATGTCGAACTGGTTCGACGGAGCTCCGTTGATGAATTTCTGTTTACCCTTCAGAATTCCATTTATAGTCACCCTATCTCCTGGATTCAGTTTGCCGCATATCTCATCCTCAAGATGTACGGACAGCTTTGCAGGCTGAGCCACGCCCCTTAGCAGTTCAGGCCTCTCCTGGACTTCTATTATCTGCGTATCCATATAGATGCTCTTTTCAGGGAGGAATTTGAAATCTGTGGTTCCCTTCTCCTTTCCGCACGTTGAGCAGGCGTTAGGGGGAATCAGCTTTGGACCGGTCATAGGATATAAATCAACATTCCTGCAGTATGAACACCTGAAGGCGGCCATAGTCAATGTCGGAACTACCTCTGAAACTCTTTTGACTATACCATCTATCTGGATGAATGTGTTCAAGTCGGCGCTCCTAAGATCCCTGATCTCCCTTTTCAGGTCAGGTAGTTCGGATGAAATGCTTATATTCAAGCGTCTCCCCTTTCTGGACTTGAACCCCTCCGACAAGAAATTTTCGTCCAATTCTTCGTTCAATAGCCTGAGATAATCTTCGGGAGACCTTAAGAAGCCAAGGGCAAAATCTCTGTTGAGGGCGTCCATTTCCTCGTATCTGATATGAAGGGTGTTTTCTCTGGAATCAGCCTCGTTTAACCGAGATATCTCCACACTTTTATCCGTCAGTATTTCTCGCCAAAGGCTCCTTATTTCATCGTCAGTGAATGCTTCTCTCATCCTTGTGATTATAGTTACTTCTTATTTAATCCTTTAAGGGTTGATCCTTCCTTGGAAATATTTGAGAAAGGGGAACTTACCTTGCTCATGAAACCCTTTTCTTTAGAAACAGGCCTATCACCGCTGCTATTATGCCACCAAGAAGAAGAGCAATTCCAGAGATGAGTGCAAGTCCATATACAGCTATCTGCCCCTCCTCTGCATTCACGATCGAATACCTAACTACAGGAGGGTTGCTTCCAGGCACAACTATGTAAAAGCTTCCATTCACTCCCGTGAATAGAGCTGAATTTCCTTCCTTTAAAGAGGGATGCAACCCGTAAGAATATGCATTGGTTGAGTTTATCAGGGCGATGTCCTGTGATGGTATCAGGTAGACGGTGGAGTTGGATGAGACAATTATCTCACTCCCTGCGCTCACAACTATAAGACCAGAATGGAAATAGCCTTCACCAGATGGTGTCATCTGGGCTGTTGAAAGCGGCATCTTGCTCTCCACTTGATTAAGGGAGAATCCTACCAATATTAGGCCAATGACGAGCAACAGCACTCCCAGAATAACAACTCTTCTCCTCATTTTCCCAAGCGTGTTGCCCCTTATCCAGAGCGACCGTTTAAATTTAGTGTTAATATGCCATTACGTTGCGTTGAGATAAAGAAATTAGTTTTAATGCCCAATCGATTATCGCCCATCTCCTAGTAAAAGAGAGACATGGCGCCCTTGAAACAATGATGTCATAAAGCGACCACCGACCGTCGCTCAGTTTCGAAGCGAAACACAAGGGGCAAAGTGAGCTGCCATTCTAAAAAAATTAATAAGCCCCAGCACTTACTGGGATATAGCAGGTGTTGTGTAGCCTGGTAGCACAAAGGCCTTCCAAGCCTTTAGCCCGGGTTCAAATCCCGGCACCTGCATCCTAAAAAAGGTTCAATCATAATCCATATATACCTCCCGTTCATGAAATGCTATGGGCATGCACGAGAGGGCATTCCAGCGCGAGATGAGAGAGATATACAACAGGGGTCTCCCGAAGGAGGTGGCAACGACCATAGTGAACTTCATCAACGAGGTGAGCCTCGAATTATCCCTGTCCCGGCTGTATGCGTACATATTGAGATTGAGACTGATGGCACAGATGATCCCGGACAGATTCCTGAATCCCAGCGCGGATGACCTGAAAGATGTCAGCAGGAAGATCAGGACAACGAAGGTCAGCTGGGGGACAGGAAAGCCGCACCTTCCAACG
>JBMFTY010000009.1:0-47455 GCA_049966795.1 Thermoplasmata archaeon
CCAAAGGCACCTCTTCGGCTATTGCCATTGAGAACCTCAATGGCATAAGGAAGAGGACAACAGTTGAGAAAGGCAACAGGTACATCCACAACTCCTGGGCATTCCACCAGCTCAGGTCCTTCATAGAATACAAGGCAATGGAGGCAGGTATTCCCGTGATAGCTGTTGATCCAAGGAATACGAGCAGGGAATGCCCTGTATGCCACACCATAGACAAAAGGAACAGGCCTGAACGATCCCATTTCAGATGCGTTTCCTGTGGATTTGAGGGAGAGGCTGATTTTGTTGCCTCCCTCAACATCAGGAACAGGGCTGCCGTCAGCCAGCCTGTTGTGGCGGGTGCTATTTTCGGTCATTCGACCCTCCCAGCTGCAAGCTCCGAAGCTTTAGCGAGGAGTAGCTGACACTTTGCACCCTTTCTGCTTGAAAAATTCTTTCAATAAAGTAGGCGTCTGAGGGGAAGAAGGAACATTCTCCATCCAACGCTAAGTGGTCCGTAATGTTCAAATACGTCCTGCATATGAAGTTACAGTGACTATGATAGAGCGCAGGAAATGGATATTTACCATTCCGTGCCTTTTTTCAGCCTATAGTTACTGACGATTATATCTAGCATTTTGGTGTATTTTATGAGTCCTGATGACTTCATAAGCAGGGCCCCGTCCGGGTCTCGCGTTTCTGCGATGGGTTGCTCCATTTTATCTGTAAGCATAGCGCGTAAAGAAGTTATCAGGCTTCATTCAATTTGGCCGCATCGGGGATCGGATTCTCTATCATTACGGGGAACCATCTTTTCAAATGGAGGAATGATAAATGAACAGCACATACAAGAATGTTAAGCTGGCCTCGCTTGGCGATCTGGAAAGGACAATTGTGAATGTTGGAGGCGTGGAAGTTGGGAAGGGTTTGACAATAATAGCTGGACCATGCAGTGTGGAGAGCGATGAGCAACTCCTGGAGACCGCAATAAAGGCTAAACAGGCAGGGGCGGATATGCTTAGAGGAGGGGCCTTCAAGCCCAGAACATCTCCCTACTCATTTCAGGGGCTGGGGCTTAAGGCACTTAAAATCTTGGCAAAAGCAAAAGATGAGACTGGCCTTCCAATAGTGTCCGAGGTACTTGACACGAGGGACGTTCGCTGGGTCAGCAACTATGTCGACGTTCTACAAATCGGTGCAAGAAATATGCAAAATTTCTCTCTCTTGAAGGAGGTGGGAAAGACAAAGAAGCCCGTGCTCCTGAAGAGGGGAATGCAGTCAACACTGGAGGAATGGCTTAACAGTGCTGAATACATTTTAAAGGAGGGGAATCCTAATGTAATACTCTGCGAGCGTGGAATCAGAACGTTTGAAACTTACACACGCAACACCCTTGACCTCAGTGCAGTGCCAGCGCTAAGAGAACTGACACACCTTCCCGTTATTGTGGATCCATCCCATGGAACAGGGAGAGCAAGCTTGATTGAACCCATGAGCCTGGCTGCAGTTGCCTCAGGTGCGGACGGTCTGATCATAGAGGTACATCGGAACCCTTCCCAGGCACTGAGCGACAAGGATCAGGCGATAACTCCAGACCAATTCTCAAGATTGGTGAAGAAAGCAAGGGCAATTAGATCTACGGTGGAGGGGTTTTGTTGAGTTCTATGGAATTGAAAGCTGATAGCGGAACCACGAAGATATTATTCACCGATGCGGAAAATTTTCTAATGAACTTGAAGGGCAGGTCGAGAGTGTTGATTGTAATCGATGAAAATATTCAGAAGTTGTACGGCGGCAGATTCAAGGGTCTCGACAAAATTATCCTGCCTCCCGGTGAAAGCTCTAAAACATTGGGAACCGTCAAAAAAATTTATGAAAAATTTCTGAAACTTGACGTAGACAGATCATCCCTCATCATCGGTGTTGGTGGGGGTACTATATCAGATATTACAGGGTTTGCCGCCGCCACTTTTATGAGGGGCGTTCCCTTCGGGTTTGTTCCCACAACCCTTCTAGCCCAAGTGGATGCAAGCATCGGTGGGAAGAACGGAGTGAATTTCAAAGGGTTAAAGAATATGATTGGAACCGTAAGACAACCAGAATTCTGCGTCGTGGATTTTTCATTTCTGAAGTCTCTGCCTTTCGATCAGTTAATATCCGGAGTTGCGGAGATCGTGAAGTATGGGGTAATTCTGGATAGAAGATTGTTTGGATACCTTGAAAATAATCACTCAAGGATAGTTTACTTGGAAAAGGCAAGTATAGATTTTGCTGTATCCAACGCAATTTCCGCGAAGATATCGATAGTTCAGAGAGATGAGAAGGACGCAGGGGAAAGAATGAAGCTGAATTTTGGGCATACTGTAGGTCATGCGATTGAAAAGGTGACAGGCCTTCCCCATGGTCATTCAATAGCAATCGGGATGATAGCGGAATCCAGGCTATCGGCTCTCAAGGGATTCCTTCCGGATAGGGATGTGGGGAGGATAGAGGAACTTCTCAAGGCAATTGGTCTTCCAACCAGATCAAGAGCAAACAGGAGAGATGTTATGGAGGCAATTACTAAAGACAAGAAGGGATCAGGGGACGCAATTAAGATCGCGTTGCCGGAGAGGATAGGGCGGAGTTCTATTTACAAGATCAGAAAGGGGGAGCTTAAAGAAGCCGTGGAGGAGGTATGCATTTGAAAGAGGATGTTTCATCAAGAATATGTGTGAGCATTAGCAAGACGCCAGCTCAGGAAATTCTTAAAGAACTGAGGGGAATCAAGATGGCCGAGATAAGGCTCGACGGAGCAAATTTCACATCCGAGGAAATAAGGGAGCTGTTTTCCGTTCCTGTTAGGACAATTGCAACCTGCAGACCCGGAAGACTGAGGGACGGAGACAGAATGAATCTCCTTTTGGAGGCAATAGAAGCCGGTGCAGCTTACGTTGATATAGAAGTGAACTCAAGGAAGTCGTACAGGGAAAAGATCATCAGGGAGGCAAGAAGAAACGGGTGCAAGGTAATTATCTCTTATCACAATGAAAGATTTACACCTCCAGACGATTTTCTTTTGAAGATTGCTGAGAGATTCAGGCAGATGGGAGGGGATATACTTAAGATAGCTTGCAGGGCAAATACGGTTTCAGATTCAGTAAGACTCCTCTGTCTCCTTAATCGCTTGGAGAACACGGTTGTCGTGGGAATGGGTGAGAAGGGAAAGATCACAAGGATTGCAGCGCCGATGATGGGAGCCCCCTTCACCTACGCATCCCTTTCCAAAGGGAAGGAGACAGCGGAGGGCCAGATTGAATTCAGAAAGATGGTGAAGTTGATGGATTCGATCATATGATGACAAACAGGAGCTTGTACTGTCTTATCGGAGACCCTGTCTCACATTCTCTCTCCCCTGCCATTCAGAATTACGCCTTCGTGAAGGCAAGAATTGGAGCCCTATATATCCCTGTAAGGGTTGGAAATGGGGAACTTGGCAGGTACATGGGAATCTTTAGGGAATTTGGTGTTAAGGGGATGAATGTGACAATGCCTCACAAGACGGATATCATTCCGTATCTGGATAAACTGGATGCCATGGCGGAAAAGATAGGTGCTGTCAACACCGTCGTAAACTACGGAAGTACGCTTAAGGGTTTCAACACCGATGCCACAGGTATAATCGAGGCTGTACGTCAAGTGGCGGGTAAAATCAAAGGGAGGAAGGCAATAATACTGGGTCGGGGGGGAATGGCAAGAGCGGCATCGTTTGCCTTCGAGCAGGAGGGTGGAGAAACTGAAATGCTCGGCCGGGAAGACATGAGGGTCGAATCTATCAGCAGAAGGATAAGGGGTGCGGATATAATTTGCAACTGCACCCCGATAGGGATGAATGGAGAACCGTCCCCTGTCCCGTTGTCTCTGATTGAAAAAAGATTGCTCGTGATAGATGCAGCCTATTCTGCTGTCAAGACTGAGCTGATTAGGAACGCGGAAAGAGAAGGATGCAAGACCATTACAGGTCTGCAGCTACTCATCAATCAGGGGGCCGGTGCCTTCAAGCTATGGACCGGCCTGAACCCTGACAGGGACGGGATGATGAGAGCCGCCAGGTCGAGGATATCAGAGATCAAGGAAAATGGCGCTAGAAACATTTACCTCGTTGGATTCATGGGAACTGGAAAGAGTACCGTGGGTCGACGGGTAGCAGAAGCCCTAGGCATGAAATTTGAGGACACGGACAGTCTCCTTGTCAAGAAGTTTAAGCGTCCGGTGAAGCGCATCATAGAGGAACTCGGGGAAAATGAATTTAGAAGGATGGAAAGCAACCTCATAAAGGCACTTGGCAACAGGAGGGGCACAGTCGTTGCAACAGGAGGAGGGGCGGTCCTGGATTACAGGAATATCTATAGAATGAAGAAGAGAGGGATAGTGGTTCTTCTCAGAGCTTCTCCCGAGACGGTAATAGAAAGGCTGATGGGGGATTCTTCTCGTCCCCTGCTGAATGGGCCATGGGGGAACACAGACCCGCGTAAAGCTGAGAGCCTGCTTTCTGCCCGCAGGAATTACTACGATATTGCCAGGGACATAGACGTTGACACCGATGGGATGAGTATAGAAGAGGTGGCTGCGGAAATAACAAGGGAAATTGGTGATTTCAGATGAATGACTATGCACTGAAGATGGAGGTACGAAAATCGACTGTAGAGGGGGAGGTTACGGCGTCACCCTCGAAGAGTCAGACTCACCGCGCTATTATATGCTCTGCGCTCGCGGAAGGAGTGAGCACAGTATTCAATCCTCTACTATGTGACGATACAGAGGCAACGCTACAGGCATGTAGCGTTCTAGGGGCGGAGATACTATCAAAGAGCGAAGAGAAGATAGTGATAAGGGGGACAGGTGGCGTGTTCAAAATCAACGAAGGGAGGATAGACTGCAAAGAATCCGGTTCAACCATGCGTTTTTTAGCGCCCCTGGCCGCAATTTCTGGAGGAAAGATCTATTTTGAAGGTCGTCCGAGCCTTGAGAGGAGGCCCATAAGTGAGCTACTTTCAGTTCTGGCGGAACTCGGCGCTTCAGTTGATTATCTGCAGGACATTGGAAGCCTTCCCTTCGTAATATCCAGCAAGGGGAAGCCTTCGGGAACGCGAATCAGAATAAGCGGGAACGTCACTTCGCAATTCATTTCAGGCCTACTTTTCGCCCTCCCCCTCCTGAGGGGGGATAGCATCATCACTATAACGACAGAACTGCAATCAACGGATTATGTGGATCTCACGATAGACACTTTAAGAAGATTCGGAATCTCGATTCACAGAACACGAGATTTCAGGGAGATCACAGTGAAAGGAGAACAGGTTTTCAGAGCAACCGAGATCGCAATTGAGGGCGATTACTCTTCATCTGCTTACCTGCTTGTAGCAGGTGCAATCGCCAGTGGAGAACGAGGTCTGACCATAAGAAATCTGAAACGAGATTCGAAGCAGGGAGACAGGAAGATAGTGACATTTCTAAGAGAGATGGGAGGGGATGTTGAAGTAGGGGATTCCTTTGTCACCGTTAAGAGGAGTGTTCTTCATGGCGCTGAGCTTGATGTTACCGATACGCCCGATCTTGTTCCCCCACTTGTAATTGCCTCAGCATGTTCCGAAGGAAAAACCCTACTGAGGGGGACCGGGAGGCTGAGGCTTAAGGAAAGCGACAGAGTTGAATCCATAGCGGAAATGATGACAGCCCTTGGCTGCGATTTGATGGTAGAGAAAGACTCTATGAGCGTTGAGGGAGGCATTGATACCAGCTCTACGCTTTCATTTGACTTCTCGGACCACAGACTGGTAATGAGCGCCTGCCTGGCAGGACTGGTTAGAACGGGGAGGACGATCGTCTTAAATCCTGTTGCAGTAAAAAAGTCATATCCGGATTTCTTCGACCATCTCCGCACCATTGGAGGAGATTTAGCCGTGATAAGCAACTCAATTGGAAGCAGACTGAGATTTTCCGTTTACGGGGAAAGCCATGGAAGGAGGATAGGGGCTGTACTGGAGGGCGTGCCAAGAGGAATTAAGGTCGAGAGAGATTATATACAGAGGGAAATGGACAGAAGGAGAAGCACAACGCTTCTCACCACTGCGAGGAAGGAGCCAGACATAGTTGAAATTCTGAGTGGTATCGAAGAGGGAATCACGACAGGTGAAACAGTGATGATGGAAATCAGGAATATGGATGTTATATCTGCTGATTACGCGGGGATGAAGGATTTCATCAGGCCGGGGCATGCCGACTACACCGCAAGGCAGAAGTACCGTAGTGTGTTCGATTACCGGGGAGGGGGTTTCCTATCAGGAAGGATGACTGTTGCATTTGTCGCTGCTGGGGCAATTGCAAAGAAAATTATTGAAACAAGGGGAATCAAAATTTTTTCTCGTATCGTACAGATTGGGAAAATAATCGATGATTCAAATCCTCCTGATGAAGAATTGGAAAATATGGAAAATGAGCGTGTGATAAGGTGTGCAGACCCCCTGAGATCAAGGGAGATGCAGGAAGCCATAGAGGACGCGAGGAAACTAGGAGACTCACTGGGAGGGGTAGTTGAATGCAGAATTGTTGGCCTGCCGGTAGGCATCGGAGAGCCGATATTTCATTCCCTGGAAAGTGAGATCTCAAGAGCCATGTTTGCCATTCCGGCGGTCAAGGGAATCGAATTCGGGTCAGGGTTCAGGGGCGCCGCAATGAGAGGGAGCGAAAACAACGATCCTTTCGTTATAAGGGAGGGAAGGGTCGTAACTCTTACTAACAATTCCGGAGGGATATTGGGCGGGATAAGCAACGGGATGACCGTGGTATTCAGGGTAGCATTCAAGCCAACTTCGAGCATCCCCAGAGTTCAACGCACGGTCAACGTTTCAAAAGGAGAGGAGGCGACATTTATAGTCAAGGGAAGGCACGATCCGTGTATTGCGTTGAGAGCACCTCCCATCGTGGAGGCAATGGCTGCCCTGACAATAGCTGACCTCATGATTATCTCGGGGGAAATATGAGGAAGGTGGTGATGAAATGGAGTTGGACGAGATAAGAAGGGAGATCGACGAAATAGACTATCACATCCTGAACCTCCTGAGAAGGAGAATGATCCTTTCAATAAAGGCAGGAAGAGCAAAGAAAATAATAGAGGACAAGGAAAGGGAGGCGCATATATTCCAAAAGATGAATGACAGATCAGACCTCCTCTTACGATCGGAATTTCTCGAGGGTTTATACCGCAGCATAATTGCGGAGTCAAAAAGATTGCAGGGAGAAGAACCCATCTTGGCCGCATTTCATGGGGAGAGAGGCACATATGCAGAAGTAGCGTGCAGGAAATTTGATGCAGGGATAGTTCCTGTGCCCTGCAAGGATCTTGCTGAAGTGTTTGAAGGCGTGGCCAATGGTGAGTTCGATATGGGGGTTGTTCCCATTGAAAGTTCATTTGATGGGGTAATTGCAACTGTGATTCAACTTCTTACGGAGGGAGATTTGAGTATTGTGGGTGAAGTCACGTTGCACACTACTTACTCCTTACTAAGTCACAGAAATATTTCGCTTGAGGATGTTAAGATTGTATACTCTGATCCCCAGGTACTTGGGCAGTGCCGGCATTTCATTGCTAGAAATGGATTTGAATCTAGGCCCCTATATGATAGTGCTGCAGCAGCAATGATGATTGCCTTAGAAAAGCCTGCCGCAGCGGCTGCGATAGCAAGCGTAGCCTGTTCAGGCATATACGAATTAAAAGTTCTCAAGGATGGGGTCGAGGACTCTGAGCGCAGCTACACCAGGTTCATAGTGCTGTCAAAGGGAATCCTGCGGGCAGGGGGAGACAAGTGTTCAATTACATTTTCAGCCGCATCCTGGTCTGATTCTCTGGCAGAAATTCTTAGAGTGTTCAGTGATGAAGGGATCGAGGCTAAATTGATTGGACAAATCCCATCGGATCACTCAGGAGCAGAATCAAAATTCCTGTTAGATTTCAGGGGCCATCTTTCCGATGAGAAAGTTCAGCGGGCATTAAGGAAAATCAAAGTCCGTGTTGGCCATTTCAGACTTCTCGGGTGTTACAGAGGGTGGTAGTAATGAGAGCGACAATAGTAGGCATTGGAAGAATGGGAAGGTGGCTTGCCAGTACTCTGAGAGAGGATTGGGAGATTGCTGTCTTTGACACCGATCGTGGCAAAGCTGGTGGCATAGATGGAGTCAAGGTTCTATCCTCGATAGGTGAAATCCGAAGTTTCGAACCCGAAATTTTGATCAATGCTGTTACGCTTGGGAGAACTATATCGGTATTTCAGGAAGTGACTCAATACCTCCCCAAGGAATGCATTCTGGCCGATATAGCTTCTATCAAGGGAGAGCTGCCGGGCTATTATCAGCACAGTGGGCATAGGTTCGTGTCAACCCATCCCATGTTCGGACCCACGAACGCTGATATGAAGCTTCCGATGGGGGAGAGCGCGATAATCATAAGGGAATCCTGTGAAGAGGGGAAGAAGATTTTCAGAGAGTTTTATGGGAGAATTGGCCTGAAGCTGTACGAATTTTCATTTAGCGAGCACGACTCCATGATGGCATATTCCCTGACGCTGCCGTTCTCTTCATCCATGGTCTTCGCAGCCTGCGTGGATAAAAGTGCGGTGCCGGGGACGAATTTTAGAAAACATATGGAACTTGCCAGGGGGATACTTTCGGAAGATGATAGCCTCCTCTCCGAGATACTATTCAATCCAGAGTCGGTAAAGCAGATCGACATAATAACTTCCCGACTGGAATTTCTGAAGCATATAATTATAGCAAGGGATTACGAGGAAGCTGGAAAATTCTTCAACGAGCTGAGGAAGAACATCAGCCCCTAATTAGTTCAGGGCATGTTGCAGAATAGGTTCAGTCCATTTGTATGCTGCGAGTTCGCCCACGCGTGTTGCAACTTTGCATCTCAGTTGTAAAGTTAGGTTTTTTGACGCATAGATGCGTGGATATCTTGGGGCAATCCGGCCAATAGAGAAGACTGGTGGCCCTTCCATCTGAAGGATTAGGGCTCTCGTAATTGTTGTATAAACTAGATATAGTGAGCTGCGATTAGATTGAATGAATAAGGTAGTGAACGTAGCCGACATCCCCAAGGGGGGTCCATACTCGCACGCCGTGGTGGCGGGGGAGTTAATATTCGTTTCCGGGCAAACTGGGAACGTCCCAAACCAGGTTCTTAATTTTGACCAGCAGTTTGACAACGCTATGGAAAAAATAAAGAGAATACTTGAGGCAGCGGGTTCAAGTCTAACTGACGTGGTCAAGGTCTCTGTTTACCTTGCGTACAACGGAGACTTCAACAGAATGAACGATCATTTCGGTAAATATTTTCCAAGTAACCCGCCGGCTCGTACCACGCTTGTCACTGGATTTGCTTCCGAGGGGGTCCTTGTTGAAGTTGATGTGATAGCATTCAAAGGTAAGGTTTCATAAGCAACAGGAAAGTCCGATATCAGATCTGTCATTCAAGTATAATTTACCCTAGCTCTAGAGGTTTTACGGCTACGCATAGTGAGGCATCTCAACTCATTTCAGGTCGCAGATGCTCATCGCAATACAATCGGATAAGACTACTTTTAGGAACTGATTTGTTCCGACATCATCTCGTCGCAAGCGGGATCAGAAGGCAAAAATTCAAAATTTTTCCAACTGTTGAATTTCACGTGGAAGGGGCAGAGCTAATCGAGAGAGCATCGGAGTAGGTCGTTCCCAGCTATATCCATCGTTGAAGTAAGTAACTGCATGGAATTTCTGATCTCACCGGACAGGTCATAAAAAGGGTTTCTGAGGCTCGCTCATTGTAGGGATGGCCGTCATGCATATGCAACTTTCCTAATGCGATGGTCGTCGCTATACAAACCCCTGCATTTACGTGTAGGAAGGCAACCCTGAAAGCGGATAGTTAGAAAATCTGGAAGCGTTTAACTCGATTATTCAGAATAAGAACACCCCGTTGCTTTAGAATCCCAATTATGTGCTATTACCCCACTTTGGTCAACCCCATCCGCATCCTCTCAGGAATGTTAATCGTCAGGGCATCATTCTGCTGATCAGGCATCTCTATCACATAATGCACGGAAATATAGAAGTTGGTCGACCCAAACCCAGGATGGAACGTGCCATTCATCCAGCTCCACTTTGATAGCACGATGGCCCCGGCCAAATTTCCGATTATAATCCCGTCAAAGCTCTCTGGGACCTACTGAAGGGGCGACTCCCTAAGCTCACCATAGAACACATCAGGGGCACCTCCAGGAAGATATAACACATCCGTAGACCCAATTTTGCGCTTATTGTTTCCCTGTTATCCCCGCGCTGGATGAAGATGACCCCCTTAACGTCCTTCGTTATCACGATTTGTTTTATATTTCCAGGTATCGTGGATTTATCCCTGTACCTATCCCTTCGATGAACTTGGGAATCACCAATCTGTTTTCTTCAACCTTAAACCCCGAAGGGACTATGAAATATTGCTTGTCTTTCTTTACCTTAAACGCAGGATAGGAGGCGTTGTATTTGAAGAAGGATTTGAACGCCTTGTCAAGTTCCACGAGGGAGTGTTGTAGTGATTGTGAATTCACTTCATTTAACCATGCCATGTCTTTCTTCAAAATGGTAGCATTTTCATAGTATCAAACGCATTCAGAGATTTCTTCCTATCGTTCTTATGTTCAGTATAATACTTCGTCTTGACTTCAAGAAAATGATTCCATACAAATCTGCAAGACCCAAAGTGCTTTTCAAGGAGAATCTTCTGCTCTTCATCTGGGTACAATCGCACTCTGAGTGTCTTGATCATTGTTCACACAGTATTACCAATCCACATAAACCTTTCACAATTCCCCTCCTCTCTGAAGATCGGAGATTCCTTGCTCATTCTTCTGTAAATACGAGAAACCATCTTTGTCCAGTTATGCCAAATATGATGGGCATCAGTTTTTCCTTCCACTGCTGTAATGGTGCTACCTTATGTTTCCAAGCATCATCAATGGTAAGGGGCGGGTGACAACCGAGCGCCCATGAAAGATGCAAGGAGTGAAAAACCTCCAAGGCGGCTTGCAAAGGAGAGGCAACAAGGAGCTATAAGATTATTCCTAAGAACTGCGTATCGCTCCCATCTTCCTGCGAGTTCATTTCCAATGGTCTAGCCGCCGAGGAACATAGGCCTATTCAGAAAAAATTATAAGTTTGTTCTCCCTATTAACACATTGGTATCCTCTGAGTTGAAAAGGACGGAAATTATTGAACTAGCCTATGACTCGCCTGACCTCGAGCCTTTTTATGATCTCTATAGAAGTATCTTCAGCGTTCCTGAGGAGAGTGAGACCCTTGAGAACATAAGGAAATATCTGCGGTATAAGACGACCGATTTTTATGGGAAGAACAACTATCACGTGCTAATAGCGAAAGAGTCGAAGATAATTGGCTTTCTTATAGGAGATTATTACGCAAACTCTTCCTTCGGTATCATAGAGTTTCTTGGCGTTCATAGGGAGTTCAGAGGGAGAGGTGTTTCCAATCTCCTCCTTGAGAAATTTGAGGTGCTGGTAGAAGAAGATGCCAAAAAGTGCGGCAACGATTTGAAAGGATTCATGATAGAGGTCGAGGACCCCCTGAAAACAAGCGATCGAAACAACTCATTGCCTTTTTGGAACAGCCACGGTTATAGGCTGGTTTCCATTGATTATGTTCAACCCTCTCTCTCCGAAGGAAAGCCCCCTGCCAGAAATTTGTTATTATTGGTAAGGAACTTGTGTGGGGATTCCTACATTGAGACAAAAACCCTTTTGTCACTTTTGGAGGATTATTTTAGGTATGCGATGGGAAAGGACAACCCGCGAGGAACAGATGAATTCACAAGAATTGAGAAGGAGGCCTCCTCATCGCAGTACCTGAATCTGAGAAAGGTAGGTTCCGTACTGTTTGGTGGCGTCAGTGTCCACTATTTCCTGACGCTGGACCTTGGCATGCTTTCAGAAGATTCCAACGTGCTTCAGGAGAAGCTTCTGGAAATGTTGTCTTCGAGAAAGGATGAGTTAAATGCGATAAAGTACGGTCTCTCCGTGGGATCGAGAGATCAGGAACCAAGGGAGGTTGCGCCACCCTTATTTGCAAGGTACCTTCAAAATGAAATAAATTTTTCCAACTCTTACCTTAGGAGGAGATTTATAACAAGATTTGCACAGAACGCTTGGGAAGAGAATGTAACCGTATGTTTCGAAGCCGTTCCTGGGAGAAAATATGATGCCGTGATGACCACTCTTTATTCCTACAACTCCATGGGCACCCTGACCGTTGAGATTGTACTGAGGTTTGCAGGCCTGGTATTCCCTGAACTGCTCATGGAAATTGTTGAGAGGAGCAATGTAAGAATAAGCGACCGGTCCGTTGAATCGGTTACAAAGGAAAAACTCGTGGAAGTGCTGAAGCTGATGAATGAGGAAGGCATGGCACGTGAACTGGATCCCTCCAGGCACATTTACCCGTTGATAATCTCCACCTTTCACGAGGGTAATCTTGACGCTCAGACTCTCTATGGCATCCTCAGCGGAGATACAAGCTATGATGCCGTCTCAAAGCAAGAGGTGGACAGGTCACTTGGCTCAAGCCTGGAGAGGGAGGACCTTAGCATAGTTGATTCAATATCCGTCTATTATCAGTTCAACGCGGCATTCGTAGCTTCACGAGGCGAAGATTTCATTTTTAATGATGTTGAAGAGATCACAGGATATACGGTCCCAGAACTCATTTCTAAATGGGAGAAATACGGGAAGGGCAGTGATGCTAAGGAAATTGTGATGTACAACGTGGAGGCTGAATACGCAACAGAAATAGAATTGCTAAGAAATCAGTTCTCAATTCTACTAGGTATAATTGACAGATATACAGACAAGATGATATCTTACCGCCTTCTCCAAGAGCAGAGGAAGCTCTTGGCAGAAGAAGAGAAAATTGAGAGGAGAATGATAGAAATTAATCTCATAGATGTGGAGCACTTTACATCCCTGAAAACTGCCCTGCAGGCGGCACAGCGCCAGATGGGCATATTGGAACTAAAGGAAAGAGCCACGCAGTTGCGCACCACCCTGTACAGAGAAACGGGTACATTGTTTGAACTCTCTCAGGCAAGGAAGTCAAACATCCTGAACCTCTTGGTCGCAATACTAATCGTAAGCAGTTCGTTGGTTGCTGTTGCGGATTCCCTTCAGCGTTCCTTTCTGTCTATCTATATCGAAATCGTGTCCATAGTGGCCGCATTGCTGCTGTTGGTACTATATCTCATACCCGTAGGGGCAAATTCAGGTGATAAGGCTGACAGAAAATAAAGGGACGAAGGGGTATGCGCTGAGCCTTGCTTCTTCTTTAACCTACTCTGTCTGGCTGGTAGGTTCCGGTCTGATAATTTTATCATCCAGAGGAGGTTTTCCCGTTTTTTATCTTTTAGTCATAATGGCGGCAGGCATGCCCTTTTCTTTGATTTATGGCCCCCCCAAACCAATTGATAGGCGAACTTTAATCCCATTATTCTCCGGGGTTCTTTTTGCGGTAGCTAATTTCTCCCTGTATTTCCTTATAGGGGCAAAGGACATAGCAGTCGCGAGCTCATTCGCAGAATTTAATGTCCTCTTCTTTCCTCTGTTGCTATATGCGTTAAGCAGGAAGGAAACGAAACTTCCGAAGTACGTTGCTGGCCTTTTATTGGTTGTCTTCGGTCTCATAGTCGAAAATTTGGCGTCAGGCAGCTCATATACGATAACCCCCCTTGATGCACTTCTAGGGGTATTCATGGGTTTCCTCTACGCTGCAGCCACCTACGTTCTGTACATGAACACCAAGGGAAGCACACTATCCACCTCTAGAATTTTCTACGTGTTCCTTGCTGAAACCTTGGTTCTCCTGGCATTTTGGTCAGCGCTGAAATTTCGGATAGACCCGTCCTTAAATTTACCGTCCGTAGCAATCTCGTTGGTTATATCGGCTTCCCTTGTCGTAGCCTTAGGCCTAGAAATTGGAGGTTATAGGAGATTAAGCATGATAGGCTTCCGTCAGGTGACCATAGGAAACATTCTTTCCAATCTGGAGCTGCTCCCCGTCATCATCCTATCGTATCTCTTATATCCATCCCTCCGGATACAGTACACTCTGGGACTCCTCCTTGTTACAGCCGGCATACTGGTAGTTTCGATAGACTCGGGAGATTTTCAAAGGATTCATAAGTAGCACTTGATTTTTTCTTAAATCGATTGTTTTAAACCATCAATATAGCCCTATCCTGGAATTGAGTACGCGCTTTATTACACGCTATTTTGCCTTCTAGTTAAATGGTGGCGTTGGAGTATTTTGAAGCCAAACTCCAATCTCGCAACGATTGCAGACCCTGTATGATGAAATTATCCGTGAGAGACGTGGGGAACATTTGAAGTGCCTGTCTATTTCTCCGAAACTTGGTGCATGCACGCTGTGAGCTAGATTCTAGCTTCCGTGCGATGATTTTAGATGCCTTGAGGAGTTTTAAGTTACTAAATGTAACCATGCGTATAAATATAATGTTCTTCATGAATGCAATGCGTTGAAATAAACGCAAAGGTGGAACAAATGGAAAGGAAAAAAATTACAGTTGCACTACTGACAACGGTAATAGTCTTCGTCCTAGCCCTCACAGCACTCAACTCGCTTTCGGTCACCTTTGCCCAGACTGCGGAGACGCCGCAGCCATTTTTAGTGGGAATGCAGGAAGACATGCCAAACTTCAACTTCTTCGATCTTGCTAGCAATACCGTTTGGAAGTCTGATGTGATAAGTGGAAACTTCGAAACGCTTTCCGGAGTTGACTTCACGGGCGCCGCTATACCCTGGCTCGCATCCAATTGGACTCAGCCTCAGGAATTTCATTACAATATAGTGAATGCTACTACAACCGCGGCCGGAGTCAAGACAGGAAGCATTCAATTCACACCGACAGGGAGCCTAACTGGCTACAACGTGACCGTGAACATCAGGAAGGGTGTTACGTTTACCGATGGCACACCTATGAACGCGACTGATGTAGTGTTCTCGTACTTCGCTGAGAGGTACGGAACAACTTATTCAGGAACCGCTACGACAACCCCGTTCGATGTGTTTGGCAATGGTTACCTGACATTCCAGGAAATGCAGCTCTCTGTTCACTATGTCGGTCCATACACAGTGAAGTTCACGATGTGGAGTGCGTACGGTGAATTCTATCTGACCACCCTTGGAGGCGCTCTCATTATCCCGATGCACATATGGAAAGACCATCTTGTCACTTCTGGGATACCGGACGTAACCAATAACACCCTCTGGATAAATCCTCAAACGGGAGTGACAAATGGGATAGTGGACACGCACTGGAACAACGACCCAGCGGCCACCATAGGCACAGGGCCATGGTACTATGCCTCTGGAGTGCCATTCGCCTACAGGATAGAGAAGCCTTATCCCAACTATTGGGGCAAAGACTTCACCACACCGGCCGGATATCACGTGTATCCTCAGAACATCTCCTATATGGAGTTCAAGATTTACACAGATCAAGATACCGCGATGCTTGCATTGGAAAGCGGTCAGGTAGACTATGTTGCATGGCCCCTCCTTCCTGCATATGTTCCGATTCTTGCAAAGGATCCGCAACTAACTTTGCACTACAATTCTCAGAACGGCTACTTCTACCTGGCTTTCAACGAGGCCCAGCAGCCGATGAACAACCTGACTTTCAGGCAGGCAATCTCATATCTCATAGATAAGAGCACTATTGTGAACACCTATCTGTCAGGTTACGGAAGTCCAGGTGATTCTCCTGAGCCGCCATTCTGGACGGCGTGGTATAACAACTCCGTAGTGAGATACCCATATGATCCAGCGAAGGCGGAGCAGATGCTCAATCAATCTCTGCCAATGGGTCCAAACGGTCTTAGAACATTGCCCAATGGTCAGCCGATACCTCCGATAACTATACTTACCCCTCCGGCGTCATACGATCCAGTAAGGATCAAAGCGGCGCAGATGATAGCGTCAGAGATGTCCTCGCTTGGGATACCGACTGTCGCCACTGCTGTTTCATTTGATAAACTAGTGGCAGCAAGCCAATCATTCAACTACCAGATGCTCACCCTTGGTTGGTCCCTATCTTTGGATCCGATTGGAAATGTAGCTGATATCTTAGGCCCAATGGGATACCAGAACACGTACGCCTGGTGGCCCAATAACCAAACGAATCCCAATTTCCCGAGCGTGAAGACTCTAGCAGACAACGCGTCCTCGCAGCTTGCATTGCAATTTGAAAAGGCGCAAGCTGCGGCCTATGGCACGTTCAACATCAGCCAGATGATAAAATACACAAAGGAGATGCAGGGTATCGCGACGGAAGCCGTTCCTGTTAATGTTCTCTACTACCAGGCCAATATAGAGGCGACGAACAACTTCTGGAGAGGATTCTCCGGATACGTGTTCGATGGGACGGTGTTCAATGAGTATGCACTCGCTGCTATACACACAACAGCAATCACACCAACGCCTGTACAGGCAGTCAACAGCCTACTTTCAGTGCCTTCCTCGGTTGGAGTCGGACAGACAGTAACTGGAAAGGTAATGGTCACGGATTCCTTGGGTGATCCTATATCAGGAGCATCGGTCTCAGTGGCCGCTTCCAACGCCAATGTCACCCTATCTCCATCCTCTGGTGTGACCAATTCTAATGGCGTGTTCTATTTCGGAATAACCGGTACCGGTACTGATTTCGTAACCATAACATCAACTGCTTCTTATGGTGGAGCTCAGTCAACATCCACCGGACTCATTCAATCCACAGGTTCCAATCTCATTCTTACTACATCGCTCACCAACCTGTCTGTACCAGCTGGAACGAGCATCACCGTGCCGGTGAAGGTCGTGAACCAGGCTGGAACACCCGTGGCTGGAGCTAAAGTTTCTGTGCTCACGGGAATTGTTGGTTACGGTAGCGTGTCTCCAGCAAGCGTGATCACTAATTCCAACGGAATCGCAACTTTCACATATACAGCCCCAACTCTCAGCGAGCTCTCCACAATATACATGAATGAACATCTCACACCTGTTCTCCAGTTCAGTGCAACGGATTATGCGGCAGGCTATACTTCTTCCAACTCGTTGCAGCTCACGCTTATTGTCCCTAACAACCTGCAATCACAGTGGATTGATACTCAGCTTGTGAGCGCTTCTTCCTACTCCGTAGGCAATGGTGGAACTGTCTCTCTGGTTGTGAAGGCTGTCGATACTACCGGTGCTGCCGCAGCCGGACAGAAGCTCATAGTTTCATACAGCAACTCCTCATACATCTCCAGTCCGATGACAAGCGTTACCACGAATTCCAACGGTCTTGCCTATCTGAACGTCACCTTCAACCCAGGAATGCCTCCACAGGCAGTAGTCATAGGGTTCCAGCAAGCATCAACATTCGGCCTGAAGTCATCCGTGACCATCGCATACTTCGGTACCCAGAGTAGTGTGCCCGACCTCTATGGAGGGTACCTATACTTCACGTACAACGGTACCAAAACTGGAATAATGGGTTCTCCAGGACAGCTCCAGATGGTCGTAAAGCTGTTCGACAGGAACAATACTCCAGTCAGCGGCTCTGTGCCAATTGGAGTAGTCACTGGAACAACACC
Organism: Thermoplasmata archaeon; assembly: GCA_049966795.1. Classification (GTDB taxonomy): domain Archaea; phylum Thermoplasmatota; class Thermoplasmata; order Thermoplasmatales. The sequence continues at coordinate 17,691 of JBMFTY010000009.1, forward strand.
TGATGGTCAGTTGTCTGATTTCAGCGACCCGATGTGGGGAGCTATGAATAGCTACTTCAACAGCGCTTGGGAGTACACCGGAATAGTTATTAACAGCACATACGTGAATCAGAACCCAATAAACATAGCGGGAGAATACGCAGGCGCTGCATCCAACGCATCCACTCCTAACCTTGCGATGTGGGACTTTGGGGAAAATGCATCGGCCGTTATGGCCGATTACGGAATCAATACGACCACAACTTGGGAGTACATATCCACTGGATACGGAATAAATATGACACCTTCCTACGTGGTAAACGGAACCGGCACGTTTAACCTCCTTGGAGATTTCTCAAGCTACAGGGATCTTCCACAGACTGTCTACGTCCTTGTAGGAAGCAGCATGTACTACTACATTTCAGACAGCCTCAGCGTTGGATACTTTGAGGTCAACGGAACCGGACTGTATGAGAACCAGTTCGCAGATCTCAGGGCAACATCTATTGACATAGTAAGCTACAGCATCGCAGATACCTCGCTTGCCTCATTCAACTCCTCTGGAACAACATCCGTGCTGAGCGGGTCTTTGAAACTTACTGACCAGAACGGGGTTCCGCAGTCAAACGTGAAAGTCGGCGTGTGGGGAATGGTTGGCAAGGTTGTTAAATTCAAGTCCTATTCAGCCACCGGGTCTAACGGACAGCTAAATTTCAGCTTCAATCTTCCTCCTGTTTCAACACCAACCACATACACGGTTTATCTTGCGGCGTACTATAAACCTGCGACTCAGGCGTCTTCAGTTGCACCATGGGGAACATACTCCATTCTCGAGGCGATAACGCTGATACAGAATCCTGCATATATACAGGCAAATCTTTCAATGCCTGATTACGTGGTTTCAGGGCCTTCCAACGCAAATCTGGTGATAAGCAACCTTCCAAGTGGCTCTACGGCTCAAGTAACCGTACTGTCGCCATCAGGAGGAGTATCATTTACGCAAAATACGACTTTTAATGTGACAAGCACCTCACCGGTCAGCATTCCTGTAACGTTACTCACAAACAACACGTTCTCCTTCCTCACAATCAACGCTCAGGTTCTGGTTCCAGGATTCTTTGCAACTACGCTTTCCGCATTCTCAGATGTTTTCATGCCATACAACCCTGCCACTCATACGGGCGGTTACCCAATAACATTCTCTCTCACTGGTGCGATACAAAACAACACAGTAGTGAAAAACAGTACAATCACTCTTACGGGAACGGCATTCAGCCTCGGCGGAATTTCTCAGGTACAAATCTCAGTGAACGGCGGTGCCCCTATAAACGCAACGATCACCTCGGTGAGTGGTCATACAGCCAACTGGACTGCTACAATCACAGGTCTCGTGAAGGGAAACAACACGATCCACATTACAACAACGAACTCTCAGGGTGCTCAGGTCTCATCGAAATACACGATAGTATATTCACCAGTTGCACCTCCTCCGCCGTCCATTAACTGGGGTCTTATCGCTGCGATAATCGTGGTGGTCATAATAGTGATAGTAGCCATTGCGGCCGTCGTATATTCGAGGTCCAAAAAGAAGAAGGAAACTCCTCAGAAACCTCCTCAGTAAATCGATTCAATTTTTTCTTTTTTTATTAATCTTCTTTTATTGATTTTCCAGTAGCTGCATTATCCGAATGCCGGAAAGTATGGGTACTCCGAAAAGATTAAATGCGGTTGAATCATATTTGCCCGGTAATTCTCATGGCGGGAATTCTCCGTTATGTTGCGGGGCGAACGATCCAGATCATCATCACCTATTTCATCATAATAATCTTCGTATTCCTCATGGCAAGTTTTCTTCCGAGCAATTTCGTGGGTCTTCTTGCATTTTCCCATTTCACTCCCCAGCAGATGGCATATCTCAGAGCCCAGCTTGGGATAGGTCTTCCTTTGTGGGAATCCTTCGGAATATTTTTCGTTCACATGGTTACGTTCAACTACGGTAATTCCTTTTATTATGGCGTCCCTGTAGTGAGTCTCATCGCGCAGGCACTTCCACGAACCCTTCTTCTTCTTGGCGAGGCAACGATAATCTCGTACGTGATCGGTTACATAGTTGGCACATTCGCAGGATGGAGGAGGGGTGGGCTTCTCGACAACACCTCGATATACTTCTCATTCGCATTCTACAACATCCCCACATTCTGGCTTGGGATTATATTGCTCTATGCGTTCGCATTTCTCTTCCCGATCTTTCCCCTCGGAGGTTATGTAACCCCTGGGGTTCACGGGTTAATTCCCACTTTCATAAGCCTGCAGTGGCACGCCCTCCTTCCTATGATCGTCCTCGTTCTGATATCGCTTGCCGGTGCCCTTCTTCTCATGAGGACGAGTATGCTGGATGTCCTCGGGGAGGAGTACATAACGCTTGCGGCGGCGAAAGGGCTAAAGGAGAGGGATGTCCTTTTCACCCATGCCTCAAGAAACGCGATCCTTCCTCTCATCACGAGTTTCATACTTTCACTCCCGTTCATAGTCAGCGGGGCCGTGGTCACCGAGACCATATTCTCCTATCAGGGGATAGGGTATCTCTTCATCAGTTCTATCGACAGGCTTGATATGCCGGTGGTTTATGCGCTGACATTCATAATTGCGCTTCTCGTTCTCCTGTTTAACTTGTTTGCGGATCTGCTTTACGGAGTGTTGGATCCGAGGGTGAGATATTAAGGTGGGAATATGGTGAAAAATTCGAAGCCTTCTGAAACAGCGGGCGCATTCCGGAGGTCCGCAAGAGAGATTCTAGGTGCATTCCGGAGGAGCCCGTCCGGAATATTTGGTCTTGCGATCATAATCGCATTTGTTATAATGGCTATATTCGCCCCGGTGATCAGTCCTTATACGCCTGACCAGGTCGCCCCGTATTCCATACAGTTCGCAGGAGATATGGGAACGATTCCTATCAATATATCATCCGTCCAGCAACCTTTGAGCATCGTATCGAGCCTTGGAGGTGGTGTGGGAAGTTCCGTTGTTACCAGCGGGATAATGGTTTTCAATGAAAACGGACAATCCGTAACGTACAATCTTGGCATAACTGGAGGGAATCATTCCCAGCTCAAGCTGGACGTTAAAGGTTCTTCATACCACTCGATCCCCAAGGGAATAAAGGCGTTGTATAGCGTGGTCTACGACAGGAGTGTTGGCATCTCTTACATCGGCTACGGGAATAATACTGTATACCTCCTCTACAGCAATCTTTCCATTCATTACAAATATCACCTCCGTTTCAACATCACGTATTTTTCAGGAATATTCAACAGGTACATATACGACCCATATCTCCCAACGATGGGGTTTGCAGTTTCGGGTGGGAATCACACGTTCCTTTTCATAGAAGAAGGAAATTTCTCCGTGTTCACGAACGGTCTCTCCTTCTATTCATTCCCCCTATACTTCAACACGAGCTACCCCGTGGTTGCTGACCCTCTCCTTTACCTCTACCTTGATCACTCCCCAAGCATCATAATTCCCACGTCGCATAAGATATATGATTTCTCAATAAACGTGACCAGGCAGCTCACATATTACCAGCTCAGCGCCGGGAAAGTGGTTTGGTCACAGAATCTCACGTTGAAGGATGGAACCCCTTATACTATATTGAACACGGGCGTCGTCTTTCCAGCGGCCTCCGCCTCTCTCGATTACAACAGGGGGAAGAATGTGGTGGTTGTTCCCACGACTGACGGTCACATCCTCGAATACAGCACAAGCAATGGGACCCTTATGTCCGACGTGCAGCTCGAGTCATTGATACAGCATGCATCCGTTCCCTTTCAGGGTGGCAACCTTGAAGCACTCTGGACAGGCACCTATGTCACAGATCAGGTTTCAATGCCAATAAGCTTCTTCAAGTCGGATACCACCTACGTAACATTCTGGAACCCGGACCGGGGAAACTTTACTGATCTAAATTACATCATATCAATCCCTGGAAAGGTGCACGGTGAAGCCCAGCTCATCCAGTCCGCGAACATGTTTGTGATCCCAACGGAAAACTACGCCTACTACATGACCACGGTACCGCCGACAAAATCCTCGGCAAATGCCACTACCTCAATACTGCCGATGCCTTCAGGGAGCAATTACTACCCGCTGTACATAGGGAACATACTTCTCGGCGGAAGCTCAAGCACAATTTCAGGAAATTATGTAATCACGATCACGAGCAACAACACCATATTCTACGAGAGCGCAGTGGGCTACAAGATATCTCCACTCCCTCCGGGAACGTATAAGGACCCGATAACGGGCAAGTACTACAGCTACCCTCTTGGTACGGATTATGAAGGGCACAGCATTCTCGCCTGGATCGTCTACGGAGCGAGGATGGAACTGGTGATCGGGATAGCGGCAGCCGCCAGTGCTGTGCTCATCGGGGTGTTCATAGGGATACTCTCAGGGTATTACGGGAAGGCAATGGATGCCGTTCTCATGAGGCTTGTGGATGTCTTCCTTTCCCTTCCGTTCCTCATATTCGTCATCCTCCTTGTTTCCCTGTTGGGGACAAATATCTGGTACGTTGTGATCGCAATAATCGTGTTCAGCTGGGCCGGGATAGCGAGGGTAGTGAGGGCCGTGACGCTCTCCCTAAAGACGAGGCCTTACGTTGATGCCTCCAGGGCTGTAGGGGCCTCGAACACGAGGATAATGACCTCTCATATCCTCCCAAACGTTCTCCCCCTCACTTTCTTCTATATGAGCACTGGAGTCGGCGGGGTCATAATAACAGAGGCAACGCTTGACTTCCTCGGATTCGGGGATCCCAGGGCGATAACCTGGGGCATGCTTCTTCAGTTCCTGCAGACCACCGGCTACACACTGCTGGCTCCATGGTGGCTCTTCCCTCCGGGAATTGCGATAATTCTCCTCTCCCTTTCGTTCTACTTGGTAGGCAGGGCATTTGATGAGATAGTCAATCCAAGACTGAGGAGGAGATGAAATGTCTTTGCTTGAAATAAGAAATCTGACAATATACTATAGGCTCCAGAGCGGCTGGGTACATGCAATAGAGAATGTCAGCCTAGATATGGAAAATGGGGAGCGCCTGGGATTGGTGGGTGAATCGGGATGCGGTAAAACCACCCTGGCATATTCAATCACATTCCTCCTCCCCAACAACGCGTATCTGAAGAGCGGCAGTATAAAATTCCTTGGAAGGGAACTGACTGAAGTTGCAGTAAAGAAAGACGGAAGGATAAACATGTTTTCGGAGGGGTTGAGGGGGATCAGATGGAAGGACATATCCATAATATTCCAGTCCGCGATGAACTCCTTCAATCCAGTGATGACAGTTGGGGATCAGATAGCGGAAGCCATTCTCACTCATGAAAACATTGGCAAGGAAGAGGTGAAGAAGAGAATAGAGGCCCTGTTCGAGATAGTTGGTATACCGAAGGACAGGATAGATTCCTATCCCCATGAATATAGCGGGGGAATGAAGCAGAGGGCAATGATAGCCATGTCCATAGCGCTTAATCCAAAGCTCGTAATAGCGGATGAGCCAACAACCGCTCTGGACGTCATAACGCAGGACAGAATCCTTGCTGAGCTTGTAAAACTGCAGCAGGAAATGAATAGCTCGATGATCGTGATATCCCACGACATAAGCGTCGTTGCGCAGCTTTCAACGAAAATCGCTATAATGTACGCGGGGGAGATAGTAGAGCTCGCCGGAACAAGGGAAATATTCAAGTCTCCCAGACACCCGTACACCATGGCCCTTCTCAGGGCGTTCCCCTCCATAAAGGGCGAGAAGAAGCGCCTGGCCACGATCCCGGGGTCCCCTCCGGACCTGATAAATCCGCCGAAGGGCTGCAGATTCAGTCCAAGGTGCCCATTTGCAAAGGACAGATGCCTTGCAGAGGAGCCAGTGCTGCGCGAGATAACTCCAGGCCATAGGGTTTCATGCCACTTTGCAGAGGAAATTTCAGGGGGGACCTAGATGAGCGAGGATGTTGTGCTGAAGGTTGAAGGCCTCAAAAAGCATTTTCAGCTCCAGAAGAGCTGGCTGTCACTTTCGAAGCCAAGGTATGTGCACGCCGTGGACGGGATTGATTTTGAGCTGCACGAAAATGAAATCATTGGGCTTGTCGGGGAATCCGGATGCGGTAAGACGACCACTGCCAGATTAATCGTGAGACTGGAAGATCCTACGGAAGGAAGGATTTTGCTTAATGATGTTGATATAGCTTCCCTTGAAGGACCGAAACTGAAGGAGATGAGAAGAAACATCCAGATGATATTCCAGGACCCATATGAATCTCTGAACCCCAGGCTCACGATTTTCCGCTCTGTTTCAGAACCGCTCTACATTCACAACATCGGCGAGACCTACGAGAAGAAAAGGGAAATGGTCATTCGGTCCCTCGAGGATGCGGGCTTGAAACCAGGGGAGGATTTCCTCAACAGGTTTCCGCACGAATTGTCAGGAGGGCAGAGGCAGAGGGTTGCAATCGCAAGGGCGCTGGTGATAGGCCCGAAGGTCATAGTGGCGGACGAGCCGGTATCGATGCTAGACGTCTCCATCAGGGCTGGAATAATGAACCTCCTTTTGGACCTTCGCGAAAAGTACAGGGTGCCAATGATATTCGTGACCCACGATATTGCCGTATCAAGGTACATGAGTGACAGGATCATCGTCATGTACCTCGGGAAGATCGTGGAGACGGGCGAGACGGAGGAGATAATAAATAACCCAGTACATCCGTACACGAGTGCACTTCTCCAGGCCGTTCCAGTCCCCGATCCTGACGTGAGGAGGGGGGAAATCAAAATTGAAGGGGAGCTTCCAAGCGCGGTGGATATCCCTCCGGGCTGCAGGTTCAGCTCACGCTGCCCATATTTTGAAAAGGGTGTCTGCGATGCCAAGGAACCGGAGATGGTGGAGGTTTCAAAAGGTCACTTCGTCCGCTGCTTCTTTGCAGAGAAGTTTGCAAAGAAATAGCAGCGTGATCTTGAGCGAGTTATGAGGGGAGGCACGAAACGACGGGATCAAGGAAAGTGAAAAGGTCATTCAACATTGCCATCGTGATTCTGTCAGCGGTTTCATTGCTTCTACTGTCTCTCTCCCTTGTCACGCTGGCTCAGACAGGAGAGACATCGATGATTTGCTCGGGTGAGACTCCCGTCATTTATGAATATACTGTAATGCACAATGGGAGCACCACGCTACATTCAAAGATAAAGATATTCGACAACGGGAGCCTTCCTCTCAACTACTTATCAGGACCCGAGATCATAGTCTATTCAGGTGTAAATAGAACGTCAATAAGCAACTACAACCTTACAAAGGTAATACCTACAACTATTCCAGCCGGCTCATTTGCGATAGTGTACGTGAACATTACGGTCCCATACAAGACAGAGATAAGCTACTTTTTCCAGATAGACTATTACGTAGGAAGCTGGAAGCCTAATCCCTTTCTTGCCGATTACTCCTACGTGAAGTATTTCGTGGAGGTGAACTTCGAGTGGGAAGGCTAGCGAGGGCTGGGATCATTATAGCGGTTTCCCTTGTTCTCCAGCCAGCAATGCTCATCCTAGGTTTCAACGCTGTCTTTCCCGATTTCTTCCATTCCCCGTATCCTTACGTTGTTCTCCTCCTTGCCATTTCAATTTTGGCAGGCACTAAAATCAACAGGGGTCTGGATATATTTGCGACCGCAATTCTGGCATCCGGGCTCTACGTTCTGCTGTTCAGGCTTTTTCTCTCGTCTTTTATCGTCCCCTACTTATACAACGGGTATGAAGCGTACAGCCTAGCCTCTTCCATCTTTCTTCCCGGTTTCTTCTACTTCTTCGCGTTTCTTTTTGTAGAAGTCCTATCCCTCTTCATAGGGTCGAGAATCGCAGCATATCTCACCTAAAGCCTACCACCTGGCAGGGAAAAAGTTTTTGAGATAGCGCTACCTTTTTTCACGTGAAATGAATGAATATGTAGAGATTCTCCTTGTCATCCTTATATTTCTTTTTATCTTCTTCTACTGGCTACCTTTTGCCCGCAGGAGGAAGATCAACATAGACCAGGAAAGGACCAGGGATCATGAACCCGGGGGCGAGGAGGAATACTACAGGATGCTGAAGGAAGGAAAGAAATACAGAGAAGAATTGAGGAAAAAGAGAGGGGAGTGATTCCTTCTTAATGAAAAAGATTTTTGGCTGCTAAATCCCTAAGCTCAATTCCCTTTCGAATGTGTCCCAGCTTCTTCCGGAGGCTTTATCTTCCTGAACCACCAAAAGAAAATAATGATGGAAGCGAGGTATAGGACTGCAGCGATGTCGAAAGGAAGGGAAAGATTTCCCTCCTTCATCATCAGGGAACCAGGGTATGTGCCCAATGAATTCGGCATCCGGAAGAAGATGCTGCTGATTCCTGAGGCTACGCCTCTTTGCTCCGAAGGGATGATTCCCATGATCAGGGAATTTGATAGGGGACCAGAGACATTCATCAGGAGCGATCTCAAGATATAGAGCACCGCAGAGATCTGATAATTGCCGGGAAGCGGGGTAAGTATCATGAAAATCGTGGATGCCAACATGGTGATCACCATCGCCCTTATGATTCCGAGTTTCCTACCCAGAGCGGGAGCAATAAGGGCAGAGAACGCCAGCAGCAAACCTGAGAGGCCCAAAATAGGACCACTGATCGTATCAGGTATCCCGTACCTGTAATTGAACCACTGGCTCATTAGCGGAACAAACAGGCCGGCACCAAATGCAATTCCAACGTTGGATACCACGTATTTTGTTAGGATGTTTCTCGTGTAGCCTGTGAGCACTTGGCCTCTTTGTCTTAAATTGCTCTTCTGTGGCTCATGAATTTCAGCAAGCATGATTGTCGCTGCAAGGGTAAAGATTCCAAGGGCGACGTAGAGGATAAGGTGAGCATGTAGCGGATCAACTCCGATATAGGAAAGAGGATCCACAAGGTAAAGAAGAAAACCCCCTCCAGCCCAAGCACCATTTGAAGCCAAGGAGCTCAGGGAGAAGGTTGCAGTTCTCTTCTCATTTGTCGATACTTCTGAGAGCAAGGCTCCGCCAGAGGAAGTGAAAGCCGCATCCGCAACTCCCATGAGAATGGAAATCAGGCAGAGAAGGTAGATATCGGTTGCAATCGCGATAAGGATCACGCTAAAGCCTACGAGGATGTTACCGTAAACTATCATCCTCTTTCTTCCCCTTCTGTCTGAGATAATGCCGAATGGGACCGCCAGTGCCGAGCCTGCGATTCCCTCAATAGTGAAGAAGAGGCCAGCGTAGATTATCGAAATGCCGCGAATGGTGTGAAGGAAGTAGGAAAGGTCAGTAAAAATTAGGCCGAGAGCCAGATTGCCGAAGAACCCTCCGCCGATAAGCAGCTTGGAATCCCTCGTGATCCCGGAAAAATCGTTCAGAAACCGGAGATAATTCGACAAACTCTTACCTTCTCGCCTTAATTGCTAGGCTCTCCTGACGGAGGCTCACTCCCCGCAACTCTCTTTTCAATATCACTTAGGGGATCAAAATACTCGGATTTTTCACTCTTGATGAATAGATATTGATAGGGATATGAGCCCATTTTTAAAAATTGCAATAGTGGACTTAAGGTTTCGCATCTTCTCTATGCCAATTATATGCCGTTAGATGGATAATTATTTTCTGTCAGATTTCTTGTGATTAGTATGGGATGGCGAAAACTTTGAATTGTGTGTGGTAATTTCTCTACACGACCATAATATCAAAAGGAGCCTACAGGGAAATGACTGCAGAACATTAATAGGATAGGGACCTAACCATCTTTTAGCGCCATAGCATCTTCTTTGCTAGGGAATTTTACGTTCTCTTCGCAATATCCTGCTGAGCTCAGGAATGAGACCTAAGTTAGCGAATACCAGAAGGCACGCTAATTACAACGGTAAGCTAGATTTGGGGTCTTCTGGGTAAATAATTTGGAAATTGCTTCATTGCATCTTTCAGAATGAGTCACTTCCGATTCGACCTGCAGGAGGAATGTGCCACTACGCTTATTTTCTTAACATCTATCCCTTTCTTCTTCAGTTCCTCCATTATTGCGGTGAGGTCAATATCAAGGTCTATTACTTCATCTGTATCCTCACAGTACACATTAACATGGGTTTCAATATTAGAGTCATACCATCTTGTTCCATTAACTTCGAAGGAATTCAAAAGGCCACTCTTTTCCAAGGTGTCCAAGACGTTGTACACAGTTGAAAGGCTAATCGTAGGTATCTTTCCTTTTATCCTGCTGTAGACCTGCTCACCTGTGTAGTGTCTTCCCTTTGCCAATATATCCAGTATGGATATCCTCTGAGGGGTGACCCGAAGCCCCCGCTCTTTCAGAATGGAAATTGAATCTACACTCATTTAATAACCGTAATCAGATAGGACTTATTTAATATTGTGTAGCACTTGCCCTTTCCTTCTCTTTTAGCGTCAGAAGGAATGTAATTGATATTGAATCCTTAATCGAAATTATTATTAATTAGTATTGATTATGTTAATTACCGGGTGAAAAAATGGAAGGAGAAAACAGATTTCCGCTGATAGGAGAGAAATTTCCGGAATTGCAGGTTGAAACAACGCAGGGAGCAATGAAACTACCAGACCAATACAAGGGAAAGTGGTTCATGCTGTTCAGTCACCCTGGAGACTTCACTCCAGTATGCACTACGGAGTTCTATTCATTTGCGAAAAGGTACGAGGATTTTCAGAAACTGAACACCGACCTCATTGGCCTTTCCGTAGACAGCACTATCAGTCATATCGAGTGGGTCAATTGGATTGAAGACACGCTTAAAATCAAAGTTCCATTTCCGATAATAGGCGACGGGATGGGGAGAACTGCCTCAAGATTGGGAATGCTTCACGCTCAGTCGTCAACATCTACAGTCAGGGCAGTGTTTATCGTTGATCCAGACTCGGTTGTGAGGCTTATAATGTATTATCCGCTAGAGATAGGAAGGAATGTGGACGAGCTGCTGAGAGCAATAAAAGCACTGCAGATGAATGAGAAATTCAAGGTTGCTCTCCCTGCTAACTGGCCTAACAACGAGCTCATTGGAGGGAATGCTCTTAATGCACCACCTAGGAATGTCACGGACTCGAGAACAAGGCTAAGCCAATTCAAGGGGTATGCATGGTGGCTTACGTATAAGGAGCTGCCCGAAAATGAGGTAAAAGAAGCGAAAAAATTCGTAAAAAGCAAGGAATGAATTTGTGCGAGAGTCTCGGAAACGCCGTTTATCGGGGGCATCTTTGTTTTCCGCTACTAGGGTCTGCGATAGCGGGGAAACTATCATCGATTCCCCAATAGGAATTCAGGAGAATTTGAACGGGGATATCATGTCCCCGTACTTTTCCCGGGCTTCCTTCAGACGGGCAGTTTCATCGTCCAGCTCTTTGAACACTTCAGGAGGTGTTGTGGTTATTGATGCATAGATATCCCTTATTCTCTTGTTCTTCTCGATGAGCTTCGCAGCTCTTATTGAGAATTGTTTTTCGTAATCTTCCCTAGTATATTCTCTTCCAAGAACGCTCTTGAAGAGGGATTTAAGATCCTCGTATTTGGGAAGGTAACCTATTGGAGTTCGAATCGCACCCAGTTCCCCGTGGACCCTGCGCTCCATCCACTTGAGCCAGACTGCCTTGTCAACCTTCTCGTTCAAGTATTTTCCATCTTCCTTGAGGAAGTAGTTGACGCCAAAGATCAAAGGTCTCTTGCTGAGTTTTTTGCCGAAATCCAAGTAGTTCCTGAGATATTTCCCTAGGTCAACAGACATGAACTCCATAATTGACATGGCGTTGAACGTCCTCACTCCGACCTTTCCAAGCGTAGCAGCTGTGGACTCGGACTCTATGCTTGCCCCCTTGTTGACCACGCCATGATCCCAGCTAAGTGACTCGCAGACGGGTGGCCAGGTATCGCTGTCCCTTCCTCCGAAAATCATCCCGCCGACGGGAACGCCGCTCCTGCTGTTCAGGGCCTCCCTGTCGAGGCCCGGGAATGAACTCAGCCCGACGGTAAATCTCGCGTTCTTGTGAGAAGGAGGTATTTCATTTCCTTCCGCGTCTTTCTTTCCGCGGTACCAGACACCGCTGTGATTAATTCCCTCAGAGGGTATCTCCTCCCCCATGCCGTTCCAGTATGGCTTCCCGTCATGAACCAGGACATTTGAATAAATAACTTCGTCGTCGCCATGAAGCACGTTCCAAATCGCTTTATCGTCCTCCTTGTTAATTCCCTCTATGATACCGAAGATACCAATCTCCGGGCTTATGGCATAAGCCTGTCCGTCCCTTTCCCTTATGAGGGCAAGATCATCGCCCACTATTCTCTCCCCTTGCACGGTGCAAGTTGACGTCTTCCCGCAACCAGACGGGAATGCACCGGTCAAATAGGTAACCCTGCCGTTGGGTCCGTTGACTCCCATGATGAACATGTGCTCGGAGAGCCATCCCTCCTTCACTGCCTTGTTGATTGTGAGCCTGAAAGCGAGCTTTTTTGGCCCGACAGTGTTGCCAGCGTACTGCGTGTTAACGGACAGGGACATGCTGGACTCAAGGTCAAAGAACACCCTCCTGTTTTTCAGGTTCTTGCTGGTCTTTCTCTCATCCACCTCTCCCTGACTATGAACAAAGCGCAGGAAATCGATTTCTTCGTGGTCGACAAAGTACTGATACGCAGTTCTATACAGGATCATCTCGCTGTGCATCACGTAAAATGAGTCTGTGATCTGGACGGCCTTAAGAGATATAGGTGAATCGGGAGCACCAAGGGAAAAGAACCCGATGATCATGGTTCTTCCCTTCATCGCTCCTTTCATTAGAGTTTCCACTTCTTTTATACCGTCCTCCCTTCTCATTGAATTGATGAAAGGAATCTTCTCTCCCTCTGACGTTAGCATTCTAGTGTTTTCCTTGTCCCTTGCTTGATCATAGTAATTGTCAAAGTGATAGGTGTTTCTCTCCTTTTTCAGTTCGCTTTCCTCACCAAGTTCAATCGCCTTTCTCCTTATGTACTCATAATCTTCACGCGTATCCGTGACGACAAATATGGAAGATGGAGTCAATAGGTCGTAGTAATATTTCACGAAATCCATCACCTTTCTGTTCTTTATTTTCAAAAGTTTATCCCTTTCTTTCTGAGGAAGCTTTTCTATGGGAATATACGGGTTCTCACTCATGAAATAGGTTAGTGCAATTTTAATATGAACTTTATCCCATTTTCATTGGCGTGTTTTCCGATTCGAAAGAAGTTCAATTTGGACATTCCGGTCTGACAGGAGGATATACGGAATATCAGAAGTAGTAAGAGAGGAATTTTAGTAACCTCGCAGTCCTATGATAAAGAATGTTTTCTCCAAGTGGTTGCCCTTTCATCACTCTAAAGACCAAATTTCCTCCCGTTGAAAAGGCGTGACCCTTAACGCTTTCCTCACAAGCTGCTTATTGTGCACCCTCTATAAAGCTCCTTCTCTGATTGCAGGGTCTGATTACTCATAACGATAGATATGGTGGACGAACCACATTCAGATCTCTCAGAGCGGACAAGAGGATATCATTATCCTTCCTTGTTCTTATTGAAAACCTTATTGCGTCTCTTAGGCCAAATGATGTACAGTCTCTCACCAGTATCCCCTTTGATTTAAGCCTCTCTCTCGCAGATCTACCGTCTCCGACAGAGGCTAAAAAGTAGTTTGCATCAGTCCTAAGACCGGTAGCCTCTGAAATCCTTGTCCTCTCTCCTCGTACCTTTTCAAGGGAAGAATCCAGGAATCTTCGGTCCTTCAGTATTTCCTCTACTAGTGCACACCCAATGCTCCCTATTCCCCAGGGAAGCCTCCTTTCCCTGAATTCATCGGCCAAATTCTTCTGAGCAATCGCATACCCGATGCGTATTCCGGAAATATTGTAGGCCTTGCTGAAAGACCTCATGACAATTACGTTCTCGTTCATTTCATAGTTTGTCTTGGTGTCTATAAAATCAATAAACGCTTCGTCCAGGGCCAGCATAAACCCCTTAGTTTCCGCCATGTTCGCGAGTTCGTTGACATATCTGTAGTACTTCCCGGTCGGGTTGTTGGGATTCGCAAAGAAAAATAAATCCCCTTTTTCGATGACAAGGTCGGACAAATCGGGGTCAGGCAGGTCGATGATCCTGAGCTTCGAACCTTGCAGTCTCGCCGTCCTGGAGTATTCCCCATAGGTACTCCTAAGAGAAACGATTCTTCTCTTTCTAAAGTAGCTTGAAATGATGCTGATTTGTTCCGTGATTCCTGCGGTCAAAACTACATCCATTTCTATTTTGAATTTCTCCTTTATCCCCCTCTCCAGCCTGTCTTCGCAATAGGGGTACCTGTCGATTTTGGCCCTCTCAAGAGCCCTCTTTAGAAATGGAGGCTTGTACGGGTTTGCAGAGTAGGAGAAATCTATGAGGTTCTCCTCTCCTTCTCTAGCTCCACCATGCTCCATGGAAATACACCACCAGAGACAGCATGACGGAAAGGGAATATGATATCCCGTATATCGCGTGTTCCAGGGTCCTTAAAACCCTCTCGTCAGGAAAGGAGTCTCCATCCACGTAGTAGTGACCTATCTTCTCTATTTTCACGTTGAACAGCGCTGCCATCGTTGCCATGGAATACATCCCGTTTATCTTTAATCTTCTGTATTTCTTCAAATTTTTATAAACGCGCCGTGGGCTGACCACTAGCATCAACAGTGCAAACAGCCTCGAGGGTATGAAATTCAAGACATCATCAGCCCTGGCAGCAAATTTGCCGTAGAACTCATATTTCTCATTTCTGTAACCGATCATCGCGTCCGCCGTGTTCACTACCCTGTAAACAATCGCACCCCAAAGACCAAACAGAGCGAGATAGAACAGGGGAGAGATCACGGAATCTATCAGGTTTTCTGCGCCCGATTCGAATGCAGCAGAATAAAGGTGGTCCCTGTCAAGCTCCCTCACGTCCCTAGAAACTATGAGGGAAACATTCCTTCTCAGAGTTTCCAGGTCATCCGTTTCGCACCTCCTAACTGCCCTAACGAGGCCTCCTATCGAAAATGTCGACTTAAGGATGAAGATCGTGATAATTACTCCAATGACGAAAGGCAACCGTTCAATCAGGAAAATTGCGGCAATCCAAATTAAAATTGCGGTGATCACGGAGAGCGTTCCGTTTACGAATTCCCCGACCGACCCGGAAAGGAATCTGTGGTCATCAAATATTTTCAGCAGTTTCCCTGTCCAGGCAACGGGGTGAACCACGTTGGGATATTCGAAGACGAAGTCAACTGCTAGGGATACCAAAATGATAAGAATCCATACCTCCCTACTGCCATAAATCAATTGTCTCAGCCCTCCTCAGATCCTCGGGGGTATTTATGTTCAGTGCAAGAAGCGGATTTTCAAAATCTATCACCTCATCCTCCTCATCCCCCGGGACTGCGATGTTGAGGCCTATGTTGACAGTTCCTTCCTTTAGTCGTACCACGGCCGTCATGCTTTTCCCGTGGAATTTGGAAATGAATCTTCTTATTGTTCCAGGATCAACGAATATTGAATCCCCGTTAAGGAGAAGCAGGGGCTTTTGGAACATGTCCAGGAGGAATTTAACGTCTTCCGGATATCCATCACCGGGCGTGATTATCCTCCTGTATCTTTTGCAGTATTCGAGAGTTCTTGGGGCATTGGAAGATACGGCAACAACGACCCCCCCAATCTTGGAGGCAAAAAGATTACTTACCACAATATCTATGATACGCTTGCCACGGACTGTTTCAAGCAACTTCTCCTTTCCGAATCTCGAGGATTTCCCCCCTGCCATCACAACCCCAAGCATATCAACCACATTGTCACCACCCTGCTGATTTCATTCATCGCCCCAAGGGCATCACCGTTCACGAATGAGAAGTTCCTGACTGAGACAAGGCCCACAACAGCGGATATTAACCCGCCTGCAAAGACATTTAACCAAATTCTCCAGGAAATCAAGGCTATAGGCAGCGAAATGAGAAGGAAGAGAGGGATGTCATATCTCCTTGCCCTCATTTTAAATGAGTGAGCAAGACCAGAATCAGGGGTTGGGAAAATAGTCAGCCCGACAATCATGGAGAATTTAGCTGAAACCTCTGACACCAGAAAGAATGAGAGTACGGAAAGGAAAGATGTTCTGACATCGGATATCGCATAGAACTCTCCCAGTATCAGAACGACAAGGGAGAAGAGGCCAGCTGTCCCAGTATTCACGTCTTTCATCGCCCTGATTTTCTCATCCTTTAATCCCTTTTTCATGATTCCGTCGGAGAAATCCGAAAGACCATCCGTATGGATGAGGCCAGTGATACTGTAGATTGACAGGATTGATAGTATTGAAACGACGGCTCTGGGGAGGACCCCCTCTGTAATCAGAAAAACCACGGTCGGTAGGAACGCAATTACTGCTGCCACGAGAACTAGGAGATACAGGTCTTCGGGTTCAGCTGACCCCCTCCCCACCGGGATTCTAGTGAAAAATGAGAGAAGGTCTTTCATAGTCCTATGTACCCCATGGGTCTTGCCTCTTTCGGGGTGCTCAAGAGCTTGCGCCCATAGCCAGAATGGATCGTGAGACTTCCTGGAACGGCAGGGAATTGACCGATGCTGCGCATCGGCTTACGTGTTTTCACTTCTTTTATCCACTTGCTCATCTGTATGCATGTATTTCAAAAGGGTTAAATAAACTTTAATTTTATCAAATATGCTTGATATGATCTTTATCTTGACAATTGGAAACACAGCGATTTCAAGGATAAATGGAATAACAGCAGCTGGCGGAAACCCTGATCTGATCAAATTTACTCCGCCCGCAGATGCTGAATATCTGTTCTTCGAAAGGCCAAGGTGCATAAATTCCATACCAGTAACACCCTCGGGAAATCCAACTCCCGCCATAATAACCAAGGCCTCGAGAGAGCTGGCAAAGTTCCCGGTGATGGTGGTAAGGTCTGGATCAACAGCTGAGCCTTTATTGCCGTATGTTTTCGTTTCGAGCAAGGAAGGAGGCGACATAAGAAGGGAAGCGGGGGTTCCCGGTATTAGCGAAATAATTGGAAGGAGCAAAATTCTTGCTGATGAACTGTTCTCACTTGAAAAGGAAGCTATGCTGGCGGAGAGCATCCCGGGGGGGACTACCACTGCAATGGCGATCCTCCGCAGGCTGGGGTATGATTCAATTTCTTCATCATCATTGCCAATGAATCCCGTTGATCTCAAGAGCAGGGTAGTGGATGAAGCGATGCGGCGCGCAGGGGACGTTAAGGGGTTGAACGTCCTGAAGGAGTTGGGAGACCCGGTACTGGCGTTCATCTTTGCTTTTTCTAGGGAATTCAGAGGCAAGATATACTTGGCGGGAGGAACGCAGATGTTGGCGGTTGCTGCCCTTCTGAAGCTAGATGGAGTCACGCCTGAGGGGATTGTGACGACAAGGTATGTCGTCGGTGACAAAACGGCAACATTTTCGAGAACGGCGAGGGAGATAGGGGTGGATTTCATTGAAGTCCCTCTAGACCTCTCAGTTTCAAAATATCAAGGCTTAAGGGAATATGAAAAGGGGGTGGTGAAAGAAGGTGTCGGGGCGGGAGGTGCGTATTACATTGCATCAAAAGCTGGTTTCACAAATAAGGAGATAGTCAATAGAGTTGACACACTCTATCATAAGCTTACCGGTGAATAGATGCCCGGATATGGCCTCAGGGAAGGGAGCGTTGGTACCCTAGATGCAATCGGTCAGTCTATTGCAATGAATGGGCCTGCTGCCACGGTATCTCTCTATCTGGTTGCACTCTCTTCCGTGGCAGGTTTCAGCATGACTCTTGTTCTTTTGATTTCCTTCGCGTTCTATGCAGCAGTGACCTCCGTCATTTATCAGTGGTCAAAGATAATCGTGTCACCGGCACCCTGGGCGAGGTACGCATCCGCTGGACTTGGAAAGGCAGCTGGATTCATTTCAGGATGGATGTACTGGCTGTACTACGTAATAGGTTTCGGAGGTTTTGGCCTGCTGGGGACAGCATCGTTCTTGAGTTCGCTGGGCCAATTTTCTGGGAGGGAATGGCTCTGGTACCTCTTTGCGGTTGCGATGTCCATAGAAGCGGTGTCGGTTGCGCTCAGGAAGGTGGAATTCTCCACGCGCTACTTCGTCGTAACAGGCCTAACTGAAATCACGTTCCTTCTTCTCACATCTCTTGTCCTCCTGCTATCATTCAGATCCAACATTCATTTCCTTTCATTTGCTAGCTTGCATTCAGTGAAGCCTGTAGCAATGATTCTGGGCCTGGGAGCATTTGGAGGGATAAGTGGGTTGACACCGCTTTCGTCAGAGACGAGAAATCCTACACACAATGTTCCTGTCTCCCTGATGACTTCTCTCTTTCTGATCGGGGCTGTGGTAATATTCAGTTCGCTTGCCCAAAGCATAGTCCTTGGACCTGGGGACTTCAGTCTTTATTCATCTATCCCCGATCCTGGATACTGGATTTATAGAAAATACCTTGGACCGGCATTTTCCATGGTTCTCCTGTTTTTCATACTGAACAGCTTTAATTCCTCCCTTGTCGCTACCTCGAACAACTACACAAGGATGCTGTACGGCATCTCAATAGAAGAGAATTTTGGGAAGGGATGGTGCTCCGGTGTCAACTCCAACGGGATTCCAAGGGCTCCTGTTTTTCTAGGGGCGGGAATCGGGTTATTTTCAGCCCTTGTTTCAGGAACGCTTCTGGGCCCCTACGAGGGGAGTATATTTCTTCTGGTAATGGCAGCCATTCTAAGCTATTCCTCTCATTTGATAATATCCGTTTCTTTTGCAGTTTACGGCCTTAGAACTGGAAGACTGAAACCCCTTATTCATATCCTCCTTCCGGCGATCGCAGCCGTGGTACTGATCTATGCCATTATTGTAACTGCCGAAGACAGTTACCTCTATCCGCTGAACTTCTCTGTGATACTTGCTGGAATTATGATAGCCGCTGCCATTCTCGCTTATCCCCTGATTACGAGGGCAAGGATGCAAGTCGGGTGAAGACACCTTACTGCACTATGCACTCAATCCCGAGTACCTCTAGTACAAGGTTAACAGAGAATCTCACTCAGGACCGTCATATCAAAATGTTGAAAGCACTTCATGGCCCTTATTCAATAAGAGGAATAGTGCTGAAACGGGCAGGGACAAAGCTGTTTTATGCCCCTTATCCTTGGTAATTCAATGCATCAATGTCTGCGCCGTGACACCCAAGGACCATGGGATAGCCCCGAGCAGATTCGAACTGCTGTCAACGGGTCCAGAGCCCGCTATGCTTGGCCACTACACCACGGGGCTATTGCACACTGATAACGAATAAGTAGATAAAATTACACCTTTCTCGCCCTTATGAGATTCTTGCCCTCAGGAATTCGCTAACATTTTTATAATTTTGATTGTTATGGAAAGAGAGTGGATCAAATGGAAAAAGGAGATATCATCAAGCTGCAAATGGACACGTTCACGGATGATGGAAAGCTAGTCGAAACTACGGACGAGAGCAAAGCCAAGGAAAGTGGGATCTACGATGAGCATTACTCCTACAAGCCCATACTGACGATAGTGGGCTCGGGTCGTCTTTTCGGCGATCTTGAGGAGGACATAGCGAAAGCAAACGTGGGGGAGGAAAGGGAGGTAACAATCCCTCCTGAGAGGGCTTTTGGGGTAAGGGATACGAATAACGTGAGGGTCACATCATACAGGGAGGTCGAGAGGGCCCTAAGGGACGAGGAAAGAAGAAGGGGAAACAGTGGGAATGAAGTGGTACCAGAGCCTGGTATGACAGTCCGTCTTGGTGATAAGTATGGAAAAATTCTCACCGTCACCGCCGGGAGGGTTGTGATAGATTTCAACCACCCTCTTGCGGGGAAAT
The DNA here is from genome assembly GCA_049966795.1 of Thermoplasmata archaeon. Taxonomy (GTDB): domain Archaea; phylum Thermoplasmatota; class Thermoplasmata; order Thermoplasmatales. Next base: position 37,656 of record JBMFTY010000009.1, read on the forward strand.
CGATCAAGTACCGGTACAAGATACTTGAGAAGGTGGAAGGGGAGGAGAAGAAGATACAGTCGATCATCGAGATAAATTTCCCCAAGGACAGCGAGAAGTTCAAGATAGAGGTTGGGGATGAGATCGTCATAACAATCCCGGACTCGGCGAAGATAGACGATTCCTGGCCACTGGCAAAATTTGCGATTGTCGGTGCGATAAGGGAATACGTTGCAAACAAGACCGTTATCTTCCGCGAAATCTTCGAGAAGAGGGTTGAGGAGAAGAAGGAAGAGATAAAAGAGGAGAAAGAGGAGGCTAAAGCACCCTCCTGATGGTGAGATGTCAGAGCTAGAGCAGAACAAAAAGGACGTAGAGAAATCTTTGCGGGAGTACCAGTTCAAGAAGTACATAGACGAGATAAAGAAGCTTGAGGGCAGGGGCACGGAGCTGATCTCAGTTTATGTTCCGCCCGGGAGACCGATAAGCGATGTTATTGCCTATCTCAGGGACGAATATTCGACGTCCAGCAACATAAAAAGCAAGACCACGAGGAAAAACGTGACTTCCGCGATAGAGAGCATAATGAGCAAGCTCCGCTACTACAAGATGCCTCCGGAGAACGGTCTTGCGATATTCGTGGGTTACATTCCAACAAGGGGAGACCAGAGTGAGATGGTCTCATATTTCATTGAGCCCCCTCAGCCTGTGACAAGCTTCCTTTACAGGTGTGACTCCAAATTCTATCTCGATCCCATACTGCCCATGCTGGAGAAGAAGGATGTTTACGGCCTCATAGTTATAGACAGAGCCGAGGCTACAATCGGTCTTCTCAGAGGCTCAAGGATAGAGGTAATAGAGAACAGGGACTCACAGGTTCCCAGTAAGCACCATCAGGGAGGGCAGAGCTCCAGGAGGTACGAGAGGCTAATTGAAATAGCTGCACACGAATTCTTCACGAAGGTTGGAGAAATAGCATCCAATGCCTTCCTAAGGGAGCCGGAGTTGAAGGGTGTGCTGATAGGGGGCCCAGGTTCTACCAAGGAATTCTTCTACAAAAAAGGGTACCTGCACTACCAGATACAGGAGAAGGTCATAGACCTTTATGATGTGGGTTACACCAACGAATACGGTCTTAAGGAACTTGTTGAAAAGGCTTCACAGACACTTGATCAGTTGGAGGTAGCGAAGGAGAAAAAAATCATTGAGAGACTTCTCGTAGAGATTAAGAAGGGATCCGGGCTGGCAGCATATGGAGACAAAGAGGTGGTTGAAGCCCTCAGGCAGGGGAGGGTGGACACTCTAATAATATCAAAGGGTCTCAGGAAGGCGAGGATAACGTACAGGTGCGAGAACGACGGATACGAGGTGACAGAGATATCGGAGGAAGAGAAAGAGCATCTGTGCCCAAAATGCGGAGCCGTGATGGTTATAGAAAAGAAGGTGGATCTGATCGAGGAGTACATAGAACTTGGACAGAGAAGCAATTCAAGGATAGAGCTGGTGAGCGACGAGTCGGACGAAGGTTCCCAGTTCCTTAAATCGTTCGGCGGTATAGGCGCTATTTTGCGCTACAGCTGAACTAATGAAAAGTATTAAAATTGTGGTCTATATACTGCCTCATGCCAACCAGATACATCTATAATTTTGAAGAAGGATCAAAGGAAATGAGGAATCTTCTTGGAGGCAAAGGTGCAGGGCTTTCTGAAATGACGAGGCTTGGCCTGCGGACACCTCCAGGGTTCACGATAACAACGGAGGCCTGCAACTTCTATTTCCAAAACGGGAGGCTTCCGGATGGGTTATGGAACGACATTCTCGATCATATGAAAACCCTTGAGTCAAAGACAGGCAGGGTATTCGGTGGCGGACCGAAGATACTTCTCGTATCCGTGAGGTCAGGCGCTCCTGTGAGCATGCCTGGAATGCTCGACACGGTGCTTAATCTCGGGCTCAATGACAGCAATGTGAGTATCCTCGCCGAAGAAACAAAGAATCCCAGGTTTGCCTGGGATGCCTACAGGCGATTCGTTCAGATGTTCGGTAGGATCGTGCTTGGGATCGACGGAAGGAAATTTGACGAAGTTATAGAGAGGAAGAAAGGTTCCAAGGGATACAGGAACGATTTCGAGATAAGCGATGAAGAGTGGAAAGAGATCGTAGTTAATTTCAAAGAGATAATAAGGGGGGAAGGGAAGGAACTTCCCGCTGATCCGTACAAACAGCTTGAAAAGGCGGTGATTGCGGTTTTCGAATCCTGGAAGAACGAGAGGGCGGTTGTGTACAGAAGGATAAACAAGATCCCTGATACGCTAGGCACTGCGGTTTCAGTTGTTGCCATGGTGTTCGGAAATACCGGACCAAAGTCCGCTACGGGCGTCCTTTTCACCAGAAACCCCAATACTGGAGAAAGGAAGCTTTACGGTGAATACCTCACAAATGCGCAGGGGGAGGATGTGGTCGCCGGCATAAGGACGCCTTCCCCGATAGAGAAGTTGAAGGATGAGATTCCCGAGGCTTATGAGGAACTGGCAAGGTCCGCGGAGATACTTGAGACGCATTACAAGGATGTTCAGGATATTGAATTTACCATACAGGACGGCACATTCTATCTCCTCCAGACGAGGAGCGCAAAGAGGAGTGCATCTGCCGCTGTTAAGATCGCTCTAGACATGAGGAAGGAAGGGAAGGTCACGGATCAGGAGGCGGTAAACATGGTGCAGCCGGAACAGATAGACCAGCTTCTCCATCCGCAGGTAGATTCGGGGAAGGCGGGAACCCCTATCGCGAAAGGTCTCGCAGCCAGTCCTGGTGCGGGTTCAGGAAAGATAGTCCTGGACCCTGAGGAGGCAGTTAGGATGAATGAAAAGGGAGAAAAAGTGGTTCTGGTGAGAAGTGAAACTCTGGCGGATGATGTTCATGGCATAGCGGTGGCTCAGGCAGTACTTACTTCAAGGGGAGGGATGACCTCCCATGCTGCGGTGGTCGCAAGGGCCATGGGGAGGCCTGCTGTGGTGGGCTCAGAAGACGTGAGGATCGACCTCGCCGGGAGGAAGGTTGCTTTCAACGGTGTAGAGCTTAAGGAGAAGGAGGAAATTACGGTGGACGGCACCACTGGGCTAGTGTATAGAGGTGCTGTTCCTGTAAAGATACCAGAGATGGGACCGGATTTCCAGGAGTTCATGGAGATATGCAAGAGGGTGAAGAAGATAGGCGTCCTTGCAAACGCCAATACGCCAAGCGAGGCTGTCATGGCCAGGAAGAACGGAGCAGAGGGCATAGGTCTGGCGAGAACTGAGAGGATGTTCCTCGGTGCAGACAGGATACCCATAATGAGGGAGATGATAATGTCTGACAACCAGGAGGAAAGAAAGAAACTCCTGGATAGATTGCTACCGCTGCAGTACAATGATTTTGTCGAATTCTTCAGGACAATGGACGGTTTCCCTGTCATAATACGCCTTCTAGACCCACCTCTCCACGAATTCCTCCCAAAGAAGGAAGAGCTGATGGTTGAGATCGCAGAATTGAGACACAAGATCAAGGAATCGGAGGGGAAGAGGAAGGAGAGCCTGAGGAAGAAGATGAAGGAAAGGGAAGTTATCCTTAAGAAGGTAAATGCGCTAAGCGAGTTCAATCCCATGATAGGATTCCGGGGTATCAGAGTAGGAATATTGTACCCGGAGATATACGAGATGCAGGTAAGGGCGATAATAAGGGCAGCGTTGAAAGTTCTGGATGAGGGGAAGAGGGTGATTCCGGAGATCATGATACCTCTCACCGTGGACGTAGAGGAGATGCGCTTCATTCACAACAAGCTCAAGGCGGCTATCGAGGAGGAGATAGGAGGCAGGAGGCTGGAATACAAGTTCGGTACCATGATAGAGACGCCCAGAGGCGCACTGATGGGAGGGGAGATCGCGGGAGTAGCAGAATTTTTCAGCTTTGGCACCAACGACCTTACGCAGATGACGTACGGCTTCTCGAGAGATGATTCTGAAGCCACGTTCCTTCCGAAGTACATAGAGCTCGGAATAATCAAGAAGGACCCGTTTGAGACAATAGATGAGAAGGGCGTCGGCGAGCTTATGGCTTTATGCATAGAAAGGGCAAGGAAGACTAGGCCGGACATTGAGATCGGCATCTGTGGTGAACACGGCGGGGATCCTGAGTCCGTGAAATTCTGCCATAGGATAGGGCTTGATTACGTTTCCGCATCCCCTTACAGGATTCCTATAGCAATACTGGCGGCAGCGCAGGCGAACTCCCGCGTCAAGGGTGGGGACTGAATGTCAGAAATAGTGGATGCGAAGATCAGGAAGATCCTCGATTCTAGGGGAAACGAGACGGTGGAAGTGGAGATAATAACGGAATACGGAAAGGGCTTAGCATCAGCACCTAGCGGAGCCTCAAAGGGAAAGAACGAGGTGATGGATTTTCCGCAGGGAGGCATAGAGCAATCGCTTAAATCCTTCAAAACGAGAATAGCGGGGAAGCTCATCGGCCTGGATTCTTTTGATCAGGCTACCGTGGATTCGTTGTTGGAAGAGATTGACGGCACACCAAACTTCTCGGAGATTGGGGGTAACCTGGCAACCGCGATTTCATTATCCGTTGCAAGGGCTTCCGCAGATGAACTAGGGGTTCCCCTTTTCAGGTATCTTGGCGGGTTGAACTTCAGGATGCCTGTTCCACTGGGGAACGTGGTTGGTGGGGGAAAGCACGCTGTGAACGGCACAACTATACAGGAGTTTCTTGTGGCTTCACACAGTGAGGATGTATTCACTGCAATCAAGACAAACGCGCAAATTCACAGGAGAATTAAGGAGCTGGCCGCCAGAGAGCTTGAAATCCCTGTTGGAATGGGCGACGAGAAGGCCTGGGTGCTGCCATTTGATGACGATAAGGTTATCGCGATGATTGGAGATGCTGTTGACGAGATATCCGGGAAGACGGACCTTAAGATTGAGAAGGGAATGGATCTTGCTGCTTCGAACTTCTATTCCAATGGATTCTATCTGTACAAGAAGGGAAAACTGAGCAGGGAAGAGCAGGTTGATTTCGTGGAGGGGATCGTGAAGGATCGTGGCTTCACGATCATAGAGGACCCGTTTGACGAGGAAGATTTCGATTCCTTCGCCGAACTCACTAAGAGGGTCGGAGACAGAGCATTGATAATAGGGGATGACCTTTACACCACCAACGTCTCAAGGCTGAAGATCGGTATTGAGAAGGTGGCATCAAACGCAATTCTCCTGAAACCGAATCAGGTTGGAACGCTCTCCCGCCTCTTGGAGACGTTCAGATTGGCTCGGGAGAATGGAATGGGCATAGTTGTCTCCCACAGGTCAGGTGAAACTACGGATTCTTTCATAGCGCACCTTTCAGTCGCGCTGGGGGCGGATTACATAAAAACGGGTACGGTTGGGGGAGAGAGGATAGCAAAATTAAATGAACTTGTAAGAATTCAGGAAGAAATGGGTGTGACACGATGAGTGACCTACTGGTATCAGAGGAAGTGTACAGGAATTCAGCGGTGCACATAGGTACGAAGATAAGAAGTGCGGACATGAAGAAGTTCACCGCTTACGTCAATAAAGAGGGACTGAACATACTTGACATAAGGAAGATAGACGAGAGAATAAAGATAGCTGCGAAGTTCCTGTCAAGGTACGATCCGCAGGGCATCGTTTTCGTTGCTTCGAGGGAATACGCAAAGAAACCCGTGACTGCAGCGTCAAAGGCCCTCGGAACGGCATCCATCACGGAAAGGTTCATACCGGGCTCTTTCACAAACCCGTCACTTCCAAATTATATGGAACCAGATGTGGTTGTTATTAACGATCCAGCAACTGACAACCAAGCGCAGAGGGAGGCTGTGAAGAACGGCATACCGGTCGTTGCGATATGTCACACTAACAACTCTACATCGTTCGTTGATCTCGTTGTTCCAGGGAACAACAAGGGAAGGGAGAGCCTTGCCCTCATATACTTCCTCCTCACTAAGAGGGTGCTTGAAGAGAAAGGCCAGGATACCTCCGCACTGAGGCAGGAAGACTTCCTCGCAGAGCTCTAAACCATCCTCCCCGGGGGAAGAAGGAATTCCAGAAGGGTAACAGCAAGGGTGATAAGCGCCACCACTTCGACCATCCGCGGAAGCATCACCTGTCCCCCCTTCTCGTAGAAAAGGGAGAAGATGACGATACCGAGGATTAGAAGAATATCCGACACGCCGGCAACGACGCTTCTCCCCGCTGTCTTCTCAAGGTGGAAAACGGAATGCGTGTATCTCTGAAGAGGGAGCACTATGCTCGTGATCAGAGCACCTTCCGCGAAGAGAAGCTCGTCGGGAAAGATGAATCCTAATGTAGAGTGAAGAAGCTGAGAAATGAAGAAGGCTCCGACAACCAGGGCTGCGGAAACAGCTGTGAATGAGACAACCCTTCCCTTACCAGAGATTGAAGCGACGATTGAGAAAAAGAGAATCCCTGTTATGATGCCCTCGAGCAGGGGATAAAGCTGCCTGGCATCCCCTATCAGGTATATCACACTGAACGCAAAACCAAGGGAAAGCGTAACAAACAGCTCCTGAAGAGTGGAGAAGAATGTTGCGTTAAGGAGATTCACTACTCTATTTCCTTCCATCTTTGCGCCTCCAGAGCACTGCAAGAATCGCCATGTTAACGAGAACCAGCGCAAGGATGAAAAGGGGAGAAAGGTAGAAGGGAGTTATGGAGATATCCCTGTGAACGAATAGGCTGAACCCGAGATTTAGAAGAGTTTGATTGCTTTCCCCACGCTCCTGATAGGGGAGAGAGGAAAAGTTGTACTGTGGCTCCATGGGAAAATGAGATGAATAGTTGAAATTCAACTGTGCTGCGGTGAGATTGAACTCCACGTTCTGGGGTAAGGGGAAAGATGTGAAGGATAAAGGCGGTCTCGCAACATTACCGGAAGGGTAGGGCGCAGAAAAATCGAAGAGGTCAAGTGGTACGGGCAGCTCTGCAACGAATGGATTGAGAGCGGGGATGTCCCAGTTGTAATCTATGAAGGAAATTATCGAGGAATGAGTCATTAGCGTATCGGAAACATAGTTCTCCTTCGCATATGGAGACACGACGATGAGGGGGAGCCTAAAGCCTAGCTGTACTCCGTTGAGAATTGGAGGCGGGACCTGGTCGTAGTACCCTCCAGGATCATCCCAAGTGATGAATATGGCTGTGCTGTTCCAGTAACTGCTCCTTTCGACAGCATCCACGATGTACAAGAGGAATAATTCCCCCTTCAGAATATTTGACGGAGCCCCCATATCGTAACCGTTGGCATCCTGGGAGAAAATGTAGCTCACCTGGGGGAGACTGCCTGATGAGAGGGATGTAAGGAACGACTGCCAACTTCCTATGTTCCCGTAATATTCCCTGATGCCCTCGATATATTGTGACATATCAAACTTCTTCTCGTTCCCGGAAACGTAAACGCCCCAGCTTATGCCGAAGTGGCTCAGCTCTCCGAATACTGTCTCATTGAAGGGGATGTATGGGGGAGGGCCATAATCGTTCATCACTGGGGAGAAGCCCGCAAGGTAATACAGGGTATTTGGTGCGCTCTCCCCTATCTGCGGCGAGAAGTAATTGTCCGCTATCGCGTATTCCTCAGCCAGATCCCAGAGCGGCGAGACCTGCGCTGCTGTGAGGTAATACAGAGACTGGGGGCCGCTGCCGTTTCTGAATCCGTTCATCAGGCCGTGATTCCAGTCTTCATGGTAAGGAAGATACCCTTCCAGAGGGTCCTGGGTGGAGAAGGATCCGGAGGGTACGGGATTCAGAAGCTTAAGCAAGGAGGCGTTTGAAAGCAGGTTAAGTGGCCTCGTTATCTGAGGCGAAGTGCTTCCACCCTTTTCTGGGTAGATGCCGAATATGTTGTCAAAGGTGTGGTTCTCGAAGAAGATGTTTATAACATGCCTTATGGGTGTTCTGGTGGAGGAGTCAGCGGTAGCGGCTGTAAGAGGGAAAAAGAGGGAGGAAAGCACTACGATGGTTAGAAGAAGGGCGTAGAGCTTCATTTCGCAATTATACGGTATTTCGTTAGATAAATTTTACTGGCAGTGTGGAAAGCCTGAAAAGATATTTAAGAAGAGAAGGATTGTATTGCCGGGGATCATGAGAAGGCCTTATGTTAGCGGCTATTTTTACCCGTCTGACCCTGAGGTTTTGAGGGAGAAGATCAGATGGTCTTTTCTGCACTGGAACGGGCCTGGTCATCTCCCACAAGTTATGAAGACCACCGAGGAAAAAGGGATCATTGCCCCTCATGCGGGCTACGATTACAGTGCCCCCGTTGCCGCTTTCTCCTATTCCTCCCTTGCTAGCAGCGGGAAATATGATTACTACGTGGTCATAGGGCCAAATCATACCGGTCTCGGATCTCCAGTATCTCTAGGAGATCAGGACTATCTGACGCCTCTGGGCCTTGCGAAGGTGAGAAAAGACATCGTGGATGAGCTTCAGGATGACCTGATTGTCGTGGACAATTCAGCACATATCTCTGAACATTCCGTGGAGGTCCATATCCCGTTTCTCCAGTTCCTCTACGGTGACGTGGAAATTGTGCCCATCGTGATGATGGACCAGAGTCTTGAGGCTGCGGAGCACTTGGCAACAAAAATAAAGAGGTTAAGTGGAAACTTCACCATTATTGCCAGTTCGGACCTAAATCACTATCTTCCACTTTCCAAACTCAAGCAGCTCGACGGCTTCTTCTCAAAGACAGTTCTCTCAAGGGATTTCAAGACAATGTTCAGGTACATCTATTCGGATGAGATGAGCGTGTGCGGATACGGGCCTATTGCAACGATCCTTACAGCGTATACCGGGAAGGTTGAACTTCTCAAGCTTTCAAACTCCATTGAGATAACGGGAGGGGAGACGGGCGTTGGGTACGGTGCCTTCTCGGTTGAGAAGCGCTAAAGTATCGTGGCGTGGTAGCTGCCGGCGACGGCCATAATCTTCTTCCTTATGAAGGAGTTTTCATCCCTGATCCAGATGTCGAACACGGAGATATCCCCTGTGTGTACCCTTTCATCATTCCCCGGGATCAGGTGTGCTTTAAACGGGTACAGCGGATTGGTAAGGTATAATCTTTCATTTCTGAAATTCTCCATCATCTCTGAAATTTGAGATGTTCTGGACCCCTCCACAAAATAGTCCCTGATAATCTGTGCAGCTTTCATTATCCCTTCGTACGCTGAAGAGAGAGACCTTTCCTCAGTAAACAGAAAAGTCTCCGAAAACACGCTTGCCAGCCCAGCCACGTTGCAGGCCACTTCAACATACCCCACCTTTCCAACCTGCGCTTCGGAAGGTCTGTGCCATATCTCATTCGTATTTTCTCCGAACGAAACCACGGGTTGGTAGAAGAGCTTCAGTCCTTCGCCGCATATTTTCTTCCTGATCTCTTCAGATACCTTTAATTCTGTTGTTTCCCTTGTTGCTTCTGAGAGCACGGAGATTACAAGCTCCTCTACTCTCTTCCTAGCTTCCGAAATTATTCGCACTTCCCCTTCCAGGGCGAACTGGAAAATATCCTCCACGCTTATGTTACATCGATCATACTTCCTGCTGTAGAATGAAGGTTGCAGGATGCAAGCATCATCATCCGGATCCGTAAACCTTGAGTTGATATTCTTATCCCCTATGTGCACGATGAGGCCATCCTTGATCTCTATGCAATCAGCCCGATAGTCCTTAGAAAAGTAATCAAATAACGGGTTCTCCCCGCATATAAGAATTGGACTGTTCCCCGAGCTTGCTATCCTCGCACGC
>JBMFTY010000010.1:0-250 GCA_049966795.1 Thermoplasmata archaeon
GCCTATTCAGAAGTCATATTTCACAAGTCATATTCTTGACATATAGATGTTGAGCCCAAAGATCATCAGGGAAATTCAGAGGTTACCTTTCGAATTCCCCTGCTCATATAGGCTGGAGCTCCGTCACGGAAGAGTTAACTTTGGGAATTTGAACGTCGAATTTGTATCGTCGTGAGGACAGTCTCATCCCTCAATGGATAATTTGGCGACTTGTAACCTTGAAATCATGCGAGTGCCGGGATTCGAACCC
>JBMFTY010000010.1:260-40675 GCA_049966795.1 Thermoplasmata archaeon
GAAGCTTTTGTGCTACCGCTACACTACACTCGCTCCATTCTCGAAACTTCCGCAAATATTTTTACTTATTGTTTTCAGAATCCAATCGGTTCAATGTACGCTAGTTAAATTTTCCCATGATTAAGTTCAATTATTTTAAAGATGCACCTAAAGGAATGCAGGAAGTGCCGCAATATACGATGTGACAACGACCATGACACCTGAGGATTTTGGCAAAACTCTTTTATCTCGTCGGTCATACAGCCGTGATAGTAATGGTTACGACAACTGATGCTCTATACGCCATTGCTGCCTCGATCGCGATGGCAGGCGGTCTGATAGGTACAGGGGTTGCACAGAGCGGAATAGGTGCTTCCGGCATGGGCATAATTGCGGAGAAACCAGAGAAGTTCGGTCAAGTGCTGTTCTTCTTCGTTATCCCGGAGACTTTGTGGATAATCGGGTTTGTCCTCGGGTTGCTGTTGCTGTTGCGCATATTCTGAACCTATGGAATGAACGACCTATGGGACTGGAAGAGATAATAGCGAGAATAGACAGCGAAACGAAGACGAAGGTAGATGCGATTATAGCACAGGCTAATGAGGAAGCAAACAAAATAAGGGAAGAGGCGAGGGAGAGGGCAAAGGCCATCGTGGAAGGCTATGAAAAGAGGGCCAAGGATGAGGCAGAGGTGCAGAGAAGGCAGATGATTTCGACGGCCACTCTGGAAGGAAGAATGACCTATGAGAAGGCACTGGAGGAGGTTGAGAGGAAGTATTTCGATGCACTGATCTCAAGGATCAAAGACTTCAGGAACAGGAAGGAATACATTGAATTTCTCAAGGCAAAGATATCTGAGGCCTCAAAGGAGCTCGGCGGCGAATTCGTGTGCCACCTCCGTAAGGAGGACGCGCAGAGGGTGAGAACTGAGAATCCTGAACTAAGAATAGTGGAGGAAGAGATAGATCCCATTGGGGGGGTAGTGGTGACGACGGAGGACGGGAAACTTATTCTTGACTTCACCTTCTCCCAGCTTATGAGGGAAAAGAGGGATGAGTTGTCATCACTTGTCAGGCAGTATATCAGGTGATTGCAGTTGCAAGGCGTGTACGGTCTCCCCTACGGAACGCTGAAGGTCAAACGGACCGACCTGCTCAAGAGGCAGGACTATGAGGAACTCATGAGGCTCACCAGCCCATCCGACTTCCTTTCCTATCTTTCGAATCATGGGTACGATTCGGATATTGCTGCGAATTCCTCCCAGTATTCCGGATACAATCTTATCGAAGCTGCGACCAACACTCACCTTGCGAAGCTTAACAGGCTTGCCCTTTCCCTGACACCGAAGGAGGGGAGGGACCTCGTTGCCTCTTACCTCACGAAGTGGGACATAATGAACATCAAAACAGTTCTAGTGGCAAAGAATCTGAATTACAAGGTTGAGGATACCGAGATGCACCTCGTTTCAGAGAACATGACGGCCCTTGGTATATTCGCCGGTCTTCTGAGTCACTCAGACTACAAGAACATCCTTTCTATGTCTGGAATAGAGGAAATTATCTCCTACCTCCTGAGATTCGGCTACGGGAAGGCCCTTCTCTCATATCTGGATGATTACAGAAAGACAAACGACATCTCCTCCTTGCTTCTTTCGCTCGATCTCTACTACTACGCGATGATGAGGGAGAAGTTCAGGTTCTACACAGGGACGGAAGGGCCGATATATAGGTTCATAAGAAAGAGCATAGACATAAAGAACATAATAACGATAATGAAGTTCAAGGAGCTCGGGGGGGAAGAGAATGTTACCAGCTACCTCATCCAGGGTGGCAGCCTCTCGGACCAGATGCTGGATGATCTCATCAAAAGCGCAACCGTGGAAGAGGTTGTGCAGAAGCTGAAGCAGTTCTCTGACCTGACGAAGAGCCTCGAGTTTTACAAGAGGAGAGGATCGCTTACCGGGTTCGAGGGGGAGCTTTACCGGAATATTTACTGGGAGTTTATCGAGATACTCGAGATGAGCCCCCTTTCCTTGAACAATATTCTTGCGTACCTTCTGAGGGTGGAGGCTGAATGGAAGGATGTGAGAAACATCTTCCTTAGCAGGTACTACAATATAGACGAGGAGACCGTAAGGATGGTTTCCGTAAACATAGGGTGATTAAAGATGGATTCATCAACTAAATTTGGAAGGATTGCCTTCATCGGAGAAAGGGAGCTTTCAATAGGGTTCAAGCTCGTTGGGGTGGAGGATGTGTTCATTGCGGACGAGGCCACATTCCCCGACAAGCTCAGGGAGCTATACTACTCAGGAAACTTCGGTCTCATTCTTGCATCGAACACATACATCTCCACGCTCGACCGGAAGTTTCTGAACACAGTGACAACGAGCGTGATGCCTCTCGTTGTCTTTGTACCCGTATCGCCCGTGGGTGAGGAGGAGAAAATCTCCGACATGGCGAGAAGGGTCCTTGGCATCAAGATAGACTTAGGAGGAATCTGAGTATGGGAAAGATTGTTAGAATCGCAGGACCGGTTGTGATCGCAGAAGATGTTGAACAGGCGAAGATGTATGACGTTGTCAGGGTAGGAGAGATGGGACTGGTGGGTGAGATAATCAGGATGGAGGGCAACAAGGCAACTATCCAGGTTTACGAGGATACAAGTGGAATCAAGCCGGGTGAGCCCGTGGCGTCTACAATGAAACCGCTCTCCGTTTTTCTTTCCCCAGGAATAATGGGTTCGATATACGACGGAATTCAGCGGCCTCTTGACGTCATAAGGAATCAGGGCGGGGACTTCATAAAGAGGGGACTTTACCCTGATCCTGTGGACATGAAGAGGATGTGGGATTTCATCCCCTCAGTCAGGAAAGGGGACGATGTTTCTGAGGGCGACATCCTTGGGGTAGTGAAAGAAACATCAATTCTCGAACACAGGATCATGGTACCTCCTGGAATCAAGGGGAAGGTAGAGGAGATTGAGGAGGGGAAGATGACAGTCTTGGATCGCGTTGCCCACATACAGTCAAACGGGTCCAGGGTGGAGGTGAAGATGGGACAGTACTGGCCGGTTAGAATGGCTAGACCTGTGAAGAGTAAGCTTCCACCGCAGGTTCCCCTGGTGACTGGCCAAAGGGTTATAGATACGTTCTTCCCTGTTGCCAAGGGTGGTACCGTGGCAGTTCCGGGGCCGTTCGGATCCGGAAAATGCGTCACGGGAGAGACTCCTGTGCTTCTTGCAGACGGGAGCATTGAAAGGATCGAATCCCTTTATCTGAAATACAAGGATTCTGCCCTCTCGATCAAGGGGGATGGGGAGTACCTTTTCCTTCCTAGGAAAATTGAGCTGCTCTCCGTTGTTGACGGGAAACTGGTCAAAAGCCATTCCAACGTGATATATCACGGGAAAAGCAGCTCTGTCGTGAGCATAGAAACCGAAGCAGGGAAGAGGGTCAGGGTGACGCCCGTTCACAAGCTTTTCAAGGCGGAGAACGGAACCGTTGCGGAGACAATGGCAATGAATTTGAAGGTCGGGGACGGAATACTCGCCGCTGGAAGGATTCCCATAGAAGGAAGGGACGAGGCGTTCGACATCTACGATGTTGAAGGCACCATCGCGGCCGAAAACACCATATCGAAAATTGAGTGTGTTGCGGGAAGGGCTGAAGGCAGAACGCTTCGCGACCTGAAATCTCTCTTCTCACACCTCAGAAAGAAACCTCCGTTTCCATCCTCAATCAAAGGAAGAGACGGCATCACTATCCATGTTCCAAGAAAGTGCGATTCCCGGTTCGCAGAATTTTTCGCATATCTCTTCCATTCCGGAAAAGTTGAGGGGAATGAAGTGAAGGTCCAAGTTCCTTCAGGTTTCAGGAGATTCTCGGAACTCTCATCCCTTCTGTTCTCAATTGAGCCGGAGATAAGCGTGGAGGGGGCAGTTCTGAGAAGTTCGGCCCTCGTTTCGATTCTGGGCAGCATCGGTGCGATTTCAGGCAAGGGATTCAGAATACCCGCGATTCTCATGAAGGCGAGCACTCCTACCGTTAAAAAATTCGTTGATACTCTCTTTTCCCTGGGAGGAGGGATAGTGAGGGCAGGTTCCGGAGGGGAGCTTCTCTACATGATGGGCAGGGTAGGGGTGCCATGCAATACGAGAAGCTGCAACGGTGGAATAGAAGTGACAATTGATCCCCAGAGGGAATGCTCAGGAACAACGCTGTCCACGATGAACACGGGGTCGCAGGTTGCCTCCCTATCGGAGGAGATTGTTGTGGAGAGAATAAAGAGCATCACGGTCGAAACGGGGGAAACGGATGTCTACGACGTTTCAGTTCCAGAGTTCGGCGAAAACTTCGTGGGAGGGTTCGGGGGTCTGATATTGCACAACACGGTCGTTCAGCATCAGCTGGCGAAGTGGGCGGATTCTGAGGTGGTTGTATATGTTGGATGCGGGGAGAGGGGGAATGAGATGACCGAAATCCTGACCACATTCCCGGAGCTCAAGGACCCAAAAACGGGCAAGCCGCTTATGGAGAGGACAACGCTTATAGCGAACACGTCCAACATGCCCGTTGCGGCCAGGGAGGCTTCGATATACACGGGAGTCACGATCGCGGAGTACTTCAGAGATATGGGTTACAACGTTGCCCTCATGGCCGACAGCACATCCAGATGGGCAGAGGCGCTAAGGGAAATATCCGGGAGACTCGAGGAGATGCCGGGCGAGGAGGGCTATCCCGCCTACCTCGGGAGAAGGCTGGCAGAATTCTACGAGAGGGCTGGAAACGTTGTCACTATTTCCAGCAAACAAAGACTCGGCTCAGTAACGATAATCGGGGCAGTATCTCCTCCCGGAGGGGATACATCGGAACCAGTTTCGCAGAACACCCTAAGGGTTACAAGGGTCTTCTGGGGCTTAGATGCCTCGCTAGCCCAAAGAAGGCACTTCCCATCGATAAACTGGCTGACAAGCTACTCCCTCTACTCCGAGGAGCTGGGGAAATGGTTCGAGGCAAACGTTGAGAAGATGTGGAGAAAGGGGACAACGAGAGCTATGGAGATACTCCAGGAGGAGAGCGAGCTTCAGGAGGTGGCGCAGCTTGTTGGATACGATGCCCTGCCTGAGAATGAAAAAGAGGTTCTCGATATAGCCAGGTCCATAAGGGAGGATTTCCTCCAGCAGAGCGCATTTGATGAGGTGGATACATACTGTTCTCTAAGGAAGCAGTTCCTGATGCTTCAGGCTATATTGAAGATGGATGAGCTTGAGAAGTATGCGGTATCAAAGGGGGTCCTTGTTTCTGAACTGCAGGCGATGCCTTTCAGGGAGAAGGTCTCCAGATTCAAAGAGGTCAGGGAGAGCGATGTGGAATCTTACTTCAGGGAGCTTGAGCAGCAGATGGAAAGGGAAATAAAGGGGAGGGCTGACAGGATATGAGCAACATGAGGTACAAGACCGTCACGAGGATCGCAGGTCCTCTATTGTTCGTGGAAAAGGTGGAAAATGTAGGATACAATGAGCTTGTGGAAATACAGCTTCCAGATGGCGAGAGGAGGACGGGGCAGGTTCTCGAGACTGCGAAGGGAATCGCGATAGTCCAGGTCTTCGGGCAGACAACCGGCCTGGATGTTGAGGGGACGTCCGTGCGATTCCTAGGGGAGACCGCGAGGATCCCGGTATCTGACGAGATGGTGGGAAGGGTATTCAACGGTCTCGGAGAACCGAGGGACGGGATGGAACCAATAGCTTCTGCGGAAAAAGTGGAGGTTGTCGGAAGCGCCATAAATCCCTACTCGAGGGAGGAACCGTCGGAATTCATACAGACCGGGATCTCCACGATAGACGGGATGAACACCCTTGTCAGGGGACAGAAACTTCCGCTATTCTCTGGCTCAGGTCTTCCGCACAACAAGCTTGCGGCACAGATAGCAAGGCAGGCTAAGGTTCTCTCCTCATCGGAGAGCTTCTCCCTCGTTTTCGGGGCGATGGGGATAACGTCTGAGGAAGCGAATTTCTTCATAGAAGAATTCAGGAGAACCGGGGCCTTGCTCAGGTCGGTGCTCTTCCTGAACCTTGCATCGGACCCTTCGATGGAGAGGATCCTGCTTCCCAGGGTTGCGCTCACTGCAGCGGAGTTTCTGGCGTACGAGAGGGAGATGCATGTCCTGGTGATATTAACAGATATGTCCTCATATGCGGAGGCCCTCAGGGAAGTTTCGGCGGCGAGGGAGGAAGTGCCGGGGAGAAGGGGATATCCAGGGTATCTTTACACGGACCTTTCCACAATCTATGAAAGGGCAGGAAAAATAAGGGGAAGGAGAGGCTCTATAACGCAACTTCCTATACTGACGATGCCTTCGGACGATATGACCCACCCAATTCCAGACCTGACCGGCTACATAACCGAGGGGCAGATATTCCTGAGCAGGGACATTCACAGAAAGGGGGTTTACCCGCCGGTGAACGTTCTTCCTTCACTCTCCAGGCTCATGAACCAGGGTATAGGGAAGGGGAGAACAAGGGATGACCACAGGGGCGTTGCGGACCAGCTGTACTCTGCTTACGGAAGGGGTGTCGATCTCAGGAGTTTAAGCGCGATAGTTGGAAGGGAGGCCCTTGGGAAGGACGATCAGCAGTATCTGGAATTCGCCAACATGTTTGAGGAGAGGTATGTGAACCAGGGATACGACGAGGACAGGCCCATAGAGAAAACGCTCGACCTCGGGTGGGAGCTGCTCTCTTATCTTCCGGAGAGGGATATGAAGAGGGTGAAGAGGGAGCAGATCGAGAAGTACGGCAAATGGAGGAAGTAGATGGTAGACGTATCAAGCATAAGGCCAACGAGGATGGAACTCCTCCGCACGAAAAGCAGGATAAGGCTTGCAGTCAGAGGTCTGCAGCTCCTGAAGCTCAAGAGGTCAGCCCTCATAATGGAGTTCTTCAAGCTGGCAAGGGACGTCAGGGGGATGAGGGAGGACCTTGGCAAGGTTGTAACAAAGGCGATGATGACAGAACGCCTTTCAGAGATGATGGCAGGGCAATTGATGATAGAGAACACCGCTTTCTTCCAGCCGGGTGTGAGGGTAGGCGTATCAGCGAAGAACGTTATGGGCGTGAGGATACCGGAGGTGAACGTTTCAACTCCAGGATCCTTTATGAACAGGCTTTACGAGATAATTTCCCTCCCGACTTCCCTCATGGAAACGAGGGAGGAGTTCAAGGCCCTTCTCAGCTCCCTTCTCGTCATAGCGGAGAAGGAGATATCCCTGAGGAAACTTCTTCAGGAAATAGACAGGACAAAGAGAAGGACAAATTCAATAGAGAACATCCTTATACCGAGATTGAACGACACCGCGTCCTACATAAGGCTCAGGCTTGACGAGATGGACAGGGAGACTTTCATAACGTTGAAGAAGATAAAGGAGAAGATGGAGGAGGGGGAAGTTGCGTAAGTCCATGTTCAGCAACGGTGGGCAGATGAAGTTCTACCTCATTTACATGGGCATAATGATTGCCAACGTAGTTGCGGCAGCCGTCGCAATAATATATTTCTGGGGTGGCATATGACGCAGGATATAGAGGTTCTGAAGAGGATAAAGGAGAAGGAGGACGAGGCAAAGAGGAACGTGGAGGAGGCTAAAAAGAGAGCGGACGAGATAATCTCCTCCGCCAGAGGCGAAGCTGAAACGATTGTGAAAGAGGCTGAGGAGAGGGGCTCAACGCTCTACCAGGACTACATGAGGGAGAAGGCGATCGAAACCTCGGCCGAAGTCTCAAGCATAAAGAAGGAATATGAGGACAGGGTCGCAAAGATAAAGAAGAAGATATCCGAGGAAATAGTGGAGAAGATGTTTGAGACGGTAGTGAGGTAGCATGCTGACGCCAATGAAGATGATGAAGGTCAGGATAATCTCCTCAAAGGGGAACGAGGAGACGATCCTCTCTATCCTTCACGACCTCGGTGTTATGCAGATAGAGCCCGTGACCCTCACATCCGATATGCTCTCCAGCCTCAAGCCTGGTGAATCGTACCAGAAGCTTTCCGATATTCTCAGGAAGGTAAAGGGCCTGGAAAACTCCCTGTACCCGGTGCCGGACGGGGAGAGGTTTACGTTCGGGGACGTGAAGGAACTGGTTGCGAGGGCTGAGGCCATTGATGTTTACGACGAAGTGAAGAAGCTCAAGGACAGGGAGATGGAACTGGAATCCAGGAAGAAGATGCTGAAGGACGAAATGACTGCACTGCAGCACGTCTCCTTCTATAATGGGGACCTTGAGTACCTAAACGGGGAAAGCTTCTCCTCATTTTACGTGGAAAGGGGGGAAAAGGGTAGGGATCCGTACCCCCTGATCAAGGGGATCAGGAACTCCATGATCATCACAGGGGAAAGGGGTTTCATCGCGGTGATACCGAGGGAGGCGGAGAAGGAGTTCGGGGAGAAGCTCAGGACATTCGAAAGGATGGTTGAAAAGGTGCCTCAGGGCAGGGGAACAGTATCAAGCATCCTGGCGGAGAGGGAAGGGAAGCTGAAGGAGATAGATGTCGAGCTTGGCGAGATTAAGAGGAAGTTAAAGGAGATTTCCTCAAAATACTATCCGGAAGTGGCGGCGATAAGGGAGCAGCTTGACATTGAGCTCAAGAAAATAGACGTGGTTTCTAAGCTTGCAGGGACGGAAACAGCCCTGGTCCTCGAGGGGT
Source organism: Thermoplasmata archaeon (assembly GCA_049966795.1). Taxonomy (GTDB): domain Archaea; phylum Thermoplasmatota; class Thermoplasmata; order Thermoplasmatales. The sequence continues at coordinate 8,941 of JBMFTY010000010.1, forward strand.
GGATGCCGGAAAAAGATTTCGGCATCGTAAGGGAAGTTCTCTCAAGAGCCACGGGGGATGAGATTGTGGTGAGCGAGGTCAAGACTGACGAGCTGCCTCCCACGGCGCTCAGCAATCCCAGGAGGGTGAAGCTGTTCGAATTCTTCATCCGTTTCTACTCTCTCCCGCAGTCCGTGGAACTTGATCCCACCCTCGTATTCGCGCTTGTATTCCCGATATTCTTCGGCTTCATGATCGGTGATGTTGGCTATGGCCTTGTTATTCTTTTGATGTCGCTCTGGATCATCCACAGGGTTGACCACCCTCCAAAGGTGTCAAGAATACCGAAGGTGCTTTCAAGATTCATACTCAGCCTTATGAGCCTCAGGACATTGAAGATAATTGCGAAGGCTATGATTCCGGGGTCAATCATAGCGATAGGGATAGGTATATTCTTCGATACCTATTTCGGTTTCACGCTCCCTTATCCGCATTTCAACGTCCTCGGAAACTTTGGAATCGGGAAATTGATGCTGTTCTCGGGATACGCGGGGGTTGCAATGGTCTCCCTGGGGCTCATATTCGGAATAGTGGTTAACACTTCAAGAGGTCACAGGAGGGAGGCACTCGGCAAGGCTGGATGGCTTCTTCTGGCCTACGGCATAGTGATCATAGGTCTGGAGCTTATCAGGACACACAGCCTGGCCCTGCTTTCGAACAACCTTTACATCCTTGGCTTAGCGCTCCTGCTCGTGGGTCTAGGAATAGTGGTTTATGCGGAAAGGGTCCAGGCGCTTCTGGAGATAACCACGATAATATCGCACATCCTCTCCTACACCAGGCTCGTGGGCATCCTTCTCTCGTCGGTGATACTGGCCGTGGTCTTTGACAGGATTTTCCTTAGCACCCTTCACCACAGCATAGCTTTCATTGTGTTAGGGATTGTGATTCTAGTTGTGGGCCAGCTTTTGAATCTGGTGATTGCCGTCTTTGAGCCCGGAATACAAGGGGCCAGGTTACTCTACGTTGAATTCTTCAGCAAATTCTATTCTGGAAACGGAAGGGAGTTCAGGCCATTCACATCTCCAAGGAACCACACTAACAAGCAGTTCACACTTGAACCACTGGACGGCAGCAACCGCAAGTGATTTAAGCAGATATCTATATGGATAAATGAAACGATAAACATGCACCGTCTAGAGAGCAATAGCCCCAACAGCATGATTGGCCTGCTTGAGATACTAGAGGATTTAGGGAGCCCTACGGACATCGCCAGGCTTGACGATTCCCTGGATGAAGAAAGAACGATGCTGATGAACCTTTTAGACGATGCGGAAAGCCTCAGCATGATCACGATTTCGAACGGAGACGTTTCCCTGACGGAAACGGGCAAGAAATTCCTCAACTCATCCATAGAGGAGAGGAAGAGGACGCTCAAGGAGCTCATCAAGAATGTTGAGCCCTTCAACTCCCTCATAAACTACTTCCGCGCAAGGAATGTCAAGGAGATTCCAAAGGAAGAGATAAGCAACTTCCTCAGCGAAACTTTTCCTCCGGGGGAGAACGACACAACGTTCCGGACCATGCTGAACTGGGGCAGATACACGAAGCTCCTGAGCTACGACAGCGACGACGGGATCCTGAGGCTAAACGATTAGTCAGAGGACATAAGCTTGACGACGCTGTCCACCACGGAATAGAATTCTTCGCTCCTGGTGTTTCTCGGCCTCTCCAGCTGAACCCTTATCTCTCCAAGAACTCTGCCCGGTCTTGGAGAGAGAACCACGATCTTGTCGCTCATCTGCACCGCCTCGTCAACATTGTGCGTGACCATCAGAATTGTATCGGGAGGCAGATTTGGGGCCTCCCAGAGGTCAAGGAGCTCCTCCCTGAGCGCCTGGGCAGTGAATACGTCCAGGGCTGCAAAAGGTTCGTCAAGGAGGAGAAGATCTGGACCAGGGGCGAGAGCCCTGGCGATGGCCACCCTCTGTTTCATCCCTCCGGACAGTTCCCGGGGATAGGCGTCCTCGAAACCATCTATTCCCACTATCTTTATGAATTTCTTCGCAGTTTCTCTGATGTATTGGCGGTCCTTGGAAACCTCTTCCAGCGCAACCTCCACATTCCTCAGCACATCGAGCCAAGGAAACAGAGCGGAGTTCTGGAAGACGACGGATATCCTTATGTCCGAGAACTCAAGCGGCTTGCCCTCTATCAAAACGGTACCCGAGGAGGGCTTAAGGAGGCCCAGGAGGACCTTTATTATCGTGGATTTTCCGCACCCTGACGGTCCTATGATGGAAACAAACTCCCCCCTCTGCACGTTGAACGAGACCCTGTCCAGGGAAAGGAGACTTTTCCCATTGGTCTCGTACTCCACAACGAGGTCACGGAGTTCAAGGAAATCCATTGTCGCCTCAGGCTTTTTAATTATAAAGAGGTTGTCGTAACTGAGAAAAGGATTTCTAATACGGATGGATTGGGAGAGAAGCCATGCTGAATGCCTCCCTCATTGTGCTGATTCTCGAAGCCACGGGAGCCACGTTCCTGAGACTGTGGATTCTGATGATCATCTCGATCTTCCTCGCTGTGATATTTGGAATCCTGGCGGCGAGGGTCAGAACCGCGGAGCTGATAATTCTCCCGATAGTGGATGTGCTCGAGGCGGTTCCCGTGGTTTCATTCTTCCCGATAGTTCTGGTATTCTTCATCGTGGACATCGGGGGTCCGATTGGCACGGAGCTGGCGGTGGACGTCCTCATAATCACTGCCCTCGTTTGGAACATCATAATAGGAGTCTACCAGGCGGTGTCACATATACCGCAGGAATTGATAGATACCTCCCTGGCCTTTAGAATGTCATTCTGGAAAAGGATAAGAAATCTGTACCTTCCGGCGAGCTACCAGAAGATCGTCGCCAACATCATGCCAAGCTTTGCGAGCGGTCTCTTCTACATCACTTTCAGCGAAGTGATTGCTCTGGGACCGAACAGCTACCACGTGTTTGGAATAGGGGATGTTGCATTCAGGATGACCGAACAGGGCAATCTTGAGGGAACCATTCTTCTCATAGCCATCCTCATCGTTGTGATAGTATTGAACTTCGTGATCATAATAAACCCCCTGGTCCGGTGGTCAAGAAAGTACACATTTGAGATGGAAGCGACTGCCCAGGGGCAGAGGAGAAGAAGCGTCTTTGTGAACTCCCTCTCCCAGAGAACCAACGCTATCGTGAGCTCCGTTGGAAGGATGTTCCAGTCAGCCAGCAGGGTTGCTTCATTGCTGCCTGCGAGGCCAAAGAAAGCGAGGAAGATAAGGGCATCCACGAAGGCCATAAATGTATTCATAGGTTCTGTTCTCATCCTGATTCTCCTGGTAAGCGTTTACCTTATAGCCCAGTCGGGTTTTTCCGCAGCATTCTCCCTTTATTTCATGAAACCTAGCTTCCTCGCGGAAGCCACCGTTGGGACGGCCTACGACCTGCTTAGGATAGCGGTGGTTTACCTGATCTCAATATTGACAATGGTGCCTCTGGCCATTTTCGCGGGTAGAATGGGAAGAGAGGGGGACGTGCTAAACGGAACCATGCAGGTCCTCTACTCCGTTCCGGCTCCGATATTCTACCCCCTTATTCTCAAGTACCTCACCCCTTTCCTGATGAGGGGGATGAGTTTTGACCTTGCTCTCAATGTGAATGTTCTCATAATCACCTACCTCTCCGCTGCCTCCTACATCTTTTTCAACGTCTTCACAGCGGTAAGGGGGATACCCGGGGAGTTCGACATGGTTGCGAAGACGTTCAAGTTCAGCAGACTTTCCAGGCTTAGATACCTCACAATTCCCGCGATCATTCCGGCGTTCGTCACGGGTTCAATGTCCGCTGTTGGTAGCTACTGGGCCGGGTTGATGATAGGGGAATACCAGTCCCTCCCCTCGGGTACGTATGCGGTATCGTACGGGCTGATGAGGATGATTGACCAGGCCATAAGCGAGGGGAACCTGCTGTACGCAGATGCGATAGACATTTTCATGGTCATAGTGATCGTTATCCTCTCCTACGTGCTCTGGATAAGACTCTTTGAATATTCGCGCAGGAGGTTCAGTTTTTGATGATGGAAGAGAAGGAAGTATTATAACGTAGAGCCTCATCCTGCCGCAATGAAAGAAGAGAACTTCGAGAGAAGCCCATATCTTGAAAGTCACAAAAGCGACCCCGTTTCGTGGAACATCTGGGGGGAGGAACTTTTCAGGAGGGCCAAGGATCTGGACAGACCTCTTTTCATCACAATAGGCTATTCAACGTGCCATTGGTGCCATGTGATGCAGGAGGAATCGTTCAGGGATCCCGAGGTCTCATCCATCCTTAACAGGGAATATCTGCCTGTCGTGGTCGACAGGGAGGAAAGGCCCGACGTGGATTCATTTTACATGAATGTGTCCCAGGTTATGAACGGTAGCGGGGGATGGCCTCTCAACGTGATAGCCATGCCTGATGGAAGGCCGTTCCAGGTCTTCACATATCTCCCACCCGGGGATTCGGGCGGGACGGGCCTCCTCTCTCTCCTCAAGGCGATATCGGAAATCTGGAAGAGTGAGAGGGGGCGCATCATAGAGGCTGCAGACCAGGTGTCCTCCATAATACTCTCCAAGGGGAGGGAGGCCCAGGGGGAAATAGATTTTGCCCCCGCCATGGACATGCTGAAAAGCATGTTCGACCGGAGGAACGGAGGTTTCGGTGTGGAGCCGAAGTTTCCCAACTTCCCGTATCTCTTCTTCCTCATGAACTACATGAAAAGCAAGGGGATCAAGACATATTCCTTCATGGTGGAGAAGACTCTGAGGTCAATAAGAAATGGCGGGATATTTGACCAGGTCGGATACGGGATACACCGCTACTCCACAGACGCGGAGTGGAAGATACCTCATTTTGAGAAGATGCTCTACGATCAGGCCATGGCCCTTGAAGCCTATACGGCATTCTACAGGTTCACAGGCGAAAATTATTACCTGGATGTTGCGGGGGAAATTGATTCCTTTGTGCAACGAGACATGAGAAATGGCGACCTCTTTGTAAGCGGGATAGACGCGGACTTCAACGGTGAAGAGGGGCTTTTCTACACTTGGACGGAAGAGGAGATAAACGGGCTTGGCAAGGAGGAGAGGGAGAGGATAGGGAGGTGCTACCACTTTGAAAAAGACATGGCTGGCAGGATAGTTCTCAGGAGAAGGGAAGTGGTCTCTGAACATGAAGGGGAAGTGAACAAAACCCTCATGGAGGAGAGGAAAAAGAGGGGGTTTCCAAAGAGGGACGATAAATCAATTCTCGCATGGAACTCAATGTACCTCTCCTCGCTCCTGCAATTCGCCCTTTCCTCCGGTCGTGACACAGGGGAAGTTGTGAGGAAAATCAGGAATTTGGATTCTTCGTTTTCCTCCGGGGGAAAGCTGTACAGAACAGTGAGAAATGGAAATTTCGGAGTGCTGGCGATTCTCGAGGATTATGCTTACCTCTCCCTTGCCCTCCTGTCCGCGTTCGAAGTGACGGGTGAGGGTGATCTGCTTTCCGCTGTGATGAAGAGGATAGAGGAAGCTGCTTCCCTATTTCTCGATGCCAAGGACGGAGGCTTTTTCTCTTCCAGGGATTCTGAAGACAAACCTGTTACCAGGGGGAAAGATAGGCTTGATTTGATATACCCATCCGGGGAGTCAGCAATGTTCCTGGTGCTGGAGAAAATGTACCTTCTGACAGGAGACCAGAAGTACAGGGAGATGAGCGTCTCAATTATCCACGGAAGAAAGGGGGAAATCCTTATGAATCCTCTCTCCTCTATCGCACTCCTCTCATTCATGCTATCCTCTGAGCGGATGCTGAGGGTTGAGCTTCCTTCCAGTTACAGGCCAGGATTGCTGGGTGAGCTTTCAAAGAAATTCCTGGGTAATGTGGTGATAGCTCCAGGAGACGGGAAGATTGAGGTATGCAGTGATAAGGCCTGCATGCTTGAAACTGAGGATCCAAGGGAAGTAATCAGGTACGCGGAAACCTATAGGAGATAAATCCTCTTTTCCTGAACCTGGATTCTCTGTTTTCGCAAAGAAATTCTAGGCGACAGCGAAGCTTTCATTTTTAGAATTTTCAACCCTTCGCCGAAAAAGATTAAAATATGAAACTCTGTTATAATCTCGGTGAAAGGCTTGAATTTTAGAACTCTGTTAGTTGTCGCATTGGTTGCAGTTGTGGCTCTTTCCACTTTTGGAATGGCATACGCCACAACTCCATCCGGAGACAACGCAACCACGTTGCAGCAGGCGCAGGCTCCTGGTTTCAGAGACATCGGCCCGCTACCTTCCAACTACGTGATTCCCTTTGAGATCTACGTGCCTCTAAAGAACATGGGTCTTCTTGCAAGCGAGGCAGCTGCCATATCCACTCCAGGGTCTCCGATGTTTGATCACTTCCTCACGGTTTCGCAAATTGAAAACAGGTTCACGAATGAGCAGCTTTACGGTGATGTGCTCTCGACGATCACCGCAGAAGGCTTCAATGTGGAGTTAACGGCTATGAACAGCGTTATACTTGCCTCTGGTACGGCAGGTCAAATCAGGAATGACCTAGGGATAAACGTCGACGTCTTCTCCAATGGTTCCTATTCCTACTACTCATCCTACGGAACTCCTCTAATTCCGGGCGTGAGCATTCTTGCGTCAAACTATACATCCTCTCTCTTTGCCCATCCTTCAACGCTCGTCGCTCCTTCCCTGCTGCAGAAAGAGAGAAGCATGGCAGAACAGATAAACCAGACATTCTCGATACAGGCATTCCCTGCAACATCTCTTCAGTCCGTTTATAACGAATCCGGCATCCTCTCGAAGGGCACGATGGGTCAGAACGCAACCATCGGTATCCTAGACTTCTACGGGAACCCGTACATAAAGGGAGAGCTGCAGTACTACGACCAGCTCTTTGGTCTTCCCGCGCCCCCATCCTTTAAGATAGTTCCCATAGGCCCCTATGATCCAAACATGGGGATAGTGAGCGGATGGGACGTTGAGATAAGCCTGGACGTTGAATCCTCCCATACCATGGCTCCACTTGCCAACATAACGCTCTATATAGCGAACGGGAACATACCGTTCCTAGGCCCCATAATAGCGACTATAGACAGCCTTCATCAGGTGACAAGCCTGTCCCAGAGCTTCTCAATTCCTGAATCGTTGATGGCCAACATGCCGGCTGCTGATTTCGTAGGGAATGTGATACAGTCTGATGTGTTCTACGAGATGGGTGCGCTTGAGGGAATTACGTTCATCGCTTCAACTGGCGATGCAGGAGGGAGCGGCTACAGCGCGGGACCACTAGGGACTCCCGGTTACCCCTCCACCTCGCCTTTCGTTTCAGCTTTGGGTGGAACTGAGACCTACATTGACTATGCGCAGAACGGAAGCGTGATGTCAGCGATGCAGACAGCCTGGTCAAACTACGGATTCGTCCCCTATAACGTGAACTACGGTGGAGGAACCGGAGGGGTGAGCATGATGGAGCCTCTTCCATTCTACCAATCTTCCCTCGCAACTAAAATACCCGCCTCCTTCCCGCATGGAAGACTTGTTCCTGACATATCCCTGAACGCAGGTGTATTTCCTGGAATATACATAGTGTATGGCCAGAATCTGACCTCCCTCTCGGGCGGTACTAGCGAATCCAGCCCTCTCTTTGCAGGCATGGTTGCACTGGCAGCAAGCGTGCTCCACCACCCCCTCGGTCTAGTGAACCCTGAACTTTACGCCCTTGGTTCATCATCCGTCAGCAGCAAGGTCTTCTATCCGATAACTTTCGGTTACATAACGCCGTGGCAGGTCTCTCCAGGCTACAACCTGGTGACCGGCCTGGGCAGCCTCAATCTTGGTGCTTTCCTCTACTTCTACAGCGGCGCCTCTTCATCAAGCACGTTGAACATCACGGTCAGCGAGACAGCTAAGATGAGCAACACCACATATTACCCGGAGATTCCAGATGGCCAGGATATGACTATCTCGGCCACGATAACGCTTAACGGGACAGCTGTGACAACAGGCAACTTCTCCGCCTCGGTATCCTCCCTCTCAGGAACTTCTACCGTTCCTCTAGTTTACAACAGCACGGTCAAGGAATGGGTAGGGCTATACCACGTGAGCAACGGAACCCAAGGTATTGGGGACATAAAGGTCTCGGGCTCCTCACAAGGTGTTATGGGGTCCGGTTACTCCAATGTCTTCTTTGGGTATTATGCCTTTACGGATTTGCCCTCAATGCTACCCTATGCTCTTGAATACGGTCTACCTCTCCAGGGTTTCGTGACCTGGCTGAACGGGACGAACGCATTCACAAACATCTCCGTATCCGTTTCACAGTACTCCATACTTTCGAATGAGTACGTTCCCGTAAGCACAAAGGCTGCACAGGTGACGGATGGGGCATTCGCTATAATGCTTCCAGAGATATCCACGCCTGGTGTTACCCTAGTGTCCACAGGAAACGCATACCTCTTCCTTCCCTTCTACAACGGTGTCCTGCTGCAGGAAAGCCAGATACTTGGTCCAGTGGTCTCTGAGCCTGGAGCAGTTGCTCCCGGGCAGGACATATTTGTGGAAGGCATTCTAGTTGCGCCGTACTTCGCACCGTACGCTTCCCCATACACTCCAACAAACGTGCAACTCGGGTCAAACCTGACGTTCTCTCTCGTGAACCAGCATGGTACAATCCTCAGCACAGTTTTTGCTACCCCAGGCAGCCTGGCTCAACTTCCTGTCCCTTCGAACATTTCCTCAGGTCTCTACACGATTTTCATAAACTCAACGTACAACTCCTACGCTCAGGCTTCAGCAGGTCTCTATCCGTACATTAACGGGTCATTCTTCGGCCAGATATGGGTCTCCTCTGACATCTCCGTTCCCTCGATATCAATAACGCCAAGCGTGGTCCTTGAGGGTCAGATGGTAAACATCTCCGCAACAATCACCGAGAACGGAAAGCCGGTGCAATACGGAACATATACAGCTTCGATATACCCTGCAGATCTTTCTGTGGAGTACTACACAATAACGCTCTTCAATTTCCTCTACCTGAGTGCGATCCCCTTGTTCTATAACGCTACCTCCGGTACGTGGCAGGGGTATGCTATGATGCCTTCCGGCAACAGTTCAGGAAGCATATACTTTGAGAACGGTCTCACGAGCTGGGCAGGGCCGTACTACGCTTACGTGACCGGGGAATCCTGGGACGGCGTCCTTACAACAACGTCACCGTCCTCTCAATACTACTTCCAGGTCCGTTCTCCCCTGATAACTTCGTTGCAGAGCGATGTCTCCAATCTCACGGAAGAGAATTCCCTGCTGCAGGCGAAACTATCCTCTTTGAATCAGTCGCTCACTGGTGAAATCTCATCGCTCACCACTGAACTCTCCACGGCAAATGGCCAGATATCTTCCTTGAAATCCAATATCGCAACGAACAACGCAACGATCTCCTCGCAGCATGAAAAGATAAAGAACCTCGAATCCCAGGTCTCACTTGACCAGGCGCTGGCAATAGTGGGCCTCATAGGATTCATAATTGCCATAGCTGCGCTTGCCATTGCACTAGTGAGAAAGCCAAAGAGTTAATTCCACCCTTCTTTATTTTTTATTTTTTCTTTCATTTTGCCCTATGCTATTTTAAGAGCAATCGATTTTTGAATTATCTCACTCATTTTAAGTGTTGGCCGGACAGGTCTCAATTCATGGTTATTTCCCTTGACGCGGGCGGTGCCTGTAAAAACATAAATAGCTTCCCGCTATGCTGAGTGGAAGCGGGGTGGGGTAGCCAGGACATCCCGACGGGCTCATAACCCGTAGACCGGTGGTTCAAATCCACCCCCCGCTATTCATCCCTTCTTTCTGCCAAGTTTTTCCCTATTGACGCTTAAGCAACTCTCTTTCCCCGCGCGAAGATTAATTCCTTACTGGGCAGCAGTTTTCCTCAAACAGGTATTTACCCACCTTATTTTCATTCTTCGTTCAACGCTATTGAGGAAGTAGCAGAGATTTTAGTTATCCTAATTTTTGGTGAGAGTTAAATCCATTCCTGCGCTTACCAGATATCTTAAAGATGATCTAACATGACAACTTTTCAGGAAATCAGGTGGCATGGTCGTGGGGGGCAGGGGGTTGTCACTGCGAGCAGGCTTCTTGCATCTGCGGCCCTCACGGAAATGAAATACGTTCAGGCCTTCCCGGAATTCGGACCGGAGAGGTCGGGTGCGCCCATTCTGGGTTTCACAAGAATCAGCGATTCTCCGATAGAGGTGCACAGCCAGATATACTCACCGGACATCGTTGTCGTCCTTGACCCCACCCTTATGAACAGCGAAGTCACAAGAGGGATGAAGGAAAGAGGGAAGCTCGTCGTGAACAGCCCAATGTCTCCCGGCGAAATAAAGAAAATCGCTGCGAGGGGAGATATTCACGTTTATTCGGTGGACGGAACGAGGATCGCTATCGATACTACGGGCAGGCCAATCGCCAACATAGCGATGCTCGGAGCCCTTGTGAGGGCCACTTCACTGGTCTCAATCCAGTCCCTCATGAAGGTCACATCGGAGAGGTTTGGAGGGTCTGCAGCTTCCAGGAACATCAAGGCAATAGAGCGAGCGGCGGAGGAGGTGAGGGGAGAATGACAAAAGAGGGTTGGAAGGACCTGCCAATTGGAGGCGTTCTTCTGGAGCCAGGATCGTCAGAGAAGTACAAGACGGGTGACTGGCGCAGCAAGAAGCCCGTTGTGAACCTTTCGAAATGCAGCAACTGTCTTCTCTGCTGGATCTACTGCCCCGACAGTGCGATAATGCAAGGAGAGAAGACCATCTCGATAAACTACGATTATTGCAAGGGCTGCGGGATATGCGCTTCCGTGTGCCCTCTGAAAATAATTACGATGGAGGAGGAATGAATATGAGAACCATAGGCCTGACAGGAGACGAAGCGGTGGCCTATGCGGCGAAGCAGGCCAGAGTGGATGTTGTAGCTGCATATCCGATAACGCCTCAGACGATCATGGTGGAGCTTTTCAGCGAGTATGTTGCCAACGGGGAGGTTCAAACGGAGTTCGTGTGCGTTGAATCCGAGCATTCTGCGATGTCCGCCTGCGTTGGTGCAAGTCTTGCGGGCGGAAGGGTCTTCACTGCAACTGCCAGCCAGGGTCTAGCGCTCATGCACGAAATTCTATACATCGCATCCTCTCTCAGGTGTCCAATAGTCATGGGAGTTGCTAATAGGGCTCTCTCCGCTCCGATAAACATTCATGGGGACCACTCCGACATGATGGGATCAAGGGACAGCGGTTGGATACAGATTTACGCGGAGAATGCGCAGGAAGCATACGACTGGACACTGCAGGCATTCAGGATAGCGGAAGACCACGATGTCCTCCTTCCAGTGAGCGTCAACATAGACGGCTTCATTCTCTCGCACTCAATGGAGGGGGTATCGGTGCTTGAGGATCAGGATGTTCAGGCCTTCATTCCTCCGAGGAAGCCCCTGTATTCCCTTGATCCCGAAAAACCGATAACGGTGGGAGCGCTAGCCCTTCCAGACTATTACATGGAATTCAAGAGGCAGCAGGACGAGGCGATGAACGGAGTGATGAGAAAGATAAAAGAGGTGAATGAAATCTTCAGAGAAATTTCAGGAAGGAGGTACTCTCCAGTGGAAGCGTTCTGGGCAGAGGATGCTGATGCTGCCATTGTCTGTCTTGGGAGCACTGCTGGAACAGCAAGGGTCGTGGCAAGGGAGTTGAGAAGCGAGGGAAAGAAGGTTGGAGTGATAAAGGTCTCCTCCTATCGTCCATTTCCTTCGGAGGAGATTACGAAGCTCGCGGGAAGCCTGAAGGCTATAACAGTGCTTGACAAGGCATGCAGCTACGGCGCTCCATACGGCCCGCTTGGAAGTGACGTTGCGGCCTCCCTCAGTCAGCTCGGAAGGAATGTTCCCCTCATGAACGTCATTTACGGTCTGGGGGGAAGGGACATCGCCCCTCAGGACCTTAGGAACGTGTTTGAGGAAACGCTAAAAATTGCTGAGAATGGAGCGGTGGAAAGGAGGGTGAAGTTCATAGGGGTGAGAGAGTAATGGTCACGTTGAAAAATCTGCCGAAGGAGGAACTCTTTGTATCAGGCCATAGGTTGTGTGCGGGATGCACAGAACCCATCGCGGTCAGGATGGCACTGAAGGTTGCAGGCCCGGATACGATCGTGGTAAACGCGACGGGATGTCTGGAGGTTGCATCGACAATCTATCCCTACACATCCTGGAAGTTACCATGGGTCCATGTGGCCTTCGAGAACGTACCTGCCGTTGCTTCCGGTATAGCAGCGGCCCTCAAGGCTATGGAGAAAAGGGGGGCGTGGAACAAAAAGGTCAAGCTGCTTGCGTTCGGAGGGGACGGGGCAACGTACGATATAGGCCTCCAATCCCTCTCAGGTGCCATGGAGCGCGGCCTTGATTTCCTCTACATTTGCCTTAACAATGAAGCATACATGAACACGGGAATCCAGAGATCCGGGGCAACCCCACATGGTTCAGCAACAACTACAAGCCCCGCGGGAAGAAAGGTCCCTGGGAAGCCCGAATGGAAGAAGGACCTGATAGGGATTGCAGCGGCTCACAGAATACCGTATGCAGCGACTGCTTCCCTGTCACACTGGAATGATTATATGACGAAGGTACAGAAAGGGCTAGCCGTCGATGGTCCCGCGGTCATAGATCTCCTATCCCCGTGTCCGAGAGGGTGGAGGAGCGACACAGCCGAAAGCATAAACCTTTCCAAACTGGCCGTCGAAACAACATACTGGCCCCTGTACGAGGTGGAGAACGGCGTTTACAAATTGAACGTGAAGGTGCCGAAACCAAAGCCCATCGAGGAATATCTGAAGCCGCAGGGGAGGTTCCAGCATCTCTTCCTCCCAGAAAACAGGGGAGAACTGGAGGCAATACAGAGATCGGTCAATGAAAATTGGAACAGGATTCTCAGGTTGACAGGACAGATCCCTTAAACCCGAGATTCCCGGCAAAAGGCTGCTTTAGTCTTCCTGAGGAGGCTACTGACAGGAGCGGAGGCTTGGCTACCGCTCATCATCAAACTGCACCTTAAATGCCAACGCTTTTCTGTGGAACTCTGGAATGGGGCCCTTGTTCAGACAAAGGATTCCATCATTTCGGTAATGTCCTGGAGCGGCCTCCCGTTTTTCTCTATGGGGTCGAAAACGTAGTTCCTGATGCCGTAGTCTGGGACGAGCCTCTTGAGCTTCTGGTCATATGTTTCCGTCTTGTATTCTATGAAGACGCCCATGGGAATCCTGTCCCCCCATTCAAGGGACCTCACCACTGCCTGGCCTACCTTTTCCCTGTATTCCCTTTCGTTTTCCGCCGTGGGATTCCACCCTTCCTTCTCTATGTCGTAAAGCCTGGGGTCGTAGAATTCCTTCGTGTTGATGTTGTTGTACGTAACGCATGGTTGCATGATGTCTATCATCGCCAGACCTCTGTGTCTTATTGCCCTCACGATAGTGTCCTTCAGGTGCCTTATGTTGTATGAATAGCTTCTTGCGACAAAGGTGAATCCAGATGCAAGGCCCAGGAATATCGGGTTCACGGGGAATTTTATGTTCTCGGTTTCAAGGCTCTTCGGCATCTCCCCGTATGGAAGGGTGGGAGATGCCTGCCCCTTGGTGAGACCGTAGACCCCGTTATCGAATATCATATATGTGAGGTCAACGTTCCTCCTTCCAGCGGCAACTAAGTGCCCGGATCCTATTCCAAGGGCATCCCCGTCCCCGGCGGTGGATATCACTTCGAGGTTCGGGTTCGCTATCTTAACGGCCTGCGCCTGAACCAACGATCTGCCATGAAGAGTGTGGAGTGCGTTCACATTCACGTAATGCGGAATCTTTGAGCTGCAGCCTATCCCTCCGGTTACCACTACGTTCTCATTGGGTATCTTCAATTCTTGGAGTGCAAGCACCAGTGCATTCAGTATGCCGAAGTCCCCGCACCCTGGACACCAGTCTATCTCAACATCCGTCTTATAGCTCTGAGGCCTTGTGGGAGCGCTAAGCATAGCTCAACACCACTCTCCTCTCATCCGGAACGATTGAAAACGCATGAACCAGCTCCTCATAGGCGATCGGCCTTCCGTTGAACTTCACGATCCTTGCCTTCACTTCCAGCCCCGTCTTTTCCCTCAGGAGTTCCGCGAGCTGTCCGCTGTAATTCTGTTCCACCGCTATTATCTCCTTTCCATTCAGATAACTGAGCACCTCTTCCATTGGGAAAGGTGCCATCATCCTCACCTGGAGGAAGGCGAGGTCCCCAAACTCCTGCATTGCGTCCAGGATCGGCCCCTTTGCGGAACCCCAGGAAACCACGACCCTCCTGCTCTCCCTCTTTCCGAAGAATTTCACCTTCATCTCCTCATCAACCTCTTTAAGAATTCTCTCCATCTTTCCCATCCTCTTTTCCATCATCCTTATCCTGTTGTCCGGATCCTCGGTGAATATGTGCCCATCCTCCCCATGTTCATCGCCGGCGATCGTGACCAGCCCTCCCTTAACGCCCGGCACAGACCGGGGGGAGATGCCATCGTCCGTGAACCTGTATCTCAGATAGTTGCTGGTCTCCTTCAGTATAAGCTTCCCCCTGTCTATCCTGACCCTGTTAAGGTCGTAAAGCTCCACAGTTGTATTGCTCATGGCCATTGCCTTGTCCAGGAGGACTATTACGGGCAGTTGGTATCTCTCCGCAAGGTTGAACGATTCCACTGTATCGTAGAAAGCCTCTGTATCGTCACCCGGCGCAATCACAACCCTGGGAAACTCCCCATGTCCTGCGCTTAGTGCATACAAAAGGTCCCCCTGTTCATGCCTCGTTGGCATGCCAGTGGACGGACCTGCCCTCTGGTAGTAGAAAATGACAACGGGCGTCTCCGTCATGCCAGCATAAGAAAGTGCCTCAACCATGAGGGAGAATCCCGGCCCGGAGGTGCTCGTTGCCGCCCTCACCCCGGTGTTGGCAGCCGCGATCGCCATGTTTATCGCAGCAATCTCATCCTCCGTCTGCTCAACCACAAAGTCGTACTTCCCCATCACGCTTTCCAGATAGTTGGATTCGTCGCTTGCCGGTGTTATCGGATAGTATGACTGGAATCTTAGTCCAGCCTCCACCTTGCCCATACCAACGGCCTGAGTTGCGTTTATGAGCATCCTCTTTGCCGGCGCGGTCCTCTCTATGCTGAACCTTTTCCTCGGATTGAAGTTGGAATAAACCTCGCTAACCACAGCGTTGTTCATCTCAGCAATCTTTGGCCTGGTTGCGAAATTTTCGGTTATCACCCTCTTCAGCTTTCCCTCATCCAGACCAATCATCTTCGTTGCTGATGCAAGCGCAACGGTATTCTTCATAACATTCAGCTCAGACAGAGGCCTGTTGAACTTCGTGGCGACGTTCTGCAGTATATCCCTGTAGGGTACGATTTCCGCCCTGTCATCATTCACCTTCTCCTCCGAAATGATCGCCCCATCGTGGGAGACCTCCCTCAGGTGGAGCTGGATGCTGCTCTTGTCAAGTGGGATAAGGATGTCAACCCTCTCGGAATAGCTCCTGACCACGTCCCTGCTCACCCTGACCCTGAAATAGGAGTGCTCCCCCTTTATGGTGGAGAACAGTTCTGCGTTGGAGAACACGTAATAACCTTCCCTGGCCATGACCTTTGCAAAGGTATCGGAAGTGAAGTTTATCCCGCTACCCTGGGGGCCAGCTACCATTAGATTCAAGTCTTTTATCATAGCATTTCCCCTTCCCTCTGTATCGCAACCGGACTTAAATACGTATGGTAGCGTTAAATATTAAAGGAAAGATTTTTAACGGAGTCTTCCATCTTGCTCCGTGCCAGAGGAGAGAAGAGGTTCGGGCTTCCAGTCCGCAGCAGGACTCATCAGGTACTTTGAGGAGGAGGAAGACTTTGGACCCATTCTCGACCCAAAGCTCGTTCTCTACATAGCGATAATTTTCGGAGTGATGGTGGAACTTCTGAAACTTTTCTGGCCGATATGAGGCGGAAAGGATATCTTCCCGTTTATCCTATGTAATCAATGAAAGAGGCAACGCTTTACTCCCAGGCATACGGGAAGGTAAGGTGCACAGCCTGCTGCAGGTACTGCCTTCTGGGGGAGGGGCAAACGGGGTTCTGCGGGATAAGGAAAAACATCGGCGGCAAGCTTTACCTCCTTGCCTATGGAAAGGCAGCTGCAGTTGCCCTCGACCCCATAGAGAAGAAGCCGCTGTACCATTACATGCCAGGAGCGAGCGTTCTCTCTCTTTCCACGTCCGGATGCAACTGGATGTGCAAATACTGCCAGAACTATGACATATCGCAGAGAAGGGAAATCTACGGGGAGGATCTCTCCCCGGAGGATGTCGTGGAGATAGCGGAAAGGTCTGACGCGGACGGGATTTCCTACACGTACAACGAGCCAACGATATTCGCTGAATACGCGCACGACATCGGTGTTCTCGCCAGGGAAAGGGGATTCTTCAGCACTTTTGTCAGCAACGGATATCTAACCAAGGAATCCGTGGACTACGTTTCAACGTTCCTCGATGCAATAACCGTAGATTTCAAGGGGAACGGAAACGACGGTTTCGCGAGAAAGTTCATAGGCATAATGAGCTATGAGCCAGTGTTCCAGTCGCTGAGAGAGCTGAAGAGAAAGGGGATATACATAGAGATCACGGACCTCGTTGTTCCCGTGAAAGGCGTGGGGGATGACCTGGAAGATGCGCTTCATCTGGCGACTTGGGTAAGGGATAACCTTGGTGCTGACACCCCTGTGCATTTCACGAGGTTTCATCCGGATTACCTGATGAGGGACTACCCGCCAACTCCGGTTGCAACACTTGAGAGACATTACGAAACCGCCAAGGAGGCAGGTCTGAACTTCGTGTACTTGGGCAACGTTCCCGGGCATCCGTACGAGAACACATACTGCCCGAACTGTGGGAAGGAGCTCGTCAGGCGCTTTGGTTTCTCCATTCTCAGGTACGACATAGGCGAAGACGGGAGATGCCCATATTGCGGCAGAGATATGAGGATAGTGAGAAAGGGAAACAGGAGGAAGAAACGAATAAATATCTTCCCGGGCTGACCCTCTATGAAGGTGGGGAGGAACGTTTTCATTGCCCCCAATGCGACGATAGTCGGAGACGTGACCATAGGGGACAACGCCTCAATTTTCTACGGGACCGTGATTAGGGCTGACCAGAATTCGATAATCATAGGTGAAAGAAGCAACGTTCAGGACAATGTCGTGATTCACTGCGATGAGGAGAATAGCACGATCATAGGGGAGAACGTTTCAATAGGTCACGCTGCAATCGTTCATGGTGCCAGGGTGGGTTCAAATGCTCTCATAGGCATGGGAAGCATCCTTCTCTCAGGATCGGTGGTGGAGGAAGGAGCCATCGTTGGTGCTGGCGCCGTCGTTACCTCGGGAACCGTAATAGGCAGAAATTGCCTCGCGGTTGGTTCCCCGGCCAAGGTCCTGAGATGCGACGATTCAATAGGGGAAAGGGCAAGAAGGAACGGGGAAGTTTATCAGAAACTCGCTGAGAAGCATCTAAAGGGTCTCTACGAAGTACATCACTGAGGTTCGTTGCCAAGGTCCTCAGGAAATCCTGACTTGAACTGCTTCTTCATCAGGCTCAAAATCTTCCTGTTACCCTTCAGGTTCTTCACCATGTCCTTTATTCTTCTGTAATCCTTCAGGAGTTCTTTGACGTCTGAAGTTGCGTATCCTGAGCCGTTCGCTATCCTCTCCAGCCTGGATCCTTTGATCTCGTCCGGATTCTCCATCTCGTAGTACGTCATTGAATCCATGATGACCTTGTATTTTCTCAGCTTGCTTTCTGACTCCTCAAAGAACTGGTCATCCATCTCCTTTTTACCTGCGGCGGCCAAGGGAAGGGAGTCAAAGAGCCTCTTGAAAAGACCGGGCTTGTTCATCTGGTCCCACACATCATACATCTCCTTGAGGGTGAACTTGCCTGCCATCATCTTTTCTACGGCCTCTTCCTCTATGCCCTCCTGAAGTTGCTTGGCGGCTGCCATCAACGTCTCAAAATCTCCCATGCCCAGAAGCCTCGAGAGGAATCTGGCGGGGTTGAAGTATTCCATATCGTCCATGTGCTCTCCAGTCCCTATGAAGAGTATTGGTGCCCCTGTTGACGCAACGGCGCTCAGCGCTCCCCCTCCCTTGGCGGTTCCATCGAGCTTTGTGAGGAAAACGCCTGTTATCTTCACGGCGTCGTTGAATGCCTTCGCCTGCTTCCCGGCCTGCTGTCCTATGCTTGCGTCAAGAACAAGGATCACTTCCTGCGGTTTGGCTATTTCCGAGATATCCGATATCTCCTTTGCGAGGGAACTGTCTATCGCGTTCCTTCCGCTTGTGTCTATGATCTTCACGTCCCAATCGCCGTAGCGTTCCATCGCTTCCCTGACGATCTTCCTGCTGTCCCTCTCTTCCTTCTTTCCGAAGAATGAAGCGCCGACCGCGGAAGCAACCTGTTCAAGCTGTTCGTACGCACCGACCCTCTGTACATCGGCCGCAATCAGCACGACCTTGTATCCATGCCTCATATAGAACCTGGCGAGCTTCCCCGCGCTCGTAGTCTTGCCCTGGCCGTACAGGCCAACGAGCATTATGGTTGCGGGCTTCAGATGGAATTCCCTGGGCTTTCCGAGGATCTTCAAAAGTTCCTCGTAAATTATCCTGATGAGGTGGTTTCTGGGGTTCGAGTTCTTGGGAACCGGCTCCTCCTTTGCCCTCTTCTCAACGCTGTTCGTTATCTCCAAAGTGAGGGAAACGTCCACGTCAGCCATGAGGAGCGCCCTCTGCATCTCCTTCACTATTTCTTCCACAAGGCGGTCGTCGACTAGGGCACTCTTGTTTATCCTCTTCAGCGCGTCCCTGAGGCTCTTCGCCAAAGAGTCAAGGACCATGGATCAACCACCTACTCTCCCGGAACCTTCTCCACTATCGATCCCAGCCTGAATACCAGTCTCTCGAGAGCGTAATCTAAAACCTCTCTCGGTTTCAGGCTCCCGTCAGTTTCGAAGTAGAATATGAACCTCCTCTCATCCTCCTCTATTTCCAGGGAATCCATTCTGTAAAGTTTCGCAAGGTACTTTGATGGGAAATCCGTGGTGAAAACAACTTCCTTATCGTCCTTCTTCACCACATTCCTGGGGGCCTTCTCCACAATCTCCTCCACCTCTGGCTCCTTCGCCGATACCTTGAGCAGCCTCCCGTACCTGTAGGAAACGCCGGTGGTCACCTGGAATCTCGCGTGATCCCTGGCCCTGCCAAGATAGGCCTCGGCATCTATCATCACGGCCTGCCTTTCATTCAGTTCCACTATCGGTATCTCCTTGTCAACGGGCGCGAACGATGGGTCCCCTATTGGAACAAGATTGCCGCTTTTCACCGTGCCGGGGCCGGCCATGAACAGACTGTAGTTCACCGTGCATAGCGAACAGCCCTTACCGCCGCAGCTGCACGTTTCCCTCTCGTTCATCTTCAGGTCGGTGGGTAGTGGTACCATACCGAGCCTGGAAGCTATCATCTCGTCGAATATTGAAGTAAGGGATGAGAATACCCTATCCCCCTCCTGCCTTATCTCCCCGTGGTGGAAATGGACCTTCGATATCGCAAGCTTTGGGATATCGTTCATCAGGGTTCTTCTCAGCACGTTTGCATAAGCAGGAGTTACTCCGCTGACCTCGAACCTTATCCAGTTTTCCCCCTCTTCCAGTATCTTTATTCCTTCGCTCATACCCTTCTTCCCCTCTTCCCCCCCTTCTTCTTGGTTCCGTCGTGGGGAATGGGTGTAGAATCTTCAATCCTCGCTATCTTTATCCCTGCCCTTGCAAGCGCCCTCACTGCCGCCTGCGCACCGGGTCCAGGATTATGGCTCTTGGCGCCGCCAGGGGCCCTTATTTTAATAACGACGTCCGTAATATCCTTCTCCTTCAGCTTCTCGACGATGAGGTCAATCTCTTTCATCGCTGCGTAGGGGGAGCTTTCGTCCCTGTCTGCCTTGACAACCATGCCGCCAGAGGCCTTTGCGAGCGTTTCCGCTCCTGTTATGTCAGTTACAGTTATCACGGTGTTGTTCTGAGAAGCATATATGTTCACGACCCCAAGTTTACCCATCAGGAAGTCACCTCGCTCTTCTCTTCTCCCTGAGGAGCCTTCTTCTCCTCAGGCATCCTCATCGGATGAAGTTCGTTAGCAAGCGGGGAATCAGGTGCGTATCCCACCTCCCCCTCCTCGGATTTCAGGACCTTGTAGCTTGGTATCGTGACTTTCCTGTCTCCCACAACTATGTGCCCATGAACAATGAGCTGCCTTGCCATGCCGGGTGTCCTGGCGAGACCTTTCCTGAAAACTATGGTCTGGAGTCTCCTTTCTAGGAATGATTGAACGTTGAGAGCAAGTATGTCGTCTGCCGTCGCATTCTCGCTAAGGATTCCGTACCTTGCAAGCCTCCCCACCATGCTTTTCATGGTCTGTTGCGCCACCGGGTCCCCAAGCCTGAGTCTCGCCTGGAGATCCCTCGCGTTGGCCCTGTATTTCCTCAGTTCCGACTCGGCCTTCCAGAGTTCCCTCTTGTTCTTCAGGCCGTAGGACCGGAGGACCTTGTTCTCGTTCTTGATCCTTCCACCCTCGAACGGATGTCTTGGGGTCTCATACTTCTTCCTGATCTTCTTTGGATCACCCATCTAGCATCACTTCTTCTCCTCTCCTTTCTGTTGTTCTCCTCCGGCAGGTGCCTCCCTCTTCTTTATCACACCGACTGCAAGGCCCTTCCTCCCGTTGGAGCGGGTCCTCTGCCCCCTTACCTTCTTGCCCTTCTCGTGCCTTATGCCCTTGTAGCTCCTTATCCTCTTCATCCTGTTGATATCATCCTGAACAGCCACGTCCCAGTCAGGTCCTGCCTTCATCAGGTCTTCTCCCGTTTGAATGTCCTTCCTGTGATTCATCACCCACGGTGGATAAACTTCCCTGTACCTTTTTTCGATGATTTCCTTTATCTCGTCAAGCTTCTCGTCGCTTATCTCCCCTAGCTTAGCCCAAGGGGAAATACCCATCTTCTTCAACATTATCTCAGCGGTTCTGTAACCTATCCCCTTTATGGTTGATAGGGAATAGACCGCCTGCCTGGTTCCGTCCAGGTTCGTATTGGCGAGTCTCACGATGTATTTCAAATTCTCATTCTTTTCATTCTGTTGTGCCATTATATCACTTGCAGGGTAAAACGTAAAGCAGTTTTGCATATAAAACCTTTTGATTTCCCCCTTTACTGCGTTGCAGCATGGGGAGAATCTCAGAGGGAGAATTTCAACGCTGCACAAGGGTTAAGGGTGATAAGACCTCTATCCTCCCCACATTTCTTCTGGACTTTGTTTACATGGGGGATGACCGGGATGCAATTCTCAAGTTCGTCCGGGGAAAACATATTTCTCTCCTGGATATGGGGGGAGGTGAAGGTTGTGGGCATTGGTGCTCCGATGACAGGCTCCGGGAAGACCACCTTGAGCCTCTCTCTTCTCTCAGCCCTAAGGAATTCGGTGGGCGTGAAGATAGGCCCTGATTACATAGACGCGGGGATTCTCTCTGCCGTATCGGGACGAAGGGCGTGGAATATAGACAGGTGGATCCAGGGGAGGCTCTACGCGAAGATTCTTCCGAAGCTTGCAGGAAGGTATGATTACGGCGTGGTGGAGGGGGTGATGGGTCTTTACGATTCCGGATTCAAGGTGGACGTGAGCACCATGTACTACTTCAGGAAATTGAAGATACCTTACATTCTCGTGATAGATGTGTCGAAGCTTGCTGACTCCGCCTACCACATCGCTAAATCGTTCATAACCCCGCTGACCCTGGGGGTCATACTGAACAGGTATGGTTCAGAGAAACATCTTGAAATGGTTACAAAGGTGTTTGAAAGTCACAATATCAAAATCCTCGGGGCTATTCCCGCGGACAGGGACCTGGAGATAGAGGAGAGGCACCTCGGCCTTAAAACCGGCCTGGAACTTACCAACCTAAGGAAAATAGCTGAGAAAGTCTCAAATTACGTAGACCTATCATTTACGGAGAACCTTCCGGAGGTGCAACCTATCAAGGAGGAGGCAGGGAAGGAGCACTCGGGGAAGAGTATATGGATTGCATACGACAAAGCGTTCAATTTTTATTATTCCGATTCAATCGAAGTTCTGGAAAATCTGGGAAGGGTGCACTATTTCTCCCCAATCTTGGGGGAAATCCCTGAGAACCCTGACTTCATATACATCGGCGGTGGCTATCCGGAGCTCTATTCAGAGGAGCTGTCATCCAGGAGACCACTCCTCAAATTCATCAGGGATTACGCCGCGACCGGCGGAAGAATTCTCGCGGAATGCGGAGGCCTCATGTATCTGGAAAGAGAGATTGAGGTGAACGGAAAGATATATGAGATGTCCGGTGTATTCCAGGGCAGGGTGAAGATGGGGAGCAGGCCTGTCATAGGTTACACTGAACTTTCCGTGATCAAGGATTCCCTTTTGTTTCGAAGAGGTGATGTGGCAAGGGGGCACGAGTTCCACTACAGCACTGTTGAGGACGGGGGAGTCAAAAGCATGAAAAATATCGTCGGGCGGGGTATTGATGGGTACGACGGAAGGGTAGAGGGTAACGTTCTGGGTTCGTATTCGCATTTCTCCCTGAGCAGGTATTCCAGAAGATTGCGGAGGGAGCTAGATGGCCAGGGGAGAAATGGAAGTTGAAGATGCATTGGGTAATTGCACAACATTCCCAAGTAAAGCAAATTTGCCCGTTTCAGCTTTAACAGAGGATCTCCCTAGCGGGTGCGTGATGGGTTGTTGTTTCACCCCCTTCAATCATCTTCCAAAATTGCTCAGGGGACCATCTCGCACGGCAGAGAAACGCGGTCCTCAATTTCCCGGGGGTATTCTGGAGACAGCAGCCCTACCTCGAAGAGGTGATGGAGGAAATGGGTAGGCTGATACTCGTTCTCGGAACATCATCTGGAAGCGGGAAGAGCACGATTACAGTGGCTCTATGCCGCATCCTGGCTGATGCGGGCTACAGGGTTGCACCCTTCAAGGCTGTCAATATGTCCAGGAACTCCGTGTCTCTCGGGGATGGTTCTGAAATAGCAAGGGCACAATGGCTTCAGGCCCAGGCTGCGAGGACTGAACCGCTGAAGGAGATGAATCCAGTTCTCCTGAAGCCTGAAACAGATGGAAATTCGCAGGTCATAGTTAACGGTAGGTCCCTCGGTTCATTCAGCGTGAGGGATTACCAGAAAATAGTTCGCGATCAAGGGAAGGGGGTTGTTTCCTCATCTCTAGAGAGACTGCTCAGCAGCAATGATGTTGTTGTTGCCGAAGGCGCTGGCTCCCCTTCGGAGATAAATCTGAGGAGGGAGGACCTTTCGAATTCATACCTCCTTTCCAATTATGATCCATATGCACTTCTCGTGGCTGATATAGAAAGAGGCGGGGTCTTCGCCTCATTACTTGGCACACTCGAGCTCATGGTCAATCCAGACAAAGTTGGCGGGATAATAATAAACAAGATGATGGGTGACGAGGGAATCCTCAGGCCTGGAATAGAGGAGATAGAGAAAAGGACCGGTAAAAAGGTCATAGGCATAGTTCCACATCTCGGAAACATTCCCCTTCCCGGTGAGGACTCGATGGACTATGCCAGGGAACCGCTGGTTAACAGGAAAGTGTGCGTTGTGAAGTACCCGATGATGGAGAATTACAGCGACCTTGATCCCCTTGTCGCATATGGCATAGGATTCACCTACGTTACTGCAGATAACATGGATTTACTGAATTCCTGTGATCTGGTCATCCTGCCTGGATCAAAGAATGTCCTTGCAGACATGAACTTCCTGAAGGAGAGCGGCCTATGGGAAAGAATAAGGGGAGCCGGGAAAATACTTGGGATATGCGGGGGCTTTCAGATGCTTTCAGAAAAGATTCGTGACCCGGAGATGGTGCAATCACCTTTGCAATCATACGAAGGTCTTGGCCTCCTTAAGTGCACCTTCACCTACAGGTCAGCAAAGACCACAAAGGCAGTTTCCTATGAAATAAATAATCCTCACTTCAGGTGCGGGATGGAAAAAGGGTACGAGATACACTACGGCGAGCTGACGGACTCGGGGGAAAAGCCTCTCTGTTTAGTTGATGGAAAGGGGGAAGGGGCGATTTCCGTGGATGGAAGAATAATCGGGACAAATATTCATGGGATACTAGAGAATCCGTGTTTCCTTGGATACATTTTGAATGTGAATCCTGAGGAAAGGTATTCAGAGATACTGAACAGAAACATTGACCGCCTTGCTAAAAATATCCTGGAGAAAGTTGACGTTTCAGGCATCCTGAGCTTCGTCTCCTCAGGCAACTGACATCCTCTCATCCCTTAAGGCAGGGGCTTTATTGCTCATTTTTGTAGTTCATTCTTTAAGATACCACCACTCCAAGGTACGGTGTGAAGATCATCGCATTTAGGTTCAGGCACTGGTGAAGATCGAACTCAAGGGTGAACCCCACTGTGGTGTGAGGTGCTATGGTGAATGGATGGTTCAGGAACCCGGCCTTGGATGCAAGCCTGAACGTTTCATTGACCCCTCCGATTGTTACAACGACGTTCGTTATGTACACCCTTATCATCGTGTACTTGCCCGAATGAACAGTCAGATTGCCAAGAATAGTTGCGTTACTCACAGTCAGATCGTAAATATCCACAGTCCTGCTGCTTAAAGAATAATTTGTCCAGCCCGAAGAGTTGCCGTGGAGCGCTATTGAGGAGAAGGTTATGTACACCGCGCTCACGTTTCCCACGGGAGCATCCGCCACCGCCACCCTGAGGGTTCCCATGGTGCCGTAGTACTCGTATATGGCAACGCCTGCAGCGACCGCTACGATAACGACAGCGATCGCTATAACCGCGCTTTTTCTCATAGCTATTGAAAAGCACTGCCATATTAAGGGTTCTGGTTCACTATTCAAAAGAATCATCGAGATATAGTAAAAAGAAATGAGGGTGAAGTGATACTCCTCAAATGCATTCCTATGGATTACCAATCCTGCCTCGAGATGCAGAGGGATCTGAACGCAAGGAGGGAGAGGGGGGAGATAAGAGATACGATCATAGCGACGGAGCATCCTGATGTTTACACAGGGGGAATTCATTTTAAAGGAGACTACGGGAAGTATGGGGTGCCTATTGTGAAGGTAGAGAGGGGCGGAAACTTGACCTACCATGGGCCGGGTCAGCTTGTTCTCTATTTCATCATCAACCTCAAGGAGAGGGGGATGAATGTGAGGGACCTTATAATCAGGGTACAGAGCGCTTTGATATCCACACTCAGGGAGTACGGAGTGAAGGGAGAGGGGAGGCTGTTTGAGAAGACAGGGATATGGGTAGGAGAAAGGAAGGTCTGCTCCATCGGCTTTGCCGTGAAGGGTTCCACGACTCTCCACGGAATTGCGATGAACATCAACACAGACCTGACGAAATTCTACGCAATATCTCCCTGTGATCTTGACCCAGGAGTGATGACTTCGGTAAGCAATGAAACAGGAAGGAAAGTGGACGAGGAAGAATTCCTTGAGAAGGCAATCAGGCATCTCTCATTCGAATTCGGAGAGAGCATAGTTGCAAAGGGGTGCGGAGAAGCATAAATTAATTTTGTTTTATTTTATAATAGCAATAATTTTAGAACTAAGAAAAATATTTATCGGCAGATTTAATCAATAATTATGATAACACAGGGAGAATTGAATGCAGATCAAGTTAAGAGGATAATATCTTCCCACATGCTCGCAGATGGCCTCCCGCTCATCCTTGACCTAAGGAGGAGTGCAGGAATGAAGCTTTACGACCTTTCAACCGGAAAGGAATTCCTGGACTTCTTCGGTTTCTTTGCATCAAATCCTGTGGGGCTCAACCATCCGGATATGCTGGATCCGGAGTTCATTGAGGAGATGAAGTGGGCCGCGCTCAACAAGGTTACAAATTCGGACATCTACACCCCCGAGATGGCAAAATTCGTTGATTCCTTCGCTAAAATTGCGGCGCCTGAATACATGAAATACTATTTCTTCATTGAAGGCGGGGCTCTTGCAGTGGAGAACGCACTTAAGACGGCTTTCGACTGGAAGGTCAGGAAGAACATCAAGAACGGGGTTAAAGGAGAAAAGGGCACCAAGATTGTACATCTAAGGGAAGCATTTCACGGAAGGAGCGGGTATACGCTAAGCCTTACTAACACGTTTGATCCTAATAAGACGAAGTACTTTCCGAAGTTCGACTGGCCGAGGATAACAAACCCCAAGTTAACCTTCCCTCTCACCGATAGCAGTAGAAGGAAGGTTGAAGAGCTAGAAGAGAAAAGCATAAAGGAGATGGAAGATGCCTTTAGGAAATACGGGGATGACATTGCAGCCTTCATAATGGAGCCGATACAGGGTGAGGGAGGGGACAACCACTTCAGGAAGGAGTATTTCAAGAGGGCTATAGAGATCGTTCACGAAAATGACGCACTCTTCATTCTGGATGAGGTGCAGTCCGGGATGGGTATTACGGGGAAATGGTGGGCCCATCAGCATTTCGATATTGAGCCGGATATCGTTGCCTTTGGAAAGAAATCCCAGGTATGCGGTATAATGGCCGGAAGCAAAGTGGACGAGGTCGAGGACAACGTTTTCAAGGTTTCGAGCAGAATCAACTCCACGTGGGGAGGAAACCTCGCCGATATGGTGAGGGCTACGAAATACTTGGAAATAATGAAGAAATACGACCTGGTAAGGAATGCGGAGAGGATGGGGAAGATAGTGGTCGAGGTGCTGAACGAGATGTACGATACCTTCCCCAACCTTGTGGAGAATCCCAGGGGAAGGGGGCTCATGGACGCGATTGACCTTAAGACGGGGAAGATGAGGGACGAATTTTATGACAGGCTATATTCGAAGAACATTCTCGTCCTCAAAGCCTCTGAAAGAACGATAAGGCTTAGGCCTCCGTTGATCGTCGGCGAGGAAGATATAAAGGTCTTTAGGGACAAGGTAAAGCTTGTACTGAGGGAGATGTCCTGAGGCTATCCTTTCCATTTCATTTGACAAATAATTTAAGCACAGATTCACCTTCCCCTTAATCATGGATTTCAAGATCACGAAGGGGGAGGAGAAGGCAGAGAAAGCTGTGAGTGCTGAAATATACTTCGAAAGGGGGGCCAGATACCTCTCAATTAAGAAATACAGGGAGGCAATTGAGAATTTCAAGAAGGCCATGGAGCTTGACGGGGGGGATTACGAGACCAGATTCAATCTTGCGGTCGCGTATTTCCATGCGGGGGACTATGAGAGAGCAATCGCCACATTCAGCGAGCTCGTATCCGAAGGACACGAGGACCCAGACCTGTTCTTCAACCTCGGTTCCATCTATCTTGAAAAAAGCAGCTACGCTGAGGCGATAGATTTTCTCAAGAAAAGCATCGAGAAAGATGAATTGTATTTGGAAGGTTATGTGAATCTTGGCAATGCGTATTTCTATCTCAAGGACTATGACAAGGCGATTGAAAACTACAACAAATCAATAAGACTCAACCCTCAGAACGCTGATTACTACGTCAACAGGGCCCTAGCATACAAGGAGAAGGGGGATATTGCAACGGCCGTTGCAGACCTAGAAAAAGCGCTTTCTCTGGATCCATCACACACGAAGGCAAAATTGAACCTGCAGAAGATCGAGGCAGGGGATTAAGCTCTCAGTGCTTCCACTATTCTCCTGAGAGCGGAGGGGTCATGTTCCGCAATTGTCCCGGTTACTATCGTTGCTGCACCGGCATCCAGCATCCTTTTTGCGGTTTCCGGGGTCCTTATCCCTCCGCCAACTATCACAGGTATTGTTGAGCTTTTTGACACCTCTCTGACAACGTCAGGCTCTATGCTCTCAGGGGCTCCAGAACCTGCTTCCAGGTATATCGCGTCAAAGCCTATGAGTTCCGCGGCGGCAGCATAGTTCAGGGCCGTCGAGACATCATTCCTTCCTATTAGCCTCGCCTTTCCAACCCTGCCCACTGTCATCCCCGGTTCAAACACCAGGTACGCGACGGAAATCACCTCCATCCTTGTTTCTTTCAGCAGTCTGGCGGCCCTGACCTGGTAGCCTATGACGTACCTGAGCGATGAGGAATTCAGAAGGCTCAGAAAGAATATACCGTCAGCCCTCAATGAAACGGCGGACGGGCTTGAAGGGAAAAGTATCACTGGCCTGTTTGTCCTCTCCTTTATCGCGGAAACAAGGGCGTCCACCCTCCTGTGGTTCGTGCCAGTGGAGCCACCAACTAGTATCCCGTTGCTTCCTGCCTTTTCGATCTCCAGAACAACGTGGTCAATAATTCCCTCATCGTACTTCTCCGGGTCCAGGAGAGTGAGGTGCCTTAGCCTTCCATATTTCATGTTCTCGAGTATCATACGGAGCTTCCCACCAGGAATGCGACGAGACCAAGGATCATTGCCACCTTAATAAGGTTCTGCCCCGTTGTCTGATTGTGAAATGAGAAAAATGCTGATGCTAGGAAAAGGAGGTCAGAGATTGCTACAACAAGCACGTATAAAATCTTCCAGCCGAAGAAGATGTATGGTATAGGGGAAAGGGAAACCGCTATGACTATTAGAACAGCGGATGCCACGAGGCTCAGTCCCTTCCCTATCTTCTTGGGTAGCGTGGACCTGTTGACATCCCCGCCCACGTCCTCCACATCCTTCACTATCTCCCTTGCGAGATTAGCGAGGAATGCCATGAGAGAGAGGATGAGGACCAGGTAGCTTAACTTGATGGAAAGGCTGCCGTAGACAAATATGAGGCCCACGAGGGCGGAGATCACGATATTTCCAACGAGCCCGAGGGCCTTTGTCTTCCATTCGTAAGTCACGAGGAGCAGTATAGCAACGAAGGCAATGATAACCTGAAGTATGTTAAACGTGAAGAGAGATGCTATCATCGCGGCGATAAAAAGCACGGTCGCAAGAACCCTGGCGGATGATCTGGAAACCTGGCCGGAAGGGATTGGCCTTTTCGGATGGTTTATCTTGTCTATGTCCGCATCGAAGTAGTCGTTCAGAACATTCCCGGCCATCAGGACAAGAAAGACCACGGCCATCGCGATGTACAGTTTGTAAAAGTAAAGGGCCGAGAGGCTTTCACGCGCGATTATCCCGCCTATGATCGTTCCAAGAGAGGCCATAACCGCATTCACGGGCCTCATCAGCGCAATGTACCCCTTCATCCCAAGAACGGAAGTGTTACGATTAAATAAACATGTTGAATTTTTTGATTTTTATATTGACGATGTAATCCTCTCAAAATCCTGCGCGGAGGCGTTGCTCTTTATCCCGTTGGGACTGAAGTTCGTGGGACCAGCCAGGAAGCCTGCCCCCCTCAATGCGTTCACCACCTTTTCCTTTCTTACCTCCCTCTGTCCAACCCTGTTGAGGAAGAAGAGAAACATCAGGTCCTCGTAAAAGAAATTCTGGAAGAGCCTGGAGGTCCTCTCTGAGAAATTGAAATTCTTCATCCTCTCAATGAGCTCCGAATCGTAAATCCTCCCCATGTAGAGGGGACCTACCGTCTCACCGTTTATGTCTACGACCCTCAAATTCCTGAGCGCCTCAGTGGCCTCTACTGCCCCCCTGGAATAGCGGATGAATGCCCTTATGTAATGCCCCTCCCTCACCGCCAGGAGGGGTTTCCCTCCCATCCCCAATGCTGCCCCCTTCCTGACGAGAAATGAGATGAACGCCCTTGTAGATACCTCCCTACCGAAGACGCCCCTGATCCCCCGCGAAAGGTATATCCTTTCCCCCTTTTCGATGGAAGCCCCCTCCAGATTGGAGGTGTCGGTCATCGTGACCCCTATTATCCCATGGTTCTTAAGCCTCATAAGAGCGGCATCTATGAATCCCGCGGGTGAGCCGAAGGGATCTATGTCCACATAGTCCCATCTCCCCCTGGACAGCGCGCAGTAGTAATCCTCGTTGAGAACATCGCACTGTACGGAATTCATCTCCGCATTCCTCCTTGCGAGGGAGGCATTCCTGCCATCCAGGTCGTTGATCACAACACTCCATCCCGCCTCCTTCGCTATTCTAATCCCCCTTACCCCCGTTCCGGCCATGGGATCTATGGCCTTTCCACGGGGAAGAGAGGAGAGGAGGGCCACGGTGAGGTCCCTCGAAACCTGCATCTCCCTGTTGAAGAATCCCGGGGATCTGGCTCCGGGTCCCCTTTCATAATAGGAGAGAATTTCGACGCTTACTGAACCCTCTTTCAGAATCAAGCCTCTTCTCCCTTGAGGAGCTGAGCTATCTTGTAGGGGAGCAGTGTCCTGTTTATCTGAGTGACCTCCAGGTTCCTCACATCGTCCCTCTTCTTCACTTCCTGCAGGAGAGGGTTTCTTCCCTTCTTATGGAGCGTGAGGATCATCATCCTGTCAAGGTCCAGGATCTCCTTCACCAGTTCCGTATAGGCCTTGCTCTCTTGCTCGACCTTGCCTATTTCGTCTATTATTATCACGTCTGCATTATCCCTTGCCCATTCAAGGGCAGGAATGGCAACCTGGTCAAATGCCTTCAAATCCACGCCGAATTTTCCCACCCTTATCCTGGAATTAATGCTTTTGTGCGCAAAGATTATTGCGTTCTTGGAGTGCCAGTCCAGCACCTTGAGGCCGACCTGCTCCTTGTTCTCAATCACCTTCTCGGTAAGAATGCCGCCAACTACGTTCCCCTCCCTCTCAAGGATGTCTATCGTCTTCATCAGGGTCTGCGTCTTTCCAACCCCCGGGAGGCCTGCCAGAGAAATCTTGACCTTCATTGTTCCAGCACCCTGAACCTCATCAGCGGGTACTTCATCGAAGGAACCCAGGCCATCCTTCCTTCAACTCTCGCCTTTCCATATTTTATGACTACCGTGGCATCTATCATGTCCCCAACGAGGGTTTTGTACCTGTATGTTGCCTTGGCCCTTCCCACCTTCCTTCTGTCTATGCTTATCTTAACGCTTTCCACGAAGGGCTGCACTGAAACCGCTTTCTCTATGGCCCTTTCAACGAACTCGACATTGTTCTCATTCACGGGAATTCCGAGGTACTGATGATAAATTGCTCCAAGCTTCACGCCGGACTCGAATATCGCTCTCTCTTTGTCCGTGCAGGAAAAATAAGTTGCAGCAGGATCTACCACTAAGGTTCATGCCCTGATGAATAATAAGATTTATGCGTTATAGGAAGGTTAGGAGTTTGGGGGAAGCAGTAAAACTCCGACCTTCAGGGAGGAGATACACGGACTTCCCCCAAAGGTAACTGGTCAGTCCCTTGTGGCCTATCTTCGCCCATTTGTGCTACTACAATACTATTTTCAGTCTCTCCAGGAGCTCCCTCTGATCCTTCGTATATTCTGCGTGAGAGTGGGAACCGTTTGAATACACCACTTCCCTTATCCCAGATATTGTCTTGAGAACCTGGTTGTATGAAATGCCGCACTTCTCAGCTATTATAGCAACGAGGGTGTATCCCAGGACTGTCAGGAACAACCTTGCCCTTGTTCCTTCTT